>NZ_JACCCA010000027.1:0-1209 GCF_013408815.1 Rhodanobacter sp. K2T2 | reverse complement strand
TACGCAGAAGGTGACCACGGCGAACATCACGTTGAACCTGGGTTTTCCGGGGCAGTACTACGATGCCGAAAGGCAGACCTGGAACAACGGCTATCGGGACTATAGCTCCGGGTTAGGACGGTATCTGGAAAGTGATCCCTCTGGGTTAAATGGTGGCATTAACACCTATACCTATGTCGAGGCTAGCCCAATCCAATCCACTGACCCCATGGGCCTTGATATTTACGTCGCAAACACCGCGCAAGTTGGTGGCTTACACGAAAAAATCGTTGTCGGTCAGCCAGGTGGTCCTCTATATGGACAAAGTTTCGGAATGGCGAGTAGAGATAAGCCTGAGCAATCAACTTCATCGCAAGCTAATCCGACGCCGGGTGGTGCAGGAAGCGGAGAGGTATATGAGGACGAAGATCCAATTACGGCAATAAACTACTCTTTTTATCTTAAAACAAATCCAGTAGAAGATGCTGCGGCCATAGCCTACTTAAAAAAACAGCTAGGAAACAGTGGGCCCTATAATATTATGACAAATAGTTGCCGAAATTACTCACAGGCCCAGTATTTCAAACTTTTCAATCTCGTTTTAGGCATGAGGTATTAGTCAAATGTTTTTTATAAAATCCTTACTTATGCTTATGCTGCCATTTTATCGCGTCGATTTGCCTGATCTCGATTACCCACCAAATTTTACTTATGTAGAGTATTCTCATGGTGTTGTAAAAAAAAATCTTACATTAGATGAAAATAATCGAACATATATTGATTTAAAGAATTTCTTGAGTCTAGAGAAAGCTGGCTGGAAATACGATCTTACTAACTATGCGCCCTATCATGTTTTTAATTCAAAAATCATAAACATTAATTGCTTGAATGACAAAGTTGTTATCAACTTTAGGCGTGATGACGCATGGGTACAGGTTTCAAAGCAAACTCCGTCCTCGTGTCCGACGCCGCAATAAAAGCTAATTAGGCATATAACCATCAAGGCATGGAACAGTGGATCTCAAGTAACGGGCTGATCAATACCGGTTATGAAACCGAAGGCAGACTGCCGGTATCAGCTTGCCGGGCAAGCAAGGTCTGGGCTTTTACGTACGACGCGGCCGATCGCATCACGCAGATCACCAACGGCATCGACAACACGCTGACGCAGAATTTCGGCTACGACTACGTGTCGCGTCTGACGTCGGTGTATTCCAGTGTAGAAAACGA
>NZ_JACCCA010000026.1:0-1702 GCF_013408815.1 Rhodanobacter sp. K2T2 | reverse complement strand
CTGAACGCGACCACAGCGGTGTATCCCGAAGGGCGATGTCTGCACGAGCTGTTCGAGTTGCAAGTAGCGCGGGTACCGCAGGCGCACGCCCTGATGCACAGGGGCCAGCCGTGGACCTACGCGCAGTTGGATCACGAGGCGGACCGTCTGGCACAGGTACTGGTGTCGGAAGGGGTTGGCCGGGCGAGCCTGGTCGGTCTGTGCGTGGACCGCACGCCCTGGCTGATCGTCGGCATGCTGGCGATTCTCAAGGCCGGCGGGGCGTATGTGCCGCTGGACCCAGCCTATCCGACCGGCCGCTTGCAGTGGGTATGCGAAGACGCCGCACCGCGTTGGCTGCTATGCGACGCGACCGGCCGTGCGGCACTGGGCGATGCCGCGCTGACACAGCGATGTGTACTCGACGTCGCCACCGCCGGTACCCGCGCCACCGCCGCCCGCGCCGTACGTCCGGTCGACGGGGGCGCCCGCGACGTCGCCTACGTGATCTACACCTCCGGCTCGACCGGCACACCGAAGGGCGTGCTGATCGAGCATGCGCAGGCGACCAACCTGGTGTACTGGGCGATGGACGCGTTCGATGCCCACGAGCGCGCTCGCGTAGCGTTCTGTACCTCGGTGCAGTTCGACCTGTCGGTGTTCGAATGCTTCGTGCCGCTGTGCGGTGGCGGCACCGTCTACCTGCTGGACGATGCGCTCGCCTTGCCGTCCGTGGCACACGATGTGACCCTGATCAACACCGTGCCCTCAGCGATCGGCGCGTTGCTGGACGGTGCCTTGCCGGCAACCACCACGGCAACCGTCAACCTCGCCGGCGAACCCTTGCGCAGCAGTCTGGTGGAGCGTCTGTTCGCGCACACGGCCGTGTCGCGCATTTGCAACCTGTACGGCCCGTCAGAGACGACCACGTATTCGACGTGGACGGCCATGCACCGGGACGAGCCGCGCGAGGAGACGATCGGACGACCGCTGGCGAACACCCAGATCTACCTGCTCGACGCGCACGCGCAGCCGGTACCGCTGGGCTCGACCGGCGAGATCTACATCGGCGGTCGCGGCGTGGCACGCGGCTATCTGGGGCGAGCGGAACTCACGGCGAGCCGGTTCGTGCGCGACCCGTTTGCGAGCGCCGCCGATGCGCGGATGTACCGCACCGGCGACCTGGCGCGCTACCTGCCCGACGGACGGCTGGTCTACCTGGGACGCAACGATCACCAAGTGAAGATCCGCGGCTTCCGCATCGAGCTGGGTGAGATCGAAGCGCGGCTGATCGCGCACGACGCCGTGCGCGAAGCGATAGTGACTGTGGCACCGGTTGGCGAGGACACACAGCCACGCTTGCTGGCCTATCTCATCGGCACCGCCGTCGATGCAGGAACGCTGCGCGAGCACCTGGCCACCGGCCTGCCCGAGTACATGCTGCCGGCGGCGTACATCTGGCTGGACGCGTGGCCGCTGACACCCAATGGCAAGCTCGACCGCCAGGCGCTACCGCAACCGGACGAAGCCGCCTACGCACGGCATACCTATGAAGCGCCGCAAGGCGACATCGAGATCGCCCTGGCGCAGTGGTGGAGCGAGCTACTGGGCGTGGCGCAAGTCGGTCGTCGCGACGACTTCTTCGCCTTGGGCGGTCACTCGTTAGTAGCTATGCGGCTGCTCTCGCGCCTGCGTCAGCGCTTCGCTATAGACCTGCCGCTGG
>NZ_JACCCA010000025.1:0-5719 GCF_013408815.1 Rhodanobacter sp. K2T2 | reverse complement strand
GTTTGGACTGTGCGAGTACCGAGGAGTCGCCCAAGCAAAACCCCCCACCGTCACCGGCGAGGGTTTGGGTATAAGGGCGCTGGCGTAGAGCGGTTACAGGCCCGGGCGCTGCGCGCGCCGACATCGCTAAAAAGAAAAACCCCCACCGTGTCCGGTGAGGGTTGATCAGTATAAGGCCCCTGGCGGTGACCTACTCTTGCATGGCAAAGCCACACTACCATCGGCGCATGCGCGTTTCACTTCTGAGTTCGGGATGGGATCAGGTGGTACCACGCCGCTATGGCCGCCAGGGAAGGGGTTGAAGCAGCGCATGACGCGCCGGCTTCAATCTGGGTCGAGCCCTTTTGAAGAGTCCGCCACGGATGGCGGGCTTGGCTCTTCGCGAAAAGGACTCGCGTCAAATAGAGGTGTAAACGAGTGACAAGCGTCGAGGTGAAATCGGACGGGACAAGCTTCAAGGCATGCTCTTCTGAAGAGTGCGGCCATGGTATGGCCGCTTTCTCGTGCAGGGAAAGCACACGAACTAAAGCCACTTGGGGTTATATGGCCAAGCCTCACGGCTCATTAGTATCAGTTAGCTCCATGCATTGCTGCACTTCCACACCTGACCTATCAACCACCTAGTCTTGATGGTGCCTTAAGGAGAGTCAAGCTCTCGGGAGATCTCATCTTGGGGCGTGCTTCCCGCTTAGATGCTTTCAGCGGTTATCACTTCCGTTCATAGCTACCGGGCAATGCCATTGGCATGACAACCCGAACACCAGCGGAACGTCCACTCCGGTCCTCTCGTACTAGGAGCAGCCCCCCTCAAATCTCCAACGCCCACGACAGATAGGGACCGAACTGTCTCACGACGTTCTGAACCCAGCTCGCGTACCACTTTAAATGGCGAACAGCCATACCCTTGGGACCGGCTACAGCCCCAGGATGTGATGAGCCGACATCGAGGTGCCAAACACCGCCGTCGATATGAACTCTTGGGCGGTATCAGCCTGTTATCCCCGGAGTACCTTTTATCCGTTGAGCGATGGCCCTTCCATACAGAACCACCGGATCACTATGACCTACTTTCGTACCTGCTTGATCCGTCGATCTCGCAGTCAAGCACGCTTATGCCATTGCACACAGTGCGCGATGTCCGACCGCGCTGAGCGTACCTTCGTGCTCCTCCGTTACTCTTTGGGAGGAGACCGCCCCAGTCAAACTACCCACCATACACGGTCCCTGACCCGGATTACGGGCCTAGGTTAGAACGTCAAGCACTTCAGGGTGGTATTTCAAGGTTGGCTCCACGCAAACTGGCGTCTGCGCTTCAAAGCCTCCCACCTATCCTACACAGAAGAACTCAACGTTCAGTGTAAAGCTATAGTAAAGGTTCACGGGGTCTTTCCGTCTTGCCGCGGGAACGCTGCATCTTCACAGCGAATTCAATTTCACTGAGTCTCGGGTGGAGACAGCGCCGCTGTCGTTACGCCATTCGTGCAGGTCGGAACTTACCCGACAAGGAATTTCGCTACCTTAGGACCGTTATAGTTACGGCCGCCGTTTACTGGGGCTTCGATCAAGAGCTTCGCCTTGCGGCTGACCCCATCAATTAACCTTCCAGCACCGGGCAGGCGTCACACCCTATACGTCCACTTTCGTGTTTGCAGAGTGCTGTGTTTTTGATAAACAGTCGCAGCGGCCAGGTTACTGCGACCCTTCAACGCTCAGTCACGCATGTGACCACGCTAAAGGGCGCACCTTCTCCCGAAGTTACGGTGCCATTTTGCCTAGTTCCTTCACCCGAGTTCTCTCAAGCGCCTTGGGATTCTCACCCTGCCTACCAGTGTCGGTTTGCGGTACGGTTCTTCTATAGCTGAAGCTTAGTGGCTTTTCCTGGAAGCGTGGTGTCAGTCACTTCGCCCAATAGGGCTCGTCTCGGTGCTCGGCATAAAGGGTCCCGGATTTGCCTAAGACCCATGCCTACCGCCTTTCCCCGGGACAACCAACGCCCGGTAGACCTAACCTTCTCCGTCCCCACATCGCACTATAGAAAAGTGCAGGAATATTAACCTGCTTCCCATCGACTACGCATTTCTGCCTCGCCTTAGGGGCCGACTCACCCTGCGCCGATGAACGTTGCGCGAGGAAACCTTGGGCTTTCGGCGTGGGGGCTTTTCACCCCCATTATCGTTACTCATGTCAGCATTCGCACTTCTGATACCTCCAGCAGACTTTACAATCCACCTTCACAGGCTTACAGAACGCTCCTCTACCGCGTACACATAAATGTGCACACCCCGAGCTTCGGTGCATGGCTTAGCCCCGTTAAATCTTCCGCGCAGACCGACTCGACCAGTGAGCTATTACGCTTTCTTTAAAGGATGGCTGCTTCTAAGCCAACCTCCTGGCTGTCTATGCCTTTCCACATCGTTTTCCACTTAGCCATGACTTTGGGACCTTAGCTGCGGGTCTGGGTTGTTTCCCTTTTCACGACGGACGTTAGCACCCGCCGTGTGTCTCCCGTGTAGTACGTGTTGGTATTCGGAGTTTGCCATGGTTTGGTAAGTCGCGATGACCCCCTAGCCATAACAGTGCTCTACCCCCAACAGTATTCGCACGAGGCGCTACCTAAATAGCTTTCGAGGAGAACCAGCTATCTCCGAGTTTGTTTAGCCTTTCACTCCTATCCTCAGCTCATCCCCATCTATTGCAACAGATGTGGGTTCGGTCCTCCAGTGCGTGTTACCGCACCTTCAACCTGGCCAAGGATAGATCACTCGGTTTCGGGTCTACTGCCTGAGACTATGCGCCCTATTCAGACTCGATTTCTCTTCGCCTCCCCTATACGGTTAAGCTTGCCACAGACAGTAAGTCGCTGACCCATTATACAAAAGGTACGCAGTCACCCTTGCGGGCTTCCACTGCTTGTACGTATACGGTTTCAGGGTCTATTTCACTCCCCTCTCCGGGGTTCTTTTCGCCTTTCCCTCACGGTACTAGTTCGCTATCGGTCAGTCAGTAGTATTTAGCCTTGGAGGATGGTCCCCCCATGTTCAGACAAGGTTTCACGTGCCCCGCCTTACTCAATTTCACACAAAATGTCTTTTCGTCGACTGGGCTATCACCATCTATGGCCGGCTTTTCCAAACCGTTTGACTAAAACATAATGTGCTTTTGGGCTAGTCCCCGTTCGCTCGTCGCTACTCAGGGAATCTCGGTTGATTTCTTTTCCTCCGGGTACTTAGATATTTCAGTTCCCCGGGTTCGCCCTGCATAGCTATGTATTCACTATGCAGTACTGCTTGCGCAGTGGGTTTCCCCATTCGGACATTGCCGGATCAAAGCTTGTTGCCAGCTCCCCGACACTTTTCGCAGGCTGCCACGTCCTTCATCGCCTCTGACTGCCAAGGCATCCACCGTATACGCTTAGTCGCTTGACCATATAACCCCAAGTCGCCTCGGGGCATGCACCCTCATCAGGTGCAGCCAAGTTACTTCGTTTCGTTGCCTTAACACTTATCTCGGTTCGGTTTCGAACCAAGACGCTTGTCACTCGTTTACAGTTTTTCAAAGAACGTCACACCGGCCTCAACGCCGGATGACTTCAAAATCTTGAGGTGTGCTTATATTTTACGAACCGGTCATTCCATGGTGGAGCCTATCGGGATCGAACCGATGACCCCCTGCTTGCAAAGCAGGTGCTCTCCCAGCTGAGCTAAGGCCCCAAGGAACCCTTGGAATATGGTGGGTCTGGGTGGACTCGAACCACCGGCCTCACCCTTATCAGGGGTGCGCTCTAACCACCTGAGCTACAGACCCAGTGATGACTGAACCCCAGAACCTAGACCAGGCGACCTGGAACAACTTCGTAAAATACAGGTGCCTTGTGTGGACGTCTTGCGCGAGAGAGCTCGCGACCGTCATTTCTTGAAAGGAGGTGATCCAGCCGCACCTTCCGATACGGCTACCTTGTTACGACTTCACCCCAGTCATGAACCACTCCGTGGTCGTCGTCCCCCTTGCGGTTAGACTAACGGCTTCTGGAGCAACTCACTCCCATGGTGTGACGGGCGGTGTGTACAAGGCCCGGGAACGTATTCACCGCGGCATAGCTGATCCGCGATTACTAGCGATTCCGACTTCACGAAGTCGAGTTGCAGACTTCGATCCGGACTGGGATCGGCTTTCTGGGATTGGCTCCACCTCGCGGTATCGCAACCCTCTGTACCGACCATTGTAGTACGTGTGTAGCCCTGGCCGTAAGGGCCATGATGACTTGACGTCATCCCCACCTTCCTCCGGTTTGTCACCGGCAGTCTCCTTAGAGTTCCCACCATTACGTGCTGGCAACTAAGGACAAGGGTTGCGCTCGTTGCGGGACTTAACCCAACATCTCACGACACGAGCTGACGACAGCCATGCAGCACCTGTGTTCTGATTCCCGAAGGCACTCCCGCATCTCTGCAGGATTCCAGACATGTCAAGGCCAGGTAAGGTTCTTCGCGTTGCATCGAATTAAACCACATACTCCACCGCTTGTGCGGGCCCCCGTCAATTCCTTTGAGTTTCAGTCTTGCGACCGTACTCCCCAGGCGGCGAACTTAACGCGTTAGCTTCGACACTGATCTCCGAGTTGAGACCAACATCCAGTTCGCATCGTTTAGGGCGTGGACTACCAGGGTATCTAATCCTGTTTGCTCCCCACGCTTTCGTGCTTCAGCGTCAGTGTTGTCCCAGATGGCCGCCTTCGCCACTGATGTTCCTTCCGATCTCTACGCATTTCACCGCTACACCGGAAATTCCACCATCCTCTGACACACTCTAGCCAGCCAGTATCCATCGCCATTCCCAGGTTGAGCCCGGGGATTTCACGACAGACTTAACTAACCGCCTACGCACCCTTTACGCCCAGTAATTCCGATTAACGCTTGCACCCTTCGTATTACCGCGGCTGCTGGCACGAAGTTAGCCGGTGCTTATTCCTCAGGTACCGTCAGCCCCATAGGGTATTAACCCGTGGTATTTCGTTCCTGATAAAAGTGCTTTACAACCCGAAGGCCTTCTTCACACACGCGGCATTGCTGGATCAGGCTTGCGCCCATTGTCCAATATTCCCCACTGCTGCCTCCCGTAGGAGTCTGGACCGTGTCTCAGTTCCAGTGTGGCTGATCATCCTCTCAGACCAGCTATCGATCGTCGCCTTGGTGAGCCATTACCTCACCAACTAGCTAATCGAACATCGGTTCGTCTCACCGCGCAAGGCCCGAAGGTCCCCTGCTTTCTCCCGTAGGACGTATGCGGTATTAGCGTAAGTTTCCCTACGTTATCCCCCACGTTGAGGTAGATCCCGATGCATTACTCACCCGTCCGCCACTCGCCACCCACAGAGCAAGCTCTGCTGTGCTGCCGTTCGACTTGCATGTGTTAGGCATGCCGCCAGCGTTCAATCTGAGCCAGGATCAAACTCTTCACTTAAGTTTTCGACTGTCCGAAGACAATCTATCTTTCTGAAGCGTTAGTCCCAACAAAATCAAAACTCATTACTGACTTTCTCTTTCATTGGACGCTTGCATTTGTTGGACAGGTCGTAACCCTCCATCGCAAGACGTCCACACAATTCACCTGCGCACACTGTCAAAGATCAACCACTTGCAACCGATTCCTCGTGTTGCGTCTAAGACGTTTCGTCCTAGGTGAGCCGCCCATTCTATATCGTTTTTTGTGGCCGTCAACA
>NZ_JACCCA010000024.1:0-6830 GCF_013408815.1 Rhodanobacter sp. K2T2 | reverse complement strand
CATCAGGACCTGCCGTTCGAGCAGGTGGTCGAGATCGCCCAGCCGCCGCGTCGGCTCGATCACACGCCGCTGTTCCAGGTCATGTTCGCTTGGCAACCATCGTCTTGGACGATAACGGACATGACCGGTATCGAGGTCGAGGCGATGCCTACGGGGAATGGCACATGCCGTTTCGACCTTGAACTGATTTTGCAGGAAGACGGTTCCGAGGTTCGCGGCATCCTCAATCATGCGACGTCGCTTTACGACGTGTCGACGATGCAACGCCACGTCGATTACCTGATGACGGTGCTTCGCGCGATGACCGTCGACGGCGCGAGTTTGTCGTCGATCGACATGCTCAGTGAGGCGGAGCGAGCGCAACAGACCGCGTGGAACGCGACCGAAGCGCCGTACCCTAGCGACACCGGTATCCATGCGCTGATCGAAGCTCAGGTACGGCGCACACCCGAGGCCATCGCCGTGCGGCAAGGTGACGACACGCTCACGTATGCCGAACTGGATCGCAAGGCCAATCGGCTTGCGTGTCGTCTGCTCGAACATGGTCTGCAACACGGCGAGGTGGTCGCGGTATGTCTGGCGCGCACACTGGATCTTGTGGTGGCCTATCTCGGTATTCTGAAAGCCGGCGGTGCTTATTTGCCGCTCGATCCGTCCCATCCTGCCTCGCGGCTCTCGCAGACCTTGGACGATGCGATGGTTCGTGTCGTACTCGTCGATCCGGCAGGCCTTGCCGCTTTCGCCGAAACATCCTTGCACGGCCGTCTAGCTTTGAACGTGGGCCAGGACAACGGCGACGCATCGATAACATTCACGCCGAGGAACATCGACGCGCGCGACCTGGCCTATGTGATCTACACATCGGGATCGACGGGACGCCCGAAGGGTGTGATGATCGAACACCGATCGCTGGTAGCGCTCACCGCGTGGCACTGCCAGGCGTTCGATCTGCGGCCAGGCATGTTTGCCAGCGCCATGGCGGGTCTGGCATTCGACGCGAGCACCTGGGAAATCTGGCCGACGCTCGTCAGCGGTGGTTGTCTGTTGTTTCCGCCTGCTGCGTCGTTGGGTGACTTGCAGGCCATGTTGCGTTGGTGGATCGGCTCGCCAACACAAATCGGTTTCCTCACCACATCGCTGGCCACGACTGTGCTGGCGGAAGGTGATTATCCGCCGCAGTTGGAGACGCTTCTCATTGGCGGCGATCGTTACAACGATTCGTCGGCTTCATTGCCGCGAGGTCTGCGTCTGGTCAACAACTATGGGCCAACCGAAACGACCGTCGTCGCGACCTCCGGAGATATCGATACAGCGACCGGTCGTTCCACTATCGGAAGAGCCATCGCGAATACGCGTATCCACATTCTTGATAAGCATGGACATTCGGTGCCATGCGGCACGGTCGGTGAGATGTACATCGGCGGCGTGGGTGTGGCGCGTGGCTATCTCGGCAATGCCGAGCTGACAGATGAGCGCTTTATCCACGATCGGTTCTCCGCAAATCCTGGCGAACGGCTCTATCGCACGGGCGATCTTGCACGCTTCTTGCCGGATGGCAGCCTCGCTTTCCACGGTCGCAACGACGACCAAGTGAAAATCCGTGGCTATCGCGTGGAGCCTGGCGAGATCGAGGCATGTCTGAAGAGCCATCCGTGGGTTCAGGATGCCGTTGTCGTCACCCGATCAGATGCCGTGGGGACCTTGGTGCTGGTCGCTTTTGTCGTCGGCACATCTGGGCACGATGTCCTTGTAGACGAGCTCGCGTGGCATGCACGATCGCATCTGCCGTCGTACATGATCCCTGCCGCTATCTTGCTACTCGATGGCTTGCCGATGACGGCAAATGGGAAAGTGGATCGGCGCGCGCTGCCATCGACGGAACTCACGCTGTCATCGATGCCCGAGGGCGACGTGCCGGAGCCAGGGCTGGAGCTGTTGGTCGCAACGGCCTGGGCCGGCCTGCTCGACGGCGTGAAAATCGCAAGGCAGACGGACTTCTTCGAAAGCGGAGGGCATTCGCTTCTTGCACTCCGGTTCGTCGGCATGCTCGGACGCGAACTCGGCGTAGACATTCCAATGAGCGCGCTTTTCGCTCACCCGCGACTGATCGACTTCGCGGCTGCACTCGCGCCGCTGCTCGCTCCCGATCAGCGCCATGAACATGCATCCACGGTCATCGAACGTCGCACGGATTCGCTGCCGTTGGCGTCGTTCGCTCAGCAGGCAATGTGGCTCACCTCGCAGACGGAGCATGGCCACGCCGCCAGCCACATCGTAGCCGTGCTACGGTTCTCAGGCGACCTGAATACGCAGGCGCTGCGCGCAACTTTGAACACGATCTACGCGCGTCACGATGCGTTGCGCACAACCTTCGTGTTTCGGGCGGGTGCGCTGGTGGCGAAAGTTTTGCCTGCCGGGGAAGACTTTCCGTTGGCCGAGATCGACCTCGCCGCCAACGGCTACGACGAAGCGGGTCTGGCCGCTGTCCTCGCGCGTGAATCCGGGCGCCGCTTCGATCTGGCTAGTGGGCCACTGGTTCGCGCATGTTTGGTTCGCACGAGCGATCATGAGCACGTATTTCAACTCGCGCTGCACCACATCGTCTGCGATGGTGGATCCATGGATATTCTCGTGCGGGATATCGAGCAGCTCTACCTCGCGAACGTGACCGGACAGATTGCTTCGCTTGACCAGCCACTTCTTCGTTACGTCGACTTTGCGGCATGGGAAAGCGAGCAGTGGAGTACTGGGCACCTTGCGACGCAGGCACGTTACTGGACTTTCCTGCTGAGGGACGCGCCACCCACGATCGCGCTACCGACCGACCGTGCGCCGCTTGCCGTGCGCACACATCCGGCCAGACAGTCGGCGGTGTGCATTCCGCAGGCATGTGTAGAGCGCTTGAACAATGTCGCGAGGCGACATGGAACGACTCTGTTTGCGACGGTGCTCGCTGCGTGGTGGGCGGTTCTCGCTCGACTCTCGGGTCAGTCGGATATCGTCATCGGCACGCCGTCATCGCAACGACGTCGACCGGAAATCGCCAACGTCGTCGGCCTACTGGTCAACACGCTGCCGTTGCGAATCGTCGCCGACGAGGACGCCACGCTGGCTGAGGTCGTCGAACAAGCCGCGCGAGCGACTCGTGATGCGCTTGACCATCAGGACGTGCCGTACGACAAGGTGGTGGAAATGCTCCGCAGCGAGGGCCGTGACGCGCAGGCATCGCTGTTCCAGGTAATGATCTCGTGGCAGGGTGCGATGCGCGTGCCACCGCTTCTGCCTGGCCTGGCTGTCGAGATAGTCGACATGCCGGAGACGTTTCTACGCTACGACCTCGAACTCGATTTGCGCGAGGAGGGCGGCGCTGTTGTCGGCGCGCTTGGCTATGACGCCGAACTGTTCGACGAAGCGCGCATCGCGCGCCACCTGGGTTACTTCCAGCGCATGCTCGCTGCGCTCGCTGGGGACGATCAGGCCCGCTATGCGCAGGTGGATATCCTGGATGTAGCGGAACGCGAAAGTCTGCTCGGCGAGGCGATCGGCGGCGGCTTGTCGTCCAATCTGCCGAGCGGTATCCATCGGGTCGTCGAAGATCAGGCGCTTCGCGATGGGAGCGCCGTGGCGATTATGGATGGCGACGTCCACTTGACTTACCTCGAACTGGACGCACGGGCCAATCGTTTTGCCAGGTATCTCAGCGGCCTTGCTCCGATACATGGTCGACCGGTCGCGATCTGCATGGAACGCTGCGCGGACATGATCGTCGCCGTTCTTGCCGTGCTCAAGGCGGGTGGCTTCTACGTACCCATCGATTCGAATTATCCCGCACAGCGAATCGCGGACATCATCGAGGATGCTCGTCCGGATATCGTGGTGACCGATGCGCGCCATAGAGCGCAGCTCTCGACCGTGGTTCCGATGGTGGCGATGGACGGAATGCCGCGTCCATGGGATGCATGTCCTGCTACACCACTCGACGAACGGACTACATCGCCGCACGATCTCGCCTATGTCATTTACACCTCGGGTTCGACCGGTATCCCGAAGGGCGTCATGGTGGAGCACGCCTCTGTCGTGCGTCAGATCGAAACAGTGCGGCGCACGTATGAGCTTGGCTCGGCCGATCGCTATCTCCAGTTCTCGTCGCTGGCATTCGATGTTTCGGTCGAAGAAATATTCGGTGCGCTCAGCAGCGGCGCCTGCCTCGTGCTGCGAACCGACGAGAGTATTTCGTCACCGCAGGCTTTCGATGCTTTCTGCAATACCCACGCGATCACCATCGCCAGCTTGCCGACCGCGTTCTGGTCGGGCATGGTCTCGCATTGGGCGTCGCCGGGCAGGGGGTTGCCATCGAATTTGTCTCGCATCGTTATCGGCGGCGAAGCGGTAAGCGCTCCCGCACTGAAGGCATGGTTCGCGATCGGCCATCATCTGCCTCGTGTGTTCAATGCCTACGGGCCGACGGAAACGACCATCAACGCGACGATTCGCCGAGTCGATGCGTCAGGCGCTTGGCACTCCATTGGTAAGGTGGTGGACCACGGACGACTCTATCTACTCGACCGTCATCGATCACTCGTGCCGATGGGAACGGTGGGCGAAATCCACGTTGGTGGCGACATCCTTGCACGCGGTTATCACGGCCGACCGGCGCTGACGGCCGAGCGATTCGTTGCCGATCCATTCCGAGCGACGGGCGATGCTCGCATGTATCGCACAGGCGACCTTGCGCGCCGACTTCCCGATGGTGAGATCGAATACCTCGGACGCAACGACAACCAAGTGCAGATTCGAGGGCACCGCGTCGAACTCGGAGAAATCGAAGCCGTTCTAGGTGATTGCGCGTGGGTCGATCAAGTGATGGTCGATGTCGTGGCACACAACGATCAGAGTGAACGCATCGCACCACGCATCGTCGCCTATGTCGAAGCGAGTTCGACCGGTCATGCTTTGAGCGAACCGCTGCCGGCGATCCTGAAAAGCTATCTGGCGACGCGCCTGCCGAGCTACATGTTGCCCAGCGTTTTCGTGGCTGTCGCGACGTGGCCTTTGACGGTGAATGGCAAGATCGACAAAGCGCGATTGCCATCGATCGAGGAAGCTGACGTCGGCTCGGCGCCGTTCGAAGAACCGCAAGGCGTTGTGGAGCAGGCGATCGCTGCAATCTGGCGCGATCTCCTCGGGCTGTCCGTAGTCGGACGCCATGCTGGATTCTTCGAGATCGGCGGTCATTCGTTGCTCGCCGTGCAGATGCTCGGCAGGGTGTGCGACCGTTTCGGCTGCTCGGTTGCGATGTCGCGCCTGTTCGCTGCGCCGACGGTGGCGTTGCTGGCCGAGGAGGTCAATTTCGCGGCGATGAGCAATGAGGAAGCAAGCGTTGACGAGGCTTCCGAGCTGGGGCTGCGGCTTACTTCTGCGCAACAGCGCCTCTGGTTGCTCGAGGCTGGTGCGGACGTCGGTTCGAGTTATCACATGCCGGTGGCCTGCCGTTTGCACGGTGCGCTGGATATCCATGCGTTTCGCAAAAGCCTCGACCGCCTGTACGCGCGGCACGACGTACTGAGGACGGTGATTACCGAACAGGACGGTCTGCCTGTCGTGTCGCTGCTCGATGCATCGATGGGCTGTCCGCTGGCGATATCGCACGTGACGCGGGCTAACACCGAAGCGATCGCCGAGTTGTGCCTGGAAGAATATGGCCGTCCATTTGACCTCTCCTGCGAGCCACCGCTGCGCGCAGCGTTGATCGGTTTGCCCGACGGCGATCATCTGTTTTTGCTGACGCTCCACCATCTGGTAGCCGACGCCACGACCTTGCATATCGTCATGAGCGAGTTGTCCGCGTTGTATGCCGCTGCGCCGGAGGGTGGGTCTGATCCGCTGCCTCCTGTCGTCGCGACGTCGTTCGATCATGCGATGTGGGAAGCGCGTTGGTCGCGCTCCTCCGCGCGTCGTGTCGCTGTCGATTACTGGAAAGGCGTTCTCGTCGGTTCTCCGCCTGCGCTCGACTTGCCCTTGGATCGTCCGCGCATGGCACGCCGGGAACATGAGGCTGCGTTCGTGCCGATCGTTCTCGACAAGACGCTCACTTCGGGTCTCCGCGAGCTTGCTCGGCGCAGTGGTGCTACGGTCTTTATGGCCATGCTCGGTGCATGGTCCGTTGTGCTATCGCGACTCGCCTCGCAGAGCGACATTGTGATCGGCACGCCGGTGTCATCCCGCACGCGTGCGATGTGGGAGGATACGGTCGGTTGCTTCGTCAACACGCTGCCGTTACGCATCAATCTCCACGATGCGTCGACGCCGCAGACGCTTATCGAACGTGTGCGCGATACGACGCTGGCTGCGTTCGATCACGCGCAGTTACCGTTCGAAGCGATCCTGGCCGCTTCAGGAGCGGTGCGTCACGCTGAGATATCACCTTTGTTTCAGGTGATGTTCGTGTGGGAGCAGAATGCCGACGCTCTGCCAGAGTTGGCCGGCCTGACCGTCGAGCGGATCGACGTCGATTATGCTTCGAGCAAGTTCGATCTCGAGCTTGTCCTGTCCGATCGTGGAGACACCATCGAAGGCGGATTGAACTTCGCCACAGCGTTGTTCGATAGATCGACTATCACTCAGCATGTCGGCTATCTGCTTACCGTGCTTAGTGAGATGGTGCGCGATGCATCGCAGCCGCTCGGGACATTGCGCCTGTTGGCTACCGATGAATACCACGAGCTGATCGAACACCTGAACGCGACCACAGCGGTGTATCCCGAAGGGCGATGTCTGCACGAGCTGTTCGAGTTGCAAGTAGCGCGGGTACCGCAGGCGCACGCCCTGAT
>NZ_JACCCA010000023.1:0-14574 GCF_013408815.1 Rhodanobacter sp. K2T2 | reverse complement strand
CCACCAGCGCCCGCACCAGGCGTTGAAGATGAAAACACCCGCTGAGGCGTATGCCTTAGCGGCCTGACCTGTGCAGGAAGTGCTGGGTCATTACACAAAGCCGAAGCCGCGGTAGGTAATTTCTTCGGCAAACGGAAATACGACCGAAAGCATAATGAGGTCGATAGGATTAATTTCTTTAGCGAGCGCTCCTTGAAAAGCCAGTCCAATCCAACATGGTGTTGTTGCCAACAATACCAACGCGGGTGCTTTGAAGCTGTGCCATTGCAAGCCTAGCAAGGACTTTAAGCCTATCGGCGATTTCTTGGACAGCAATCGAGCCGTAAGGACTACGAGAAGCACGCAAAGAGCATTGTCCAAAATCGAGCCGCCGTAGTTGATCGGTAGAGGGCTGATCTTCAGACCGACGGCACTAGCGATGTCTCTTATATTTAATGCAATTGCAAGAACCGTCATGGCAATCAAGCTCTTGGCAATGGTTGAGGTGCTTCTTGCTTTCATGTGGCTTCCTATGCGGTTGATCACTCAGCCTAATACGCAGTTTAGAGTTTTCATCAGGCATCATGATGCAGGCCGGCCACAAACGAATTGTCATGGCGCGGCCAAACCGGCACGCTGGCGGCCATGGACTGGAGACCTATCCCGCGATGACGACGAAGTACAGGGCGATTGGCCGTGTGGTGCTCAACGTGTGCGTCGCGCTGGTCGCGTTTTTTTCCGGCCTGTGGGGCACGATGGCGCTATGGTTTCAGCTGCCTGGCGGCGTGGTGGTGCGCGCACTAGGCAGCGCGCTGTGGGCGATCCTGATCGTTTCGCTGTTTGCTTTCGCGATCAGCCGACGAAGTTGGCTGCCGCTGCTGTTTTATGGGCTGGCGTTTGTGGCATTGATGGCATGGTGGTCGACCATTGCGCCTTCCAATGACCGCGTGTGGGCGGACGACGTGGCGCAGCT
Organism: Rhodanobacter sp. K2T2; assembly: GCF_013408815.1. NCBI lineage: Bacteria > Pseudomonadati > Pseudomonadota > Gammaproteobacteria > Lysobacterales > Rhodanobacteraceae > Rhodanobacter > Rhodanobacter sp. K2T2. The sequence goes on along the minus strand of NZ_JACCCA010000023.1, from coordinate 13,622 downwards.
CATGAGCGGCAAAGTCGACGGCAGCAAGGTCACCCTGACCAACGTACGCAACTTCACCTGGCGCACCGAGCAGGATCACGATATCCGTTGGGAGACGCGCACCTACGATCTCGATCGTATCGCCTCCGCCGATGCCGTGCTGTCCTACTGGGGCAGCAAGGAAATTGCCCACGCGATGATGTCGTTCGGCTTCGACGACGGACGACACGTGGTGTTCTCCGTCGAGATCCGCAAGAAGCGCGGCCAACAATATTCAGCCATCGGCGGCTTCTTCAAGCGCTTCGACATGATTCTCACGGCGGCCGACGAGCGCGACATCATCGCCGTACGCACCAACGTGCGCGGGGAAGACGACTATCTGTATCCGCTGAAGATGAGCAAGCAGGCCATGCGCGAGCTGTTTCTGTCGTACGTGGCGTCCGCCAACGAACTGGTCACCACGCCGACGTTCTACAACACGCTGACCTCCAACTGCACCACCATCGTCTACCGGATGGCCAAGCGGTTGGATCCGGGCTTGCCGTACGACGTGCGCCTGCTGATCACTGGCTACCTGCCGGAATATCTTTACGAGATTGGCGCGCTGGATCAGAGCGTATCGGTGCAGGAACTGCGTCGCCGCGGTCGCGTCACCGACCGGGCCAAGGCCAGTTTGCCGACGGACGATTTTTCGAAGGTGATCCGCGTGGGTTTGAACGGGCCCTAGCGGATGTCAACGCGCAGCGGCGTCCTTCAGGCGACGATACGCCTTCGGTTCAGCGCGAACGACCACAGCAGCACACCGATGCCGATCAGCGAAAGACCCAGTCCGACCCAGCCGGTGGACGTCCATCCGTAGCCCGCCGCGATGGAAACGCCACCGAGCCACGCACCGAGCGCGTTGGCGATATTGAACGCGCTGTGGTTCAAGGCGGCGGCCAGCGACTGTGCATCGCCGGCAACGTCCATCAAGCGCGCCTGGAAACTCACCGTGACCATGGTGCAGATGCCGATCAGAAACAGCACCACGACCATGGCCGCGGCCGAGTGCGCCACAAACACCAGGATGGTCAGCATCAGCGCCGTAAAGGCGTACATGCCGATCATCGTGCCCTTGAGCCAACGGTCGGCCAGCTTGCCGCACACGACGCTGCCGACCACCATGCCGATGCCGATCAGGCTCAGCATCAGCGGAACGCGTGCCAGCGGCAGATGCGTGACCTCGGTCAGCAGCGGCGTGATGTAGCTGTACACCGCAAAGATGCCGCCAAAGCCGATACCCGCCGCAAGCAGCGTCAGCCAAACCTGCGGCTGTTTCAACGCACCCAGCTCGGTGAGTGCGCTAGCGTGCTTGTCGGCTTTCACCGCAGGCACAAACACGTAAATCATCGCCGCGGTAAGAAAGGCGATCACCGCCACCGCCATAAAGGTCGAGCGCCAGCCGAACGTTTCGCCCAGCCAGGTCGCTGCCGGCACGCCGAGCACGTTGGCCACGCTCAGTCCCATGATCACCTTGCCGATCGCCTCGCCGCGCTTCGACGGCGGCACCATCGCGGCGGCGACCAGCGACGCCACGCCGAAGTACGCGCCGTGCGGCAGGCCGGCCACAAAGCGTGACACCAGCACCGCCGCGTAGCTGTGGAAAATCGTCGTCGCAAAATTGCCCACGGCATAGAGCAGCATCAGGCCGATCAGCAGCGCCTTGCGCGGCGTTTTCGCCATCAGGATCGTGATGGCAGGTGCACCCACCACCACGCCGAGCGCATAGGCGCTGATCAGATGGCCGGCCTGCGGCACGGACACGCCCAGGTCCCCGGAGATTTCGGGCAGCACGCCCATTGCGGCGAACTCAGCCGTGCCGATCGCCAGGCCGCCGAGTGCCAGCGCCATTTCAGCAATACCGACCCCATGCGGAGCAACGGCGCGGATACCGGATTCGGCGGCGAGGGGGGATGCCATGGCAACAGGTCCTTGAAGATCAGAGCGTGGTCAAACACCAGCCCAGCGGACCTGTTTGAGACGGTGCTTATATTAGCCTGTTGCGCTTCCGCATGACCTCGTCAGACCGTGGGAGTCGTACCGCCATCAATAGCGCAGGAACTCTACAACCGCGCAGCAGTCAATCCGTGCGGGATGCCAACGGAAGGCCAGGGTGAGAAAACAGCAGAAACGAGCCAGCGATAGGCACGAATCCGCTCACCGGGTTGCCGTATGGGTTGTTGTGATTGTGTGCCATCTAGGTTTATTGCTGCTTTTTTTGCGGCCCGCCATCGACGACTGGGATGTGAAGCCATTGCCGAAAGACGGGGCACGCGCACTGCAGCTTCGCTTCTTTTCTTTGCCGCTCCCGTCCGCGCTGCCGGTGACTTCGTCCTTGCGATTGGTTTTCAGAAGTCCACGACCTCAGGCCAAGGTGTCAACGCGGCGTACCACGGCATCCACTCTTCAACGCCCTGTCGATGTTCTCACTTCGCCTGCCGCAGCGTATGCGACTCCAAAGGCACCGGCGCAAGCGCAAGCTGGCGACGAAGCCGACGGAAACAGCGATGGCGGCTTTCAGCAGCGTCTGCGTGAGGCGCAACACGACTCCGATGTCAAAGGCTTGCCGGGTTCCGACAGAGCCCTTGTATCGGGTATCCATTTTATCGATCCCATGGACCAAGGTATCGGCGCGCTGGCACGGCAGGCGCAGCGACTATTCGGTATTAAAAGCCGTCAGTGTCTTGACGTCGAAAAGTGGCGAAGCATGACGCCACAAGCGTTGAGTGCCCGGCATATCTCACCGGACGAGGTGGATCGTCAAGACGTGAAATATGCATGCAACGCGCCGCCGGGACTTCATTTCTAGACGAGTCACTGGAATGGCGGTTGTGTGGCGTGCAATGAAGGTATCGTTGCATGCACCTGCATCGTCAACTGACGGATCGCCCGTGAACGTTTGGGAACACCCATGAGCTCAGCGGAAAACTTTGTCGCGGCGCGCGATCTACTTCTGCGTCATCGCAAGCATTACCAGCGTGCCTATGACGAATTCCGCTGGCCCGAGCTCGGCGATTTCAATTGGGCGCTGGATTATTTCGACGTGATTGCCCACGGCAACGAAGATACCGCGCTATGGATCGTCGACGCGGTTGATCACGATGGCCGCCGCTTTTCATTCGCCCAGATGGCCGAACGCTCCTCACGCATCGCCAACTTTTTACGCGGCTTGGGCGTGGGGCGCGGTGATCGGTTGCTGCTGATGCTGGGCAATCAGGTCGAGCTGTGGGATGTGATGCTGGCCGCGATGAAACTTGGCGCCATCGTGCTGCCGGCATCGACGCAGCTTTCCACTGCCGATATCGCCGATCGGGTCAGCGTCGGCGCCGTTCAATATGTCGTAGTCAGTAGCGTAGAGGTGCGCAAGTTCGACGCGATCGACTCGACGTTGGGACGTATTTCGGTCGGCACCCCGCGCGATGGGTGGATCGATTTGAAGCAGGGCTATGCATCCTCCGCGGTGTTCGTTGTCGATGCGCCGACCCGCGCCACCGATCCGATGCTGCTGTATTTTACCTCCGGCACCACGTCCAAACCGAAGCTGGTGGTGCACACGCATCAGAGCTATCCGGTCGGCCATTTGTCGACGATGTATTGGATCGGCCTGCAGCCGGGTGACGTCCACTGGAATATCAGTTCGCCCGGCTGGGCCAAGCACGCGTGGAGCTGTTTCTTCGCACCGTGGAATGCGCGGGCCTGCGTATTCATTTTCAATTTCCCGCGTTTTGTACCGAAAGATGTGCTCGATGTGCTGGTGCGCTGCGAAGTCACCACTTTGTGCGCGCCGCCGACTGTCTGGCGCATGCTGGTGCAGGAGCCGCTTGTGTCGTATCCGATCAGTCTTCGCGAAATCGTCGGTGCCGGCGAGCCGCTGAATGCCGAGATCATCGAGCGCGTTCGGCAGGCGTGGGGGATCACCGTACGTGACGGCTTCGGCCAAACCGAAACCACCTGCGTGATCGGTAATTCGCCCGGGCAGCCACTCGTGCCGGGGTCGATGGGCCGCCCGTTGCCCGGCTATCGCGTCGCCCTGGTCGATGCCGATGGCCAGCTGGCCGGCGAAGGTGAGATCGCGCTACCGCTCGAAGCGAGCCCAATGGGGCTGATGGCCGGCTATGCCAACGATGCGCAGGCCACCGCGCACGCGATGCGCGATAGCTACTACCGCACCTCCGATATCGCTATACGCCGTGACGATGGTTACTACGTCTACGTCGGGCGCGCCGACGACGTCTTCAAATCGTCCGACTATCGGCTCAGTCCGTTCGAGCTCGAGAGTGTTCTGATCGAGCACGAGGCAATCGCCGAGGCCGCCGTCGTGCCCAGCGCAGATGCGCTTCGGCTCTCTGTGCCCAAAGCATTTGTCACGTTGCGGCAAGGCTTCGACGTCGGCCCGGAACTCGCGCGCAGCGTGTTCCGTTTCTCCCGCGAAAAGCTCGCGCCGTATAAACGCATCCGACGCCTGCAGTTCAGTGAGCTGCCCAAGACCATTTCGGGGAAAATTCGACGCGTGCAACTGCGCCAGCAGGAGCTCACGCGCACGGGAGATCCCGCACGCTTGCCCGACGAGTACTGGGAAGAGGATTTCCCCGACTTGCGCTGACGGCATCCAAAACGGTTTCTGTTTCGTGGGCTGCCTTGTGCAGCAGGGAAGAGCAGCGACTCGCTACTCGCGCTTCTCGGGTTGAATCATCACCCCAACCACGGCGCCCGAGACGCGATTGATCGCCAGCAGACGGATATGCACCTTGTCGTTCAGTACCGGCCCCTTCGACCCATACGGCCGCGGCACCACCACGTCCACGCCGCACTCGAGCCGCGCAAGCCATCCATTATGAGTTGCCGAACTGAGAACACCTGCATGGATCTGTCCTGACGCTAACTCTTTCGGCACTTCTTGTTTGATGACTTACACCGTTTTGATCTGATGGCTGATGCGCCAGTATGACGAGAATCTGGCGCCATAGCAGTTTTTTGCCGGTTTCTTTCTCGTGGCCGGCCTAGCGATCTTGCCGAATTTCCCTTCATCGGTCCTTGATGTGACTCGCGCCTATGCTGGCGACCAGGAATCTCAAAGAGAGTGGTGTTATGAGCGACAAAGACGATCCCAGCAAGGTCAACCAGAGCAATCCCAAGCCAGGCGATAAAGGCGCTGCTGGTGTTGATTGCGAAGTTGGTGAGGAGGGACGCGATCCCGCGTCAGGCTCCGGTGGCAGCGGCGGAGATGACAGCAGTCGTACGTCTGGACACGACGAAGAAGGCAAACCGAAATCGCCATGATCGGCTCTGGAAAATAGCTGGTGAAGCGATTTTTTGCATTTGGTGCCCGGAGCGGGAATCGAACCCGCAAGACCGTGAGGTCGAGGGATTTTAAGTCCCTTGCGTCTACCAGTTTCGCCATCCGGGCTGATGGTGCGTTTGTGGCGCTGCGCCAGGGGCGGCAGGCGGTGCGAATCGTAGCATGCGTGAACGCGTCGGCAGAGGCTGACGCGTCGGTGCGAACCTTCAGAGCAGGCTTTTGAAGATGTGAATGCCGGCGGTGTATTCGCCGATGATGGTGCCTAGGCTGACCAGGAAGAAGTTCAGCAGGGTGCGGGCGACGCGGTTTTTCCACCAGCCGCTCCAGTGGCCGATATCGTCGCGCAAGGTGTCGAAGTCGACCACGCGCGGGCGCCGCACCCACGCTTCGGCCATGGCGCTGATGCCGCCGGAAGGGATGCCCGGTCGAAACGGCTTGATCGGTCCGGCGATGGCGGCGGCGAGGATGCTCAGCGGATGACCGCCGGCGATCAGCGCGCCGAGTGCGGAGAAGCCCGCGGTGTAAAGCACCCAGTCGCGCAGCGCCTGCGCACCCAGCGCCGTGTTGCGATGGAAGGCGTAGCCGATGGCGGCGAACACGGCCAGCACCAGAATCACGGCCACCCATTTGGGCCAGCGCGCCTTGGGCGGCGTGCTGGCGAGCTTGGCGACGATGGTGGCGGGATCGTCCTGCTGTTCGCGCAGTAGTCCGGTCAGACCTTTGAGATGGCCGGCGCCGATAACGACGAGCACGCGGCGTGCTTCGGCGGTCGCCGAGCGCGTGGCTTCTTCGCGCAGGCGCGCGGCCATGAAGGCGTCGCGTTCGCCGATCAGGCTTTGATAGAGCGGCTTGGATTCGCTGGCGAATTCGCTGAAGGCGCTTTCCAGCAGGTCGCCCTGTTTCAGCTTTTCGATTTCTTCCTGCTCGATCGCCTCGCGCTCGAACACGCTGGCCAGCAGCCCGCCGAGCAGGCCGAAGCGCTGCCAGAAGCCGACGCTGTGCCACGCGCGTTTCAGCGTGGTGCCGACTTCGCGATCGACCAGCCACAGCGGCAGGCCGCGTCGATCCGCGCCGTCCATCGCCGCTTTCATCTCGGCGCCGGGCTGGATGCCGGACTGATCGGCCAAGCGCTTCTGGAAGGTGGAAAGCACCAGACTGGCGGCGACCATGCCGGCCTTGCCCTGGCGGATGACCTTGAACAGGTCCATCTGCTTGAACGCTTCCGGATCGCGCATGCTTTGCGCGCGGCTGTCGCACAGTTCGATTGCGACGGCGTCGAAAGGCTCGTTTGCAAGCAGCGCGTCCACCGCATCCACGCTGACCTTCGACACGTGAGCTGTGCCCAGCACCACGTATTCCACGCCGTCGCGCTGCACGCGTTCGATCGGCTGGCCTTGCAGTTCGGGGAGCAAGGCGCTGTCGGTGTCGGGAGAACGGGTTTCGGGAAAACTCATGCGATCAGCGCGCCGGTCGTGGGGTCAGGGCAGTCATGGGGATGACCGTAGCAGGGAACAAGCAAGGTCAACGTGTGGCTCAATCGCGGAAGCGCTTGAGCAGGTCGCCATAGGCGTCGATGCGGCGATCGCGCAGGAACGGCCAGATGCGCCGCACGTGCTCGCTGCGCGCCAGATCGACATCGACGACGAGCAGCGCGCGGCCCTCGGTTTCCGCCTGCGCCAGAAACTCGCCCTGCGGGCCGGCGACAAAACTGCTGCCCCAGAAGGTGATGCCGCTGCCGACGTGGGACGGATCGGACTCGTGGCCGGTGCGGTTGCAGGCCAGCAGCGGCAGACCGTTGGCCACCGCATGACCGCGCTGCACGGTGATCCAGGCGTCGCGCTGGCGATCCTTCTCGGCCTTATCGTCATTCGGGTCCCAGCCGATGGCGGTGGGATAGAGCAGCAGGTCGGCCCCGGCCAGCGCCATCAGGCGCGCGGCTTCGGGGTACCACTGATCCCAGCACACCAGGACGCCGAGTTTGCCGACCGAGGTGGCGATCGGTTCGAAACCGAGATCGCCCGGCGTAAAGTAGAACTTTTCGTAGAAGGCTGGATCGTCGGGGATATGCATCTTGCGATACTTGCCGGCGATCGCCGCCGAGCGATCGAACACCACGGCGGTGTTGTGATACAGGCCGGTGGCGCGCTTTTCGAACAGCGATGCCACAATGACCAGCTTGAGTTCCTCGGCCAGCCGGCCTATGCGCTCGGTGCCGGGGCCGGGAATGGTTTCGGCCTGGTCGAATTCCTCCACCGATTCGCGCTGGCAGAAATACGGCCCGTTGTGCAGCTCCTGCAGCAGCACCAGCTCGACGCCGAATGCTGCGGCCTCGCGCAGACCCGCCTCGATCGCGTCCAGATTCGCCTCGCGGTTGCCGCGATGGGTTTCCTGCAGCAAGGCGACTTTGAGGGTCTTGCGGGTCATTACCTGAGTTCCTTCGTCAACGGCGAATACCTATTGGGAACCTCGAATAACCCCAATTTTCGCCATGCACCGTGATGTAACTGCTTGTTTTTGAAGAGCACAATTTTGCCGAAATCAGGTTATTCGAGGTTCCCTATTGTAGCGAATCGATCGTTGCGCAGCGTGTCCATGGAGACGAAGTCATGCTGTGCATATGTCGCCAGTTCGTCTATAGGCTTGCATGAAACCCAGGGCGAATGCTCACCGCAGGCATCGACAGGTTCGATGAGGCAAGCACCCAAGCCAATGCCGGCTCAAAGCTTCGACGGCGCGAAATCACTGTGCGCGAAAACCCGCATTGGTGACCAGGACGATGCGTGCATGGTCTTGAGTGCATCGCCCAGGTACTTTTGAAATACGTCGGCTGCGCGCATGTCGTGGTCTCCTTTGGCTTCGATATCAATGAGAGGTGACCGCATCATGCGCGCATTGTTCCTTTGATCTGTGCTGAAGATATTGATTGAACAAAGAAATTCGTGGAAAGCCTCAGTCTCAGGGCCTTTCGACACTTCCCTATGAGGCAACTACATTCCATTGCGTTCCGTTCCAAACGAGAGTCTTCGATACATATGGAGTCGTATAAATTGGATTGAGAGACCCATCAACGGTGCCTCCAAATTGGATGGGATTTGTGGCAACATCGCCCTTGCCATCTTTGATGGTCACCTTAAAACCGATAGGAATATTAGATTGTTGAAGAATTTGTGTAACACTGCCAACGGTTTTATTGATAACAACAATATCTTCGTTACCTAATAACTGGTAATTCCCCGGTGCCGTTACGACGACAACATTCGCATCTACGCGGCCGACTTGAGTTCCGCTTAATCCACCACCAACTATTAAGGTGTTCTTTTCGATAATCGAACCATCGGCACCACCGTAATAGAAACCACGATACGCATTTGACGGCGACGAAGCAGTATTAACTGCACCTCCAAGAAGATTTCCTATGAAAATAATATTTCTTGGATTCTCGCTTATGAACGCCGCACAGGAAAACGTCAAATCACCACCAGCCGATGCATTTAGGCTGTTGTAACCCGTAATCGAGTTACCGGAAACCACGCCACCCTGTGCATTATAGAACATAAAGACGCTACCCACTATGGCCTGGAAGCAATTGCCCGTAATTGTGAAGTCGGTAATGACAGGTTTCGTTCCGTGGGGGTTATACGTGACGACGCCCTGAAATGTCTGCTGCTCACCGTTAAATACATTATTGGCGATCGTCACCCCGGTGACAAAGGTACCGTTAGCTTGAGATGAGAAATAAATCAACGCGCCTGTCGCGCCAGCCCCATCAATAAAATTTCCTGTGATGCGCCAATCTAGATTGACTGATCCTGAAACGGGATTGCTGTAAATGCAGGAATTCCAATTACCTCCCATGTAGCTATTTGAAATTAAAAAATCTTCACACTGATTGATCAGAACGGCAAACTGGTTGCCGGAATCTTGGATGATATTGGTCGTTGTTTCACCTTTGTCTGACGACGTATATGTAACGTTGCGCGGACCACTGCCAGATCCTCCAAAGTAGCAGTGCTCGATTGCCACAATCTGAGTGTAGCCCACGCCGCCTACCAGCACACTTGCGATGCCCTCTTGGGCGGCCGCGTACTCACCATCCCACGTCCCTTGCATGTTGCATCGGTGAATCTTAATGAGTGACCCCTGATCAATGGCAACTTGATAAGGCATTCTCCACATCCAACAATCTTCGATGACGACTCCTTGTGCTTGTTGGAGGCGCACATGAGCACTAGGCGATCTAACTAGATTATTTAGTGAGGTATCAGTGGCTACGTGCATTGTGCCGTGGTTGAACCAAATGCCCTTCACAGAGCAAGCGTAGGCTTCAGCGAATTTAAGCGTATCTCCATAATCACTAAAGCGTCTGAGAATTGTGCTGTTCGGGCCGGAGCCTAGGAGTGACTGGTTCGCCAGTGCATTCAGCGTCGCGCTTAGAAGATAAGTGCCGGGCGGAAATTTCACTGTACTGTTCACACCAGCCGAGTTCAGGGCGGCTTGAATTGCCGCCGTATCATCAGCGGCGCCATCACCCTTTGCGCCAAATTGCTTCACAGAAATCGCATCGATTACCTGCAACTTCCAGCGACCGCCGTCGGCTGCAACGATGATAGTTCCGCCGTTGTCCCCACTGGTTGTGTCTGTACTGTCATACCAGTACGCACCGCCGCCGCCGTCGCCTTGGACATAGTACCCAGTCAAAAATGCGTCTGAATAAGTGGCTTTACTCGTAGCACGCAAAGCAGCGATAGATCCTATGACTTCATTCATGAATTACACCTCTTGATTGATAAATTTGAAAACGTCAAATCTTGCGAAATACTTATTATTCGAATTGTTTTTCTTGAAGGCTGAAAAGTATCAGATCGCCAAGGCAGGCATATTCTTTCTTGGTGAGGTATTGAAGGCTCTCTCTCGAATGGTGTGGTTGACTCTCAAGCGCAGTTCGGTTGAGCCGGATGGAGCCAGGGGGTTCTTTGGCAGGTGCTTGAGCTTGGCGCAGACGAGGTAGCTGATGGTGATCAGGTGCGCGTCCGAACCATAGGCCTTGGCGCGTGCCTTGGCCGCTTGGACGCGTCCGTTGATGGCTTCGGCAAAGCCGTTGTTCAAGCGGGAGCGGAAGTGTTCGAGGATGCCGTCCAGATGCTTCTTCACTGTGACGCCAAGGCGCTTGAATGGCGCCAGCCGACAGCGACTGGCCCAGCTGATCCAGCCCGGCAGCAGCGCTTCGGCAGCGGCCCGATCGGTACCTTGCGCAAACACTTCGCGCAGCCGCTCCTTGAGCCGCCACGCCCGCGCCGTCTTCAATCCCGAACGTTGCAGCCAGTGCATCTGGGAGACCTGCTTGTCGGTCCAGTTCGCTGCATCCTTCAGCGTGCCCCAGCGGCAGCCCTTGAGTTCGATCTCCTGCTTGACCTCGGCACGACGCACCTGATCGAGTGCCTCGTTGGCCAGGGCGATCACATGGAACGGATCAAAGCTCACCACCGCGTTCGGGCAGTGCTCGCGTGCACCAGCCTGATAGGCTGCGCCCAGATCCAGACTGACATCGGTGATCGCCTTGGCGTCCCCGCCGTGGGCGACCAGATCCTCGGCAAACGCCTTGAACGTGGCGGCGTTCTTGCCAGGCGTGGCAAACAGCAGTCGCCGTTCGTCAGCATCACAAAACATCGTTACATAGCGCTGTCCGCGGCGCGCACTGCGTTCGTCGGCACTGATTCGACGCACCGTCGAGTAGTCCTCCCGTGCTCGCGCCTGCTTCACGGCATGATCCAGCACGCGCCAGACCCGATCGTCCGAGACACCCAGCAACTGCGACACGACCAGCACCGGCATCTGCTCGCACAGCGCCACAATGAACGCCTCCAGCGTCTGCGTGAAACCTGATCCTGCACGGGCCCAAGGCACCTCGACCTGGGAGGTTTTCTCGCCCGCCGTGCAGGCCACCCGCGGCACGCGAGCGTGCAGCACCGCCTGATATTGGAAGAAGTTCAAATGCCGCCAGGAACGCGGCAGCCGATCGTGGATCGGTTGATCTGCCGCGCCGCAAGCCGGGCAATCCAGCCGCTGGCCGGGTTGTCGATCTGAAAGGCGATCAAACCTTCGGCAGGACGAAAGTCGACGTTGACCACGCGCCACGGCGCGCTGAGCCCGAGAGCTTGAGTGAAGAGCGTTTCCATTGGCGAAGCTTGCCGGTACCATCGCGCTCACGCAAGAATCGCGACCCTGTCAACCACAGTATTCGAGAGAGAGCCGTATTGAAGCGGTTTTGATGTTCTTGAGCTACCGGCGCGCGTGGTATGTTTCGGATTGTTGTGCTCCTCAACATCACGCAGTCGAGATAACGCGCTATATAAGTTGCATGCTTGTGCGTCGGTGTTGAAGTGCAGGGGCTTCAGCTTGCGCCCCTGACGGAAACCACACGCGATAAAAGTCGTTGCATCCATTGTTAGTCCTTGTCATCGAACTCCAATTTATACGGCGAATGTGTCAGAAGGTGAGGCCGCGTAGCTAGCCATCAGTAAACGCTACAATTGTCATTGAACCTATCCAGGAATCCCAGACCTGATTAGCGCTGAAGTTCAGCCGATCAAAACGGGGTGACAGCACGCAAACGCCGTTCTGGCCAAGGTTGGCAGCGTGCGATGGCAACGAGCCGCCGCGGTAGAAGGCTCTTGAGGTCGAATCGACGATTGAACCGCCACTGGGCTTCGGCAAGGTAACGATGAATATAGGCCGAAAACTTGAACGCGTGATAGGTGCTGTCGAGCGACCGTTTGACGTTGCTCGGCACGGTGTTGAGCCCGCGCATGTCGCCCGCTTCCGTGGCGGCGCGGCCGCCGGCACTTTCGATTACCGTGTGGGCGTGGCCTTGCGTGATGACGCAGCGAAAGGCACCCAGTGCGTCGCTGTAGACATCGGCGTCCGGATGCAGATGCTGCTGCGTCCACGTTGCAAGCGCCTTCAGCGTGAAGCCGGGTACCGGCGTCATCACCGCCTGCTGCGGATGCCCCGCATCGGAGAGTTCCAAGGCGATTACGAAAGGCACCTTGTTCTCTGAGCCACGTCCCGCCTTGCCGCCGTTTCGCTCCCCGCCAAGATAGGCATCATCCATCGTCACGATGCCGCCGAGCTGGCGCCCCACCTCACGTTCAGTCATGCCCTGCATGATCTTGTGCTTGATGCGCCAAGCGGTCCGATAGCACACACCCTGGTGCCGCATCAGCTCCAACGCGGACATGTTGGTCTTGCTCTGCGTCAGCAGATACAGCGCCAGGAACCAACGCGTCAACGGCAGCTTGGTGCTGGCGAATAACGTGTCAGAGATCAAGCTGGTCTGGTGCCGACAGGCCGAACACTGCCACAAACGCTCGCCATGACGGTTGGCGCAGCGGCTGTAGCGCCGATGCTGACAACGCGGGCAAACAAAGCCCTTTGGCCAACGCGCTCGACGCAGCGAACGAGCGCACGCTGCCTCCGTACCGTACTGATCGAGGAAGCCGGCCAACGACAGACCGGGCTGAAACTCGATACGATTCATAGCCATGAGCGTGACCTCTGCGATGGAGGCTGCAGCATCACTTAAACCCGTCGCATAGGCCGCGACTGCGGCTGAACTTCAGCGCTAATTGGGATACCAGATGCTATTCGGTTTGAGTTGCGTAGCCGTGGATAACGCAGTTTTTATCGATAGTAAACTGAATCGCCCTGGGAACCGCGGAGGCTATTTGGTTGAGTCACGCCGCTTCGGGCAGGGTAGCTTGTTGCCGATAGTAAGCCGCTTCGGCTTCCGCTGGCGGAATATTCCCGATTGGTCCCAGTAGTCGTTGATGGTTGAACCAGTGTATCCAGTCGAGCGTCGCTAGCTCGACCGTTTCGCGATTCTTCCATGATTGCCGATGAATCACCTCCGCCTTGTACAGACCGTTGATCGTCTCGGCCAACGCATTGTCATAACTGTCGCCCACGCTGCCGACGGACGGTTCGATGCCAGCCTCGGCCAGGCGTTCGGTGTAACGAATCGAGACGTACTGCACGCCGCGATCGCTATGATGGATCAGTGCCTTATCCTCCCCTCAACGCCGGGCATGCAGCGCCTGCTCCAGGGCATCGAGCACAAAGTCCGTGCGTGCCGAGCGGGATACCTTCCAGCCCACGATCCGGCGGGCGAATACGTCGATGACGAAAGCGACGTAGACAAAGCCCGCCCACGTCGTAATGCTGTTCACTTAAGCATTGCATCGTAGCCAAGGCGTCCCAAGAATCCGGCCTTCACCTGTTGAAGGCCGGATTTTTTTGTGTCCCTGCA
>NZ_JACCCA010000022.1:0-20613 GCF_013408815.1 Rhodanobacter sp. K2T2 | reverse complement strand
AACCGCTCTACGCCAGCGCCCTTATACCCAAACCCTCGCCGGTGACGGTGGGGGGTTTTGCTTGGGCGACTCCTCGGTACTCGCACAGTCCAAACGGCAACGGCATGCACGGCGCCGAATACCTCGGACCGACCGGACCGCCTTGATCGAATGCGTTTGTGATACTGGAAAAGCAGTATCGCCCGCCGCGACGCACGGCGCCGGCGCGCACCCGCTGCACATATGCTTGCTTGTAGCTAATCATGTTCACGCCGTTGAGCGAGATACCGCACACTCGATTCGGTATTTCGCAAGAGTGCTCGGGCGCTGCCAAAATCAAGTCGGCATCAGCGCAAGTTGCGCAGAATTTTACTTCGCCGTGAGCAGTGCTTTGCTGTAGATCCACGACCAGAAAAGGGCGGTAAGAGATGCCGCAATCGGCTCGTGCGACCGGCTGGAGGGTCTCGATGGAATGACACGGCTCACCTCAGCAGTCATCATATCGGTAACGTTCGCAGGTGCTTCCGATAACAATGGATCCCCGACTTAATCGCCGCCAGGAAGAACTGATTGCACTCGTGCAGCGTGAGGGCTTTGTAGCAGTCGAGCAGGCGGCGTCGCATTTCAATGTCACTCAGCAGACTATCCGGCGGGACTTGGGCATACTTTGCGATGCCGGTTTGCTGCGGCGCTATCATGGCGGCGTAAGCCTGCCATCGAGCGTGGAAAATCTTGCATATACCGCGCGCCAGGGGCTGCTGCAGGCGGAAAAGCAGCGTATCGCCAGCCTGCTAGCCAAACATATTCCCGACGATGCATCGCTGTTCATCAATCTTGGGACGACCAACGAAGACGTGGCGCGCGCATTGCAGTCGCATAAAAATCTTCGCATCATCACCAACAATCTCAACGTTGCCATCATGTTGAGCAACAATCCGTCGTTCGAAGTGATAGCCGCCGGCGGTGTGGTGCGGGGGCGCGATCACGGCGTTACGGGCGAAGCGACGATCGAGTTGATCCGTCAATTCAAAGTGGATTTCGGTATCGTCGGTATTTCGGGCATCGATCTGGACGGCACGCTGCTCGATTTCGATTTTCAGGAAGTGCGCGTGGCGCAAGCCATTATCGAACATTCGCGACAGGTCTATTTGGCCGCCGATCACAGCAAGATTGGGCGCAACGCCATGGTTCGCCTGGGACCGATCTCCCGAGTCGACGCCTGGTTTACCGATAGAGCCCCGCCGGCGCCGTTGATAGCCGTCTTGGAACGATCCGAAACGCAGCTGCATATCGCCAGCTAGATCCGTCATCGGATAGCCGATTCGTTAAGTCCTACTGTAGCGAAGCTCTTCGTCGCTTCGCTGCATCGCAGCGTGCATAGTTCGCAATTGTTCGAATATGATCGTTATTGATGATTTAACGCGGAATAGGTTTTCCTTATTTTGCGAAAATAGTAAGTCAGCTTTCGCTTTTCGTAATTCCGGTGCCTCATCGATTGATCGCGCTGACCGCCTGGGGCGCCTCCGGTACGTGAGCCCCGTTCTTGGAGTGCCATATGTTGGAGCAGGTCGATGTACTGGTGATTGGCGGCGGCATCAACGGCGTCGGTATTGCCCGTGACGCCGTTGGCCGAGGCCTTTCGGTGGTTCTGTGCGAGCGCGATGACCTCGCCTCGCATACTTCCAGTGCCAGCACCAAATTGATTCACGGTGGGCTGCGCTATTTGGAGCAGTTCGAGTTCGCTCTGGTCGGCAAGGCGTTGGCCGAACGCGAAGTGCTGCTGAAGGCGGCGCCGCACATCATCTGGCCGCTGCGCTTTGTTCTGCCGCATCAGCCGCATTTGCGTCCCGCCTGGATGATTCGTATCGGGCTGTTTCTATACGATCACCTCGGCCGTGGTCGGCGTACTTTGCCCGGGTCACGCCGCATTCGTTTCAGCAAGCATGTGGTCGGCGGCCCTTTGCGCGATGAATTTCATGTGGGCTTCGTTTATTCCGATGCATGGGTGCAGGACGCTCGTCTGGTCGTGCTCAACGCGATGGACGCCGCACAGCGCGGTGCCGAAATAAACACTCATACCCGTTGCATCAGCGCTAAGCGTGATGGTGAATACTGGATCGCCGAACTCGAATCCGAGGCCGGTGCTCGCCGCACAGTGCGTGCACGTGCGCTCGTCAATGCGGCCGGTCCTTGGGCAGCGAGTTTTCTCGACGATATCGCCAAGGTCAAACACAATCACGCGCTTCGCCTGATCAAGGGCAGCCACATCGTAGTGCCCAAGCTGTTCGACCATCGCTATGCCTATATTTTCCAGCAGCCCGATCGCCGCATCGTTTTCGCCATTCCGTACGAGCGCGATTTCACGCTGATCGGCACTACCGATATCGAGTACAAGACCGATCCTTCGCATCCGACCATCGACAAAGAAGAGACGGCCTATCTGTGCGAGGCCACCAATCGCTACTTCAAGCGCAACCTGACTCCGGCCGATGTGGTGTGGAGCTACAGCGGCGTGCGCCCGCTGCTGGAAGACAAGAGCGGCAACGCCTCGGAAGTGACGCGCGACTATCACATCGAACTGGATGGCAGCGCCGGCCCCCCACTGTTGAATGTCTTCGGCGGCAAGCTCACCACCTATCGCAAGCTATCCGAAGAAGCGCTCGATTTGCTCGGCGCAGCCTTGGGCAACGCCAAGCCCGCCTGGACCGCCGATGCACGCCCATTGCCTGGCGGTGGCGAGTCCGACATCGATGCATTGTTCGACGACGTTCGGGCTAGTCGCCCATGGTTGCCCGAAACCATGGCTTGGCGACTGGTGCACAACTACGGTACGCGAACGCGTGATTTGCTCGGCGATGCCAACGGACTGGATGCGCTCGGCGAACACTTCGGTGCCGACCTTTATCAGATCGAAGTCGATTACCTCGTGCGGCACGAGTGGGCCACACAGGCAGAGGACATTCTCTGGCGACGAAGCAAGCTTGGCCTGCGCGTTGGTCCGGATGATGTGGCGCGATTGACAGCGTATCTGACCAAAATTCCCGCCCGATAAAACAAGCGATAAAACGCGAAGTTTGCCGGGCGAATGTAGGCGGCGCGCCAGTCGCGTCAGCAACCATGCAGCATGAAAATCAAAGGGTGAAGACAGATGCGCAAACTCACGGGCGAATTGATTTCAGAAGCAGTAGCCATGTTCATCATCATCGCCTTCGGCGATTCGGTGGCGGCGATGTACACGCTTTACACTCCCAGCCCTTACCAAAACGCCTACTGGGGCGTGTGCATATCCTGGGGTATGGCCGTAACGCTGGCGATCTACGTCACCGGCTCGGTGTCGGGTACGCACGCCAATCCCGCGGTCACGCTGGCGCTCGCCCTATTCCGCGATTTCGAATGGAAGAAAGTAGTGCCGTATTGGTTGGCGCAGATCGTCGGTGCGTTCGCCGGTGCGGCGATCGTGTATCTCTTGTTCGGGCCGGTGATCGATCATTTCAACGCTGCCCAAAATCTGACGCGTGAAGCCGGCGGTGCTGCCGGCGTGTTCTTCACGCATCCAGGCCTGGCGGTTACACCGATGCATGCGCTGCTGGATCAGATCATCCTCACTGCCTTCCTGTTGTTCGGTATCTTCGCGATCACCGAGCAGTACAACGAGATGGCGCCGATGGCCAATTCCGGCGCCGTGATGATCGGCATTCTGGTGGCCATCATTGGCTCGTGCATGGGCTATCTGGAAGCGTGGGCGCTGAATCCGGCGCGTGATTTCGGCCCGCGCCTGTTCGCCTACTTCGCGGGCTGGAACACTGCCGCGTTCCCATCACCCGACAACTATTGGTGGGTGCCAATCGTCGGACCGCTGATCGGCGGCGTGATCGGCGGCGGCGCGTATCAATGTCTGATTCGTCCTTTTCTCCCCGCGCGCGTGCGTGCCGCCGAAGCAGAGCGTGCCGCTCTGGCCGCATCCGGTGGCGCCGTTCGGAAATAGATTTTCGCGACTATCTCCGGCCCTCTCGCCCATCCCTTGGCGAGACGGCTCGGTGACGCTCTTCAACATTCTGACCATGTGAGGCGAATTCCATGAGCAAGCAATACATCCTGGCGATCGACCAGGGCACGACCAGTTCGCGTTCGATGCTTTTCGATCATGACGGCCAGGTCGTCGGCACCGCACAGCGCGAGTTCACTCAGATCTTTCCGCAGCCGGGCTGGGTCGAGCACAACCCGCGGGAAATTCTGACCAGCGTGCTGGTGACCTTGACCGAAGTGATCAACAACGCCCAGGTCAGCGCCGAGTCCATTGTCGGCATCGGCATCACCAATCAGCGCGAAACCGCTGTGGTGTGGGACAAAGCCACGGGCCAGCCGATCTACAACGCGATCGTGTGGCAATCGCGGCAGACGCGCGAAATCTGCGATCAGCTTCAGGCCGATGGCTACGAAGACATGGTCCGCGAAAAAACCGGCTTACTGATCGATGCCTATTTCTCAGGCACCAAGGTGAAGTGGATTCTCGATAAGGTCGAAGGCGCGCGGGAAAAAGCCGAGAAGGGCGAGCTGCTGTTCGGCACCATCGACACTTGGCTGATCTGGAACCTTACCGGCGGCAAGGCGCACGTTACCGATTACACCAACGCCTCGCGTACGCTGATGTTCAACATCCACACGAAGCAGTGGGACGACGAGCTGCTGAAGATGCTCGATGTGCCGCGCTCGATGATGCCCGAAGTGCGCTCGTCCAGCGAGGTGTACGGCACAACGCTGCCGCAGTATCTGCTCGGTCGCGAGGTGCCGATTGCCGGCGTCGCCGGCGATCAGCAGGCCGCGCTTTTTGGACAGGCCTGCTTCGAGCCGGGCATGGCCAAGAACACCTACGGCACCGGTTGCTTCATGCTGATGAACACCGGCGAGAAGGCGGTGGCGTCCAAGAACGGTTTGCTCACGACCATCGCCTGGGGTATCGACGGCAAGGTCGAATATGCGCTGGAAGGCAGCGTCTTCGTCGCCGGCTCGGTGGTGCAGTGGCTACGTGATGGTTTGCGCATGCTCGGTAAAGCCGCCGACTCGCAGTCCTACGCCGAGCGGGCGAAAGATAACGATGGTGTGTACTTTGTGCCGGCGTTCGTCGGTCTGGGTGCACCGTACTGGCGCAGCGACGTGCGTGGCGCCGTGTTCGGCCTGTCGCGCGGTACGACCAAGGAGCAGTTCATTCGCGCGGCGCTGGAGTCGATGGCCTATCAGACGCGCGACGTGCTGGCCGCGATGGAAACCGATTCCGGCATTCCGCTGAAAGAGCTGCGCGCCGACGGCGGTGCGATATCGAACGATTTCATGGCGCAGTTTCAGGCGGATATTCTCAACATCCCGGTACTGCGTCCGGAAGTGCAGGAAACCACGGCGCAAGGCGCGGCGTACCTCGCGGGCCTGGCCACCGGCTTCTGGTCCAGCCGCGAAGAGATTGCCAAGATCTGGAAAGTGGACCGGCGTTTCGAGCCGGCCATGCAGGAAGATCATCGCGAAAAACTCTACGCCGGCTGGAAGCAGGCGGTCGAGGCGACGATGGGCTTCAAGGTCAAAGCGTAAGGTGAATTGAAGCGCGTCAGCCTCTAAAATAATGCGGTAGAAAAAAGATGGGCGGCGTATCACTACGCCGCCCATCTTTTTATTGATCGCGCTACACGAAGAGATCAGGCGAACGCATAACCGAACTGATCGGCAAACTCCGCGGCGAATTCGTCGTAGGTAAAGCGCTGATTCTGCGTGCCGGGATGCTCTACTTTCAGCGCGCCCATCAGCGATGCGATGCGGCCGGTGGTCGGCCAGTCCAGGCCGCGCATGATGCCGAAGATCAGCCCGGCGCGATACGCGTCGCCGCAGCCGGTCGGATCGACGATCTTGTGCTCGCGCGCCGGCGGAATCTGGTGCGACTCGCCGCCGACATGAATCACCGAACCGCGCGGCCCATGCGTCACGATGTAGGCGGTGACATGCGACGCGATCTCAGCGGCGCTCCAGCCGGTGCGCGTCTGCAGCAACTGGGATTCGTAATCGTTGACGATGACGTAGGTCGCCTTCTCGATCATCGCGCGAAATTCGTCGCCGTTGAACAGCGGCATCGCCTGACCCGGATCGAAGATGAAAGGCACGCCACGCGCCGCGAATTCGTCCACGTGCTGCAGCATGGCGTCGCGCCCATCGGGAGCCACGATACCGAAGTCGATATCCTCGATGTCGCGGACGTGGTTTTCCTGCGCGCTGGACATGGCGCCGGGATGGAAAGCCGTGATCTGGTTGTTGTCCAGATCGGTGGTGATGAAGCATTGCGGCGTGAACTGGTCCTCGAACACGCGAACGCCGGCCAGATTGATGCCGTGTTGCTCCATGTGCTCGCGGTATGGAGCAAAGTCCTGACCGACCGCCGCCACCGGCAGCGGATCGCCGCCGAGCAGTTTCAGGTTGTAGGCGATATTGCCGGCACAGCCGCCGAATTCCCGACGCATGCGCGGCACCAGAAACGACACATTCAGGATGTGCACCTGATCGGGCAGGATGTGGTTCTTGAACTGGTCCTGGAACACCATGATGGTGTCGTAGGCCAGCGATCCGCAGATAACAGCAGACATGATGTGCGGGTGCCCCTCGGATGGGTCGAACGCTTGGAAACGACGCCGCAGCGGCGGACGACGGGAACCGGGCCATCAGGCGCCGGCCAAAGTTCGAATCGTACCGGCATCTGCTTCCGATGGCGACACTTGAAGAGTGACAAAAACTCATTTCGAGGCACAGGAATCGCGCTTATCGCCGTGTTGTACAAGGATTTCTTAACGTTAATGTTCTTGCGCATGGGGGACGCGCTAACTAGACTGGCGAGCTTACTTTTTAGCCAAGCCGACCTACGGCGGACCCATGTTCAAGAAGTTTCGCGGGATCTTTTCCAACGACATCTCCATCGATCTCGGCACGGCCAACACGCTCATTTATGTGCGCGGTCAGGGCATCGTGTTGAACGAACCTTCGGTGGTGGCGATTCGTCAGGACCGCGGCCCGGGCGGTCCCCGCACCATTGCGGCGGTTGGTACCGAGGCCAAGCGCATGCTCGGCCGCACGCCAGGCAATATCGCCACGGTGCGTCCGATGAAGGACGGCGTCATCGCCGACTTCACCATGACCGAGGCGATGCTGCAGCATTTCATCAAACAGGTGCACAAGTCGCGGCTGCTGCGTCCCAGCCCCCGCGTGCTGGTGTGCGTGCCCTGCGGCTCGACCCAGGTCGAACGCCGCGCGATCAAGGAATCGGCCGAAGGCGCTGGTGCGCGCGACGTGTTCCTGATCGAGGAGCCGATGGCTGCCGCGATCGGCGCCGGCATTCCGGTGCACGAGGCGCGCGGCGCCATGGTGCTGGATATCGGTGGCGGTACCTCCGAAGTGGCGGTGATCTCGCTCAACGGCATCGTCTACTCGCAGTCGGTGCGCGTGGGCGGCGATCGCTTCGACGAGTCCATCATCAATTACGTGCGGCGCAATCACGGCACGCTGATCGGCGAGTCGACCGCCGAGCGTATCAAGATGGAAATCGGCTGCGCGTTTCCGCAGGCCGACGTCAAGGAGATCCAGATATCCGGCCGCAACCTCGCCGAGGGCGTGCCGCGGATGTTCACGATCAACTCCAACGAGATCCTGGAAGCGCTGCACGAGCCGCTGGCCGGCATCGTGGCCGCAGTGAAGTCGGCGCTGGAGCAGACCCCGCCCGAGCTCTGCTCCGACGTGGCCGAGCGTGGCATCGTGCTGACCGGTGGTGGCGCCCTGCTGCGCGATCTGGATCGCTTGATCTCCGAAGAAACCGGTCTGCATGTGCAGGTGGCGGACGATCCGCTGACCTGTGTGGCGCGTGGTGGCGGCAAGGCGCTGGAGCTGATCGATCAGCACGGCAGCGATTTCTTCGCACCCGAATAAGACGCGGTAGTCAGAGGCGGCCATGGCGCGCGCGCGCGACGAATCCTCGCCTCTGTTCGCTGGCAATGCGGCCGGCACGCTGCGCCTGATTTTCTATCTTGCGCTGACCATGGTGCTGATGGTGCTCGATCATCGCAACAGCTGGCTGTGGCGCATCCGTTACACCGCCTCCGCGGTCATCGAGCCGGTTTACCGGCTGGCCGGGCTGCCGGCGGTGGGCATCCGCACCGCCAGCGTGGCCTTCGCCGATCGCCAGCGGCTGACCGAGCAGAACCAGCGCCTGCGCGAAGACCTGCTGCTGGCCAATGCCAAATTGAATCGAATGAGCGCCGTCGCCGTGCAGAACGAGCGTCTCAAGCAGCTGCTCGATACCCAGCACAGCCTCGAGCTGAACGTGCAGCTGGCGCACGTCATCGGTGTGGACATGGGCGCGTACCGCTATCAGATCACCTTGAACCTGGGCGCCCGCGACGGCGTCAAGCCCGGTCAGCCGGTGATCGACGCGCATGGCGTGATGGGGCAGATCAAGGAAGTGTTGCCGACCACCTCGGTGGTCATGCTGATCACCGATCCGTCTCACGCCATTCCCGTCACGATCGAGCGCTCCGGCCTGCGCACGGTCGCCTACGGGTCGGCGGACGGCGGCCAGCTCAGCTTGCCGAACATCCCGCTGGCGGCCGACGTGCGCGTCGGCGATCACCTGCTCACATCCGGTCTCGGTGGCCGGTTTCCGCCCGGTTTTCCGGTCGGCGAGGTGCGCTCGGTGGCGCCATCGCCCACGGGCATGTTCCAGATGGCGCAGGCGGATCCGGCGGCGGATATCGACCGCAGCGAGGACGTGCTGCTGCTGCACGATCAGGCCGAGCCGGACGGTCCGCCCGCACCGGCCACGCCCATGGGGCCGCCCGCCGATCTTGCGCCACCCGTTCAGGCGGCTCCCGCTCCGGCGGCATCCAGCCAGTCGAGCGCCTTCGTCAAAAAGTCGGCCACGCCTGCGCCGGCCGACA
This sequence comes from Rhodanobacter sp. K2T2, assembly GCF_013408815.1. Taxonomy (NCBI): domain Bacteria; kingdom Pseudomonadati; phylum Pseudomonadota; class Gammaproteobacteria; order Lysobacterales; family Rhodanobacteraceae; genus Rhodanobacter; species Rhodanobacter sp. K2T2. The sequence continues at coordinate 11,677 of NZ_JACCCA010000022.1, read as the reverse complement.
GCAGCGGAGCGCCGCCGTGAGCCGGCAGCAGCGGCTGAGCCGCTGGTGGTTCCTCGGCACGCTCGCGCTCGCGCTGCTGCTGATGCTGGTGCCGCTGCCCAGCGTGCTGGAGCCGTTCAAGCCGTATTGGCCCGCGCTGATTCTGCTGTACTGGTGCCTGGAGTCGGAGGACCGCGTCACCCTGGGCATGGCCTTTGCGCTCGGCCTGGTCGCGGATCTGCTCAACGGTGTGGTGCTGGGCGAGCAGGCGATGCGCCTGTGCGCGTTGGTGTTCATCGCGCTGCGCTTTCGCTCGCGCCTGCGCTTTTTCCCGATGTGGCAGCAGACGTTGGCCGTGCTGGCCCTGTTGTTGAACGACCGCATCCTGCTGCTGGTGGTGCGCGTGCTGTCCGGCGCGTCGCTGCCGCCGGCGGACTGGTGGATTTCACCGTTCGTGGGCGCGCTGCTGTGGCCGTTCCTGTTTCTGCTGCTCGACGATCTGCGCGCACGCCTGCGGATTCAGTGAGATGCGCTGCGATCTGGCCGCCACCGTGATGCCGCGCCGATGAAGCTCAGGCGATCGTTCAAGGACACCCGTGGGGAAAGCGCGCTGTTCCAGCGCCGTGCGGTGGCGGGGTTTTTGCTGATTCTGTTGAGCTTTGGCCTGCTGGTGGCGCGCTTCCACTTTTTGCAGGTCACCCATCACGACGAATTCGCCCTGCGCTCGACCAACAACAGCGTCAAGCCGCGCGCGATTCCCCCCGCGCGAGGGCTGATCTACGACCGCAATGGCGTGCTGCTTGCCGACAACGTGCCCGCATTCCGGCTTGAGGTGATTCCGGAAAAAGTGCCGAACATGCAAGCCATGCTCAGTGAGCTGGGCACCGTGGTACCGCTGGGTCAGGACGATATCGATGCCTTCAAGAAGCAGCTCGCGCAGAGTCGGCGCTTCGACAGCGTGCCGCTGAAGCTGCATCTGACCGAAGACGAAATCGACCGGTTCGCAGTCAACCGCTGGCGCTTCCCCAGTGTCGCCGTGGTGCCGTATCTGACGCGGCATTATCCGCTGGGTCCGCTGTTCGCGCACGTGATCGGCTACGTCAGTCGCATCGATGCCGATGACATGGATCGGCTCGATGCGGACGACTACAAGGGCACCAGTCACGTCGGCCGCACGGGGCTGGAGCGCTATTACGAAGACGTGCTGCACGGCAAGCCCGGTTACGAGTTGGTCGAAGTGAACGCCGACGGCCAGACTCAGCGGGTGCTGAAAACCATCCCCCCGACGCCCGGCCAGAACCTGTATCTCAGCATCGACGTGCGCATGCAGAAGGCCGCCGTCGCTGCTTTTGAAGGCCGACCCGGTGCCGCCGTGGCGATCGATCCCCGCAACGGTCAGGTGCTGGCGATGGTCAGCGTGCCGAGCTTCGATCCCAACCTGTTCGTCAACGGCATCGGGCAGGCCGACTACAACGCGCTGACTTATGCGCCGGATAAACCGCTGTTCGACCGCGCATTGAAGGGCGCCTATCCGCCGGGTTCCACCGTGAAGCCGTTCCTGGCCCTGGGCGGTCTCGAATACGGCGTGCGTCGCCCGCAGGATACCGTGCTGTCGACCGGCGAATTCTGTCTGCCTGGACAGAAGCGCTGCTATCGCGATGACGATCGCGGCGGCAACGGTACGGTCAACATGGTGCGTGCGATCGAGCTGTCGACCAACACGTATTTCTACAAACTCGCGCTGGACCTCGGCATCGACCGGCTCAGCGCATGGATGAGCCAGTTCAGTTTTGGCAGCAAGACCGGCATCGACCTGACAGGGGAGGGTGAGGGCGTGCTGCCGTCACGCGAATGGAAGGCCAAACACATCAGCAAGCAGGGCTGGTTTCCCGGTGAGACGGTGATTACTGGCATTGGCCAGGGCTACTGGGCCGTGACGCCGCTGCAGCTCGGCCATGCCGTGGCTACCCTGGCTGGGCACGGCACGCCCTATCTGCCGCGGCTGGTCATGGCCACACGCGCCAGCGGTGAAGCGCGGCCACAAATGCTGCCCAATCCGCCCAGCGGTCCTTCGCTGATTCAGAAGCCGTCGGACTGGAACGTGATCAACGAAGGCATGCGCGCAGTGATTACAGGTGGCACCGGCAAGGGCATCAACGACGGTTTTCCGTTCCTGATCGCCGGTAAGAGCGGTACCGCCGAGCGCTTCTCGCGCACCTCGGATGCATACGACACCAACAAGAGTACCGCCCATCTGGCCGCACGCCATCGCGCTTGGTTCGAGGCCTACACGCCGGCGGATGATCCCAAGATTGCCGCCGCCGCCTTGCTGGAGGCCGGCGCCTGGGGTGCCAAGGATGCCGGCCCGATCGTGCGCAAGATTTTCGATAGCTGGGCGGCGACGCAGGTCAATCCGACCCCCTCCGACACGCCGCTGCCGTACGAGTCGCTGCCTGCGCCGGCCGGCAGCGTGCCGGTGGAGGATCAGCCCGTGGAAGATCGTTCAGTAGAAGCGCAACCGGCGGAAAGCTCCAGCAGCGGAGACGGCCCATGATCGACACGATGGCGATACGCATGCAGCGATTTCTTCGCCGCATTCTCACCCGGCCGCGCATCGATCTGCCGCTGGCGGCGGCGCTGTTTCTTCTGGCCGGCGTGGGCCTGGTCACACTGTACAGCGCCAGCGACAGCAGCATGGCGATGGTCGGCGGGCAGGCGGCGCGCTTTGTGCTCGGCGCCGCGCTGCTGCTGCTGATCTCGCGTATACCGCCGTCCATGCTGCGCAACTGGACGCCGTGGCTGTACTTGGCCAGCACCGCGTTTCTGGTGGTGGTGGCGGTGCTCGGCGAAGGCCGCGGTGCCAACCGCTGGCTCAACCTGGGTGTGATGCGCTTTCAGCCGTCCGAACTGCTGAAGCTGACGATGCCGATGATGGTCGCGTGGTATCTGCATCCGCGCCAGCTGCCGCCGAGCTGGAAAGACAGCGCGGTGGTCGGCCTGCTGATTGCGATTCCGGTGGCGTTGATCGCCAAGCAGCCCGATCTGGGCACTGCGCTGCTGGTGGCGGCCGCCGGTGCGTTCGCGCTGTTTTTGTCGGGCATGGCGTGGTGGCGCATCGGCCTGATCGTGGCCGCGGTCGGCGGCATGATTCCGGTGGCCTGGCATTTTCTGCATCAGTACCAGCGCGATCGCGTGCTGACCCTGCTCAATCCCGAATCCGATCCGCTGGGCAACGGCTGGCACATCATCCAGTCGCAGATCGCGGTGGGCTCCGGCGGCATGTTCGGCAAGGGTTTCCAGCAGAGCACCCAGTCGCGGCTGGATTTTCTGCCCGAGCACACGACGGACTTTATTTTTGCGGTGTTCTCCGAGGAGTTCGGGCTGGTCGGCGTGATCGCGCTGATCGTGCTGTACGCCTTCATCATCGGCCGCTGCCTGTGGATCGCGATGGAAGCGCGCGATACCTATTCGCGGCTGCTGGCCGGTGCGCTGGGTATGAGCTTTTTCGTCTACGTTTTCGTCAACGGCGGCATGGTGGCCGGCATGCTGCCGGTGGTCGGCGTACCGATGCCGATGATCAGCTACGGCGGCACGTCGGCCGTGTCGCTACTGGTGGGCTTCGGCGTGCTGATGTCGATCCACGCCAATCGCAAGATGCATGAGTGAATGCACGCGTAGCTACGGCTTTCAGTGCGCCGGACACTGCGCGGACGCGTGTTAGGCTTTCCACGATGTTGCTTCAACACCAAAGAGTTTTCGCATGATTGCCACGCTTGCGCCGCGTTTCATCTCGTTCCCGATGCGAATCGCCGCTGCGCTGACGCTGCTGGGCATCACTGCATTGTCGCCTGCGCTGGCCGAAACGCATCCTGGACAAGATGCGCTCGTTCGTGAAGTCTCGCGCGACACGGGCAAGAACCCGCAGGCGCTCAATGCGCTGCTCGACGGTGCGCAGCGCAAGCAAAGTATTCTCGATGCGATGGGCCGCCCGGCCGAGGCCAAGCCGTGGAGCGAATACCGGCCGATCTTTCTGACCGACCAGCGCATCGACGACGGCATCGCGTTCTACCGCGAGCACCGTGCGCTGGTCGAGCAGATCGGCCGCCAGTACGGCGTGGCGCCGCAATACATCGTCGCGATCGTTGGCGTGGAAACGTTCTACGGCCGCATTACCGGCAAGTACAAGGTGCTCGATGCGCTGGTCACGCTAGGCCTGTATTACCCGCCGCGCGCGCCGTTTTTTCGCGGCGAGCTGAAGACGCTGCTGGAGCTGCCGGACAGCCATCTGGCCGGTCCGATCGACACGCTCACGGGCTCTTATGCCGGCGCTCAGGGCTGGGGCCAGTTCATGCCCTCGAGCATTCGCGATTACGCGGTGGATGAGGACGGCGACGGCCGCATCGACCTGAAGAATTCGCTGCCCGATATTCTTGCCAGCGTGGCCAATTATTTCGCCAAGCACGGCTGGGTCAGCGGCGGCGAGGTCGCCATGCGCGCCCAGCCGGATGCCGCGCCCAAGCCGATCACGGTCAAGGATGCCCAACCGCAGTGGCCGCTGGAACAGCTCGAAGCGTGGGGCTATGCGCCGCTGCAGCCGCTCAATCCGGGGCAGCCGGTCAGCCTGCAGACGCTGCAGGGCGACAATGGCACGGAGTACTGGTTTACTTTCCCGAATTTCTACGTGATCACGCGCTACAACCGCAGCCCGCTCTACGCGATGGCAGTCGATCAGCTGGCCAAGGCGATCGCCGCCGGTGTGCAGGCGGACGCGGCACAATGACCGAAAGGGGCGTGGCTCCGGCACGGCGTGCAGCGACAGCGCTGTTGGCCACGATTCTGCTGATGCCGCTGCTGCTGACCGGCTGCAGCGGATCGAAGGCCCGGCCAAGCCGCAGTGCGCCGCGCAGCGTCGGCGCTGGTTCGCCGTCATCGTCGACCTCTTCTACGGGCTATGCCTACGGCAGCGCCGACAGTCAACGCGGCAGCGGCAGCACCTTCACCGACGACACCAGCAAATCGCAAAGCAGCCGCTACCGCGACAATGCCGACAGCATCCCCGACGGTCCGCCGCCGGACATCAGCAAGCTGGTCGAGCCGGTGCCCAAGGTCGAGCCGCTGGCACTGTATGGCAACAAGTCGCCTTATTCGGTGCTTGGCCGCACCTACACCGTGCTGCCCTCGGCGCGCGGCTACGTGGAGCGCGGCATCGCCTCGTTCTACGGCAGCAAATTCCACGGCTACAAGACCTCGAGCCTGGAAAATTACGACATGTACAGCTTCACCGCGGCCAGCAAGACGCTGCCGCTGCCGAGTTACGCGCGTGTCACCAATCTGGCGAACGGCAAGAGCGTGATTGTGCGAGTGAATGATCGCGGCCCGTTTCACGAGGATCGGGTGATCGATCTTTCCTATGTGGCGGCGGTGAAAATCGGTGTCTGGCCCAAGGGCACCGGGCTGGTCGAGGTGCGCGGCATCGATCCGGGCGAACCACTGCGTGACCTGCCACCGCCGCCGCCCGCGGCGCCTCCCGGCAAGCTGCCGGGCATCTATCTGCAGGTCGGTGCGTTTTCCGATCCGACCAATGCCGAGCAGGTGGCGCAGCGACTGCGCGCGGCCAATTTTGCTCCGGTGCAGGTAATGGATGCTGAAATCAACGGCCACACGGTGCATCGTGTGCGGCTCGGGCCGCTGCCGGACGTGGACAGCTCCGATCAGGTCAGCGACCGGATCACCCATATGGGTCTGCCGCGGCCGCGTGTCGCGGTAGACTGAGCGAATATTTTCAACCCCTTTTAGCTTGCAATGCGTGCCGACGCCCGCGTGGCCTCGCCATCCAAAGACTGGACAACCTACAACGATGAATTTTCTGCGCCGCACCCTGGTTTCTTTTGCTGCCCTGACTTTGCTGATCGCCGTCGCCGTGGCGCAGACACCGCCGCGTCCGTCGCCGGTGCCGCGCCCGGTGGTGCCCGAAGCGCCGGTGCCGCCGCCGCCGGATGTGGATGGCAAGAGCTGGGTGCTGATGGATTACGCCACCGGCCAGATTCTCGCCTCGAAAGAGCCCGATCTGCGGGTAGAGCCGGCCTCGATCACCAAGATCATGACCGACTACGTGGTCTCGGCCGAAGTGGCCAACGGCAAGGTACACATGACCGACCCGGTGACCATCAGCGAGCGCGCCTGGCGCGGCGGCGGTGCCGGCACCGACGGTTCCACCAGTTTCCTCAAGCTCAACAGCCAGGTGCCGCTGAAGGACCTGCTGTACGGCCTGATCATCCAGTCCGGCAACGACGCCGCCATCGCGCTGGCCGAGCACACCGCCGGGTCCGAAGATGCGTTTGCCGGCCTGATGAACGCGTACGCCAAGCAGCTGGGCATGGTCAACTCGAACTTCGAGAACGCCTCCGGCTACCCGATCGCCAACCACTACACCACGGCGCACGACATCGCGATTCTGTCGCGCGCGCTGATCCACGACTTCCCGGACGACTACGCCATTTCGGCGATCAAGCAGTTCGAGTGGAACGGCATCAAGCAAGGCAATCGCAACACGCTGCTGTGGCGCGATCCGAGCGTGGACGGCATCAAGACCGGCCACACCGCGGCCGCCGGTTTCTGCCTCGCCGCGTCGGCCAAGCAGGGCGATTCGCGCATGATCGCCATCGTGATGGGCGCCAGCAGCGAAAAGGCGCGTGCCGACTCGGCGATGGCCCTGCTCAGCTACGGCTTCCGCTTCTACGAAACGCACAAGCTTTACGACGCCAGCAAGCCGCTGGCGACGCCGAAGCTGTGGAAGGGTGAACAGAACCAGCTGCCGATCGGCGTGGCCGAAGACGTGCAGGTCACCGTCAAGCGCGGCGATTACGACAAGCTCAAGGCGACGATGGACATTCCCTCCACCCTGATCGCGCCGTTCAAGAAAGGCCAGCAGGTCGGCACGCTGCGCGTTACGCTGGCCGATCAACCGGTGCAGACGATTGCGCTGATCGCCCTCAACGACGCGCCGCAGTGCGGCTTCTTCGGTCGCCTGTGGGACAGCATCCTGCTCTGGTTCCACAGCAGCAAGACCACCAGTGAACCCGCCCCAGGTAGCAAGTGATGGAACCGATCGACTTCAGCAAGGCCAAGCAGGAAGGCAAGGGCTTCCAGTTTCCCGGGGAGTTCGAGATCACCGCGGTAGGCAAGGCCAGCGCCAACTTGCCCACCCACGTGCCGCAGCTGCTCGAGCGCGCCGGCCTGCACGTGTTCCACGAAACCGTGCGGCACCGGCAATCCGGCGAAGGCAACTTCGTTTCCGTCACCGTCAGCATCCGCTGCGAGAGCCGCGAACAGTACGAGGCGGCACACGCGGCGCTGCGCGAGAATCCGGATATTCGGTACACGATGTAGCTGGGGATCCGGGAGCGTTAAAAGCCGTTGCCACACCGCTCCCGATTTTGTCTTGTTCAATGAAAAGCGCGTTTTCTTCGAGCAAGGCGCCTTGATTCGCAGCTTTTGTCCCTGATCTTTGCGACTCTGTTCGCCCCTCGCCCCTCGCCCCTCGCCCCTCGAACAAGGCCCCCCATGTCGTTGCCGCTGAAAGTTCGTCGCCTTGGCCGCCAGCCGTATGAGCCGGTGTGGCGGGCGATGAGTGCGTTCACCGACAATCGCGTGGCCGACACCGTCGATGAGCTGTGGGTGCTGGAGCACGATCCGGTATTTACCCTGGGCCAGGCCGGCAAGATGGAGCACGTGCTGGTGCCGGGCGATATTCCGGTCGTGCCGGTCGATCGCGGCGGCCAGGTGACGTATCACGGGCCCGGGCAAATTGTCGCGTATCCGCTGATCGACCTGCGCCGCGTCGGGGTCAGCGTGCGTGAGCTGGTCAACAAGATCGAACAGTCGATCATCGACGCCTTGGCCCACTGGGATATCACGGCCGCGCGGCTAGACGGCGCTCCCGGCGTCTACGTCGGCCCGGCCAAGATCGCGGCGCTGGGCCTGCGCGTGCGTCGCGGCTGCAGCTTCCACGGACTGGCCCTGGATGTGAACATGGATCTGGAGCCGTTCCAGCGTATCAACCCCTGCGGCTACAAGGGTTTGGAAGTGACGCAGATGGTAGACTGGGGCGGTCCAACGCGTCTGGCGGACGTCGAAGAGGTGCTGATCGGTGAATTCTGCCGCCAGTTCGGTTTCGATGCCGAGCCGGCCGCTCCTGTCCTGCCTGAACTCCCCGCCCGCGTGGCGGTCTAGGTACCGCCGATGAGCGACACGTCCACTACACCTATCCGCAGCATTCCGATCAGCGTCGTCGCTGGCGTTCCCGAGAAAAAGCTGGGCAACGACAAGATCGCGCTGAACCGCGCGGGCTTCGACACGGCCGTGCCGACGCTGCGCAAGCCGAGCTGGATTCGCGTGCGCCTGCCGCAGGGCAACGCCGTGCAGCAGCTGAAGGCGCGCCTGCGCGAAAATTCGCTGGTCACCGTGTGCGAAGAGGCCTCGTGCCCGAACATCCACGAGTGCTTCAGCAAGGGCACCGCGACTTTCATGATCCTCGGTGAAGTCTGCACGCGGCGCTGCTCGTTCTGCGACGTGGCGCATGGCCGCCCGGTCGCGCCCGATCCGCTGGAGCCAGCGCGCCTGGCCGACACCATCGCCGATATGCGCCTGCGTTACGTGGTGATCACCTCGGTCGATCGCGACGACCTGCGCGACGGCGGTGCCGAGCACTTCGCCAGCTGCATCCGCGCGGTGCGTCACGCCAGCCCCAACATCAAGATCGAAATCCTCACGCCCGACTTCCGCGGCAAGGGCCGCATGGAGCGCGCGCTGGAAGTGCTGAAGGATTTCCCGCCGGACGTGTTCAACCACAACCTGGAAACCGTGCCGCACCTGTATCGCGAAGTGCGTCCGGGCGCCGACTACCAGTGGTCGCTGGACCTGCTCAAGCGCTTCAAGGCCCAGCACCCGGAGGTGCCAACCAAGTCCGGCATCATGCTCGGCCTGGGCGAGACCTGGGATCAGGTCATCGAAACCATGGGGGATTTACGCGCCCATGACGTCGAAATGATCACGATCGGCCAATATCTGCAGCCCACGCCGCACCACCATCCGGTGGTGCGCTATTGGACTCCCGAGGAATTCGAGGCTTTGCGCGAAGCCGGTGAGGCGATGGGCTTCCACCACGTCGCGTCCGGTCCGCTGGTACGTTCGTCCTATCACGCCGATCTGCAGGCCCATGCAGCCGGTGTCACCGAGTCAGCCTGAGAGAATTCATGAAATTTCGTCCCCTGCTGGTCCTGCTGCTCGCGCTCACCGTTACCTGCGTCGCCGCCCAATCCGCGGCCGACATGGGCGCCGGTACGCAGAACCGCAAGGCGTCCGTCTGGCCGCTCAAGGCCACCACCGATGAAGCCCAGGCAGCGCAGCTCTCCGCGCGCTTCCTGACCCGCTTTCATTACGACGCCAAGCCGCTCGACGATGCCATGTCGGCGCGCATCTACGACGCCTACTTCAAGCTGCTCGACAGCGAAAAGGTCTTCTTCACCCAGGCCGACATGGACAAGTTCGCGCCGATGCGGACCAAGTTCGACGACGCGATCTGGAACCAGGACCTGTCGGCACCGTTCGAGGTGTTCAACGATTACCTGCAGAGCGCGGTCAAGCAGATGGCCTACGCGCGCAGCCTGCTCAAGCAGGGTTTCGATTTCAACACCAACGACAGCTACACCTTCGATCGCAAAAACGCGGCTTGGCCGAAGGATCAGACTGAGCTGGACAACATCTGGCGCATGCGCACGATGAACGACTGGCTGCGCCTGAAGCTGGCCGGCAAGAACGACGACGACATCCGCAAGACGCTGGACAAGCGCTACTCGGGCTATATCGATCGGGTCAAGCAGCTCGACGCGGAGGACGCGTTCCAGACCTTCATGACGGCGTACGCCCACTCGACCGATCCGCACACCGACTACCTCAGCCCGCGCGATGCCGAGAATTTCGACATCACCATGCGGCTGTCGCTGGAAGGCATCGGCGCGGTGCTGCAGGCGCGCGACGACTACACCGAAATCCATGAGCTGGTGCCCGGCGGTCCCGCCGCCAAGTCCGGCAAGATCAAGGTCGGCGATCGCATTGTGGCGATCGGCGAAGGCGCGACCGGCCCGGTCACCGAGGTGATCGGCTGGCGCCTGGACGACGTGGTCAACCGCATCCGCGGCAAGAAAGACACGACCGTGCGCATCGAGATCCTGCCGGCCGACGCCGGCCTCGATGGCAAGCCCGAAACGATCACCCTGGTGCGCAAGAAAGTCAGCATCGAGGAATCGGCGGCGAAGAAGAAGGTCATCGACATCACCGACGGCGGCGTCACCCGCAAGATCGGCGTGATCGACCTGCCGGCGTTTTATTCCGACTTCGGTGCACGCAGCGAAGGCGACAAGGATTTCAAGAGCGCCACCCGCGACGTCACCAAGCTGCTGAACGAGCTGAAGGCCGAAGGCGTCGAAGGCGTGGTCGTCGATCTGCGCAACGACGGCGGCGGTTCGCTGGCCGAAGCCGATTCGCTGACCGGCCTGTTTATCGACAAGGGTCCGGTGGTGCAGGTGCGCGATGCCAAGGGCCAGGTCGAAGTGCAGGGCGACGAAGACCCCGGCATGGTCTGGAAGGGTCCGCTGGCCGTGCTGGTCAACCGCGGCTCGGCCTCCGCGTCGGAGATCTTTGCCGCCGCGATCCAGGATTACCACCGCGGCCTGATCATCGGCGAGCCGACCTTCGGCAAGGGCACCGTGCAGAACCTGGTCGACCTCGACCACTTCAGCCAGAACCCGGACGGCAAGCCCCAGTACGGCGAGCTGAAGATGACGATTGCCGAGTTCTTCCGCATCAACGGCGGTTCGACCCAGCTCAAGGGCGTCACGCCGGACATCCAGTTCCCGAAGAACGGCGACGAAAAGGACTACGGCGAGTCGACCTACGACAACGCGCTGAAGTGGACGCAAATCTCGCCGGCCGGCTATCAGCCCGTTGCCAACCTGCAGGCCTACCTGCCGCAGCTGCAGCAGATGCACGACGCGCGTGCGGTGAAGTCGCCGGCGTGGCAGCTGATGCTGGACGAGCTGGCGCAGTACAAGATGATGCGCGCCAAGACTTCGGTATCGATGAACTTCGCCACCCGCGAAGCCGAACGCAAGCAGCAGGATGCCGTACAGGCCGCCTTCCGCGTCCGGCACAAGGCCATCGATGGCACGGACGCGGCGCAGAGCGACGACGACAACTCGCTGGACGACGGCCTAGACGCGAACGAGCGCAGCCTCAAGAGCGAGCTGAAGGAAGAGAAGGACGCCAAGAAAGCCAAGGACGTCGAGCTCAACGAAACCGCGCACATCGTGTCGGACGCGGTGGGCCTGATCAAGGCCGATCCGAAACTGGCCGCTCAGGTGCTGCCTTACGGCGGCAAGGGCACGGACTCGGTGCTGTCCACATCGGTGCCGGCGCCGACTGCCACCTCGGCCAGCCCGGCGGCGCCCGCCTCGACGCCGGCGCCAACGAAGCACTGAGCGAGCCGTCTTCGCGTCCGGCGAATCTCGGACAACGAGCATCGCCAACAAAAAGCCCGGCATTTGCCGTAATGCTGTTCACTTAAGCGGAGCAGCCTTTCGATTCACGGGGTAGCGCGTCTTGGATATTTTGACGGACCTCGGCGTGGAAGGCCGAGGTC
>NZ_JACCCA010000021.1:0-24877 GCF_013408815.1 Rhodanobacter sp. K2T2 | reverse complement strand
TCGCGACGACTTCTTCGCCTTGGGCGGTCACTCGTTAGTAGCTATGCGGCTGCTCTCGCGCCTGCGTCAGCGCTTCGCTATAGACCTGCCGCTGGTGACCGTCTTTGAGCGGCCGGTGCTGGCCGCGCTGGCCGCAGCGTTGACTGCGACAGGTACACACGCGGCATCGACCGCCATCGCACCGCGCGCACCCGACACGGCGCCAAGCCTGTCGTTCGCGCAGCAGCGCCTGTGGTTCCTGTCGCGGATGGGTGCGGCGGCGGGCAGTTATCACCTGCCGCTGGTGCTGCGTCTGCGCGGTGCGCTGTCGCCGATGGCTTTGCGCGCGGCGCTGGGGGCGTTGCTGGTGCGGCACGAAGCCTTGCGCACGGTCTTCATCGATCACGATGGCGAGCCGCAAGCGCGCCTCCTCGGCACGGACATCGCATTGCCGTGGACCGTGGTGGATCTGCGCACGGAACCGGCGACGTTGTCCACCCACGTGCAGACCGCCATCGGCGAGGCCTTCGATCTGGCCGTAGGTCCGCTGATCCGGGCGCATCTATACCGCACCGGTGACGACGAACACGTACTGCTGTTGACCCAGCACCACATCGTGTCGGACGGCTGGTCGATGGACATTCTGCTGCGCGAGCTGGTGGCCTGCTACGAGGCCGCGGTCAGCGGCGGCGAGGCGGCGTTGGCGCCGCTGCCGATTAAATACGCGGATTACGCGGCCTGGCAACGCGCGTGGCTGACCGAGCAGCGGCTGGCGACGCAAGCGGCGTTTTGGCGCGAGGCGCTGGTCGATGTACCGGTGCGACTGGAGCTGCCGACGGACCGGCCGCGTCCGCCGCAACAGGGCTTTGCTGGCGCGCATGTGCCGGTGCACCTGGATGCGGCACTGACGCGGTCGCTGCGGCAGTTGGGTCAACGTCACGGCGCGACGCTGTACATGACGATCCTGGCCGCATGGACGGTGGTACTCAGCCGTCTGTCGGGACAGGACGATCTGGTGGTGGGTACACCGACGGCCAATCGCGGTCGGCCGGAGACGGAAGGGTTGATCGGCTTCTTCGTCAACACGCTGGCGTTGCGGTTGCGCCCGGACGAGGCCGGCACGGTGGCCGGTCTGCTTGGCCATGTGCGGCAGGTGACGTTGGCGGCACAGGATCATCAGGACCTGCCGTTCGAGCAGGTGGTCGAGATCGCCCAGCCGCCGCGTCGGCTCGATCACACGCCGCTGTTCCAGGTCATGTTCGCTTGGCGAAACGTGGCCGCGTTCGCGGGACGTCTCGGTGATGTCGATGTCGATGTGCCGCCGATGACGTATACGACAGCGCGCTTCGATCTCGAGCTCGACGTCATGGATGACGGCGAAGCGATCAGCGGCACTCTCGTCTATGCGACCGGCCTGTTCGACGCGTCGACGATGCAGCGTCACGTCGATTACCTGATGACGGTGCTTCGCGCGATGACCGTCGACGGCGCGAGCTTGTCGTCGATCGACATGCTCAGTGCGGCGGAGCGAGCGCAGCAGGCGGCATGGAACGCGACCGAAGCAGCGTATCCGACCGACGTCAGCATCCATGCGCTGATCGAAGCCCAGGTGCAGCGCACGCCCGAGGCCATCGCCGTGCGGCACGAGGACGGCAACCTCACCTATACCGAACTCAACCGGCGCGCCAACCGCCTGGCGCATCGACTGGTAGCGCACGGCGTCGGCCCCGACCGCATCGTCGCCGTCTGCGCCGAGCGTGGCGTGCCGATGGTGATCAGTCTGCTGGCCATCCTCAAGGCCGGCGGCGCGTACCTGCCACTGGATCCGAGCCTGCCGACCGAACGCCTGCGACAGGTGCTGGACGATGCCTCGCCAGCCTGGATGCTGGTCGATGGGGTGGGCGAGACCGCCTTGGCCGAGCTGGGTAGCACTGCCCATCGTGTGCACCTGGATCAGGCGCCGTGGACCGATGGCCCGACGCACGATCCCCAGATCGCCGGCGCGTCGGCCGGACAATTGGCGTACGTGATCTACACCTCCGGCTCGACCGGTCGCCCGAAGGGTGTGATGAACGAACACGGCGCCTTGGTCAACCGACTGACCTGGATGCAGAGCGCCTACGGTCTGGACCACACCGACATCGTCATCCAGAAAACCCCCTTTAGCTTCGATGTGTCGGTATGGGAATTCTTCTGGTCGCTGCTCGCCGGTGCCTCGTTGGCCGTGCCACCGCCCGAGCTGCACAAAGACGCGCCGCGACTGGCTGCATGGATGCGTCAATGGCAAGTCACCACAGCGCACTTCGTGCCCTCGATGCTGGCCAGTTTCGTCCAGGTGGACGACGTCGCCGCGTGCACGAGCCTGCGTCGACTGATACTCAGTGGCGAAGCCTTGCCGGCCGCCCACGTGCTGGCCTGTCGCCAGCGCTTGCCGGCGGTCGCCTTGCACAACTTGTACGGACCGACCGAAGCGGCGATCGACGTAACCGCGTGGACCTGTCCGCCGGACTACACCGGCGGTACCGTGCCGATCGGTCGGCCGATCGCAAACACCGCGATCCATCTGCTCGATCGTTATGGCCGTCATGTACCGCGGGGCACGGTCGGTGAGCTGCACATCGGTGGCGTCGGCGTAGCGCGCGGTTACCTCAACCGCGATGGCTTGACGGCCGAACGCTTCGTCTCCGATCCGTTCCGCGCGGGTGGCCGGTTGTACAAGACCGGCGACCTGGCTCGCTATGCGCCGGACGGCCAGATCGAGTACCTGGGCCGTAACGACGACCAGGTGAAGATCCGCGGCTTTCGTATCGAGCTGGGTGACATCGAGGCCTGTCTGGCGACCTGCGCCTCGATCCGCGATGTCGCGGTGGTCGCGCGCGACACGCCAGGAAGCGACGTGCGGTTGATCGCTTATCTGGTCGTCGAGGCCGGGCAGGGCGAGGTGGCGCAGTGGCGTGCGCATGCCGCGGCACACCTGCCCGAATACATGGTGCCGGCGGCCTTCGTGCAACTGGCCGCTTTGCCGTTGACCGGCAACGGCAAGCTCGACCGCAAGGCGCTGCCGGCACCGGACGACGAAGCCTTTGCCCGTCGAGCGTACGAACCGCCGCAAGGCGACACCGAAAGCGCGATCGCCGCCGTGTGGGAGGAACTGCTCGGGGTCACTCGCGTCGGTCGCCGCGATCACTTCTTCGAGCTTGGTGGCCATTCGCTCTTGGCAGTGCGAATGCTCGCCAGGATCAGCACCGATTTCGGGCTCGACATCGAGCTATCGACTCTTTTCAACCATCCAGACCTCGACGCTTTCGCTCGCGAGGTTCTGCTCGCATCGCTTGCCCAGCAATTCGACGCAGCGGATCTCGAAGAACTCATCGCCTCCGAAGGACAGATACCGTGAGCACAAGTTCGCCATTCGACAATATGGACGCTGCAACGCTGGAGCGGCTAAGGGCGCTGGCGCTGGCGCGCGGCATGAAGACCCGCGCGATGACGGAAGATTCGATTGCCACGTTGGCGCACGGCGATCGAATCCCGCTCTCGTTTGCGCAGCAGAGTTTATGGCTCGCCTCGCAGCGTGAGGGAAGCTCGGCCATCTATCATATTCCAGGTGCGTTATCGCTCAAGGGTGTACTCGACGTGGCGGCGCTTAACGCTGCGTTGAATGGTGTTTTCGCACGGCACGATGCGTTACGCAGCGTCGTCGTGCACGATGCGGACGGAATGCATGTTCGGTTGCTCGCGCCGTTGCCGGGCATCGCGCTGGACGAAGTCGATATGCGCGGCAGGGACGATCGCGCGACGGCATGGCAGGAGTTCGCAGACGAGGAAACACAACGTCCGTTCGATCTCGAGCGGGGGCCACTTTTGCGGGCGGCGCTCGTTCGCATCGAGGATGACGAACACATCCTGATTCTGACCTTGCATCACCTCATTGCGGACGGTTGGTCGCTCGCCCTTCTCGCGGACGATATCGCGGCACATTACCGTGCCTTTGTTAGCGATGGGTCGATACCCGCGACTTTGCCATCGGTACAATATCCCGCGTTCGCGGCCTGGCAGAGGCAGCGACTGAGCGGTGCACGGATGGACGTCCAGACGGCTTATTGGCGTGATCGCCTGGCTGATCTGCCAGCCTCCCTCAACTTGCCTATCGACCGACCGCGGCCGCCGCATCAGGACCATAGCGGCGCCTTCCTGCCTATCGCATTCGACGCGGCTACGACAAAGGCGCTCAAGCAGTGGTGTGGGCGTCAGGACGTCACGCTATTCACCGCCATCATGGCAGCCTGGGCCGTCGTGCTAGCGCGCCTGTCGCACGAGACCGATCTCGTCATCGGCACGCCGGTTGCCAATCGTCGGCGAAGCGATGTCGAACAGACCATCGGTTGCTTCGTGAACACGCTCGCGCTACGTGTCGAACTCGGCGGCAACCCGTCACTGGCGGAACTCGTCGGGCGTGTTCGACGCGACGTTCTCGCTGCACAGGATCATCAGGATCTGCCGTTCGAGCAGGTGGTTGAGATCGTGAATCCGGTGCGATCCAGCGATCGCACTGCCATTTTCCAGGCGATGTTCACCTGGCAGAACACCGCGCGCAGTGCGCTCTCCTTGCCCGGCATCGACATCCGTCCGCTGCATCTCTCCCAAGCTTCGTCGCGCTATGACATCAAGCTCGACCTTGGCGAAGAAGGCGACGGCATCGTCGGAGGCTTCATCTACGCGACGGCGCTTTTTGACGCCGATAGCGTGAGCCGTCACATCCGGTATCTGCAGGCCGTCGTCGCTCAGATGCTGGCCGACGATACGCAGCGCATACTTGAGATTGCGCTTGCCGACCACACCGAGCGCGCACTTATCGCCGCATGGAACACGACCGCGCGCGTGTTCCCGACAGCCTGCCTGGGCGAGCTGTTCGAGCAACAGGTCCGGCGCACACCGGCGGCGATCGCGATCCAGGCCGACGGCGTGGCGTTGAGTTATGCCGCGCTCAATGCCCAGGCCAATCGGCTGGCTCATCGTCTGGTTCGCCTCGGCGTCGGCCCGGATCGACGGGTCGCCATCTGCACCTGTCGTAGTGTCGCCATGGCGGTCGCCATGCTGGCCGTGCTCAAGGCCGGCGGTGCTTACGTGCCGCTCGATCCGGTCTATTCCTCCGACCGGCTGGGACGGATTCTCGGGGATGCCGCAGCCTCGGTACTGCTGCTCGACGCCGACGGTCGCCATGCCTTGGGCGACGTTGTCGCCACGCAGACACACGTACTCGCCCTCGACGAACTACCCAACGCATGGGCAGACGAGCCCGAGAGCGACCTGCACATCGACGGACTGACGCCGGATCACCTGGCCTACGTGATCTATACCTCCGGTTCCACCGGCGAGCCCAAAGGCGTGATGGTCGAACACCGTTCGGTGGTCAACTTCTGGGCCGCCATCCGCGGGCCGATCTATCCCGACGACGACACCGCCTTGCGCGTGGCCTGGAACGCCTCGTTCTCGTTCGACATGTCGATCAAGGCCTTCAGCCAGTTGCTGTCCGGGCACACCGTCGTGTTGCTGCCGCAAGCCGTGCGCGTCTCCGCACCCGCCCTGCTGGCCTTCCTGCGCGACGAACGGATCGATGCCTTTGATACTACGCCCTCGCAGCTGCGTGGCCTGCTCGCCGAAGGGCTGCTCATCCTGAGCGACCGCCCCCGTCGCGTGCTGCTAGGCGGCGAGCCGATCGATGCGGCCATGTGGTCCCAGTTGGCCACGGCACCCTGGTTGCAGGCATACAACATGTACGGTCCGACCGAGTGCACGGTCGACGTCACGATTACCGCGATCCGCGACCCCCACGGCCCCGTGCATATCGGCCGGCCGCTGGCCAACATGCGCGTCCACCTGCGCGATGCACAAGGCCGGGACGTTCCGCTTGGCGTGGCCGGCGAAATCTACGTGGCCGGTATCGGCGTGGCGCGCGGCTACTTCGACCGTCCGGCGCTGACCGCCGAACGGTTCATCGCCGATCCGCTGGACGCGGCCGGCCGCCTGTACCGTACCGGCGACCGCGGTCGTTACCTGCCGGACGGCCGCATCCAATACCTGGGCCGTCACGACGACCAGGTCAAGGTTCGCGGCTTCCGCATCGAACTGGGCGAAATCGAAGCCCGCCTGAGCGAGCACGGCGCCGTTCACGAGGCGACCGTCCTGGCCCAGGCCGATGCGCAGGGCGACACCCGCCTGATTGCCTATGTGATTCCGGCGTCCGCGCAGACCGTCTCGGCCGCGTCGTTACGTGACCACCTGGCCGCGCGCCTGCCTGAGTATATGGTGCCGTCTGCCTTCGTCAGCGTGGAACACTGGCCGCTCACCCGCAATGGCAAGCTCGATCGTCGGGCATTACCGGCACCGGATGAACGGGCCTTTGCCAACCGCGATTACGAGCCGCCGCGCGGTGCGGTCGAAACGGCCATCGCGAGTCTCTGGTCGGAGTTGCTGGGTGTCGAGCGGATCGGGCGCAACGATCATTTCTTCGAACTCGGCGGGCATTCGCTTAGCGCCGTACGCATGTTATTGAAGCTGCGCAAGCAATACGGCTGTCAGATCGCGATGGGCGAATTGTTCGAGCATCCCACGGTTGCCGCCCTCTCGAAGATGATCGAGCACTCTTCCGGAGAGAGCGACGAGCTGCCGATGCCGACGATTCCGCGTGATGCAGCACTTCCACTTTCGTTCGCCCAGCAACGACTGTGGTTTCTTGCGCGTTTCGATGCAGCCAATCCGACGTATCACATCCCTGTTGCCTTGCAGTTAACCGGCGAGGTCGATCGTTCGGCACTGACGAAATCGCTCGCGACGATCTTCTCCCGCCACGAAGCATTGCGTTCGATGTTCGTCAGTCGCCGTGGACAACCGGAAGTCGTGCTGATCGATGCTGATCGGACACCGGCCATCGCGGATATTGACCTGTCGGCCGAAGGTGCCGCGGCGACCCTGGACGATGTCATGGCGATCGAGGCGGCGGCGCCGTTCGACCTCGAACACGGTCCGCTGATTCGGTTCGCACTGGTTCGGCTTGGCGCGCAAAAGCATGTGTTGTTGATCACGCTCCATCACATCGTCGCCGATGGATGGTCCATCGATATTCTCGTGCAGGAGCTCAGCCATCTTTATGGTGCGTTTCGTAGCGGGATTGTTCCCCAACTTTCTCCGTTGTCCGTGCAGTATCCAGACTATGCCGCGTGGCAGAAGCGGTGGCTCGATGGCGATCGCCAACAGAAGCAACGCGAGTACTGGATCACTCAGCTAAAGGGCGCGCCGGCTTTGCTCGAACTGCCGGGCGATCGCCCGCGACCGGTCAAGCTCGATCATGCCGGCGGTAGCGTTCCGATCGTGATCGACGAACGCACCACGGCTGCGCTGAAAGCATGGAGCCACGAACGCCGGGCCACTCTCTTCATGGTGTTGACCGCGGCATGGTCGGCCGTATTGTCCCGGCTCTCAGGCCAGGACGACATTGTCATCGGCAGCCCCGCAGCGAACCGCGAACGTCCGGAAACCGAAGGCGTCGTGGGACTTTTCGTCAACAGTCTGGCCTTGCGGATCGGCCTGTCGCCGCAAGTGACGGCGACCGGATTGCTTGATCGGGTCCGGCAGGTCGTACTCGAAGCACAGGATCACAAAGATCTTCCGTTCGAGCAGGTCGTCGATATCGTGCAGCCGCCGCGTCGCACGAACCACACGCCACTGTTCCAGGTGATGTTTACCTGGCAGGGCCAGACCCGGCGCGAGCCGGTCCTCGACGGACTTGAAGTGCGCATGGCCGATGCGGGTCAACCTTTCACCAAGTTCGATCTGGAACTTTTCCTTGGTGAAGATGAGGGATGCATCGTCGGGGGTATGAATTACTCGACGGCATTGTTCGACCGGCCGACGATTGAACGGCACGTCGGCTATATCGGCGCGATGCTGCAAGGCATGGTGGCCAATACTACGAAGGAGGTGCAGGCGATCGCATTGCTCGGCGACGATGAACGCCGCTTTCTTCTGCATGAATGGAACAGCACGGCTGTGCCGTACGATCAGGAGATCGCACTGCACATGCTTTTCGAAGCGCGTTGTCGCGCGATGCCGGATGTGATTGCCTTGCAGTGCGAAGGCCGGACGATGAGTTACGTCGAACTCAACCAGGCGGCGAATCGGTTGGCGCACTTTCTGGTTGCCAGTGGTGTAGGCGTTGGCGATCGGGTAGCTGCGTGTGTATCGCGCGATATGACTTCCGTGGTCACCCTCATGGGCATATTGAAGTCAGGTGCGGCGTATGTGCCGGTAGATCCGTCATATCCGGAAGACCGGATTCGCTTCATCGTCGAGGACGCGCAGCCGCGCCTCGTCGTCTGCGACGGGCAGGCGCGAGGCGCGGCCGCGAGGGCTCTGGGCGGTTCCGCGATGCTTGTCGACGTGAGCGAGGCGATCGCGCGCAGCGATCTGCCTACCACCGATCTGGGCCTGACCATCCGGGCCGACCAGATCGCCTATGTCATTTACACCTCCGGTTCGACCGGGCGGCCAAAGGGCGTCATGGGCATGCATCGCCCCGTGGTGAACCTGATCGAGTGGATCGCAAGCGAGTTCACCGTAGGTCCGAACGACTTGATGTTCTTCACCAGCTCGCTTTCGTTCGATCTCTCGGTGTACGACATTTTCGGCATCCTCGCGTCCGGTGGATGCCTGCGTATCGCGACACAGGATGAACTGTCGGACCCGCGTTTGCTCGCACGCGCGCTGATGACTTCGGGCGCGACGTTCTGGGACTCGGCGCCGGCCGTGTTCCAACAACTGGTCCCATTCTTCGGTGCGATGGAAACGGGTCCCGCCTCCTCGCTCAGGCTCGCGTTCTTCAGCGGCGACTGGATTCCGCTCGAGTTCCACGACGTGCTACGGCGGCACTTCCCGAATTGCCAGATGATCGCCTTGGGCGGCGCGACCGAGGCCACCGTGTGGTCCAACTATTACCGCGTCCAGAGCATCCGGCCGGAATGGTTCAGCATTCCGTATGGACGGCCAATTCAGAACGCCAAGTACTACGTGCTCGACGATCGTTTCGAACCGGTGCCTTGGGGCGTGCGAGGCGATTTGTATATCGGCGGCGAATGCTTGACGGCCGGTTACTTCAGCCGCGATGACCTCAATCAAGAGCGCTTCGTGGTCGATCCTCATTCCTCGGTGGCGGGTGCGCGCATGTACCGGACTGGCGATCTCGCCCGGCTCATGCCTGACGGCCAACTGCAATTTCTAGGGCGTAACGATCAGCAGGTCAAGATTCGAGGTTTTCGCGTCGAACTGGGTGAGATCG
Organism: Rhodanobacter sp. K2T2; assembly: GCF_013408815.1. NCBI lineage: Bacteria > Pseudomonadati > Pseudomonadota > Gammaproteobacteria > Lysobacterales > Rhodanobacteraceae > Rhodanobacter > Rhodanobacter sp. K2T2. Next base: position 15,564 of record NZ_JACCCA010000021.1, on the reverse strand, counting down.
AGACACGCCTCACCGAGCATGCGCGAATCCGCGATGCAGCCGTTGTGTTCGGTTCGCCGCTCGGCGGCGACCGACGTCTGCTGGCCTACGTGGTGCCATCGGGCGATGGCGGCGTGACTGCCGTTGAGCTTCGTTCGTACCTGCAGGCGCTGGTGCCGGAGTACATGATTCCGTCCGCTTTCGTCAGCCTCGACGCCATGCCACTCACACCGAATGGCAAAGTGGATCGAAAGGCGCTGCCGGAGCCGGATGACAGCGCCTTTGTCCATCGAAGTCACGAAGCACCTTCGGGTGCCGTCGAAGAGGCCATCGCAGCGATCTGGATGGACCTGCTCGGCCTGGAGCACATCGGACGCCACGATCACTTTTTCGAACTCGGTGGCAACTCGCTATTGGCGATCGCCATGCTCGAACGCCTTCGCGACAACGATATCGAGTTGGACGTCCGCACGCTCTTCGAGCACCCCGTTCTTGCCGACCTGGCCATGTGCTGTAACGAGATAGAGGAAGTTCGTCTATGAACATCAAGGAATTGCTGTCGGCCTTGGAACAGTCGGGCATCGACATAAAGGAAGACAACGGCACTCTCGTGGTTCGGGGTAACAAAGGTCGACTCGACCAGACGCTTAAATCGGCGCTTGCCGAACACAAGGGCGAATTGCTTCGAATGCTTCGTGCTGGCGAAATGAATGACGGCGCCGGGCATGCGCGCAACGTCGAGCCGGCGCTTCAGGCGCTGCCTAGAGGCATCGAACGCATCACGCCGGACATGCTCTCGCTTATCGATCTCGAGCAGGACGATATCGATCGCATCGTGGCAGCGGTGCCTGGCGGCGTTGCCAACATCCAGGATATTTATGCCTTGTCGCCACTGCAGGACGGCGTGCTGTTTCATCATCTGCTCGCCGAGCAATCCGATCCGTACGAACTGCGGACGTGGCTGACTTTTCCTAACCGCGATGTGCTGCAGCGTTTCCTCGATGCTGTGCAGCGCGTGGTCGATCGGCACGATATTCTTCGCACGGGATTTGTCTGGTCGGGCCTTTCTACGGCCGCGCAAGTCGTGCTGCGTTCGGCGTGCCTGCGCGTCGACGAGATAACGGCGACTAACGATCACGCCGATCCAAAGGCGGCCATCGAAGCGTGGCTGGAAGTTCATTCCATGCGCATGAACGTGACCGCCGCGCCGCTGCTTTCTTTCACGGTGCTTCACGACAAAATATCCGATGCCTGGGTAGTGCTTCAACGGATGCATCACTTGGTCGGCGATCACTCCACGCTCGACATGCTTCATGGCGACGTGCACACGATCATGGATGGGCGCGAAGCGGACCTCCCAAGGCCAACTCCTTACAAGGCTGCCATTGCGCGCATGCGCCGATCCGGTGCCAGCGAGGAACACGAGGCGTTCTTCCGGGAGCTGCTGGCTGACGTGACGGAACCGACACTGCCGTTCCAGTTGGTCGATATACAGCAGGACGGCCGCGCCATGGTCGAGTTTGGAGAGCATCTGCCGACCGATCTCGTGGCGCGGGTGTTCGCCACCGCACGCCGACGTGGAGTGAGTGTCGCGGCACTCTGCCACACCGCCTTCGGTCAGATGGTGGCGCGCGCATCCGGCAGGGACGATGTGGTTTTCGGAACGGTGTTGTTCGGCCGTCTGAGCGGGGATAGCACGGCCAATCGTGCGGCCGGTGTGTTCATCAATACGCTTCCTTTTCGCTTGCGACTCGGCGACGACGCCGTACTCGATGTAGTCAAGCAAGCGCAGGCCCGGCTCGGTGCGTTGCTGCATCACGAACATGCTCCCTTGTCGCTGGCGAAGGCATGCAGCGGCTTGCCAATGACGTCACCCCTGTTCAGTGCTGTGCTCAATATGCGGCATTCGGCCGAGGTCGCCATTGCACCGGATGCCTTGCCGACTTTGCTATCGACCGTTGCCGTCACCTCGAACACGGAACGTAGCAATTATCCACTCGGCGTCTCGATCGACCAGGGCAGCGACAGCTTGCAGATATCCGCCCAGACAGTGCGCGAGATCGATCCGCAGCGGATCGTTTCGTATATTCGCTGTGCGCTGGTTGATCTGTGTGATGCGCTGGAATCCGATGCCAGCGTGCCGGCGCACACCTTGGAGATCTTCGATCGTAGCGAACAGTCCGTTGTCGCCGATGCGCTCGATACGATCCCTGCTGCCACGGATTTCTGCACACTTTTCGATCGTTGGGTCGACGATGCGCCGGAGGCATTGGCGATCGTGCATGGACCAACGCAGCTTACTTATGGTGAGCTGGATGCACGCGCGGAGACGATCGCTGATCTTCTGGTTGAGAAGGGTATCGGTGTCGAGTCGCTCGTTGTCATCTGTGCCGAACGCGGCATCGTGCCGGTAGTTTGCATGCTCGGTGCCTTCAAAGCCGGCGCTGCTTATGTGACGCTGGATCCTGCGCAAGGCAGGGACCGCCTCGCGCACATGCTGGACGACACCGGGGCTTTTTTCGTGTTGTGCGATGCGACCGGAGAGCTCGCGCTTGAAGGTTTGACGAGCGGTCGTGTTGTTCGAGCGGATCGCCTTGCTGCCGATTCCACCTTGAGTACGCATCGTGGCGAAGCGACAGCGGCGGTGCGCGATCCGCGGCGTCTGGCTTACGTGGTCTACACGTCAGGTTCCACGGGTCGTCCGAAAGGCGCGATGATCGAACACCGCGGCTTGGTCAACCTCACGATCGATCACGCCTCGCGCTTCGGCATCGCTCCGGGAAGCCGCGTACTTCAGTTCGCCTCGCTAGGCTTTGATGCCAGCGTTCTGGAAATCATGCTCGCGCTCGGTAGCGGCGCGTCCTTGCATATCGCTCCGGACGACGCACGTCATGACATACGCAAGCTCTGGTCTTATATCGATGCTCAGCGCATCAGCTTCGGCGCTCTCGTGCCGTCGTTCATCCAGGGTGTCACCGACCTGCCGCCGCTGGCACATCCGCTAACCCTCATCTTGGGCGGTGAAGCACCTTCGCTCGACCTCATGCGACGCATGAGTCGTCTTGCGACGATCCACAATGGTTACGGCCCGGCGGAAAACACGGTCTGCACGACGATGTGGGCGTTCCAGCCCGACGCTGAACGGGTATTGCTGGGCACACCGATCGCGAACCAGCTCGTCGACATCCTGGATAGCCGTGGCCGGCTCGTGCCGGACGGTGCCATCGGCGAATTGGTCGTCAGCGGGGTTGGCGTGGCTCGTGGCTACCTCAATTTGCCCGAGCTGACCGCCATGCGCTTCTTTGTCGATGATCGCGTGGGTCAAGCGGTCGGCCTTCGTTACCGGACCGGTGATCTCGTCCGCCGCGGGCCTGAAGGTTTACTCGAGTACATCGGTCGCATCGACAACCAAGTCAAGCTGCGCGGCTTCCGCATCGAACCGGGCGAAATCGAAAACCAGTTGCGTCTCCATCCTGATGTCGCCGAAGCCGTGGTGACGGTTCGCGACGATGCCGGGACGGTGCGCTGCCTCTGTGCGTATGTCGTGCGTCATGCACAAGCCGGCCACTCCGGTGTGGATGTTGACGATTTGCCGAACGCCTTACGTACGCATCTGGCGACTAAGGTGCCGGAGTACATGATCCCCGCGTGCTTCGTCGCGATCGATGCGATTCCGCTCACCGTCGGTGGAAAGATCGATCACCGCGCGCTACCCATACCAGACGACACGGCCTTCGCGAGACGTGCCTATGAAGCTCCGGCCTCGATGGTGGAAGAGCGCCTTGCGGCGGTGTGGCAAGCGATTCTGCAGATTCAGCGCGTGGGTCGCCGCGATCACTTCTTCGAACTCGGTGGTCACTCACTGAATGTCGTTACCCTGATCGGACGGCTGCAAAAGGAAGGCCTTTCGCTCACAGCGAAGGATGCCTTCAACCATCCGGTGCTGAGCGATATGGCGAAGGCCATCACGCAGGACGTGACGCGTGGGGCGCCTGCCAACCGTATCCCGGTGGGAGCTCAGACGATCGAGCCGTCGATGCTGCCGCTGATCTCGCTGACGGTTCAGGACATCGAGACGATCGTATCTGTCGTGCCTGGAGGCGCGAGCAACATTCAGGATATCTACGGCTTGACGCCGATGCAGGACGGCATTCTTTTCCATCATCGTCTCGCGTCGGGTGTCGATCCGTACGTTCTCGTGACGGACATGGATTTTCCGGACCGGTCTGTCGTTGACGCGTTCCTAGGCGCGGTCGCCACGGTCGTGCAACGGCACGACATTCTGCGTAGCGCTTTTTTGTGGGAGGGTCTTTCGCGTCCGGTCCAGGTCGTGCTGCGTAGCGCAAACTTGCAGGTGACGGACCTTTCGCTAGCTGATCACGCGAACGTCGCATCAGTCGATGTCGATGATCTGGTGAGTCAGTTGCCGTTGCGTCTGGATGTCGGCTTGGCGCCGTTGCTCCAGTACATCGTCACGCACAACGGGGTCGACGGCGGGTATCGCGTCCAGCAGCGATATCACCACTTGATCGGCGACCATTCGACACTCGACGTGCTGCGTTCGGAAGTCTATACCCTGCTCGAGGGACGCGGTCACGAATTGCCTGATGCGGAGCCCTTCCGCGAACAGTTGTGGAAAATCGTGCAAGGTCCCGCCGAGGCTGAGCACGAAGCGTTCTTCCGCGACATGCTCGGTCACATAACCGCACCGACCTTGCCCTTCGGTCTATCCAATGTGATGCAGCACGGCCGTGCTGTCGTCGAGGCGACGGCTGAGGTCGATCCGGAAATCACCGCACGCCTTCGCGATCATGCGCGCCGTCTTGGCGTGAGCGCTGCCAGCTTGTGCCACTTTGCATGGGCGCATGTATTGGGACGAACAGCAGGCACGGACGATGTCGTCTTTGGTACGGTGCTACTCGGCCGCATGCAGTCGGGGCGCTCGTCCGAACAAGGCGTCGGCCTGTTCGTCAATACGTTGCCCTTGCTCATCAAGCTCGACGATCGGCCCGTAAGTACGGCGGTGCGTGACGTGCATGATCGCCTTGTTTCGCTGGTGCACCATGAGAGCGCCTCGCTGGCCTTGGCGCAACGTTGCAGCGGCGTACAATTGCCGTCGCCGCTCTTTAGCGGTGTATTCAACTATCGTCACAATCGAACGGTTGCGCTCGACGGCATCGACGAGGATAACCACGCGATGCGCGACGTGCGCTTCGTCAAGACGGTGGAGCGCACCAATTATCCACTCACGATGTGCGTGGACGATTTCGGCGACCGGCTCGCACTGACGGCGCTCGTCGAGACGCCGCACAGCCCGGAGCGGTTGGTCGCGTACATGAGCACGGCGCTGGCCTCGCTCGTCGATGTACTGGATCACGGCGCGAATGCCAAGTCGAGCCGGATCGAAGTGCTGCCGGCAGAGGAACGAGACTATGCCCTCGCTGGACCTATCGCAGCGAGCGACAGCGGCGCCATGCGCGACACGATCCATCGCCGTTTCGAGCGTATCGTTCGCCGGTTTCCCGAGAGGATCGCTGTCACCAGCCCAACGACGGCGCTGAGCTACGACGCACTCAATCGACAAGCAAATCGTCTGGCACATCATCTCGTCGAGCTCGGCATCACCAGCGACGATCACGTCGCGATCTGCGTCAAGCGCGAAGCCGGCCTACTCGTAGCTATCCTCGCTGTGCTCAAGGCGGGTGCATCGTATGTGCCGGTTGATCCGGTATATGCATCCGATCGTATCGACCGCATTCTGGAAAGCGCCAAGCCAGCGCTGGTCGTCGCCGATGCGCTCGGATGCGCCGCCTTGGCCGCTGGCTCGCAAGCCATCGATGTCGTCGATATCGATCGGCCCGATGCGTGGTCGATGCAATCGTCGGACGATCTCACCGTCGAGGTGTCTTCCGACGCCGTTGCTTACATCATCTACACCTCCGGCTCCACCGGCGAGCCCAAGGGTGTCATGGTCGAACACCGCAACGTCGACCGCTTGTTTGACACGACGGCAGCACAGTTTGCGTTCGACGAAAACGATGTGTGGAGCTTGTTCCATTCCTACGGGTTTGACTTCACCGTGTGGGAGATTTGGGGTGCGCTGCTGCATGGTGGTCGTCTGGTCGTGGTTCCGCATGAGGTCGCACGCTCGACAGGCGATTTCCTTGAACTGGTGGCCCGCGAAGGTGTGACTGTGGTCAACCAGACCCCTAGTGCCTTCAAGGCCTTCATCCACGCGCATACCAGCCACGCTCCGATACCCTCCTTGCGCTACATCGTGCTCGGAGGTGAGGCCATGGACACCTCCGTGTTGAACGACTGGTACGGGATTTACCCGGAAAATCGTCCCGAGCTGATCAACATGTACGGCATCACGGAGACCACCGTCCACGTGACCTATCGTCGCCTGGGACCGGCGGATGCGTTGTGCTCGTCCAGCCCGATCGGTGCACCTCTCGACGACCTTGCGATCTATCTTCTGGATGCGCATAGGCAGCCTGTTCCCGTCGGCGTGGTGGGGGAAATGTATGTAGGCGGCGCGGGCGTGGCTCGCGGATACAAAGGACGTCCCGACCTCACCGAACAGCGATTCCTGGCCGATCCGTTTGCGAACAGCGTGAACTCGCGCATGTATCGCACCGGCGACCTGGCGCGGCGCGACGAGGATGGCGAACTTGAATTTCTTGGCCGTAACGACCAGCAGGTCAAGATCCGCGGCTATCGCATTGAGTTGGGTGAAATCGAGGCGCGATTGAGCGAGCATCCAAGCGTTTCGCAGGCCGCGGTGATTGGTCGCGACGACAGCGGAAGCATGCGCCTCGTTGCCTATGTGATTCTCATCGGTCGCGAGCAGGCGAGCGACAACAGCGTGCTCATGGACGATATTGCAGCGCATCTCGAAGCGCGCCTTCCGTCGTACATGCTGCCGTCGGCTTATGTGCCGATCGATGCCTTACCGTTGACGATCAACGGCAAGCTGGACGTCAAGGCGCTGCCGAAACCAGCGGTGGCATCATCCTCGCGTTCGGACGAACCCGTTACACCTGGCGAACGATTGCTCGCGGATCTGTGGTCCGGATTACTCGGCGTCGATCGTGTGGGTCGCAACGACGATTTCTTCCGCCTAGGCGGTCACTCGCTGCTTGCGGTTCAGTTGATCGAGCGGCTGCGCCAGGCCGGTCAGCGGCTCGAGGTCAATCACATTTTCTCGGCCTCACTGCTCGCTGACATGGCGCGCGAGCTTGCGCCGCTCGATGCACATGAGTCGATGGCCGAAGGCGTTCCCGACGGTGTCGTGCGCATCGTGCCGTCGATGCTGCCACTGGCGAACCTCAGTCAAGAAGACATCGATGGCATCGTCGCGTCCGTTCCCGGCGGCGTGGCCAACGTGAAAGACATCTACGGCGTGACACCTTTGCAGGACGGCATCCTATTCCATCACATGCTCGCCGCGGGCCGCGATCCGTACGTGATGCTTAGTCATCTGGTTTTCCACGAGCGCGATCTTCTGGATCGTTTCGTCGCCGCCTTGAACGTATTGATCGAACGGCACGACATCTTGCGCACATCGTTCGTCTGGGACGGATTGTCGGAGCCCCATCAGGTGGTGGTCCGACAGGCGACCTTGCCCTTGATCGAGATGGCTGGCCTACCCGGCGCTACTGCGACGGAGCGGCTGCACGCGCGCTTTGATCCGAAGAGCCTGCGCATGGATCTGACTAAGGCGCCGCTCGTCCAGCTTGCGGTGGCAAAGGATGCGGTCGAGGATCGTTGGATTGCAGTCTTGCTACGGCATCATCTGGTCGAAGACGCCGTGTCGGTGAGGATATTCCGCGACGAACTCAAGACCATTCTTGAAGGCGATGCGCATCTGCTGCCTGCCGCCCCGTCCTTCCGGGCGCTGGTCGCGCAAACGCGGGGCGGTGCCAGCAAGGCCGAGCACGAGACATTCTTCACCAGCATGCTCGGCGATGTCACCGAGCCGACGCTGCCGTTCGGAATCGATGGCGCCTATGTGACGGACGATGTCGGCGAGGCCAGGATGTCCGTGCCCGATGCGGTAGCGAATCGTCTGCGTGACGGCGCCCGGCGCGTAGGAGTCAGTCTTGCCAGTTTGTGCCATCTTGCCTGGGCTCACGTCATCGCGCGGACGAGCGGCCGCGATGACGTTGTCTTCGGCACCGTTTTGTTTGGACGGCTGCAGGGCACGGCAGGCGCTGACAGGGCTGCGGGTCTCTTCATAAATACGCTTCCGCTGCGCGTCGCTGTCGCGAACGAAAGCATCCATAACCAGGTCAGGGAAACCCATCGTCTGCTGGCCGAACTAATGTGCCACGAACACGCGTCGCTCGCCGTGGCGCAGCAGTGCAGCGGAGTCCCCGCGGGCACCACGCTGTTCTCCTCGCTACTCAACTTCCGCAACCTGCTTCCGTCACAAGGCGACGTCGAGGACGGCGATCATCCGCTCGCGGCCGTGGAGTGGAGCATGGGCGATCGCTTCACGAATTATCCCGTGAGCATCGCTGTCGAGGACTACGGCCAGGCGCTGGCGCTGATCGGACAGGTCGTTGCGCCGTTCTCGGCCGAACGTGTTTGCGCTTACCTGTGTCGTGCGCTGGAGGCTCTTGCCGATGTACTGCATCAGGACATGGATGCAGGCGATACCGCGTTGGAGATGCTTCCCGCTGGCGAAATCGACGAGCTAGTGGTTCGGCTCAACGCGACGGCAAAGATTTTTCCAGACAGCTGCTCGATCTACCTTACTGACTTGATCGACGCGCAATGCGAACAGACACCTACGCATACCGCGCTGGTGTTTGGTCAAGAAGCATGGACCTACGCCCAGCTCGACAGCGAAGTGCGGCTTGCGACGCAACAGCTCGTAGCGGCCGGTGTGCGACCTGACGATTACGTCGGCGTGTGCTCGGCGCGAGGACCCTGGATGCTCGTTGCCATGCTAGCCACGATGCGGGCGGGTGCGGCTTATGTGCCGCTCGATCCGTCGTATCCGCGCGAGCGTCTCTTGCAGGTCGTTGAAGATGCCGGACTCAGCCTGATCTGCGCGGACGGGATGGGCGTGCGCGCGTTGGGCGAGTCGCTTCCCGAGCAGAGTGCGATCGTCGCGCTTCCCGATCCAGGCGGCCGACCGGCATGGGTCGATCAGCCGACCAGCGATATAACGCGCGACGTCCGTGGTGACGCTCGAGGAAACGCTGTCGCCTATGCCATCTTCACGTCGGGATCCACCGGACGACCGAAGGGCGTCATGGTCGAACATCGATCCATCGTCAACTTTATCCTGAGTGCCAAGGACGATCTCGCTTTCGGTCCGGAAGGGCGGGTGCTGGGATTGACCAGCATTTCGTTCGATATCGCTGCCCTTGAGCTGTTTCTGCCGCTGGTGACAGGCGCTACCCTGGTGTTGGCGAGTTCTACCGAAATCGCCGATCCGTACGCGATACAGGCTCTGCTGGCACGTCACCCGGTTGACCTGATGCAGACCACGCCGGCGCGCTGGCAGTCCTTGCTCGACAGCGGGTGGAAACCGTCGCCCGGGCTTCGCATGGTGTCTATCGGCGAGCCGCTCATCGCCGCTTTGGCCGGGCGGCTCAGTGCTCACGATGGCATGTTGTGGAATGCTTACGGTCCCACCGAAACCACGGTCTGGTCGACCATCGCGCGCATCGAATCTAATGCGGTGGTGGATCACGGCAGGGCACCATCCATCGGCCGTCCCGTGGCAAACACCCGTATTTATCTGCTCGACGAGTCGCTGCGCCTCGTGCCGTTCGGTGTGCCTGGCGAGATTTACATCGGCGGTGATGGCGTCGCGCGCGGATATCTCGGGCGCGCGGATCTTACGGCAGCACGCTTTCTCGATGATCCGTTCTGCGCCGATGCCGACGCGCGCATGTACAAGACCGGCGACCTCGCGAAGTATCGTCCCGATGGAACGATCGAACATCTTGGTCGCAACGACGATCAATTGAAGTTGCGTGGTTTCCGCATCGAACTGGGCGATATCGAATCCTGTCTGCTCGACCATCCGGCGGTGCGTCACGTTGCCGTTCGTAGTTGGCGTGGCGCTGCGGACGAGGCGATGTTGGTGGCGTATGTGGTACCGGCTAGCGGCTTCGAAAGCATGACGTCCGCAACGATTTCGCCACTGCTGCTTGCCCATGCGCGCTTGCGGCTACCCGAGTACATGCTGCCTTCGGCCTTTGTCGCGCTGGCATCACTGCCACTGACGCCCAATGGCAAGGTCGATCGTGCGGCATTACCGCCCCCGGTCAGCACGTCGAAGATGGATGCGTCGGACACGGCTCCGCGGGGTCCGCTGGAGACGCGCCTGGCAGCGATATGGTGCGACGTTCTCGGTGTCGATGCGGTGTCGAGGGAAAGTCACTTCTTCGAATTGGGCGGAAACTCGATTCTCTCCGTGCGCGTAGTCGAGCGGTTGCGGAAGAGCGGCCTCATGCTCGAGCTGCGATCCATTTTCGCTCATCCGGTATTGCACGAACTTGCTGCGCTGATCGTGGCAAGAGAGGTCGTTGTCGCTGCATCGGTCGGCATACCCGAGAACGCGACGGCGATCACGCCGGACATGGTTCCACTCATCGATATCGATCAGGATGGCCTGGACCGCATCATCGCCTCAGTACCCGGTGGGGTGGCGAACATACAGGACATCTATGCCCTTTCCCCGCTGCAGGATGGCATCCTGTATCACCACCTCAGCGATCCCGCCAACGATCCCTACGTCATCACGCATACGACGACCTTCGCATCGCGCGTCGAGTTGGAGGCCTTCGTCGCGGCGGCGTCGAAAGTCGTCGCACGGCACGACATTCTGCGAACAGCGTTCCTCTGGGAAGGGCTGTCCATGCCTGCGCAGGTGGTTCTCCGATCGGCCGATGTGGCGTGTTTTTATGTGGATGGTCTGTTGCTGGATGTTTCGGTATCGCAACAGTTATCGGCGCATGCCCAACAGGATATTTTCGATCCCACGGAAGCTCCGCTGGTTCGCTTCTATGCCGCGGAAGACGCTGCCGCAGGCACCTGGTACCTCTTTCAGCGCATGCATCACCTCGTCGGCGATCAGGCAACACTGCAGGTTCTGGCACGCGAGGTCGCGGCATTCCAGTCCGGCCTCGAAAATAATCTGACCTCGCCGCGGCCTTTCCGTGAGTTCATCGAACGGACGCGCGCTGCCGCCGCAACCGACGACGACCGCGCATTCTTCGAATCGATGCTCGGCGATGTAACCGAACCGACGCTTCCCTTCGGTGTCGCGACCGTGCATGCGGCGCAGGCCACCTTCGTGCATGCGCGCAAGCTGCTTTCCAGGGAATTGGTGGCGTCGATACGAGAACAGGCAAAAAGTCACAGAGTGAGCGTGGCGAGTGTCTGCCATCTTGCGTGGGGTCTCGTCGTGGCGCGGGCCGCGGGTCAAACGGACGTCGTGTTCGGTACCGTGCTGTCGAGCCATCAAGCGTCGGCAGAAGCGGATGAAGCCGATGCCGGCATGTTCATCAATACCTTGCCGATCCGTGTGCAGCTTGCTGATCAAGGTGCGCAGAGCGGCTTACGTGCCGTGCAGGCTTCGTTGGCGGATCTGCTGGCGCATGAGTACGCCTCACTCGCTCTCGCGCAGCGTTGCAGCCAGGTGCGTGCGCCGGACCCCCTGTTCAGTTCGATCCTCAATTATCGCCATCATGCCACTCCGCATGTTTTAGACACCGATGCACAGTGGGCGCATGTCGAAGAGCAGCTGGCTCGGATCCATGCCGGTGAACGGACCAACTATCCGCTCGCTTTGTCCGTCGAGGATTTTGGCGACGCGTTGGCCTTGACGATCGATGCGGTCGCTTCGCTGTCTGCCGCGCGCATTCTTTCCTATGTGGAAGTCGCGTTGGCCAGCATTTGCTCCGCACTGTCCAACGCTCCGTCCCGGCATCTTCACGAGCTGGATGTGTTGCCCACGGATGAGGTCGCGTTGCTGTCACGGCGACACTCTGATGCACGCGTGCCGCTGGATGCGCACGTGCGCATCCATCACCTCATCGAGGCACAGGTACGGTGCTCGCCGGATGCGTTGGCCGTACGGGACGATGACCGCGGCCTGACCTACCGACAGCTCGACGAGTGGGCCAATCGTGTGGCCCATCGATTAGTCGAAGAGGGCGTCGGTTCGGGCACGCTCGCCGCTCTTTGCGCCGAGCGTAGTGTTGCTCTGGTCATCGGCATGCTTGCCGTTCTGAAGGCGGGCGCGGCTTATGTGCCGATCGATCCAGCGTATCCCCGCGAACGCGTCGATCAAATGCTGGTCGACGCTTTGCCCCGGGTGATCCTCACCGATCAACGTTCGCGTGCTCTGGTCGCTGATTCAGCCTGCGCTGCTTCGACGATTCTGCTGGACGATGTCGGCACCGGCAACGTTCTCGGAGAATGGTTGTCATGGCCCAGCACGCCGCCTCCGCGCAGCGAGGCAACGCACGCCGATGACCTGGCCTATGTCATCTTTACCTCGGGTTCGACTGGCCGACCTAAGGGCGTGATGGTCGAGCATGCCGGCGTCGTGAACCTGCTGCGCTCGATGGAACGCGTGCGGGTATTGGATGAGAACGATCGCGTGCTGGCCATCACCAGTGTTTCGTTCGACATTGCTGCAGTCGAGCTGTTTCTGCCGCTCTTGCACGGCTCGGCCATCGTCATGGCTACACGCGCACAGGCCGTCGATCCGATGGCCTTGCAGCGAGTGATCGAGGATCACAAGGTGACCTTCATGCAGGCCACGCCGAGCACTTGGCGATTGCTGCTGGACTCCGGCTGGAACGGTACGCGAGACCTCAGCATGGTCTGCGGCGGCGAAGCCATGACGGCCGATCTCGCCGCGCGTTTGACGACGCGTGGCCGTGACCTGTGGAATGTCTATGGCCCCACGGAAACCACCATCTGGTCGACAGGCATACGCATCGAGCGTGCGACGACTGGCGAGCAGCCCACGCCGACACTCGGCTATCCGTTCGACAACACACGCTGCTACGCCTTGGACGGCATGGGGCATCTGGTCCCGATCGGAGCGATCGGTCATTTGCATATCGGCGGCGCCGGCGTGGCGAGGGGTTATCTCAATCGTCCTGATCTGACGGAAGATCGGTTTGTCGCGGATCCGTTCGATGATGGCTCTCATCCGCGCATGTACCGAACCGGAGACATGGTTCGTGTTTTGGAGGATGGCTCGTTCGCATACTTGGGACGTAATGACGACCAGCTCAAGATTCGCGGCTATCGGATCGAACTGGGCGAGATCGAATCGCGCCTGGTCACTCATGCACGCGTGCGCGCAGCAACCGTGGTGGCACGACCCGACGCACATGGCGACAAACGCCTCGTCGCCTATGTCGTACCGGAAGCAGCGTACGAGGGACGCGTAGGTCACCACGGGTCCGCACCAGGCTTTAGCCTTTTCTTCTTCGGCGCAGAACCTTCAGGTAGCTCGAACCGTTATCGGCTTTACCTGGACGCCGCGCGCTTCGCGGATGAGCACGCGTTCGAAGCGATCTGGACGCCGGAGAGGCATTTCCATAACGTCGGCATGCTGTATCCCAACCCTTCGGTGTTGAACGCGGCGCTGTCCACGATTACCAAACATGTAGGACTGCGAGCCGGTAGCGTCGTCGTGCCTCTGCACGATCCGATCCGCATCGCCGAGGAATGGGCTGTCGTCGACAATCTGTCTGGCGGACGTGTCGGCATCGCCGCGGCGTCTGGCTGGCATCCGCGCGATTTCACACTGGCCCCCGAGCGTTTTGCCGTGCGAAAGCAGGCGATGGCCGATGGCATCGAGACGATACGTCGCCTGTGGCGCGGCGAAACGATCCAGCGCATCGATGGCAGTGGAAAGCAGGGCGAGGTCAGGGTCTATCCGCGCCCCGTGCAAGACGAGTTGCCGCTTTGGGTAACGGCGGCCGGGCACCCCGATACTTTCATCCATGCCGGACGGCTGGGTGCAAACGTTCTGACCCATCTGCTCGGCCAGAACATCGCGCAGTTGTCCGAACAGATCATCGCTTACCGGCATGCCCGCGCCGAGGCCGGACTCGATCCGTCGACCGGACGCGTCACCGTGATGATTCACGCCTACGTGGGCGATGATCTCGACGAAACACTAGAACGCGCACGCGGTCCGTTCATGCGTTACATGCGTGAGCATTTGGGCTTGCTTGCCTCCTGGGCAACCAGTCTCGATCTGGAAGTGGACGACGTCGACGACGAGGCCAAGGAAGGGATCGTACGGCTCGCCTTCGAAAGGTATTCCCGCACGGCATCGCTTATCGGCACACCGCAAGGGTGCGTGTCGGTGGCGCGACAGCTTAGGCAGGCAGGCGTCGACGAGATCGCTTGCCTTATCGACTGGATGGACGCGGATGATGCCTTGGCCGGTCTGCCAGCATTGGCATCGCTGCAGGCGCTGGTGTGTCGCGACGTGGATCGCGACGACATTCGTTCGCATCTGGCGAGTACCTTGCCGGATTTCATGCTGCCGTCGTCTTTCGTGGTACTCGACGCGTTCCCACTCACTCCCAATGGAAAGATCGATCGACGAGCGCTTCCGGACCCGGATCGAGACAATGGCGAACGCCCGGAGCACGAGACGCCGCACGGGGAGCTGGAGATGTCCATCGCCGACATCTGGTGCGAGCTCCTCGGTATCGCGCAGGCGGGGCGACATGATCGCTTTTTTGATTTGGGCGGCCATTCGCTGCATGTAGTGCGGCTCCTCGGGCGCGTTGCTCAACGCTATGCCGTGCAGATGCCGGTGTCGGCGTTGTTCTCCAACCCGACGCTCGCCGAACTTGCCCTAACGATCCAGGAACATCTGGACCAAACAATTGAACCGGCGCTACCTGCCATTCGCCCGGTTTCGCGTGATGGGCGACTGCCGCTCTCTTTCGCGCAACAACGCCTGTGGTTCCTTGCGCAAATTGAGGACGTGAGCGCTACCTATCATGTGAGCACAGTGTTGCGCTTGCGCGGCGCACTCGATGCGGTGGCGCTCAAGCACAGCCTCGATACCTTGTTTGCACGACATGAATCGCTGCGCACGGTGTTTGTCAGCAACGAAGGTGCGCCTTACGCGAAGTTGATCGACGCATCACGCGGCGTGAGCATGCAACATCACTCGCTCGTGGGTATCGCGGATGGCGATGCTGCCCTTCGACAATTGGCGAATGAAGAAGTGTTGCTTCCCTTCGATCTGGCACGAGGGCCGTTGATCCGTGCTCGCCTCGTGGCGATGGGTCACAACGAACACGTACTGCTGTTGACCCAGCACCACATCGTGTCGGACGGCTGGTCGATGGACATTCTGCTGCGTGAGCTGGTGGCCTGCTACGAGGCCGCGGTCAGCGGCGGCGAGGCGGCGTTGGCGCCGCTGCCGATTCAATACGCGGATTACGCGGCCTGGCAACGCGCGTGGCTGACCGACCAGCGGCTGGCGACGCAAGCGGCGTTTTGGCGCGAGGCGCTGGTCGATGTACCGGTGCGACTGGAGCTGCCGACGGACCGGCCGCGTCCGCCGCA
>NZ_JACCCA010000020.1:0-40382 GCF_013408815.1 Rhodanobacter sp. K2T2 | reverse complement strand
GCAGGGACACAAAAAAATCCGGCCTTCAACAGGTGAAGGCCGGATTCTTGGGACGCCTTGGCTACGATGCAATGCTTAAGTGAACAGCATTACGGCATTTGCCGGGCTTTTTGTTGGCGATGCGACCAGCGTTTACGTCGACGGCTTGTGCCTCGCCTTCTGCTGCTTCATCCACTCCTGATACGCCTCGATATGAGGCATCTCGCGCAGCAGTTTGGAATGCGGGTCGACGATCAGCAGGCTGTCGGCCGGCACGGCCAGGTGTCCGGCGCCGTGCGCGTCCATCGGCACGGTCTGGAATGTTTCGCCGACCTGGACTTCGACCGGCATCGGAAAATCCTCGTTGTGCTCGGTGACCCAGCGCAGATCGAGCATATTGCCATGGCGATCGACCTCCAGCCGCGGCAGCGCCGCGTCGTAGAGATAGACCTTGAAGAACCAGCTTAGGTTGCGGCCGGTGACCTTGTTGACGATGTCGATATAGTCCTTGGTGCTGGCATAGCGCGGGCTGAAGTTGCCGGGTTTCGGATCGCTGCGCCCGTACACCAGCAGGCGGATGCTGGCGAAAAAATCGCGGTCGCCGATCAGCTGGCGCAGCGAGTGCAGCATCAGCGAACCCTTGAAGTAGATGTCGTTGCCGGGCCCGTGCGCGTCGTCATAGACCTGGTCCTCGGTCTGGCTGTGGCCGGCCACGATCGGGTACGTGTTCTTCAGCGCCTGGCGCTCGGTCTGCAGCATGGCGAAGTACGGCATGTCGCCGTAGAGGTAGTGGCCGTACAGCGGCTGCATGTAAGTGCCGAAGCCCTCGTGCAGCCACATGTCGTCCCAGTCGGCGTTGGTTACCTGGTTGCCGAACCACTCGTGCGAAAACTCGTGCTGCAGCAGCCAGTCGAAGCCGTAGCCGTCCTTCGCAAAGCCGTTGCCGTAGGCGTTGATGGTCTGATGCTCCATGCCCAGATGCGGCGTTTCCACCACGCCCATTTTTTCATCGCCGAAGGGGTAGGGTCCGATCTGCTGCTCGAAGAAATCCAGCATGTGCGGAAATTCCTCGAACAGCGTCTGTGCCTGCTTTTCCTGGCCGGGCAGATACCAGAACTGCATCGCAATGGTGTTGCCGTAGCGGCTGGCGTAATTGGCCTGCAGCAGCTTGAACGGGCCGACGTTGATCGAGATGGCGTAGGTGTTGGGATGCTTGGCGCGCCAGTGATAGGTGTGCTTGTCGCCCTCGTCGGTGATGCCGATCAGCCTGCCGTTGCCGGGCGCGACCAGATCCTTCGACACGGTGATGTAGGTATCCACCAGATCGGGTTCGCCTTCGGTCTGATCGATGCACGGCCAGAACAGGTCGCAGCCTTCGCCTTCCACCGCGCTGGCCACCCACGGCTTGCCGTCGGGCGTGTGACTCCACACGAAGCCGCCATCCCACGGCGCCTTCTTCGCCACGTGCGGTTTACCGCCATAGGCAATCGCCACCTGCACGCGGCCGCCGGCAGCAACGGTGGCCGGCAGGTGGATGCGCAACCGCCCGTCCGGATTGCTCCAGTCGGCTGCAGCGACCGCGCGGCCGTCCAGCGTGATGCGGCTGATCGGCAGATTGCGGTCCAGATCCAGCAGCAGCGTGTCGATGTTCGACTTCGCGGTGAACGTCAGTACGGCATTCGCATCGATGCTCTGCTGCGCCGGGTTCACCGTAAAGTGCAGCTGCGCGTGATCGAAGTTCATGCGCGACTGCTCGACCGGCATGATGCCGCCGGAGCTCAGGGTTTGCGGCGTCAATGCCGGCGCTGGCGTCGGTTTGGCAGGCGGCAGGCTGCTGCAGCCTGCCAGGCCCAGCAGTAGACCGAAGGCCAGCGGTGTCAGGCGATGCGCCATGGTGGTTTTCTCCGTCAGGTCGAAACGGCAGCATGCAAGATCGAAATGTTTTGGGAAAACGCCGGAAGTCATGCCACATGTCTGTGCCAATACCTCCGAAAGCGGAGGCGACGCGCTAATCGTCGTAGCCGAGTTTTTCCATCATCGGTCGCAGCATCGGCAGCACGGGCGCGAAAGCCTCCCGGTAGGCGTGCCAGCGGTCGACTGCCTTGCGGTGGATGCCCTGGGTCACCTGCGCGTAGCTCGGCGTGCTGATGTAGCGCTTGGCGCGCGCGTGCTCGGCGAAGCGCGCCATCGACGACGCGTCGGCGACGTCGAGAAACCGACCCAGCCGCGCGACGTGATCGTCGAACTGGCTGACCACGGATTCGTAGCGCCATTCCAGCACGCGCGGCGAGAACGTCTCGACGTGCCGGTGCCACTGCTCGAACGCCTGCACGTAGCCGTGTGCCAGTCGCTGCAGCGACGAGCACAGCAGCATAAAGGCCGGCGAGCGGAACGGCTGCATGCTGCAGCTCAGCAGCACATCGCACGGGTGGCGCAGGCAGAGAATGATGCGCGCCTCGGGAAACAGCCGCATGATCATCGGCAGGCACAGCATGTTCAGCGGATTCTTGTCGACCAGCCGGCGCGTGCCGAGATCGGGCAACACGTCGGCGACCATGCGGAAATACGCCGCACGCAGATGGTCCGCGTCCGTCTGGTCAAGACGGGCCAGATCCTCCGGATAGCGCTGGCCGACCAGCGCCATGCCTTCGGTCAGCTCGTGAATAAACGCGCGCTCGTCCATCGAACGAAAGTCCGCATGCGCGTCGATCATCTGCTCCAGCAGCGTAGTGCCCGAACGCGGAAAGCCGACCACGAAAATCGGGCTGCGTTCGGCGGGCGGCGCGGCCAGCGGCGTCCATGCCTCGTACGTGGCGCGGCTGACGATGTGGCCGCTCATCGCCAGCGGCTGGCTGTCCGGCGCCAGCAGTTCCGGTACGACGTCGCGCGCGATGCTCAGCTGCGCGGCGTGTGCCGCAGACGCCGCCGCCCACGATTCGCGCGACATGCCGACCTTGTCGTACGCCGCGGCCAGGCCGAAGTTCGCCGCGGCCACGCTTTCGTCGTCGACGCGAAGCGCAGCGATGCGCCGATAAAAATCGGCGGCCTCGGCGTAGTCGGCCGCGCGCAAGGCCAATGCAGCGTGCGCCGCCCAGCCTTCCGCGCGCGTGCGCGCATCGTCGGGCGGCAAGGCATCGAGTGTGGCCAGCGGCAACTGCTGCAGTTCGCGCAGCGCGACGGGCATCTGATTGCTGCGTTCGAGCAGCGCGATCCGTCGCGCGACAATACGCAGCCGCATCGCATGACCGTCGAGTCCGTCCGGCAGCTGCGCGCGTGCCAGTGCGTCGAACGCGGCCGGCAGATCGCCCTGCACCGACAGCATCGCCGCCAGCATCAGCGCCTGTTCGGCCGGCTGCGCCGGCCAGTGCGCCGCTCCGGCCAGCATCGCTTCCTGGCCTGTGTTGTCGCCGCACACGTAGCACGCGTGCGCGGCCTGCAGTCGGGCTTCGATAAACGCCGGCGCCAGCGCCACCGCATCCATCAGGCTCTGGCGTGCGAACGGCCAGCGTCGCTGCTGGGTGTAGAGCAGGCCGAGGTTGTAGCGCACGTCGGCATCGTCCGGCGCCAGCGATTGTGCCGTCAGAAAAGCCTGTTCGGCGGCGTCCAGATCGCCGCGCTGCCGGCGGACCACCGCCAGATTGTTCCAGTACGCCGACACGGCAGGGTGCTGCTGCGATAGCCGGCTAAACGTCTCGATGGCCTCATCCATACGGCCCGTCGCCTGCTGTGCGGAACCCAGCAGCAGTGCGATGAATTCGCCGGTCGAATCGCCTGCCGCGGCCTGTTCGCCGAGCGCGACGACCTGCGCCATCTCGCCGGCGTTGTAGGCCGCGGCCATGCGTGCGGCCAGTTCATCGCTTGGGTTGGACATGCGTGCTCGATCGATGGCTCTCGTGGGCCCATTATGCAGAGGGCCGCGATGGTCTTCGCGGCCCTCTGCATGCCGGGATGGAAAGTCAGGCCCGAGCCTGCGGTCCGATAAACGGCATCCGCATCAGAACTTGACCGTAGCGCGCGCCCAGTAATAGCGGCCGAGCGTGTCGTAGGTCGCGGTGTCGACGTTGTAGTTGGCGCCGTTCTGATAGACCAGCGGGGGAATCTTGCCGAACAGGTTGTCCACGCCCACGTCGAACTTGGTGTGGATCGACGGTATCTCGTAACCGAGCTGCAGCGACTGGTAGATGATCGAGGCGAGTGGCGCATCGGCGCCGGTCACCGCGTCTGCGTTCCGGTTGGTCGCCTTGCCGATATAGCGCGCCTGCCACTGCGCGCTCCAGTCGCCCTTCGCCCAGTTGGCCGTCAGCGTGCCGCGCCAGTGCGAAATATTGCCGAACTGCAGCGTGTAGGTTCCGGCGTAGTTGACCGTCTGCGCGCCCGGCTGCCCCGGCGTGGCGTTGTTGTTGTAAGTGGACACGTAGGTGGTGTTGAGGCCGAGCTTGAAGTTGCCGGGGTTGTAGCTGCCCAGATCGAAGTGCGGGACTTTGTAGTTCAGCGTGAAGTCGATGCCGCTGGTGCTGAGGTTGCCCAGGTTGACCACCGGCGTGCTGATGTAGAGCACCTGGCCCGGCTGCTGGCTGGTGTTGTCGTAGCGATGGATGTACGAGCAGTACGGGCTGCTCGCGTTGTCGAAGCACGAGTTCACCACCGTCTGCGCAGTAATCGCGGTGAGCAGGTTGCTCAGGTAGATATGCCAGAAGTCGACGCTGGTCGACAGGCCCGGTGCCCAGCTGGGATCGTAGACCAGGCCGAAGTCGATCGACTTGCCCTGCTCGGGTTTCAGCGAGGAGCCGATCGCCGCCGCGCCGGAGGAGTACGACGTCACCTGCGCATTCGAGTTGCCGGCCCACTGCACCGGTACGTTCTGACAGGC
The DNA here is from genome assembly GCF_013408815.1 of Rhodanobacter sp. K2T2. Taxonomy (NCBI): domain Bacteria; kingdom Pseudomonadati; phylum Pseudomonadota; class Gammaproteobacteria; order Lysobacterales; family Rhodanobacteraceae; genus Rhodanobacter; species Rhodanobacter sp. K2T2. The sequence goes on along the minus strand of NZ_JACCCA010000020.1, from coordinate 35,533 downwards.
CGATGGATGCGACGCCAGCTCGGCCGCGTTGAGATGCACGCAGGGATCGTTCAATACCGGACCGCCGATGGTCTGGCCGTCGTACAGTTCGTCCAGGTTGGGCGCACGGAACACCTGCGAAATCGTGCCGCGCAACAGCAGGTCGGGGATCGGCTTGTACTCGATCGCGATCTTCTTGTTGGTGGTGGTGCCGGTGGTGCTGTAGTCGGACGAGCGGATGCCCAGATCGAGGTTCAACGAGTACGCCCACGGCTGCTGCGAGAGCAGCGGAATCAGTGATTCGGCGTACAGCTCCTTTACGTTGAAGCTGCCGCGGCCGGGCGAACCGCAGGCCTCGGCCAGCACCTGGCAGGTGCCGGTGGCCGGGTCGAGCACGGCGTCGCTGGTCACCGTGTAGTTCAGCGATTGCTGGCGATACAGCGCGCCGGCCGATAGCTGCATGGTGCCGGCGGGCAGATCCCACAGGTCGCCGCTGGTGTCGAACTGCGCCTGCTTCAGCGTACTGACGTAGGTGTAGGTCGGCGAATCCACGCCGGATTTCAACGCTGCCGTCACCGTGGGATCGTCCTGCTGAAAAATGTTCACGCCGTTGTTGATGGCCGTCTGGAAGTCCGCCACGTTGACCTCGTTGACGTCGACCTGCTGACGGTTGACGTGGCCGTAGTCGAGCGTGGCGTCCCAGGTCCAGCTGCTGCCGCCGAAGGCACCGCGCAGGCCGGTGTTGATCTGTTCGTTATCGGTGGTGAAGGTGTGCACGCGTGCGCCCAGGCCGGTGAGTCGCGTGTTGAAACCGTAGCCGCTGGTGGCCGGGTCGCCGATGGTGCCGGAGCTGAAGGTCACGCCGAACGGATTGATCGGATTGCTCGCCAGCACATACCAGCCGTCGCCCACGCCGGTCGGCGCCGGTGCATCCTGGCCGCTGGAGTGGGTGTGGTTGTAGAACGCGTTGACGAAACCGGTGAGGTTGTCGGTGAACTTGTAGCTGCCCAGCACGAAGGCGTCGGTGCGCTCCTGTGCCGTGGAAATTTCATTGAAGGCGTTGTAATTGTACGAATCGGGGGCGCCGCGGTAACAACGGTAGTCGCCTGCGCTCGAGCCGTTGCCCTGATCGCGCGTGACCAGGGCGGTGCCGGAGGAATTGATCGCACAGCCGTAGCCGTTGGCCGCAATGATCGACGCCGGCAGCTGGATCTTGCCGGTCGGCACGCTGCTGGAGCCGGCGGCCGACACGGCGCCGCTGGACAGATACAGCTGCTGCGCCGAGAACCCGCGTCGGGTGGTGAGCACGGCGTCGTACTTGTTGTAGTCGATGCCGCCGGAGAGCGAGTAGTTGTCGCCGGTCAGGCCGCCGGTGAGGTTGAAACCGTGCCGCTGGCCGTCGCCGTGGCTGGAAATGCCATCGTTGACGCTGACCTCGGCGCCCTTGTAGTCCTTGCGCAGAATAAAGTTGACCACGCCGGCGATCGCATCGGAGCCGTAGACGGTCGACGCGCCCTCGGCCAGCACCTCGACGCGCTCGATCATGCTCTGCGGGATCATGTTGAGATCCTGGTTGGCCATGCGCTGGCCGTCGATCAATACCAGCGTGCGGTTCACCCCGAGGCCGCGCAGCGACACGCGTGCCGCGCCGTCGCCGCCTTCCAGCGTGGGGCTGGCGCCGCCGCCGCCGTTGCTGTTGTTCTGGGTGTTGGTGGCGTTGCCCGAAATGCTCGGCAGCTGCTGCAGCACGTCGCCCAGGGTGAGCTTGCCGGAGGCCGCGATATTGGTCCGATCGATCGTCACCACCGGGCTGGCGGTTTCGCTATCGACGCGGCGAATCAGCGAGCCGGTCACCGACACCGCCTGCAGGTTCTTCGCCTTGTCCTTGGATGCCGCCTCGGGCGGCGTCTGGCTGCTGCTGGTCGACGTAGCGGTGCTGGCGGCGGCATCCTGCGCATTGACCGCACCGGCCATCGAGAAAACACCTACCGTCAAAGCCAGACGCACTGCCATGGACAGATGATTCAAGTCGTTCTTCATGTGTTTTCCCCTTTGAAGTAGAGCGCTGCGTCGCTACCTCCCGATCCTCAGCGCTTGATGCGAAAAAGCATCCGTTTACCCAGCGCAGACACCCCCGTGCCTGCTACTGCCGTTGTTGCCCAGCCATTCGTGTGGGCTCCCTGCGCCCCCTGCGAAAACGGCGTCGGCCGTCGCTGCCCGATAGGGAGCCTCGCCAGCTCAGCGTCGCAAGACCTTGCCTACGCCCCGACTGTTACAGAAAGATGATCGCAAGAAAAGACCATTCGCCAAATTAATTTTGCGCCGCAGCATTCGTGGGCCAAAAAAGAAACGCTGTATGACTAAGAGGCTTGACCCGATAGGTGCGGAAAATTGCCGCGAAGCGACAATGTGGGTCGGCGCGATCGGCGCCGGGGCGGCGGTCTAAAAACGCATGATATTGCAGGTGTCAGCCGCCACAAAAAACGGCGCCGAAAGGCGCCGTTCTGTTATTGCATCAAGGTTCGTTTAGCGGGGATAGCGTTGTTGCAATACCTCGAACACGGCGCGCAGCCCCATCGCCTCGCCGCCGCGCGGACGACCCGGGCGGTCCGCGTCGTTCCACGCGTAGGTATCCAGATGCATCCAGGGAATGGCGCTGGGTACGAAGCGCTCCAGATACAGCGCGGCGGTAATCGCGCCGGCATGTCGCGACGGCGCGGAGTTGACCAGATCGGCCACGTGCGAATCGAGCAGCTTGCGGTACGGCGCCCACAGCGGCATCGGCCACACCGGATCGTTCACTGCGCGGCTGGCTTTCACCATGTCGGCCGACAGTGCGTCGTCGTTGGCAAACAGCGCCGGCAGATCGGGGCCCAGCGCGACGCGCGCGGCACCCGTGAGCGTGGCGAAATTCAGCATCAGGTCGGGCTTCTGTTCCGCACCGTAGGTGAGTGCGTCGCACAGCACGAGCCGGCCCTCGGCATCGGTATTGTCGATCTCCACGGTGATGCCGGAGCGCGTGGTAATCACGTCGCCCGGGCGAATCGCGCTGCCGGATACCGCATTCTCCACCGCCGATACCAGCAGGGTCAGACGCACCGGCAGTTTCGCCTGCATGATCAGGCCGGCCAGCGCGATCGCGTGCGCGGCGCCGCCCATGTCTTTTTTCATCCAGCGCATGCCGTCGCCGGTCTTGATGTTCAGCCCGCCGGTGTCGAAACACACGCCCTTGCCGACCACCACGATTTTCGGATGCGATGCCTTGCCCCACGACAGTTCGATCAGCCTTGGCTCGCGATAGCTGGCGCGACCGGCCGCGTGCAGGGTGGGGAAGTTGGCCTTCAGCAGCTCGTCGCCGACCCACTCGCGCACGCTGGCCTTGTGCGTCTTGCCGAGCTGCTTGATCGCCGCGGCGAGATGCGGCGGGCCCATGTCCTCGGTCGGCGTGTTGACCAGGTCGCGCACCAGCGCGGTGGCCTCGATCAGCGGCTGCAGTTTTTTCAGATCGTCCGCCGCCACCGCGAGCGTCGCCGGCGCGCGTTTGGCCCGGCGATAGCGGGTGAACTGATAAGCGCCGAAGGCCCAGCCCAGCGCCGCCTGCCGAGGATCGGCCAGCACGCTTTCGTCGGCCAGGTGATAGGTCGCTTCAGGCAGGGTGACCGGCAGTCCGCTCAGCGCGCCGAAGGAATCGCCGGCCGACACGCCGGCCAGTACGCGCACCAGCTTGCCGCTGGCGTCGTTGATCAAGGCGAACGTGCCGGGGGCGGCGATGAATCCGCTGTCGTCCAGCGCGCGGCGCTGCGGCGCGGTCAGGCGTTTGCGCACGGCGGCCAGATGTGTCGCGTCGACGGTTTCAAGGGCGATGCTGTGGCGTGCGCTGGCGTTGCGTTCGATCAGGGCTGGCATGCGATTTCCTCTGTCTCTCGTGGGAGCGGACCGCGCCGTTTCCACCTCAGTCCACCGCCCATCATGCCCGCTTTGCGCCGCGCTGACTATGCGGTGGGATGGCGTGTTTCCAGCCAGTGCGCCAGCGCCGTCATGTCAGGCAAATCCAGGTCGGGTGCGTCGCCCAGATTCGCTGGCCACGGCAGGCGATGGCGATTGATCCAGGCGGTGCGCATGCCGGCCTCGCGCGCGCCGACCACGTCGAGCTGCGCGTCGTCGCCGATGTGCAGAATGTTTTCCGGCGCCACGCCCAACAGCTTGGCGGCGGCGAGAAAAATGCGCGGATCGGGTTTGGCGGCACCGGTGTTGCGCGCGCTGACGTGGTGGTCGAAATGTTTATGGATGCCGACGCGTTCCAGGTCGGCATTGCCGTTGGTCAGGCTGGCGATCGGCCAGCGCGCGTTGAGCCGCGCGAGCGCCGCCAGGCTGTCCGGATAAAATTCCACGCTGTTGCGCGCGGCGAAATAGATTTCCCACAGCGTGTCGACCGGTGCGCTGGCGATACCGCAGCTGGCGAACGCGTGTTCCAGCGTGAGCTGACGCTGTGTACTGAAATCGTGCGCCAGGTCGGGTCGATCGACAGCGACCTTGGCCCGCAGCTCGCGCATGGCCGGTACCGGCCATGCGCGAGCGACATCGGGGTGATGCTGCTGCAGCCACGCGTCGACGGCGTGGTCGGCGCGCTCCAGTGCGGGCAGCACCGGCCACAGCGTGTCGTCGAGATCCAGCGTGAGGGCGAGTATCCGCACGTTGCTGGATTCAGGGCGATGCGATCAGGCGCGAGACGATCAGCGGCTGCCGACGCGCAGCGTCTGGCCGAGCTTGACGTTGTTGTCTTTCAGATGATTCCAGTCGCGCAGCTGCGCCACTTCGACCGAATGCTTTCTGGCGATCGAGAACAGCGTGTCGCCCTTGGCCACGGTATAGGTCTTGCCGGTTTCGCCCGCGCTCTTCGTGCTCTTGGCCTGCGCCACGCTTTCTTTCTTCGCACTGCTCTTGGCCGGTGCGGCTTCGTCGGCGGTCTTGGCGGCGTGCTTTTCGGCCTTCGATTTCTTCGATGCCAGCACCGAACCCTTGACGTGCGCAAAACTGGTGACGGCCACCGCGGCGACGCTGCCCTTGACGCCGGTGATCTGGCTCTTGTCGCTGGCGGCGGCAACTTCCTTGCCCTTGCCGGCAACGAGCGTTCCCGCAACGGCCGAGGCCACGGCCACGCGCGAGGCTTCGCTGGCGGCCGGCGTCGAGCTCGGCACGGTAACCGGCGCAATGTGGCTGGCGTGACCGCCGGTCTCGGCGAGAATCGCGCTGCGGCGGCTCACGTCCACCGCGGCGAGTGCGGACCCGTCGCTGAACGGCACCACGCCGTGGCGACGCATCGCGGCCTTGGCCGCATCGGTCGAAAGAAAGTCGATGAACGCGGTGACGTCGGCGGCTTTCGGATTGCGCGGGTTGGTCACCAGGTACAGCGGAGTGAACAGCACGTAGCTGCCGTTGCCCACGGTGGATGCCGTCGGCGCGATGCCGTTGATCGGAATCATCTTCAGCTTGGGGTTCGATGCCGCATCGGCCATCGTCGCTACGCCCAGGCCGTTCGGGTTCAGGCCCACGCCTTCTTCCAGCTTGTGCGTGTTGACGTACAGGCGCGGCGCGGCCACCGGCTGGTTGCCGCGACCGAACAGCAGCGTGCGCAGGCTGTATTCCACGCCGTCGCCGGGGCTGGCCACCGCGTACAGATCGATCGGCGCGTTGCTGCCGCCCACGTCGCTCCAGTTGGTGATCTTGCCGAAGTAGATATCGTGCAGCTGCTTCAGCGTAAGGCTGTGCACCGGGTTGGCCGGGTTGGTCACCATCACCAGCGCGTCCCAGGCGACCGGGGTAAAGACCAGATCGGTGTTCTGCGAGCTGCCGTCGCTGGGGCGCGCGCTGCCGGCGAGATCCGCCGTGCCGGTCGCCACCGCATCGATGCCGGAGGCCGTATTGAACGGCTGCAGCTCGATCGTGCCGTGGCCGGCTTTCTCCCATGCCTGCGCCACTTCATCGACCACGCCCTGCGCCGTGGCGACGTCGCCGCGCCAGATCAGGCTCGGGCCTTTCGCGGCGGCGGCTTTGGCATGCGACTTCGTATGCGTGGTCTTGGCGGCAAAGGCGGAGGTGGCTAGGCAGGCCCCGATCAGGGTGACCGACAGCAGGCGGGCAAGACGAAATGACATGTGGTGGACAACCCCGATAGATAAGTGGCGAGAGTATGGCGCCTTGCCGGCGCGTATAGGTGTACAACTGACAGGGTATTTCATCGGCCTGAACGCTAAACATCAAGCGCTTTCATGAGTTTATGTTCAGATAAGGCATCCAGCACCCGTTCGATAGGTGAAGAGCCCGGCGCGACGCGCGCGATCGTCGATGCGGTACGGCCGTGTGTCGGCGGTACCGCATCGGGCCGATCGTCTTAATCGATGACCACATAGCGATTGCTGCCGTCGGCGTGCGCCACGATCAGCACCAGCTGGCGCAGCCGCACCTTCGCCAGCCCGCGCAGCACGCTCACGCTGGGAATGCGCTGATTGCCGATACCGACCACGATATCGTCGGTGGTCAATCCGGCGCGCGCGGCGCGGCTGCCTGGCTGCACCGCGGCCACTGCGGCGCCGAACATGCCTTGCTCGCGCTGACTGTCGGTGAGGTCGCTGAAGCTGACGCCGGCCAGCCGCGCATCGAGCTGGCCGCCTTCGACGCTGCTGAGTTTTTCGGCGCGCAGCGTGGCGGTGACGACGCTGCTCTGGCCGTCGCGCACTACGCCGAGCCGCACGCTGCTGCCCAGCGGCAGCAGGCCTTCGGTATTGCGCAGCTCTTCCACGCTGCGCAGCGGCTTGCCGTCCAGCGTGGTCAGCACGTCGCCCGGCTGCAGACCGGCCTGTTCGGCGGCCGAGCCGGCGCTGACGCCGGTCACCACCACGCCGTTGGTGTCCTTGAGCGAAAGCAGCTTGGCGATGCGCGGCGTGATCGCCTGCGTCTGCAGGCCGAGGTTGCCGCGCTCCACCTTGCCGTGCGCCAGCAACTGCGCCATCACCTCGCTGGTGATCGCCGTGGGCACCGCAAAGCCGATGCCGACGTTGCCGCCCGACGGCGAAAAAATCATCGTGTTGATGCCGACCAGCTCGCCGCGCAGGTTTACCAGTGCGCCGCCGGAGTTGCCCGGGTTGATCGAGGCGTCGGTCTGGATGAAATTCTGAAAGCCCGAGCCGCCCGAACTGCTGCTGCCCAGGCCCGAGCGGCCCAGTGCCGAGACGATGCCCGAGGTCACCGTCTGCCCCAGGCCGAACGGGTTGCCCACCGCCACCACATAGTCGCCCACGCGCAGCTGGTTGGAATCGGCCAGCGGCAGCGCCTGCAGATGATCGGCCGGAATCTGCACCACCGCCACGTCGGTATCCGGATCGGTGCCGACGCGTTTGCCCTTGAACGTGCGTCCGTCCTGCAGCGTCACGCTGATGTCGTCGGCGCCGCCGACGACATGGTTGTTGGTCAGCACGTAACCCTTGGCCGCATTCACGATCACGCCTGAGCCCAGGCTCTGCTCCACGCGCTCGTCAGAGCCGCCGGGCAGACCGAACAGCTGGCGCACCACCGGGTCGTCGAAATACGGGCTCTGCACGCGCACGCGCTTTTTGGTGGAGATGTTCACCACCGCCGGTGTCACCCGCTGCAGCATCGGCGCCAGCGAAGGCATCGCCTGGCCGTCGACTGCCGGCGGCATCGCGGCGCGCGCGGCGGCGGGTACGCCGCCCAGGGCAGCGGCGGCAAATGTCGCGGTCAGCAGAAACAGAAAGCGGGACGGGCGCAGCGACATGGTTCCTCCTCAAAGTAGCGTGGCAGGGCAGCGATAAAAATCAGCGAAAACGTGAAACACCGCGCGGAGCGCAGCCCAGCTTCGACCCACGCTGGCGGCGGCGGTTCCTTGCGGCGACGGAGTTGTGAAATTACGTGCACAAACACTTTACATCGACCGGCGTCGGGGGTAACTTCACTCGACGATGGCGACCACAACATCTTGTGTTCCGCCTCCAAGGTTAAAACAAGTTGTGGTGTCGAACGTCAAACGGTTTGGGGGAGTCGTTGTCGTGGAACGCTAGCGTCGGGCGGGTTGCAGGGCAATCCTTCCGACGCTGCCGCCGTCGTAGAACCGCAGCCATACGCTGTGGCTGGCGCCCGGATATTCGCCGCCGCAGCACGACAAATCATTCGAATAAAAGTCACCGCGCCGCCAAGGCCATGACCGGAGTAAGCAAGCCGATGAGCACAGTGCGTGCCCCAGCCACAAACCCATCCAGCGGCCGCGATGCCGTGGAGATTCCGCTGCAGCCAGCCTCGCTGGACATCTGGGACAAAAAGTATCGCCTCAAGGCCAAGTCCGGCGAGCCGGTCGATGGCACCATCGACGAGACCTACCAGCGCGTCGCCCGCGCGCTGTCCGACGTCGAGGTCAGCGACGAGCTGCGCGGCCTCTGGTACGAAAAATTTTTGTGGGCCCTGCGCCGCGGGGCGATTCCCGCCGGCCGCATCACCTCCAACGCCGGCGCGCTCGCGCACAAGCCGGCCACCAGCACGATCAACTGCACCGTCTCCGGCACCATCCGCGATTCGATGGACGACATCCTGGAGAAGGTGCACGAAGCCGGCCTCACGCTGAAGGCCGGCTGCGGCATCGGCTATGAATTTTCCACGCTGCGTCCGCGCGGTGCGTATGTGTCGGGCGCCGGTGCATACACCAGCGGCCCGCTGTCGTTCATGGATATCTACGACAAGATGTGTTTCACCGTGTCCTCCGCCGGCGGCCGTCGCGGCGCGCAGATGGGCACGTTCGACATCAGCCATCCGGACGCGAAAGAGTTCATCCGCGCCAAGCGCGAGGACGGCCGCCTGCGCCAGTTCAATTTGTCGCTGCTGATCACCGACGGCTTCATGGACGCGGTAGAAAAAGACCAGGACTGGCCGCTGGTCTATCCGGTCCACGTCAAGGAAAAGAACGAGATCGATCTCGACGACCCGAGCAAGGTCGTCTGGCGCGAGTGGCCCACGCACGAAAACTACATCGATCGCGAAGACGGCCTGGTCGCCTGCAAGATTTACAGCACCATGCGCGCGCGGCACCTGTGGGACATGATCATGGTGTCCACCTACGACTTCGCCGAGCCGGGTTTCATCCTGATCGACAAGGTCAACGAGATGAACAACAACTGGTGGTGCGAGCACATCCGCGCGACCAACCCGTGCGTCACTGCCGACACGCGACTAGCCACCCAGTTCGGCATGGTGCCGATCGGCGAGCTTTATGCCAATCGCGCGCCGCTTGAAGTGTCGGTCGATCGCCGTTCGCTGGAACTCGAAGGCCGCGGCGTTGAGACGCGACCGGCCAAACCCGCCTTCATGACGGCGCCGCGCGCGCCGGTATATCGCGTGGTGACGGAAGACGGCTACGAAATCAAGGCCACCGAGTGGCACGATTTCTACACCGAGCGCGGCAAGATCAAGCTGCGCGAACTCGCCGTTGGCGATCGTTTGCTGGTGCAATCCGGCAAGGGTCAGTTCGGCAATCAGGGTAGTGAAGATCTCGGTTTGTTATTGGGCCTGATTGCCGGAGACGGCCACTTCACCAATCGCGGCAAAGATCAGCAGGCCGCCATCATCAGCCTGTGGGGTGAGGAGCGTGCGCTGGCCGACCGCGTCGCGACTGTCATCAACGGCTTGATTGCGCACACCGCACAGGGCGATCTGCGCCAGTACAAGGTGTCGCCAGTGGCGGTTCCCGAGCGCAACCAGGTCTTTATCCGTTCCGTGCTGCTGGCACGGCAGCTTGAGCATTACGGTTTCAGCGCAGCCACCAAGCTGCGTGTGCCGGAAGTGATCTGGCGTGGCAGCGAGCAGTGCGTCAAAACCTATCTGCGCGCCCTGTTCCAGTGCGATGGCACGGTCAATGTGTCCGGCGCCAGCTTGAGCTGCTCGGTGCGCTTGGCGTCCAGCCAGCCCGATCTGCTCAAGGACGTGCAGATGCTGCTGGCCAACCTCGGCGTGTTCTGTCGCATCAAGAAGCGTCGTGCCGCGGGAATGCGCAAGCTGCCCGATGGTGATGGTGGTCTGCGCAATTACGAATGCGCCGCCGACCACGAGCTGATCATCGACGGCGAATCGCGCGAGCACTTCATGGATGAAGTAGGCTTTTTGTTACCTACCAAGAATCAGCGCTACCTCGATTGGCGCGAAGGCAAGGCACTGCTCAAGACGCAGCGGTTTACTTCGCGCATTGCCAGCATCGAGTTCGTCGGTGAAGAAGCCGTCTATGACACCACTCAGCCCGACCATAACGCAGTGATCTTCAATGGTCTGGTCACCGGGCAGTGTGGTGAGCAACCGTTACCGCCGTACGGCTCCTGCCTGCTCGGCTCGATCAACCTCACCACCTTCGTGCGCGATCCGTTCGGCCCCAAGGCGCGCTTCGACTGGGACGAGTATCGCGAGGTGGTGAAGGTGTTCACCCGCATGCTCGACAACGTGGTCGAGATCAACGGCCTGCCGCTGCCGCAGCAGCGCAACGAAATCGAATCCAAGCGCCGCCACGGCATGGGTTTCCTCGGTCTGGGCTCCACGCTGACCATGCTCAAGCATCGCTACGGCACGGCCGAAGCGGTTGCCTTCACTGAAGACGTCTCGCGCGAAATGGCCGTGGCCGGCTGGGAAGTCGCGCTGGAACTCGCCAAGGAAAAAGGCCCCGCGCCGATTCTGGCCAAGGACTTCACCGTCACCGGCGAGATGCTGCGCAAGCGCCCCGAGATGGCCGCCGACGGCTACAAGGTCGGCGACAGCATCCCCGGCCGCGTGCTGCACGCCAGGTACAGCCGCTACATGCAGCGCATTGCCGAAGTGGCGCCGCACCTGGTCGCCGAGCTGGCCGACACCGGCGCGCGCTTCACCCACCACAGCTCCATCGCGCCCACAGGCACCATCTCGCTGTCGCTGGCCAACAACGCCAGCAACGGTATCGAGCCGAGCTTTGCGCACCACTACTCGCGCAACGTGATCCGCGAAGGCAAAAAGTCGAAAGAGAAGGTCGAGGTGTACAGCTACGAGCTGCTCGCCTATCGCGCGCTCATCAACGCCGACGCGCTGCCCTTCACCGACGAGCCGGCCAACAAGCTGCCCGAGTACTTCGTTGCCGCCGACGACATCAGCCCGAAAGAGCACGTCGACATCCAGGCCGCGTCGCAAAAGTGGATCGACTCGTCGATCTCCAAAACCGCCAACGTGCCCACCGATTATCCCTACGAAGATTTCAAGGACATCTATTTCTACGCCTATAAACAAGGCCTGAAAGGATGCACCACCTTCCGCTTCAACCCCGCCGCTTTCCAGGGTGTGCTGGTCAAGGAAGCCGATCTGGAAAACACCCTCTACCGCTTCGAGTTGGAAGACGGTAGCGTTGTCGAACTGAAAGGCAACGAGCAAGTGGAGTACGACGGCGAAATGCATTCCGCCGCCAACCTCTTCGATGCCTTGAAGGAAGGTTATTACGGCAAGTTCTGACACATCGCACGCGTCCTGCGTGCGATAAATCAACGTCGTTTATCGGAGGGGAACCCACCATGTCCATCGACACCGAAGTAGAAACCAACACACTCACACCGCCCGTCACGGAAGCACCGGTTGTCGTCGAGATGCCAGCACCGGCGCCCGCACCCGAGCCCACACCGGCTCCGGCGGTCGCTGTCGAAAAGCCGAAAGCCAAAAAGGCGCCGGCCAAGAAAGCGGCCAAGGCCGTTGTGAAAGAAGCCGCGCCTGCAAAGCCTGCGGCCAAGAAAGCCGCCCCGAAAAAGGCGGCTGCCAAAAAGGTTGCGCCGAAGAAAGCCGCTGCCAAAAAAGCGGTAAAGAAAGTCGCCAAGAAGGCTGCGGCCAAAAAAGTCGCCACCAAGAAAGTGGTGAAGAAGGCCGTAAAGAAAGTGGCCAAGAAAGTCGCAGTGAAAAAGGTCGCCAAGAAAGCCGCCGCCAAAAAGGCCCCGGCGAAAAAATCCGCCGCGAAAAAGTCGTCGGTCAAGAAAACCCTCGCCAAGGTCGTCAAGAAAGTCACGGCCGCGGAAAAGAAAGCAGCCAAGGCGGTCAAGAAGTTCGCCGCCAAGGTCGTAAAGAAGGTCAGCAGCAAAAAGTCGGCTAGCAAGAAAGCCGCGCCAAAGAAGGTGGCCGTCAAGAAAGCCGCCAGCACCAAGAAAGGTGCAAGCACCAAGAAAGGTGCCAGTAAGAAAGCCGTCGCCAAGACGGTGAAAAGGTCCACTGCCAGCACCGTAAAAGGTGTAAACAAGAAAGTGGCCGTCAAGGCAGCCAAGACAGCTCCAAAAAAGTCCGCCGCCAAGAAAGCCGCTGCAAAAAAGAAGTAAGCCCTACCGCATCCGGTCCGGCCGCCCGCCGGGCCGGGTGCTTTTTCACCAGGCCACACCCTCCGCGCCACCGCGCCGCGTGAGCCAGCAACACCGCCAGGCGCCTTTCATTGGCTGCCCGCAAGCACCATATCTATCTCCATAACGCCCCAATACAGAAGAACATCATGGCGACCAAAATCGACAAAAAGATCACCGGCTACAACGTGGTCAAACCCGAAGACAAGGTTGCCGCGCCAGCGGTTGCTGCGCCGGCCGCTGCCAAAGAGCCGCCGATGGCCGAAGTGATCCAGATGCACGAAAGCGTGGAGCGTCCCGACACCCTTGTCGGTTCCACCTTCAAGATCAAGTCGCCGCTGTTCGAGCACGCGCTCTACGTCACCATCAACGACATCGTGCTCAATGCCGGCACGCCGCACGAGCAGCGCCGCCCGTTCGAGATCTTCATCAACTCGAAAAACATGGACCATTTCCAGTGGATCGTGGCGCTCACCCGCATCATGTCCGCCGTGTTCCGCAAGGGCGGCGACGTCACTTTCCTGGTCGAAGAGATGAAGGCCGTCTTCGACCCGCGCGGCGGCTACTTCAAGTCCGGCGGCGTCTACATGCCCAGCATCGTCGCCGAGATCGGCTCGGTGGTGGAGCAGCACATGAAAAACATCGGCATGATCCACGACCCCGAGATGGACGAATCCACCCGCCAGCTCATCGCCGACAAGCGCGCCGCCTACGAGGCGGCCAGCGCAAAAAAAAACGCTGAGGTAGTTGTGGCGCCGGCCGCCACCGCTGCTGCGTCAGCCAGCACCAGCGACAACAAGCCGAAGCTGAACGCTGCCGGTTTTCCGCCGGGCGCCACGCTGTGTGCCAAGTGCAATACGCAGGCGCTGGTGCTGATGGATGGGTGTCAGACTTGTTTGAATTGTGGGTATTCGAAGTGCGGGTGAATAGTGAAGCACCTCGTTGACTTGTTGAGAGCGGCAGCGATGCCGCTCTCGCTTTTTCTGCATAAGATCGAGATAGCTCGCTTAGGTGATGAACTAAGATTTGATCAAATCAAGAGCAGAGGTCGCTCAGCTCTTGAGACGACGTAAAAGTATTCTTGCCCACGTTCTGCCCATCGTTAGGCTTCCCTGTGCATATGGGGTAATTTGGTTCCCATGGACCGAGAAGTAGTCAATCCAAGAGTTCTTGTTTGGGCGCGTGAAACTGCGGGCCTAGATCTAGCTACGGCTGCCCGAAAGCTGGGGCTAAGCAGTGGAAAGTCAGTTTCTGCAGTTGAAAAGCTTGAGTGCTTCGAGTCTGGGCAGAAAGAGCCGAGCGATGCGTTGCTAGCGAAGATGAGCCAGCAATACCATCGTCCTCTCTTGTCCTTCTACTTAGCTGAGCCTCCTCGCACCGGCGAGAGGGGTAGCGACTTTCGAACTCTTCCGGAAGATCAGCGTCGGGAGGACGCTCCAACCATTGATGCATTGGTTCGGAACGTGCGGAGTCGTCAGTCGCTTGTGAGAAGCGTATTGGAAGATGACGAAGACGTTAAGCCTCTTGGTTTTGTCGCCAGCGAGACAATGAAGACGCCACCCTTGGAGTTGGCAGATATCATTATTCAAAGTATCGCTTTCGACAGAGCGACATTTCGCAAAGGTGAAATTGATGATGCATTCCGCTATTTGCGCTCATGCGTAGAAGGTGCCGGTGTCTATGTTCTTCTTTTGGGAAATCTCGGCACACATCATACGAATATTGATCCAAAGGTCTTTCGCGGTTTTGCTATATCCGATGCCATTGCGCCGTTTGTCGTAATTAATGATCAAGATGCTCGTGCAGCTTGGTCTTTTACACTGCTACACGAACTCGCGCACATTTGGCTTGGTCAGTCTGGGATTAGTGGCGGCCCGATTGAGTCAGGGATCGAGAAATACTGCAATGATGTTGCGACTGCAATTCTTCTTTCTGAGGACGAGATTGATGCCGATAGTTTCGCTGACGAAGCAGATCTGATTAGCTTTGCTGGAAAAGTTGCGAGAAATGCAAATGTTAGTCGTGCACTGGTTTTTTATCGTCTTTTTCGTAGAGGTACGATAAGCGAAAAAGTTTGGCGTTCCGTGACGGATCGAATTTTTCAGGAATGGCGGGAGGATCGGAAGAGACAAAAGGAAGAATCAAAGATCCGGCGATCTGATAAGCCCGGTGGTCCAAACTATTATGTCGTTCAAAGGTTTCATCTAGGTAATGCGCTTATCAGCCTTGTGCGTAGGTCTATAAGCAACGGCGAGCTTAGCCCTACACGTGCAGGGCAAGTGCTTGGCGTAAAAGCTACCAGCGTTTATCAGCTCGTCAACATTAGCGAAAGAGGGGCCGCTTAGATATGGCTACTCTCTATTTGCTGGATGCAAATATATTGATCAATGCGAATCGGGATTATTACCCCGTGGAAGCTGTTCCTGAGTATTGGTCTTGGCTTGCAAATTTGGCTGGTCAGCACATCGTGAAGATGCCGTCTGAAACATTTGACGAGCTAAAAGGCGGGGATGCCGAACGAGATGTGCTTCGTGGTTGGGCAAATGACGCAGAAGTCGCTCCTATTCTTCGTTTGCCTGGAACGGCTGAGGTCGGCTTAGTTCGTCGTGTTCTCCGAGAGTACGCCTCCGACCTAACGGATATTGAAGTTGCGGAGGTTGGCAAAGATCCGTTTCTAATTGCGCATGGTTTAGCTGACGTTGGCACTCGCGTCGTTGTTAGCGCTGAAATATCCGCGCCTAGTAAGAAACGAGCTAATCGTAAGGTGCCGGATATATGTAAAGGCTTGGGCATTCGCTGTATTGACGCATTTCAGATGAATCGTGAGTTGCAGTTCCGAACTGATTGGAATCGCCGTTGATGGATGAGCGGGGAACCGGAGTCAGAGTCGACCTTCCTCCTGTGCGGAAAAAACAAGTGCACACTGACCCAAGTTTCAGAAACCGGGGTCAGAGTCGACTTTTCTGCTCGGCGTTGCGAGAAAGCGCGCGAAGGGAAGGGCTTCATCGGTTTCGTTGTCGCGACAAATGGATGGATTCCCATGCCGGCCAAAGCTTCTGCCCGCAGCAAAAAAGGGGTCGGGTTCATTATCTCCGTCGCGGTAATTGAATCTGACCCCTTTGTTGGATATGCAGATGACGGTTGCCCAACAGTCAATCGAGCGCCTTCAGTGGTGCACGGACGCGCTCCGAGTCAGGCCATGGGCGCGCCAGATCGATCAGCGTCAGGCGGCTGCGCTGGATCATCGCTTCGACGGCGCGCAACAGCACGCGGCTACGCAACGCATGCATCGAACCGAGTGCGTCGCGCAGACACTTTTGCAATACTTCGGTCGCGCGCATGGTGTGGTCTCCTCTGGCTTCGTAACCCGTGAGAAACTGGGGTCAGAGTCGACTTTTTTAATCGGCGTACTAACACTGGCACTCTGACGCCATTTTCGAATGGCGATTACTCAGCCGAGCTAGCGGCGACCGAGGAAATATGGAATACCGTTTCCCTAGATGGCTCTCTCACGTTCTTCTAGGTTTTATCGTGTTGGTAATTGCGGCGGAGGTTTACGCCATTGGTTCACTTGCAGCGCGGCCTAGCAGCGGTGAGGCCATTGCTTACTGCGTAGTAGGTGCTTGCTTGATGCCACTACTGGCATGGGGCTACTTATACGTAAGACGCTATGGCATCCAGCTCGGTGCTGATGGCTTGATTGTCACCAGCGCGTTTCGTGTACGAACGATTCCTTTATTGATCATAAAGCAGGTGGTCACTGCTACCGCGCCACGCAGCGGCACAGACGCTTGGTTGGTAGATGGGAGCGATGCTGTCATCGCGAAGATTGACGGAGGCCTCGTCGGATTCGAAACGCTCCTAATCAACCTAGGGAAAGCGTTACAACCCTATAACGTACTTTTTTATCGGCGCGTGAACTTCGGTCCTTGGGAAATGCAGGTTGCAGGCGACTCACACTGGGTGCCGTACGAGGCTCCTCGCCTTGCACTCGAGAGCGCGCGCCGCTTGATGTACGCGCTAGCGTTTGGCTGCATCCTCATTGCGATAGCTGCTGCTCTTTCGTGGCTTGCAGACAACGGGATTTCGGTATGAACGTCGTAAATACCGGGACGGAGGAAGTTAGGGCTGCGACATTCGTCCGCCGTGTCCGCTTGCAGGTGTCCGCGGACACGCGGACGTCTTCCGGTGCAGCGGTTGAATGGCCGTCTTTCGTGCGCTAAGGGCTGGCACAGCTATTGCTCAGCCGAGGAGTGCCAACCACTCCCGGATGCCGAATGAATCGTTTTGCTTCCTGGTTTGCTGTTGGTCTGATCTTGCTTGCTGCGTTGAATACCGCACATGCGACAGGCACCCAGTCCTCAATGCATTTGAGCTATCGATTGGCGCCGGCTTTCGATTCAATCCGGCTGCAGGGCCTGCGGGTAGATGTAGCGTTCGACCTGCCGCCTGACGGCGAGCTTCGCTGGAATCCACCGAAAGGGATCGCTGCTCGTGAACCGTCCCGGTTCGTGTCAGTGCCGGTAATGCATGGGGCGTCGTTGAGGCGTACGGCGGATGGTTTGTGGATCGTGCGTGGCAGGGCCGGTGCGCGTGTAACGATGGATTATCTCGTGAAGCCCGCGACTGGCGGGGCGCATGCCGATGGCGACATTTATCAAGGCATTTGGGTAGAGCATCAGCAATTCGAGGCCTTGGGCAACGACTTGTTCGCGACGCCGATCAAGTATGTCGACGCTCCGCTGGGATTCAACTGGCAAGCGCCATCGGGATGGTCGTTGGCGACAACCCTGAGTAGCTTCGGCGCCACGGGATTGACGGTCGAGCATCTGGTGCAAAGCAGTTTCGTCGGTGGCCGGGGAATGAGTGAAATACGGCGACCGATCCTGGGCGGAACGATGCAGGTTGCCAGCGTTGGAGCGCCGACGACCTTGGCCTCGTTTGCTGATGCAATGGTGCCTGTGGTCAACGGGCTGCGCAGCTTCTGGGGCGATACGACGGGCGACTTTGTCGTCACTATGCGTGTTCTGGAAGCGGGTTCCGCAGGCTCTGCCGGCATTGGGCGCGATGGCGGCTTCATGGCGCAGGTCCATGCGAATCTGACGCCGCAAGAGCTGGCGGACCTGGCCATGCACGAGTACACCCATGCATGGATTCCCACGCGCACAGGGAAAATGCCCAAGGACAAGCGTGAGCCGTTGGCCTACTGGTTCTCGGAGGGCTTCACAGTTTTCTACACCAATCGCGCGGAGCTGCGAGATGGACGCTTGAGCCTGAGAGGCTTTCAAGATTCCTTCAATGCCATTTCCGTTGGTTATGACATGTCGACTGTGCGCAGATCGCCCAACGCACGCATCGTGGACGACTTCTGGAGTAACCCGGACGTACAGCGACTTCCGTACAACCGGGGTGCCATCTTCGCTTACCTGCTGGATGCGCGACTGATTGACCGAACAGACGGCAAACACTCGCTGGACGATGTCATGCGCCACATGCGCGACCGATTCCGGGATAACCCGACCTTGGGCGTGCGGGAAAACCTCGTACGCAGCTATGCGGATATGGGTGGGGGCGACATTCGCCGCTGGCTCGTTCGCTATATCGATCGCGGCGAGCAGATGGTGCTTCCGTATGATCTCCTTGGCGGCTGCCTGACCATGATTCGCGAGCGCAAGCCCGGTTTCGGGCTGGTGCAGTCGGCTCAGATTGCCACTGGCCTCACCCCGCAGCACCAATCCACGTGCTTGCACCGCCTCGGTGGCGGCTAACCCAAAGCAGCGTGCAACGACGAATGGTGACGGTCACCACTAAACCGCGACCAGAGTCGGCTTTTTCCACTTTGTGAAAAGCGGCTGCACTAGTTCGTCTAGTGCTTTTGTATCGCGACTATTAGTTGTCATGACTTTTACCGTGAGATATCGCTGCACGGGATCACGTTATGGCTTTTTCTACAGATCGAAAACCGGGGTCAGAGTAGACTTTTCTACTTAGTGAAAAATGTTGGGGAAATTTAGAAGAAGATCAGAAGATGTGGGTCGTGACGCCTCTCTTCTACGCTCGAATCTTGCTTCAGGCTAAAGTGCTTTACATTGACGCTCGGGGGTTCCATGTTCGGATGGTTTCGCAAGGAAGCGTTGCTTGATGCCGAGTTGACGGCATGGCAGTTTGACTGCTTCGACTGGTTGGTGCGGCATACGGGTGGACTGGAAGCTTTGCGTTCGCGCAGGCTCATTCTGCCGACGCGGGAGTTCTTTCCCCAGCGAGGAAGGCACGACGCGGCTTTTGCCGAAGCGGTCTTCGCGCAGGTCAAAGTGCATGCGGGCATGGCCGACTGGCCGTGCGAGTTGCAGGTGCAGGAGGGCGATCCTGATCCGAAGGTCTCGACATATGCGTTCGTGCAGGGTGCACCGCAGTCGCCCGCGGGGACGTATCGCGCACTGGGCGACGAGGGGGCGTTGATCACCTATCATCCGGACCAGTTGGCCGACCCGGCCGCGCTGGTGGCGACCTTCGCTCACGAGCTGGCGCACTACCGCACGGCACGTTTTCCGGAGCCGCCGCCGGGTGGTTGGGACGTGTGGGAAATCGCCACCGACCTCGCGGCCGTCTATCTGGGCTTCGGCGTATTCCTTGCCAATACGCGCTTCCACTTCAGTCACTTCTCCGATGGCCGCACCAGCGGCTGGCGTTGGCGCCAGCAAGGCTATGTCTCCGAGCCGGAAGTGCTGCATATGCAGGCTATCGTTTCCATCGCGATGGGCGCGCCCCAGGAGCAGACGCTGGCGCATCTCAAGCCGGCACTCAAGGGCATCTTCAAGAGAGTGTGGAAAGAAGCAGCGTTCGCTTCGCAGGAGCGGCAGCCTCCGGGTACCCTTGCGGTTAAGGACAACCTGGCAGAGGCGGATAAAGTGTCAGGGACAAATTGAGTGCGTCACTGACCGAGTCGAGTTTTTCCTGATATCTTTTTTGAAGCGTCAGGCAGCAAGGAAACTTCGGTATGACGGCTCCCTTTTCCGGCGGATGCGCCTGTGGGTCGATTCGCTATGTGTGCTCACGCGCGCCTGTCGCCATGCTCAATTGCCACTGTCTGGATTGTCAGCGTGCCAGCGGTGCGCCGTTCGCGTCGGGTTTTATCGTGGCGGCCGCGGATATGGAGATAATCGGCACGCCGAAAACGTATTCGGTGCGCGCTGGCAGCGGCGCGCTCGCGACGCGCAGCTTCTGCCCCGAGTGCGGCTCGCCGTTGTTCACGCGCGGCGATGCCAACCCGGGATTCCAGTCTGTGCGCTTTGCTAGCCTGGATGACGCGTCGGCGTTTCAGCCGATGCTGGACATCTGGACGGCCAGTGCACAGCCGTGGGTTTGCCTGAGTCAGGCCATTCCGCATTATCCTCGGGTTCCCTGATGTCGATCGCTGGCAGTTACTGCGTGGTGATTCGTGCAGGGCGGACATTGCCTTGCACAGCAATTTCGGCATCAAGCCATCTCAGGGGCTCGGCATGGGTTCGGTCTTCGAGAAACTAAACCTTAAAGACCGCGGGGAGATCGTGGTGGTCAACGCGCCGGCGTCTTTCGAGGCCGAGCTGGCCGCGCTTGCCGGTGTCGCCGTGTTGCGCGATCTTCAGAAGGTAGCGGCCGTTTCTTTTGCGCTCGTGTTCGCCACGCGGCAGAGCGAGGTCGACGCTATTTCCCCGGCCCTTGCCGACAAACTCAAGGCTGACGCGTTGCTGTGGTTCGCCTATCCGAAGGGCACGTCCAAAAAGTACACGTGCGATTTCAACCGGGATACGGGGTGGCGCGTCATTCGCCGTTTGGGATTTGATACCGTTCGCGCGGTCGCCATCGATGAGGATTGGTCGGCGCTGCGTTTCAGGCGCGTCGAGTTCATCAAGTCGGCAGCGACATCGAAGTAACATCCGATCCGGAAGTGGGGCAGAGTTGGGGTTTCCTTACGTTTTCACGCGAACCCACCGAGCGGGTCCATGCGCGATGGTGAGGGATGTCCTGGCTGTTCCATCAGGTGATTCGATGGAACAGTGGCCATCGTCGCGGCATGCCTTTCGTCCCCAATGTATGACCGAGTATCGAGCCCGTACTTATGATTCTTGATTCTCTCGGACCGCGTATCTGCGTGATGGGGCCGTCGAACAGCGGCAAGTCGACTTTGGCGGCCGCCATCGGGCGGGCGCGCGGGCTGACACCCATCCACCTGGACCAGCTTTACCATTTGCCGCAAACGAATTGGCAGCCTCGGCCGCCCGAAGAGTTCATCGCCCTGCACGATGAGGCGATTGTGGGCGCGAGCTGGGTCATGGAGGGCAACTATTCTCGCTGCCTGCCGCAGCGGCTGGCACGGGCAACCGGATTCATCCTGCTGGACGCCGCAACCGCAACCAGCCTTTTACGCTACGTCCGCCGATCGTGGTTCGAGCGCGATCGGCCCGGCGATCTCGAGGGGAGCCGAAACAGCGTCCGATGGGCGATGATCCGCCACATCGCGATCGTTACCCGAGAGAACCGCCGGCGCTACAAAGAACTATTCGACCGTATCAGCTTGCCGAAGATCAGGCTGGCAACGACGCGCGAACTCGAGCGTTTCTATCGGTCCGAACGGCTCGGCCGCTAACCGCCTTACGCACTCGCGGCAGCGCGCACGCAAAAATCAGGCAATTGCTTTGACGAGCTTGATGGCGTGCTCCGGACACGCCTTGACGCACAGGCCGCACGCGCGGCATTGATCCGCGTTGGGCGTGTAGGCGACTCTTCCGCCGTGAACGCGATTTTTAAGCTTCGATAAAAATCCCAGCTTGGCGTAGTCGGCGGGTTCGATGCTGCGAATGGCGAACACATCGTAAGGGCATACCTCCACGCAAGGCCCTTTGGCTTCGCAGCGAGAAAAATCGACGACGGGGATAAATTTGCCCGAAGGCTGTTTGCAGACTTCATCGTGCATATCGCATCTCCAGCGGAAGGCGGCCACGAGTAGCTCGCCCGAAATTCGCCATGGTGAGTGTTGGCTCCGCCGCTCGATCCCCGATGGTTCGGCAGGCGTTCTTTATCCAGAGCGTTGCCTTCGGCGAGCCTGCCTACTGGCGAGTCAGACGACGATAACGCGTGTACTTTTCGGCCATACGATTGCGATTATCCGAATGGCGAACCCGCCGCCGGCATCAAGACCGTCGATTCGACGCCCAGGATGTCGGCGACATCGAAGCCGCGCGCGTCGTTCGCCGCCTCCGGGCTTTGTATGTAGCGCTGCGCGACCTCGCCAGGATCGTCGCCCTCCGCGTAAGAAACCAGCACGAAGGCTCGGGGCGTGACATCGGCCTTGGCCGTCCATACGCCGTGAGCCTCGACGCCGAACGAGGAAAAATTGTGAAGGTGGCGAGGAAAGACGGTACCGATGTAAAAATCGAGCGCCTCTTTCGTGCGCATCGTGTAGACCCGAAGCTCAAAGGTTCGCATCATGAATTCCTGTGGCGGATAGAAGAGGGCGAGGGTGCCGTCGGCAACCCCGGGTACGTGCAGGTCGCAGCAGGCATCGCGTGTGCGACAGCGGACGAACCGATACGGCGCCGACAAAACTGATCTGCCGGCTCCGATGGTCACGACGCTGAGCATTACTGGACGCCCGACAACGATGCGCTTCGCTACTGTCCCGGCATCGCCTCGCTGCGGACGTATAGAGTTACGGCTGGCGAGGCGGCTGCACGGCGCCCATCTGAATGAAGACGTCGAGGGTGTTGAGCTCGTCCCAATGCTCGACAAAACGGCCGTTCTCGACCCGCCAGATATCGATCGAGCGCATGACGAAGGGGTTGCCCGTGGCGGGGTAGCCGAGGAGGTTTCCGGTATGCGTGCCTTCGTACCGGTAACGGCCGACGACGCGCGAGCCATCCGCCGACGCGAAGACGTCTTCCGCCGTGACTTTGAGGTCGGGCACGCCCGCGATGATGGCTCCCAACACTTTCTTCGAACCCTCCAGTCCCGGTTCGGCGAAGGCGTTGTGGTTTACGTAGTCGGGTGCCTTGATCTCGTCGAGGCGCGACAGATCGTGGCTGGTCATGATGTCGGCAAAGAGATGCCCGAGCTTGACCAGATCCGTTGTCATTGCGTTCGTCATTGTTTTGGTCCTTTTCAGTTGTCAGTGAGGGGATGAGTTTTTTACTTCGCGCCGAAGATCAGGCATGCGCCGGTGGCGACGATGACAATGCCCGTAAAGCCATGCATGCCCAGGGCTAAGCCTTTGCTTCCGCCCGATCGAAGCACGGTCGCCATGTCGCCAAAGGCGATGAGGCTCGCCACCAGCATGAATTCGCCGAGCAGCCGCGGCGATCCATTCGTCATGAGCAGCACGACAAAAAGTCCGGCAGCGATATCCCGCGTGCCCTTGACGGACAGCCACGCGGTCAGCCCGGTCGACGGCGGTGGCGAATGGGCGATGCCGAACTCTGCCGACGCGGCGGCAGGGCTCCACCAAAAGCGCGATCCGAGAAAAAGAATGCCGGCCGCGATGAGGCCGGAGAGCACGTACCCGATATGTAGCATTGGAATCTCCTGTCAGTTGCAGAAATACTAGCACTGACAGAAAACATGTCAACACTAATCTAGCGTTGACAATTATTCTTCTGCCGATAGGCTGGGCGAATGACCATCGCCGAACGCAGAAAAAACCAGCGCATGGAGCGCTACGAACTCATTCTGGCGGCAGCGCGCCAATTGGCCGAAGCCGAAGGGTGGGACGCCGTGACCACACGGCGGCTTGCCGCGCTGATCGACTACAGTCAGCCGGTTCTCTACAGCCACTTCAAAGGCAAGGCCGACATCATGGCCGCCGTGGCGACGAAAGGGTTCGAGGAGCTCGCGGCGCGCTTGCAGAAGGAAACGGCGAAAAAGAAAGGCAAGCCGGATGTCCTGCGCAATGTGTGTGCCGCCTACCTCGATTTCGCTCGCTCCAACGCGGTCGTTTACGAGGCCATGTTCGTCTTGCCGACCCAGATCCAATTCGCCAGCGAGCACACGCCGCCCGCTCTGCGTGCGTCCTTTGCCGAGCTGGTCGCTGCGCTGGGGCCCGATCGACAGCAGCCGGTATTTTTAGCCGAAGTGCTTTGGAGCGCGCTGCACGGCCTGGTCGTTTTTGCAAAATCCGAGCGCATTCCGGCTGCCGGCGCAGAGGCTCGACTCGACATTCTCGTGCAAAAATTCCGTCGCGATTAGCGTGGGTCGCACCGTTGTGCGGCCATGTCCGGCAGGGTTTCGATCATCGATGCCCTCGAAATCTGCCGAGCGTGGCATGTCGTGTTTCGGGGATGGCCGGAACACACTGTGAATTTGCAGCGGCCCCGAGCACCGGTCAATATAGGCGGCTACCGATCTTCAAGGGCCGCAATCGATGGACATGATTGGCGTTGTATACATGAGCCGCTCGGCCCGGCCGATGCAGCCGGCCGATCTCGACCGGCTCCTGATGGACGCGCGCACTCACAATGCGGAGAAAGACGTGACTGGCGTGCTGCTATATGGCGACAGCCAGTTTTTCCAGTACTTCGAAGGCCACCCGGCCGATGTGGAGGACGTTTACGAGCGCATTCGCCGCTCCACCCTCCACCACGAGCTGGTCGAGCTGGAGCGCCGTCGGGTGCCGCAACGGTTCTTCCGCAAGTGGTTCATGGGTTTTCGAGACGCGCCCGCCAGCGTCATCCAGAAGCTGAGCCAGGAGCAGTGGAAGCGTGAGATGCCGTGGGCCCAGGATCACTCGGCCGCCTCCCCGGGGATGCAACAGCTTATGGCGTTTCTCGACTCCGCCTCGACCGACGAGGCGTAAAGCGAAAGCGGTCAGGCGCCTCGGCACTCGCCTTGCCGCCGTATCGGCGTCAATGGTTTCTGTCGGTTGTAGTGTTCGGCGCCTGCGTTGTCATTCCTCTTCCGCTCGCCGTGGTTACAGGGCAACTCGAGTAGGCATAAATCGCCAGTCATCATGAAGACCTATCCCCTACGCAGAGAGGAGGGTTCTTTTCGTGGTTTCGAGATTGCGAGCGCGTGGCTTACGCTCGGTCTTGTGCAGCTTCTGCGCGCAACGCCGACAGTTGCCGATGTTCGTCGCCAATGGTTCAACGACGACAGTGCCGCGTTCGAGTTTCATGGAAAGCGCGCCGTCGTCAATGAGCCGTAGGGTGAATGAGCTGTGCGGTGACAACAGCCGTTACTGGGTGGGTCTTCAAACCTGGATTCATCGCCAGAACTCGATACCGGCCCCCTGCATGACGCTTTCAGAAGATATCGTGGTTTTCTTGTCGTCACTCTTTGGCCGGTGCAGCATGATGATTGACCAAGCGAAAAGTCGCCGAGTCGGCTTCACTCGATGAGCGGCGAACCGACAGCGAAAATCTTGTTTCGTGTCCCAGACCATGAGGGATGCGCCAACGTCGAGACGCTTTGGGCAACGCCGATCGGCAACGACCATTACAAACTGGACAACTCCCCGTTCTACGCCTACGGCGTCTCCTGGCAGGACACGGTATGGGCGCCGTTCGACGCACGCGAAGGCATGGCGACGTTCCAATCCGTGGTGACGCGGTCTGGCCATCGAACCATCCGCATCATCGTCGATCCGCCGGTTTCCTACGGCAACGCTTCAGAGCTGTTGCTGCAACGTCTCGTCGCAATGGGATGCAGCTACGAGGGCGCCACTGGCGGCTACATATCGGTCGACATTCCGCCTTCCGTAGATCTGCAGGATGTCCATGCGTACCTCATCGACGTGGATGCGCAATGGGAGCAAGCCGATCCACCGTACGAATCACGTTTCCCGCGTGAGGCGTGACCACTTCTTCAAAGCGGACGGCTTGGCCGCCGCTCCATTCGCGCGTTGTCACTCAATGGCCACTTCGTCCAAGATTATTCTTCACTCACTGCACGGCTATCGCTCGGAACTCGATGCGATCGTGGCGCAATGGATCCAAGAGCGGGTCAGTTATGTCGGGGTGGTCGGCATCGATGCCTCGAGGATCGAGGACATCATTGATGAGCTGTGCATCGGGGACGGATCGAAACCCTATGCCATGCTCACGGCATCCCACGGCTCAGACGAGACGCTTCAAGACGCTATCCTTCTTGCAGGGCAACTTTCAGGTGAGCTCGCCGGCGATGTACGTGTCGTTGAGTTCTGATATTTCGTTCAAAGCGGACGGCTTGCCCGCCGCTCCATTTCCGCGATAGAGCGCCCATCATGCAACTCATCTTTACCAAGGGATCGGGAAAACACGACACGATGGACGTGATCCGGGATGGCGCTGTCGTCGAAAGCATGGCTTGCCCCAAGCAAGGCATCATTCCGCATGACATGGTCCACTACGCAGTCGAGCACACACTGCACAAGCGGGGCTTTGTCGGTCGCGTGCTCGACGGTGAGGCGGCCTCGTTCCAGATGCAGGCCGATGCCGAGAGCGATGGGGTGGAGCGTCTGGTCGAAGTATTTCAGGCGGACGGCTGGTCGGGGTGGAGCAGCTCCCCGACCGACATGCTCGACTTGTATCGGGTCACTTGTCGCGCTCGCCAATGCGCGCCTTTGGCCTTGGACGCGGATGACGTCGACGCCGTGCGCCAGCGAATCCTGGCGCTGACGCAGCAGTGGCAATCCCTTGCGGTCGGCCAGTCGTTGGCTTTAGCGTTCGAGCATAGTCAGCCTGCGTCATAGCAAGTTTTTGGTCATTCAGGCGGACGACTTCAGCTGAAAGGCAACCTGTCCCTTATGACAGCCGACATGGAGGGTTTTGCTGCGATGCGATCTCGAGGCGTGCAGCAACGACGTCGGGCATCGCCGAAGGCTATGAAACCGACTGCGTGCCGCACACCCCGATGAGGATGCTGACGCGTGGCAGCACATGGCAGAGCGCTGGCCCGAAGACACCCGTTACGTGTCTCTCTGCACAGGCTATTCACCGTAGCGAGCCTAGCGTCGAAGATACTTGCCCGAGGAACCGCCGATGGAGATTTTCGACATTCCCTTCAATCCGGATGCCGCGCATGGTTGGACTGTGCCCATTCCGCGAGACGGAGAAAAGCGGTTCGTGTCGCGCACAGATGCCCTCGCTTTCGCTCAAATGCTCGCTAAAGACGAATCCATAAGCCAACGCACAAACAACTATCTCTGCGTTGAAGGTGGCGATAAGCACTGGCGGCTGTTTACGGCCGATTTGATGCCGGTCGGCTGATCAGTACCTTTATCGCTCGTTGACGGGGCGCTGCGACGGAGTTTGCCGGGTCCAAGTTTCTTGCTCCCCAATAAGCGGGTCCGCTCGAATGCACGTTTTCGGCGGCTGGAAAATGCACCTCACGCCTTGCCGCCGTCCCGGATGGGATGCGCACGCTTTGGCGAATGACACACGCCATCGATGCGCGTCCATCGCCTTGAACTTATCGCCGCGTAGGTTGCACACGGCGTCGAACGGTCGGTAACGAAGACGAAAAGGCCAAGGCGACGCGCGCCGGGTCTCTCTGGTTCGGTCTCTTCGGTTTTGCCATGTCAGCCGGCGAGAAGAATGAAGTGAGCCTATGCAATTGTTTCTCGGCGCATTCACCGCCCGAAAGCCAACGTAAGGACACATTAGGGAGACCCTCCAATGATCCAGCTCAATCCGCCCCTGCCCATGAACACACCCAAAGGCGAGGGCTTTGCACACGTGATGCTGGACTACGGCCCGGAATCCGACCTTTACTGGGTGGTGCTGATCACCGAAACGGGCGAGATCTGGACGTTCGCCAACCGTTACGTGCGAGCCGGGAAAAACATCACGCTGGGTCGAACCCATCCGACGCAGCCCACCGCCCCGGCGGCGTTGGCGCCCGGGGAACGCGTGCCCATGCGACCGCGTGCCATCGAGACGTTCGAGCCGGTCTAGTCGTCACCCCGCCATGGAACACCGGCTGGCGAAATCGACTATGTGGCTGAGCAACGTCGGTCGGGGCTTGGCGGATTCGTGACGTTGTTCATGGCGTACTGATTCGGGCGTTGTTCGCTGCTTGTGCGGCGGTTGTGCCGTCCGCCGCACAAGTGTCTGCCGCCGCAGCCACGCCGTTGGCGGCTGTCGGCCTGTTTGCGTCGGGGCTGGGCGTGACGCGCCTGTCTGCCTGATTCTCTCGCGCCGCCGCCGCCTGGCCTTCGCAGGTAATCCGCACGGCGCTGCATGTGCCGTGCCGGTATCGCCAGAGGCCGCTTTGACATGGCTCGCATCGCGGCCGATCAAAATCGAGGCCGATCAAAGGGGACGAAGTGCCCAACCTGGTTAAGCGGTTAAGCCAGCCTCCATCGACGCCGAAATGGGGCCATGCTCCGCCTTGCCTAAAAATAATCGATTTAAATTCGAATCTCGTGTCGATTAGCCCCTGCGTCGTTCGACGTATCAACAGTGAGCCCGTTCGAAAGCGAGCGACAGCCAGTCCATGCCGCTATCCATCTGAGTTCACCGTTGTAAACAAATGGCCAACGCCTAGAGCGCCCCTATCACGAACAACCACAGGAGATTTCCCATGCGATTCATGGTTATCGTCAAAGCAACCGCCGAGTCCGAAAAAGAAGGCGCACTGCCCGATCCGCAGCTCATGGCCGACATGAGCAAGTTCAACGAAGAGCTGATCAAGGCCGGCGTCGTGCTGGCCATGGATGGACTCCACCCCAGCGGCAAAGGGGCGCGCGTCAAATTTTCCGGTAAATCGCGGACCGTCATCGACGGCCCGTTCGCCGAGACCAAGGAGCTCGTCGCCGGCTTCTGGATCTGGCAGCTGAAGTCCCTCGCGGAGGCCATCGAATGGGTCAAGCGCTGCCCCAATCCCCACCACGGGGAGTCCGAAATCGAGATCCGCCAAATTTTCGAGATGGAAGATTTCGCCCCGCTGCTTTCCAAAGAAGAGATTCAGTACAAGGTAGATCGTCGCGCCGAGCTGCCGGATCAGACATCGAACACGTAACCGCGCTTGCGCGCCCGGTTTAAAGCTGATGTGATCGGTAGCCGTGTCTGCTACCGATCACCATCGCATTGTCGAAGCTGTCTGGCGCATCGAGTCCGCCCGCGTCATCGCGGGCCTGACCCGCTTTACCCGCGACGTCGGTCTGGCCGAAGACCTTGCGCAGGAGGCGCTTCTCGCCGCACTCGTACAGTGGCCGCAATCCGGCGTGCCCGACAATCCCGGCGCTTGGCTCACCGCCACCGCCAAACGCCGCGCCATCGATCTCTTCCGCCATAACGCCGTCGCCAGGTGCAAGCACGAAGCGCTTGCGCGCGAACTCGACGTGCTCGAGCAAACCTCGCCCGATCTCGACGCCGCGCTCGACAACAGCATCGGCGACGATCTCCTGCGCCTCGTCTTCGTCGCCTGTCATCCCGTGCTGCCCGCCGAGTCGCGTGCAGCACTCACGCTGCGTCTCCTTGGTGGTCTCACCACCGAGGAAATCGCGCGTGCCTTCCTGACGCCCGAACCCACCATCGCCCAGCGCATCGTGCGCGCCAAACGCACCCTCGCCGACAAGCACATCCCGTTCGAGGTGCCCCACGGCCCGGAGCTCGCTACCCGACTTTCCTCCGTGCTCGAAGTCATCTACCTGATCTTCAACGAGGGCTACTCGGCCACCAGCGGCGACGACCTCATGCGCCCCTCGCTCTGCGAGGACGCGCTCCGCCTCGGTCGCATCCTCGCCGAACTCATGCCCGCCGAACCCGAAGTCCACGGACTGGTCGCCCTGATGGAGATTCAGGCGTCGCGGACGCGCGCCCGCGTCACGGCAACCGGCGAGGCGGTACTGCTGCTGGAGCAAAACCGCAGCCACTGGGATCCGTTGCTCATCCGTCGAGGACTGAGCGCCATCCAGCGCGCTCGCCGAATCGACGCCAACCGCGGCAGCTATCTGCTTCAAGCCGAGATCGCCGCCTGCCACGCCCGCGCGCGCGCACCAGCGGAAACCGACTGGCGTCGCATTGTCGTCCTCTACACCGAGCTCGCTCAGGTCCATCCCTCTCCCGTCATCGAACTCAATCGTGCCGTCGCCGTTTCCATGGCCGACGGCCCCGAGGCGGGCCTCGTACTCGTCGATGCCTTGGCCGGCGAGCCATCACTGGCGCGCTACCATCTTTTGCCCAGCGTCCGCGCCGATCTGCTCTACAAACTAGGCCGCCGGTCCGAAGCCCGCGTCGAGTTTGAACGCGCCGCCGCCCTTACCCGCAACACCCGCGAAAGCAGCCTTCTGCTCGCCCGCGCCGTATCCTGCGAGATGGAACCAACCGACCCTCAGGAAAAATAGCCAACCGTTCATTCCTCCTGCCTCCCGGCCGTTTTCGTCGCAACGCTGCCATTGCTGTCCCTCTCGGGGAGCGCTTTGCGGCATGCAATGGCTGCTTGCAACCGGCTGTCGCTGGCCGATGGCCCTGCGCTGGACGGGATGCCGACGTGCTGATCTTGATCGGTGGCTTCTACTGATCGAATATCTCGGTGTGCGCCATGTGCCGGAGGATATCGCTGCGGTTCATCGCAGAAATATGGAGCATAGCTAACGGCGCGGATCAGCTAGCTAACCTGGTCGCGGCAATAACGAGAAGGGATGCGGGACGTCATGTTTCGTTGGATTAAGCCTATGGGTCGGTTCGGCGGCACGAACCATGGTCCGCAACGATAAGCCGATAAAAGCCTGTGCCGGGATCTTCGATTCGGGCGAGGGGCGGTGGCATCGGATAAATGGTGTTGACAACGACCCGCCTGGCGGGAGCAGAATTGGACGATGACTTATCGCTGCAGCAGCGATTCATCCAAAGGGGATCAAAGGGAGTCGTGATGATAGGGACGTTGTCATTGGGGCACGTAACTCGACAGGCTGAATTTGCCCTGCTGCGTTGCTTCGACAGCGGCCACCGATCTGGCTCATACGGAATATCGCTTGTTTGTAACTCGTCGTTGGCCGGGTGAATTGTTTGTGGGCGAAGGATCAGTTCATCTTTTTACGTTGCCGTGTGACCACGCAACGCCTTTCTATGCTCAAAGCCCCGAATGGGAGGGACCCCGTGTTTAAACCTCGCTTCAAAGCAGTCCTGATAACAGCGTGCGTATTTATTGGCGTGTCGCAAATCGCGATGGCGCAACAATTGGATGGCCCGCACTCCTCCGAGCAAATTAATGGCCCTCCTCCTACTGCTACTCCCTTGCCACCAGTAGTTGTAACTGCGCAGGCCTACAAACCGTTTGATATATCTTCCACTTGGGGACAAGGTTTTTCCCTAACGCAAGGCTCCGGTGGCCCAATCAGCTGGACCAATGGCCACCTATTTTCCTTCAACAATCCCAGCAACTCTTCCACCGACCCTAAGAAGGACCCGAATGGCGGTCCTTGTAGCGGAAATTATCAAGGAGCTCCGATTGATGTAAGCAAAGGCACCAAACTGGAGACGTACACCCTCTTTTCATTGCCTGGTGAGATGGGGTTGAAATACGAGCTTTATTATCATAATCGGGGGATCAATCCTTGGTCGGACGATTCCTACTATTCGCTGGACACGGCCTGTGCCTATGACCCCAATTACAACGGCGGTCCTTGCCCAGGCGTCAAGTTTTATCGTGCCGATGGATCGACCATCCTTTTCAATGGGACGGCAGGTAAGGGCCCGTTTACCGAGAGCGGTGGCGGTAACCTGGCGACGCTGGCCTACAACAGCGCCTCGGCTACATACACACTGCAGGATGAGGATGCTACCACCAAGATTTTTAGTAGCACTGGCGCGCTGATGTCGACGAAGGATGCCTCCGGCATTGGTTGGACGTTTAGCCGCGCTCAGGCCAACGGCATCTCGACACTGACGATTACACACACCAACGGTCAGTCCATGACGATCGCGCAGGGGCCGGGTGCAACGACAGTCGTCAACGGCAAGTCCGTTTTTACGTCGCCAGTCGTAGTCACTGACCCCGCGGGCAATGCCTACACGCTGCACCAAACGCAAGCGAACTACGATTCCATTGCGTTTCCGGGCTCGCCAGCGACCACGATAAACTTTGAGTACAACGCTACTAGCTTCTACGGCGGTCTCAGCGAAGTCGACTACAACGGCACGCCCTACGCGTACACGTCGTATCGAACGGATAACAGCCCCTTCAATGGATGGGCAACCAGTACCTATCTCGCGGATAGCAGTCAGAACATCAGCATCAATTATGCGACCGACAGCGCCGGCAACGTCCAGGCGACGGTCACCAATCCTTTAGGTCATCAGGCCGTGCAAACCTATGATGGCACCTATGGCACGGGCGGCAGCTATAATGGCCAATTGAGTTCTATAATGGCCAATTGAGTTCGGTCAGCAATAATGCGGTAGCCGACTGTGGCGCGACGGTGAACTCGCGCCAGTACGACAACAACGGCAATCTGTCGCAGACGGTCGACAACAACGGCAACGTGCACACTTACACGTACGCGGCGAACGGTCAGCTGCAGACAGAGACCGAAGCGTCAGGTACGACGCAGGCGCGGACCACCGATTACGTGTGGGATCCCAACGCGCAACTTAACCGCCTGACGAGTGCGACGGTCGAAGGCTGGTCGAAGACGGCCTACACCTACAACGCTCAGAACCGCTTGGCCTCCGTGTCGGTCACCAACCTGTCGGCCAACGGCACCGCCAATCAGACGCTCACGACGCAGTACAACTACACGCTTTACGCCAACGGCATGGTGCAAACGATGTCGGTGACCCACCCGTCACCGAACAACAGCGATACCGATGTGACGACCTATGACACGCTGGGTAACGTCAGCTCGTTTGCCGATGGCTTAGGTCACACCACAACGTATAGCAATTACAACGGTCTGGGAGAGCCGCAGCACGTCGTCGGTCCGAACGGGGACGCTACTGATTTCGTGTACGACGCGCGTGGTCGCATCAGCACCAAAACGACGCATCCCAATGGCACCGCCGCAACATGGACCTATACCTACGACGGTTTTGGGCTGCTCTACACGCTCACCACGCCCGATAATGAGGTGACCACGTGGAATCGCAATGCGGAAATGATGGTGCAGACCATCACACACAACGATAAGGACGGTACGTCGACCGAGACGTTTGGGTACGATCCTAACGGGGATGTCACCAGCCATATCGTGACGCGCGGCAGCGACGTCGGCCTCAAGGAATCTGCCACCTACGACGCTCTGGGTCGGCTGTATCAAAAGACCGGTAACAACGGCCAGACGCTGACGTACGCTTATGACGGCAACGGCAATGTGCTTTCGACAACCAACGCCGTTGGGCATGTGATCAACTACCAGTACGATCACCTCGATCGCCTCACGCAGACCGTGGAAAGCGGCGGCGCGAGCCCTTCGATACCCACGGCAGCGCCGACGCTCAGTGCGCCAGCGAACAGCAGCAACGGCAGTTATACCGTCAGCTGGACGGCCGTGAGCGGCGCCACGAGTTATATCCTGCAGGAGCAGGCCAACGCCGGCGCATGGACGACAATCCAGAACAGCAGTGCCACCAGCGTGGCGCTCAGCGGCAAGAGCCC
The DNA here is from genome assembly GCF_013408815.1 of Rhodanobacter sp. K2T2. Classification (NCBI taxonomy): domain Bacteria; kingdom Pseudomonadati; phylum Pseudomonadota; class Gammaproteobacteria; order Lysobacterales; family Rhodanobacteraceae; genus Rhodanobacter; species Rhodanobacter sp. K2T2. Next base: position 2,627 of record NZ_JACCCA010000020.1, on the reverse strand, counting down.
GGCCACCTTTGGTTACCGCGCCCAAGCCTGTACCAGCAGCGGCTGTGGTCCATGGAGCAACGTCGGCAGCGTGATCGTGACGCAGGTGACCGGTAGCATTGACGGCGTCTCCATCGATGGCTCGGGCAATGCCACCGTGACGGGCTGGGCGTGTTCCACAGGGATAGCGCAGTCGATCAGCGTGGATCTGTATCTGGGTGGACCGGCCGGCACGGGTACCGATATCGGGCGCTACACCGCCAACCAAACCAGCGAGCCGGCGGTCGCCAGTGCCTGCGATGTGAGCAGCGGCAGCTACCGCTACAGCATTCCACTATCCGTCGCTACCCGCAGCCAATACGCCGGTCAGGCGATCTATCTCTACGGTATTTCGCCGATAGGGGCCGCCAACCTCGCCCTGGCCAACGCGGGTAGTTTCCAAGTGCCGGTGAACGAGCCCGCCGGCGCGCCGACCCTCAGTGTCCCGGCCAGCGCCAATGTGAGCTACTACACCGTGAGCTGGAGTGCCGTGAGCGGCGCCACCAGTTACACCTTGCAGGAACAGGTGAACGGTGGCGCGTGGGCTACGGTGCAGAACAGCGCAGCGACCAGCTGGGCGGCCACGGGCAAGAGCAACAACACCTATGGCTACCGCGTGCAAGCGTGCAACAGCTCTGGCTGTGGTGCGTGGAGTGTCACGGCCTCCGTCACGGTCGCCATTCCGCCGATACCGGCCAGCGCGCCGGCGCTCAGCGTACCAAGCGTCAGCTACACCGGCGGCTACACGATCAGCTGGGGCGGCGTGAGCGCGGCGACCAGCTACACCTTGCAGGAGCAGGTCAACGGCGGCGGATGGAGCACGGTGCAAGCGAGCGCATCGGCCAGCTGGAGCACGGCCAGTCGGGGCGCCGGCAGTTATGGCTATCGGGTACAGGCCTGCAATGTCAGCGGTTGCGGCCCCTGGAGTGGTACCGGTACGGTGACCGTTACGGCGCCTGCCGCCGCTCCCGGTCTGAGCGCGCCAGCCAGCAATGCCACCGGCAGCTACACCGTGAGCTGGGGCGGCGTGACCGGCGCGAGTTCTTACCTCCTGCAGCAGCAGGTCAACGGCGGCGGCTGGACAACCCTGCAGAACTCGGCGGCGGCCAGTCTGGCGGTCAGTGGCGAAACGAATGGCAGTTATGGCTATCGGGTACAGGCCTGCGACGCCGTTGGCTGCGGGCCGTTCAGTGGCACGGCGACAACCGTGGTGACCATTCCCGTACCTCTCGCGATCAACGGTCAGTCGTACACCGAGAGCTATGCCATTTCTAAAGCCAGCGGAAGTGCGTCGATCGGTTTCGAAATCGTGAGCGGTACCACATGGGATGTTTGGGGATCTAAGCCCAATGCAACGCATGCCGTGCTGATATCGGGCGCCGTACCAGCTACGGCGGTCACCGTCCAGTACGTCTGGACGCTTATAGGGCCGCCTGCGGGTGATTCGGCGTCCACAGGTACGTTGGTCAATCCTGCTGCTTCACCAGTAGCGATTACGAGCAATCCTTCCAGTAACTATGTCACCAGTTTGTACACCGCGTCGTCCAACGGCAACGGTGAGCAATATCAGTTCACGGTGACTTTCTTCAATGCAGCTGGGGCCAACGTGTCCAGCTCGACCTGCACGCTCACGGCGAAAGTGGTGGGGACGAACTGATGAAACGACGTCTCAACACACCGACCGTGCCCGGCACCGCATGCTCAAGGAAGGAAACCATGGACGCCCCGAAGACATCGCTACTCGCTCTCAAGCTATTGCCAGCTGCGTTGCTGATGACGCTTTACTCACCCGCGCTTCTGGCCCAGAGCGTCACCACGGTGATGACCTACGACGTCGGCGGTAACGTGACGAGCGTCACCGACCCACGCGGTCTGGTCACGAGCTATACGCACGACGGTCTGGGCCACCTGCTGCAACAAGTGAGCCCGGACACGGGCACCGTCAATTACGCCTACGACGGATACGGACGACCGTCCAGCATGACGCGCGCGGACGGAGTGCAGACCACCTACGGCTATGACGGCATCAACCGCCTTACCACCGTGAGCGCCGGGGGGCTGACCCAGACCTACGCCTACGACAACTGCACCAACGGCCTGGGTCGCCTGTGTTCGGATAGCGACGCCACGGGGGCCACGTCGTATAGCTATACGCCGGAAGGCTGGACCGGCGGGCGTGGCTTTACCATGGGCAGCACGACGTACGCGCTGGGCTTTAGTTACGACGCCATGGGTCGCGTGACCGTGGTGAATTACCCCGACAGCAACCAGGCCGTTTACGCCTACACCAATGGCGTCGTCTCCGGCGTTTCCTTGAAGATCGGCAGCGCCTCACCGATCAATGGCGCATCGGCGATTACGTATCGGCCCATGGACATGGCGATGTCCGCCTGGACCTCCAGCAATGGCCTCACCAATACCCTGAGCTACGATACGGACGGGCGGCTGACGGGCATCAGCGTACCGGGCAAGCAAAGCCTCGGCTTTACCTACGACGCGGCCGATCGCATCACACAGATCACCAACGGCATCGACAACACGCTGACGCAGAATTTCGGCTACGACTACGTGTCGCGTCTGACGTCGGTGTATTCCAGTGTAGAAAACGA
>NZ_JACCCA010000019.1:0-52567 GCF_013408815.1 Rhodanobacter sp. K2T2 | reverse complement strand
CTGGCATCTTGCGCGGTGACGGTCAGCGCCGCCTTGCCGACGTCGAGCGTACCGTCGACGTAGCTGATGGCGTAGTTGTTGCTGCTCAGGCCGCTCGCGGTGATGCCGTAGTTGCCGGCGTTGATCGCACCCTGCGACGTGCCGCCGTAGACAAGATTGCCACCCAAGACACTCGACGTCTCGTTGTTGACGAGGCCGGTGTAGGTCACGCCGTTGCCGCCGGAATAGGCCAGCCCGTCGTAGGTCTTGCTGGCGTTCTGTGCGGTGACGGTCAGCGCCGCCTTGCCGACGTCGAGCGCACCGTCGACGTAGCTGATGGTGTAGTTGTTGCTGCTCAGGCCGCTCGCAGTGATGCTGTAGTTGCCGGCGTTGATCGCACCCTGCGACGTGCCGCCGTAGGCAAGGCTGCCGCCCAAGACACTCGATGTCTCGTTGTTGACGAGGCCGGTGTAGGTCACGCCGTTGCCGCCGGAATAGGCCAGCCCGTCGTAGGTCTTGCTGGCATCTTGCGCGGTGACGGTCAGCGCCGCCTTGCCGACGTCGAGCGTACCGTCGACGTAGCTGATGGCGTAGTTGTTGCTGCTCAGGCCGCTGGCGGTGATGCCGTAGTTGCCGGCGTTGATCGCCCCTTGCGACGTGCCGCCATAGACAAGGCTGCCACCCAAGACACTCGACGTCTCGTTGTTGACGAGGCCGGTGTAGGTCACGCCGTTGCCGCCGGAATAAGCCAGCCCGTCGTAGGTCTTGCTGGCGTTCTGTGCGGTGACGGTCAGTGCCGCCTTGTCGATGATGAACTGGTTGCCCGTGGTAGCCAATGTGTAGTTGCCGGCGGCGCTGCCACCGAGAGTCAATCCATCGACGAAACCGCCGCCGTTGTCGTTGTAGGTGCCGACATTGGGGCTGCTCACCGTGGAGCCATTGCTTGCCACGGTCAGCTTGCCAAGATCACCGGTGTACACGTTGCTGGTTGAAACCCCCCAGCACGTGTTGCCAGCGGTGCAGCTGGCAGGGGTGCCGTCGATGAGAACGACGCTGCCATTCCCGTTCACGGTTTGCGTGCCGTCGTACTGGCGCACGCCGGTCAGCGTGATGACGGCCTGGCTGATGTCGTAGGTATCGTTGCCGCCCACCAAGGTGTAGTTGTTGCTGATGCCGCTGACGGGAACCAGCGTCAACCCGCCCACGCCGACCTGCGCCGTGCCGGAAGGGGTGCCACTGGTGCCGCTTGCCGTGCCGCCGTAGTGACCGGCGTTTGCGCTGCCCAGCGAACCGGTGCCACTCAAGGTGAACGTGTCGGTGCCGACCCCGCTGAACGTGGTGCTGCCCAGCGTGGCGCTGCCCGCTGTCGCATCGACGAGATTGCCCGCGTTGACCTTGTTGGTGCCGTCGTACACGCGCGTGCCGCTGAAGCTGAGCACGTAAGGCGTAATGGTGACGCCACCGGCCAGTGTGTAGTTGCTGGCTTTGGCCCCGCTGTTGCCACTCAGCGTGAGGCCGGCGATACCGCCGCCGCTGGTGACGAACGACACCTTCGTGGGGCTGCTGCTCGTACCGGCCACATTCGCGGAAGACAGAGCACCGGTGCCGGTGCCGGCGAGGTTCAGCTTTTCGCCGTTTGCGCCGGTGAGCGTTACACAATCGGCGCCGCAGTCGCTGATACCCGAACTGGAACCATTGAGCGAGGTAACCAGATCGGCGTCGGCGTTGGCGGTGCCGTCGTACACACGCGTGCCGGAGAGGGTCAGAACCATCGGCGTAATCTGGAACGTGTTGCCCGTGGAGGCGATCGCGTAGTTGGTGTTGCTCAAGGTCAGGCCGGTAGCGTCGAACGTACCCGCGCCGGAGCCATCGCTGTTGTACGTGCCCACATCCGCGAGCGCCACCGAACCGCTGCCGCCGTTGACCTTGACCGTGTCACCGCTCACCACGCCAGAGGATGCATTGCCCGAAACGGCGCCGGGATTCTGCCAGGTCGCGCCGCTGCCGCCGACCGCGGTGTCGGTGCCGTCGTACTGGCGCGAACCGCCGATGGTGACGGGACGCTGAGTGATATCACCCGTCAGGTTCGCGGGTTGCACCAACTGATAGTTGCCGGCATCGCCGCCGCCGACGTCTGACGGGGTGATGTTGACGGTTTTGCCATTGCCGGCGTTCTTGTCGCTGAAAGTGCCGGCGATGTTGCTGCTGCCGATCGTGACGACGTCGGAGCCCAGCACGTCGCCCTTCGCGTTGCCCTGAGTCAGAGTCGCACCGTTCACCGACGCGGTCGTGGTGCCGTCGTAAACCTTGGTGGCCACCGTGGCGCCAGTGACGTCCAACGGCGCCTTGGTGATGGTGTACGTGTCGACGCCACCCACCAGAGTGTAGTTGTTGGCGTTGCCGCTGCTGGCCTGCAAGGCCAGCGTGCCGAGGGTGAAGTTGCCGCCCGTATAGGTGCCCACGTTCTTGCTCGACGCGGTGCCCTGCCCTGTCACGGTGAACTGGTCGCCGTTGATGCCGTTCAATGTGCCGAACACGTTGGCGTTGTCGGCGTTGGTGACGTTGCCGGACAGGCTGGAGTAGATATCGGTGGTGGCGTCATAGACGCGCGTGGCGCTGAGGTTCAGCACCAAGGGCGCGATGGTGCCGATCATGTTGCCGACCACCTGCGAGGGCAGCGCATAGTTCGACAGCGACGTCCCGGCGTTCGGTTTCCAGTCGGACGACACCAGGTTAGCGGTGACGTCGTAGGTGCCGGCGTTGGACTGCGGGCTGCCGGGGTCGCCGTAATATCCGGACTGCGTCTGAGTGATCGTACCGCCCTGGCCAGCCACCCAACCGCTGGTGCTGTAGTCGGCCGCAGGAATCGTGATGGTCGACGTGCCGTCGTACATCTTCGTGATGCTGCCGGTGAGGTTGGCGGTGATTTGTGCCTGCGCAATATCGGCGCTGAGGCCCGTGGGCTGGCTCAGTACGTAATTGCTGGCCGCGCTGCCGTTCAACGTGAAGCCGTTGGCGGTCACGGTGATAGGCTGGCCATTGGTCGACAGGAAGGCGCCACTCGGATTCGTGTTGGCGTTGGGCGTGGCGAACGTGCCCGTGCCGCTGCCCTGGTTCAGCGAAACGTTGCTCGCATCCTGCGACAGCAGGCCATTGACGGATGAGCCGGTGCCGCCTGCCTGGCTGAAGCTGGGCGTGGTGAAGGTGAAGGTGGCAGCCGTGGTGCCGTCGTAAGACTTGTTGTTGGCCGAGATGCCGGTCACCGACAGCGGGCGCGGCGCGATGTTGGCCGTGAGGGTGAGCGGTTCCAGGGTGTAGTTGCCGGCCGAGCTGCCGCCGAGGGTGAAGGTGGTAGTTACCACTTGGCCGTTGCCCGCATTCGCGCTCGCGAATGCGCCACTTACTGGCGAACCGGTCGCGGTGAAGCTGCCGTTGCTGTTGGGGACGAGGGTGCCGCCCGTGCTGCCGCTGACCCCGTCGGCCGTGCTGCTGGTGGAATTGCCGATGCTCAGCGTGATGTCGCCAGCATTTTTGTCCACGTCGGCAAGGCCGGCCAATTGGCCGTTGCTGATGTTGACCAGCGCCCCCGTGCCGCCGTCATAGATCTTGTTCTGCGCATATACGCCGTTGACGTACAGGCTGGCCGGGTTGATCGTGCCGTTACCCGTGGGAGCGTAGTCCAGGGTGTAGTTGGAGAGCAGCGTGCCGCTGTTGGCGATGTAGTTGTTCTGCGTGAGCGAGCCGGTAATGGCATCGGTGCCCCCGACGACGTTGCCATTGCTGTCGCGGGCGACGTTCGCCGTGGCGTAGGTGAACGACGCCGTCGGATTGATGGTGGCGCCCTCGCCGTTGACGAAGCCGGCGACCTGGAAGTTGCACGTGGCTGTCGGGCACGCGGCCGTACCCAATTGGGTGCCGCCCGTGAGCGGCAGCACCGTGGTGTTGCCGTCGTACGTCTTGGTGGGATTGCCGATGATGCTGACGGTCAGCGTTGCCGGATTGATGGTGCCGGTGCCGTAGGCCGCCACCGGAAAGGTGTAATTGCCCTCGTCGCTGCCGGTAAAATTGAAATCCGATTCCTGCAGCGTGGCGGTTATCGGCTGCGAGCCGACATTCTTGGTGGCGAAGGTGCCGGCGATGTTCTGGTTCACCGTGGCGCTGTCGCCGTTCACGAAACCCGAGAGATTGAAATTCCCGGGGATCAGCGTGAGCGAGGTGTTGCCATCGTAGGTTTTGCTGGCGCCGGTAATGCCCGCGACAATGCTTACGCCCAACGCCTTGGGCAGGATGGTGCCGTAGCCGAGCGCTGTGGTCGGCAACTGGTAGTTGCTCAGCGAGGTACTGCTGCCTGCCGAGAAGTTGGCGCCGGTCAGCGCCGCGACTACGCCCCACGTGCCCGCGTTGCCCTCGTAGCTGGCTGCCCCCGGCGCGGCGGCGTTGGACGTGTCGTAGTAATTGCCCGCGAAGGCGCCGTCCAGGTTGATGGTTTGACCTGGAATCACGCCAGACAGCACGAAGTTGCCGGCAGTCAGTGAGGCCGAGGTGTCCTCGGTGCCATCAAACGTGCGGGTTGGATTGTTATTGATGGCTATCGTCAACGGCGCCGGCGTGATGCTGCCGCTGCCGACGACGCTGGTATTGAAGGTGTAGTTGCCGGCCTTGGCGCCACTGGCGAAGGTGAGATCGGACGACTGCAACGTGGCCGTCACCGTGTCCGTGCCGACATTGGGCGCATCGGCACCGGTGTAGACCGCCGGAGCCTGGTTCACCGCGACGGTCTGACCCGCCACGGCGCCGCTGACCGTGAAGTTGGGCGTGGACAGCGTGGCGTAATCGGTGCCGTCGTAGATCTTGTCGGCGCTGCCGCTGAAGGCGATGGTCAGCGAGGCTGGCGTGATATTCGCAGTGAGGCCCGTCGGTTGGGTCACCGAATAATTGCTGTTGTTGACGGTAAGGCCGTTGACCGTCACCGCGAGGGCGTTGCCGACGTCAGCCTGACTGAAGGCACCGGTGGCTGAACTCGTGGTCAGCGTTGTCGATGCCTGGTCGGCGGCGTTCACGAAGCCGCTGAGCACGGCGTTGCCAGTACCCAGAGTATCGGTCGTCGTACCGTCGTACACCTTGTCCGTTGCGGTGACGCCGGCAACGGTGAGCGCCTTCTGGTAGATATCGGCAGTGAGGTTGGTCGGCGCGATCAGCGCGTAGTCGGCGACCTTGGTGGCATTGCTGCCCGTCAGGGTGAAGCCGCTGAGGGTAACGGCGAGGTTGTTACCCGCATTGGGGCTGGCGAAGTTGCCGCTGGCGCCGCTCGTGTCGAGCGTGACATTGTCGCCGTTGACCACGCCGTAGATGCTGGCGTTGCTGATGTTCAGCGGGTCGTTGGTGGTGGCATCGTAGGTCTTGTTGGTGCTCTGCACGCCGCTCAGATAGACCGGCGCCGGCGTGATGGTGCCGTAGCCGGCGGTCGAGTCGGCCGCGAGCGCGGCGGCGGTCGTCGAGGTGGCTGTGGGCAGGATGTAATTGGAAAGCTTGGTACCCGAACCGGCGACGAAGTTGGTGCTGGCGAACGAGGCATTGACCGCTACCAGACCGCCATTGGGAGTCGTACCGCCATTGGTGTTGACGTCGGCGCTGGCATAGCCCACCGAACTGGGCTGATTCACGGTGACGCTCTGCCCTGCGGCAAGACCCGTGATGTAGTAGTTGGACGAGGTCAGCATGGCAGTCGTCGTGCCGTCGTAGACCTTGGTGGGATCGCCGATGACGGTGGCGTACAACTGCGCCGCGTTGATCGTGCCGATGTTCGCCGTCTTGCCCGTGCCGGACAGGGTATAGCCATAAACCGGGATGCTGCCGTTGACGACGTTGAAACTGGTGATGGACGACGGCGAGGTTACCGTGAGGCCAGTGCCCACGTCGGACTGGCTGTACGTGCCGGCGGCCGAGCTGATGGTGTCGCCGTTGATCAAGCCGGAGTCGGTGATGTTGTTGCCGGCGAGCGTCGCGGTGGTGGCGCCGTCGTAGCTCTTCGTTACGGTGCCGGTGAGGCCCGTGACCGTGAGCGTGGGCTTGGTGCTGTAGAACACGCCGTTGCCCGTGGCTCCCGTTGCCGCCGCCGTGCCGATGGGGGCGTTGTACTGAATGAAGTTGGGCGTGAGGCTGCCCAAGTTCTCGCCCGTGGCCGTAGGGCTGGCGCTGTAGATTGCCCAATGGCCGCCCAGACCCGAAGCGCCCACGTTGTTGACGAAGGCATTGCCCGCATTCAACACCGTCTTGCCGCCGGCACCGGTATTGGTGATGGCGGCGTTGAGGTTGACGTTATTGCTCGCGGTCAGCGTGAGCGTGGTGTTGGCACCCCACGTCACCGCCTGATTGACGTTGACGTTGCCGGAGGTGCCACTGGCGCCACTGGCGCTGGTGAAGGCGACGTTGCCGCTGGCAAGCTGGCTTTCAAGCGTAGTGGCGGTGATATCGCCGCCGCTGGACGCGATAGTGAAATCGGTAGGGTCGACCAGCCACGTGCCGTCCTTGCCGCCGGGTGCCGCCTTGGTGGTGATGACGGCACCATTGGCGATGTGTGCCTGCGCACCGGACGTTTCGATGAAGCCGCCGTTGCCGCCGTTCGGCGCGCTGGCGTCCAGCGTGCCCGCCACGTTCACCGTACCCGCCTGCATGCCGCCGAGCAGGGTGATGGTGCCATTGTGATCCTGCACGGTTTGCGCCTGCACCGTGCCCGTGTTGTTGACCACGCTGTCGATCAGCGAGTTGCGCGCCCCTGCCGTCATCAGCACCTGACCACCGTCGGCGACGATGAGCTGGCGGTTTTCGACGAGGCTCTGCACGGTGTTGGCGTTCACCACCAGGTGCACGAGTCGGTTGTCGGCAAAGGTCAGCGTCATCGCCGTGCCGCCGGCCAGCGCCACCGTGCCGAGTTGCGCGCGGATCGTGCCCTGGTTCGAAACCGTGTTGCCCAGCAGCGCCGCGTAACCGCCGGGAGTGACGGTGATCGTGCCGAGGTTGACCACACTGCCCTTGCCGTTGCCGGAGAAGCGCACGGTGTCCGTGCCCAGCGTGCTCTGGTCGAGGTCGAGCGTGGAGGCGACGATGCCGCCCACGTTCACTTGTGCATTCTTGCCGAACAGCACCCCGTTGGGGTTGATCAGCCACACTTGGCCGTTGGCGTTGAGGTGGCCTTCGATGTCGCTGGCGGTGTTGCCCAGGATACGGTTGACCGCGATGGAGCTGCTGCCCGGCTGCAGAAAATCGACCGTCTGGTTGGCGGCGATGTCGAAGCTCTGCCAGCTCAACGAAAGATTTTGGCTGCTTTGCCGGATCGTGGTCGTATTGCCGCTTTGGCTGATCTGGCCCACACCTGCAGTGACCTGTCCGCCCGTCGTGCCGGCACAGGCCAGGCCCGTCATGCCGAGCGCTAACGACAGGACGGAAAGCATCGCCGTACGATGGCCGATGACGCGACGCCGCGCCGAGCCGGGCGACGAGCTCTTCGCAAACTCACATGCCGGCACCCATTGTGCGCTGGAGCGATTCCAGCACAGGCGATAAATGCGGTTCATGATGGAACTCCCCTTGGATGAGTGCTTAAGGGGCTCCTCACTTCATCCGCGGCTCAAGCATTTCCAGCATGGTTGCCTGTACAGCCTCCGGACTAAAACCCCACACCTACTATAAATCAAGCGTCTAGAAATGTGTTGATCTTCACGTTTTCACCATCAATTTCGACGTCCTACTTTGCCGGACATCATTTACAAGCCCGGAACACGCTCTAACGGCAGCGTCACGGAGCGCCGGTCTTCGGGCACCGGCCTTCACATACCGGGAGGAGATGCGCGACCAGCGGTCGCCGTCGAAAACGCTCTCGACCATCGCACTGCTGGCCCATAGCCATCCGCGCTGGTCGACTTTGAGGAAATCCAGCCGCGTGCCCGGCTGCATGACATCGTTGGCCGGCTGCATGAGCCGCTCGTCAGACAAGCTCATCTGCGACACCAGCAATGGTGTATGAGACGCATACATATCCGTGGACGGGCATGGATCAGACCAGCGCAGAAGCTCTAGATGTAGAACCTATGTATGAGTCGAGGAATCGTCCCTGATCGTTTCGGCCGTCGGCTTGTTGCATTGCCTGCTTCCCAACATTCAGGCACCTGCTTTTTTCGTTTCGATCCATGCATCGACTCGTTTCTCCAGAACATCCAGCGGTAAAGCGCCAGCGCTGAGAATTTCGTCATGGAAATCGCGGATGTCGAAGCGCTCTCCCAGCGTCTTTCGAGCCCGTTCGCGCAGCTCAAGTATTTTTAGTTGACCTACCTTGTAAGCAAGCGCCTGGCCCGGCCACACGATGTAGCGATCGACCTCCGATTGGATGTCTGAGTCGGTTACGTCGGAATGGGCGTGGAAAAAATCCACCATTTGCTGACGCGTCCAATGCTTGTAGTGAACGCCGGTGTCGAGCACGAGCCGATCGGCGCGCCACAACTCGCCGGTCAGACGACCATAGTCGGACAATGGGTCCTTGTAGAAGCCGATATCCTTGCCCAGTCGCTCCGCATACAGCGCCCAACCCTCAATGTAAGCCGTGTAGTCGGCCTGTTGGCGGAAGGCAGGCAACCCAGGCAGCGTTTGCGCGATGGAGAGCTGCAAATGGTGACCGGGAATGCCTTCGTGATACGCGATCGACTCCATGTCCATCGTGGTGCGGTGAGCAAAGTCCCCGGTGTTGACGTAGAGCTGCCCGGGTCGTGAGCCGTCCGGTGTACCTTGTTGGTACGAAGCGATCTGAAATCCCTTTTCACGGTATGCCTCGACCGGCACGACTTCGAGCTTGGTCTTGGGCAATAACCCAAAAAGCTTAGGCAACTCCGGCTGCATCTGTGCGATGAAGCCCCGATAGCGATTGAGAATGTCCTCCCGCGATACGGGGTGTACTTTCGTATCGACTTTCAATGCCGCGCGGAAGCTGGCCAGATCTGGGTACCCTTGAGACTTGGCGATGGCGGTCATGTCAGTCTCGATCCGCTTGACCTCTGCAAGGCCGAGTGCATGAATGCTTTCCGGGCTCTGCTGGGTGGTGGTCATCTGCGCGACGTCGAAACGATAAATCTCATCGCCCTTGGGCAATTTCCATACCCCTGGCTCGATGCGCCCTTGCGGTGCGTATTCCTTCGCCACGAATTCCCCCAGCCTGCGATAGGCTGGTCGTACGTCATCGTCAATGGCTGCGATGATCGCCGCGCGCAGACGTTGCTGGTCGGCCGTCGATACGCTGTCTGGGAAATGCTTCAACGGTTTGGCGAACGGGCTGTCGGCACTGGCCGTTTCGGCGATCCTGTTGAGCTGAACCACCACTTTTTTCAATAAAAAGCGTGGCGGCATCATGCCATCACGCGCGCCTTGTCGTGCTACGTCGGTCGCCTGTGCCAACGCGTTTGGAATCGCTCGTAGACGCGCAAGGTACTGCTCGTACTCTTTGGTATTGTCGAAGGGAATCGAACTTATCAAGGCGGGCAGCCTCAGATGCACCCCTTGATATTGGTCGATCGGCATTTCGTAAAGTTTCAAATCAAACGCGCGCAGGCTGGCTTTCAGCTGCCGCACCATCAGCTGCTGATTGAGCTTTTCCTCTTCGGAAAATCCGGCGGTGTCTATCGCCACAAAACGCTTCAGGAAATTCGCCGTAACCTCGCGCTCGCTTCGCGCATGCGCTAACGAGCCATCTATCCAGCGGTCGTTATAACGCAGGTCGCCGAGCACCGTGGCGGATTCAGGATCCTCCTGCAGCGTATGCTGCCATTGCTCGTCAAGCAGCGCATGCAGCGCTTTGACGCGTTGCGCTGCGTCCTGTGCCTGATCCGGTGCCGAATACGTCAGGCCACCCAGCAAAACAATCAACGTCATCCATAATCCTGTCTTCATTCAGTCTTTCCTCTCGATATTTTCCGGGTCGGTGTCCGCCGCGCATTGCACAACCATTGCTTCATTCGTGGTTTTGAAGAGCCCCGAGGCCGTAACCGTCCGATTCGGACGCCCGGTCAACGAAACGCATACGAAGGCGATCAAGCTGCACGTAAATCACTGGTGTTAAATACAAGGTGAGTAGCTGCGACAGCAGTAAACCGCCGACCACGGTTAAACCGAGCGGCCGGCGCACCTGCGAATCGGCACCCAAGCCAAGGGCAATCGGTAGCGCGCCCATCAATGCAGCCATGGTGGTCATCATGATCGGCCGGAATCGCACGTGGCAGGCTTCGAAGATAGCGGCGGCGGCAGTAAGGCCTTCTTCGCGCTGCCGGACCAGGGCAAAGTCGATCATCATGATCGCGTTCTTCTTGACGATACCGATCAGCATCACGATGCCGACAAATCCAAATAGATCCAGAGGCAAGCGGCACAGCTGCAGAGTGAACAGCGCGCCGACCGCGGCTGCCGGCAGACCGGACAAGATGGTCAGCGGATGAATGAAGCTTTCGTACAAGATGCCGAGCACCAAGTAGATTGCAAAAACCGCCAGCAGCAACAACATGCCGATTCCCTGCATTGAGGCTTGAAAAGCCTGTGCTGTGCCTTGCAGGTTGCCGGTAATACTTGCTGGCAAGCCGATCTTTGCCAGGGAGTCGTGGATGCCTGTCAATGCATCGCTCAGGCTGACGCCGGGAGCAAGGCCGAAAGATATCGTCACCGACGGCAATTGGCCTTGGTGGTTCACTGTTAGCACCTGTGACTTGCGTACGAACCGAGCTATCGTGTCCAGTGGAACTAGCTTGCCGGTGGCAGACGTGACGTAGAGTTTCGAAAGCACCGACGGATCGTTTTGCAGATTGCGCTGAATCTCCATCACCACCCAATACTGGGCGGCCGGACCGTAGATAGTGGATAGCTGGTTCTGGCTAAAAGAAGCCCCGAGTGCCGATTGGACCCGAGACATGGTCAAACCGAGTGGCGCCAGCTTGCTGCGGTCGACTTCGACGACAATGGATGGACTATCGAGACTGAGGTCGTTGGTCACGTCCTGAAAGCCGGGTATCGCCGTGAACGCCTGCGTCGCCACGGTGGACCATTTATACAGTGCTTCCAAGTCGAGCGATTGCAAGGTGAACTGGTACTGCGCCTTTGAACGCAAGCCGCCGATCTGGATTAAGGGTGGGTTGCGTACGTAGGCGCGCATTCCGATTACTTTCGCAAACTTCTTCCGCAACTCCTGCACAATTTCGTCCACTCCGAGGCGACGCTGGTTCGCCGGCTTCAGCTTCAGCAACATCTCGCCATCGTTGATGGTCGAACCTCCTGCCTCGATCGAGGACATCCAAGCTTCGATGTTCGGATCGTTCGCGACAATCTCTGCGAGCTGCTGCTGACGCGCCACCATGCCTCCATAAGAAACATCTTGCGGACCTTCGGTGATGACCTGCAGGCGGCCGCTGTCGCCAGCGGGAATGAAATCTTTTGGCACGGTGTAAAACAGCAGTGCTGTGGCCAACAAGCTGAGCGCAAACACGCCGAAAACCAGCCACTCTCGCGCCATACACCATCTCAGGCTGCGCACATAGACGCGCTGGGTCATAGCGAAGCCGCGGTTGAAAACGATGATCAACCCGTTTTTCTTTTTATGCTCGTTCGCCTTAACGAAGCGGCTGCACAGCATCGGTGTAAGCGTGATGGAAATAAAACCGGAGATCAGGATGGCCACACTGAGCGTTACTACGAATTCGTGGAAGAGCCGGCCGACAATGCCGCTCATGAACATGACCGGGGTAAACACGGCGATCAACGACAACGTCATAGAGAGAATGGTGAAGCCGATCTCGGTCGCGCCCTTGAGCGAGGCTTCGTGGGGATCGAGCCCTGCCTCCACGTGGCGCACGATGTTCTCCAACATCACGATTGCATCGTCGACCACAAAACCGACGGCAAGCGTCAATGACAGCAGCGACAGGTTGTCCAGGCTGTAGTCAAGCAAAAACATGGCGCCGAATGTGCCAGTCACCGATAGCAGCAGCGCCGCCGTCGGAATCAGTGTGGCGGAGAGATTGCCGAGAAACAGATAGATCACCAGGACGACTAGCATCCCAGCCAATAACAAGGTGAATTGGACATCTGCCACCGAGGCTCGTATCGATTGTGCGCGGTCATACAACACGTTGAGCTTTACCGACGGCGGCAGCCCTGCGGTGAAGCCGGGCAAGATTGCATGGATACGATCGATCAACGCGACGGTATTGGTGCCCGGCTGACGCTGAATCGCCAGCAGCACCGAACGGTCATGCTTGTACCAGCTAGCGAGTTGATCGTTCTGCACACTGTCGTAGGCCCGTCCAATATCGCCTAACCGAACGGGCGCGCCATTGCGCCATGCCAATACGATGTCGTTGTAGGGCGCTGCGCGCAGCAGCTGGCCTTCGTTGCGTACTTGGAACTGCTGGCTGGGGCCGTACAGCGCACCGGTCGATTGATTGACGTTCGCATTTTCGATGGCTTTCTGCACCTGATCGATACCAATGCCGGCTACTGCCAATCGATCTGGATTGACGCTGATTCGAACGGCGTATTTGGCCGCTCCATAAGCATAGACTTGCGCAACGCCGTCGATCGTTGACAAGCGCTGCGCCAGTTGCGTCTCGGCATACTCATCCAGCTGCGACACCGGCAACGTAGACGAGGTCATCGCTAGTAACAGCACCGGAGCGTCGGCCGGATTTACCTTGCGCAAGGTCGGTGGCGTAGGCATGTCCGGCGGCAATTGGCGCTGTGCGGCGGTGATCGCCGACTGCACATCCTGCGCAGCAGCGTCGATATTTCGACTCAATGCAAAGCTCAGGACGATGCTGGTTCCACCCGGCGAACTCGATGAATTCATCGTATCGATGCCGGGAATGGTGGATAACTGCGCCTCTAGCGGCGCGGCCACTGCGGAGGCCATCACTTCGGGCGAAGCGCCCGGCAAGCTGGCGAAAACCCGTATCGTCGGGTAATCGACGTTAGGTAACTCGTTTACCGCCAGTCGCGGATAGGCGACCACGCCGGATATGAGGACTGCAAGCATCAACAGCGTCGTCATTACGGGGCGGCGGATGCAAAGCGCGGGTAAATTCATAGCCCTGCGCTCATACATTCGGTGTCGTATGTACAGGGCTGCCATCGCTTAGCAGCAGTTGGCCATTCGTCACGACGCGCTCGTTGGCTTCCAGCCCTTGATTGATGACGATGCGCCCCTCCGTCGTAGCCCCCATATCGACGAAGCGTTGATGAGCCTTGCCGTCCGCGCCGATCACAAAGACAAAATTGCCCTTGTCCGAACTTTGCAACGCTTCCGCCGGTACGCTCACCACCTTCGTCAAATGTACCGTCGGTAAACTCACCTGCACGAATTGGCCCGGAGTAAGTCGGCCGTCGGCATTCTCGAAACGCCCCTTGAGCACGATGGTGCTGGTGTTGACGTCCACCGTGTTGTCGATGAAGTCCAGAACGCCATGCAAGTACAAGCCGTTTTCACCCGGCAGCCGTGCTTGCACAGCCACAGCGCCGCGTGCTTGTGCTGCGCGAACCGCGGCCAGACTGGCCTCCGGAATGTTGAAGCTGATCCGAATGGGTTCGATCTGATTCAGCACCACGATATCGGTGCTGTCGGCCGTCACCTGCGCCCCGGGCCAGACCGAGGGCAGCCCGACGATGCCGTCGAACGGCGCAGTCATTCGCGTATAGCCAAGCTGGAGTTTTGCCAGTTCCTGCGCAGCCTGGCTGGTCTGGAGATTGGCGCGAGCCACCTCTTCGTTGGTCCGATAGGCATCGAAACTGGTGCGTGAGATATAGCCTTGCGCCGCCACCTGACTGTAGCGTTGAAGATCCGCCTGTGACTGGGCGAGTTGCGCCCGGGCGCTGGCGGCGCTGCCTTGCGCCTGCACGAGCTGTGCCTTGAAAGGCAAGGGATCGAGCTGCGCCAGCAGATCCCCCTTCTTCACCTTTGCGCCTGGCGTGAAATCCAAGGCTTGCAGCTGGCCCGAGGCGCGCGCGCGCACGGTGACGGTGGACCACGCTTCCGTGCGCGCCACCACGTTCAATGACAGGTCCACATCGCCACGAGTGGCCAGTGCGCTCTCGACGGGTACGACGGTAGCGTCTCCGACGTGGCTAACTGGCTTCGGCGCCTGGGAATCATGGGAGAAATACATTGCCCCGGCCAACGTTGCCAGAACGGCAACGGCAACGATAATTGACTTCTTCCGTGGTGCGATCATGCGGGCACTCTTCAGCGTCTGTTGTTTTCACACACTCACGCGTTGTTAGTCCCAACCCGTATGCCTCGGCCATAAGCAGCCATCCGGACAGGCCAAAGGAGCAAGGCACTGACGTGCGTCCGAGGCAGCCGCGGAAAGAGTCGACGAGCGAACTAGCCCAAGTGACGGAAATCCCCCGCCGTTTTGGATTGGGTGCCACAGCGCCGTTCTTTCAAACGGCGTGCTCTCCAACGCAGAACGGGCTATGCCTCTACTGCCGTTTACTGGGGCTTGCGGAATTTAAGGACGAACTTGTCAGTGCGCCCTTTGATCTCAGGTGCGAAAATGATCTTGTCGTGGGCGTCCTGAGGATTGCGCAATAGGTCGCTGCGTGCTTCCAGTACGAACCCCGCCGCTTGCACTTGCGTGATCACCGTGGCTGGATCAATACGATGCAATGTGCCGGCATCGCGCCCGCCCGAACCGGGCTCTGCCGCATGATCGACCACCATGAAAACGCCGCCAGGCTTCAAGGCTTTGAAGGCTGCCGCATCGAGCTTGGCTGTCTCATCGGGGCCACTATTGCCTTGGACGGCAAACACCGTGACCTGCCCATAGACGTCGTGATAATTCTGCGACGTCCAGACCACATCGAGGGACGAGGGCGCGCCCAGTTGGTCGTATGGCAGCACAACGAGACTGGTGTTGTGGTAGTTCATATCGGTGGCTATCGCCTTGATCGGTTCCAGCGCCTTCGGCCTCGCCGCCGCAATGCTCTGCGGTACGACGGCATAGACATGACCGCGTGGTCCGACCACTTTGCTGAAGATACGCGTGAAATAACCGCCGCCCGGCATGACATCCGCCACCTTGTCGCCCGGTTTGATACCAGCCAAGGCGACCAATTCGGCCGGCTTGCGGCTGGCATCGAGCTGCGTGTCGGCAAGGGGCCGCGCGCTATCGGCTACGGCGCCCGTGACATAGGTCGGTAGGGACATACCGGCATATGCCATCGCTGTCGCCGCGCACAGGCTAAGGCCGAACAAAGCTTTTTTCATAAGTCCTGACACTCCGCAGTTACGTTGGGTAATCCATGTCGCGCCTTCAGGGCAGGCGCTGCCATTCCACTTCGCCATGAGCACCTTTCCCCGCACCGCTAGACGGTTTGGCGACGGTGTAGGTCAACCGGTCACCGTCCAATGTGTAAGGGCTCGCACCGCTCTTGCCATCCCAATTGGGAAACGACGCGTGCTCGATATGCGTATGCAAAGTCGTGCCGTCAGCCCATACCTCCCCATAGTGCGCATTGCTATCCAGCGCAGCCGCGCGATATTCATCGGCAGTGCCTTTGGACTTGTCGTTGGCAGCAAAGCCGGTGCGCTGCGCGCGCACCATCTGCATGCTGTAGCGGCCGTGTGCATCGATGATCCACAGGCCCTGAGGATGCGGGCCGTATAGTTCTATGCGGTGACCGTCTGGATAGACGTTGTCGACTCTAACCAGCGTCCACGCGCCGACCAGGGAAGCCGGGACGGCACTCGACCCGGTCTCTGCAGCTTTATCGGCACGCCGCACGGCCTGTTCAAATGGCGAGCTTGTGGCCGCAGCTGAAAGCGGACCGAGTAACGGAACTAATCCACTAAGCGCTAAAACCCAAAGAAATCGGCGCATGGAGAAACCCTCTCGCTCTCGTACGAATGCACGCAGCGTAGTCGGCTACCATGTATGGATAAACACCATTTTCAGATATTTCAGTCATTTCAAATCGAGATGGATAAGCGATGAAAGCCCTTGACCTCGATGCTGTGAAAGCCTTTGTTCTGACGGCCGATCTGCAGAGCTTTACCCGTGCTGCGGAAGCTCTGGACAGCACTCAATCCGCGATCAGCCTAAAGCTTCGTCGATTGGAAACACAGCTGGGACGGCGCTTGCTGGAACGCACACCAAGGCAAGTGCGCTTGTCTGCTGAAGGTGCGGTCTTTCTGGTTTCGGCGCGCGACTTGGTGGGTGCGCATGATCGCGCCGTTGCTTCCTTCAGCATCGAACAACGCCGAATGGTTATTGGCATTAGCCACCAGATCGTAGGCAGCGAGTTGCCTTCCCTGCTGCGTCATATGAACGAACAGGACCCGCACCTGTTGATCGAATTGCGTGTCGCAGGCTCTCGCGAAGTGATGCAGGCCTACGATGAGGGTCGGCTGGATGCTGCCCTGGTACTCCAACCGGAAGACCGACACCGTCAAGGCGAAAAACTGTTTAATGAAAGCTTCGCCTGGATCGCCGCGGCGGACTGGGAGCCACGTGCTGGACAACCGCTACCGCTGTCCACTCAGGGCGAGACATGCAGCATACGAGCGAACGCGGTGCGTGCGCTCGACCAAGCGGGCATCGCCTGGACAGAGGTATTCATCGGTAAGGGCGCGGCCGTGGTCGGCGCTGCAGCCGCCGCTGGCATTGCCATCGCCGTGCTGGCCCGCCGGAGCGCTCCGGCGGGTACCGTCGATATCGGTAATACGTTGGCACTCCCCACCCTACCGACCCAGGAGGTTGTGCTTTATTCCGCACTCAACGACCGTCGTTCGCGTCACGCGTTACGCATCTTGGGCGCTGCGTTCAAAGGTCTTGTCGAAGTCTGAGTTTTTTCTGGTCGCCCAATTTTTGTCTGCATCATTAACGAATGGACGTCCAAATTTCGGATCACGACGGTGGTGACAATTCGATTCTTTACAATTCCGCGCTTCCGGCCGCGCAAGCGCTCCTGCCTTGGCAAGCGCGAGACACCTCCTGGCATCGGAGATATCGTGATTGTCCGACGACGCATACCAGTCGTCCCGCTGACGGGGCGTCCGCAAAGCTGCCGCAATCCTGTCGTTATGCGATACTTGATTCTCAACGATCGCGAAAAACGGCCGTCTGTCGTAGCTTCTAGCTCCACCATCAGACGGCCGCATACACGTCGCCTACGCATCTGAGCTAGGTCGGCCAGCGCTTCCCCCGACGTATGTCGGACCTTACTGCGTACTATCGCGCGTCGATGCGCGGGTCCGCAGTCATCGGAGCGCGTCATGAGCACTTACCCGGATCACTTCCCTGCATCGAAACATCCACGCATCGCCATCGTAGGCGCCGGCCTTGGCGGACTGACGCTCGCACGCGTTCTGCACATCGACGGGATTCCTTCGACGATTTATGAAACCGAAGCCTCGCCCGATGCGCGGGCGCAGGGCGGCTTGCTCGATATCCACGAATACAACGGCCAGCTTGGACTGAAAGCCGCGGGACTCCACGACGCGTTTCTCGCCCTCACGCTTCCGAGCGAGGATGCCAAGCGTGTCGTGGACAGACACGGTCATGTCCTGCTCGACAAACCCAGCTCGGGCGGCACAGCCAAACCTGAGGTGGACCGAGGCGCGCTACGTCGTCTGCTGATCGACGCCCTTCCTGCCGAGACTATTGTGTGGGGACGCAAGCTCGTCAAGGCAAATCGCCATGACAACGGCCAGCATCATCTGGTCTTTGCCAATGGCTCGACGGCCACGGCGGATCTGCTGGTCGGGGCCGACGGCGCCTGGTCGAGAGTTCGCCCGCTTCTGTCTGCCGCCACGCCGGTGTACGTCGGCACCACCTTCGTCGAGACCCATCTCTTTGACGGCGACAACCGATACAAAGCCAGCGCGGACGCCATCGGCAGCGGTACGTTGATGGCCGTCGAACCGGGCAAAGGCATTCTGGCGCACCGCTACGCCAACGGTAACCTGCATACCTACATCGCTTTAAACAAGTCGCCATCGTGGTTCGGCGCCATCGACTTCGGTCAGCCGACGGCGGCCCTGCGTCACCTCGCAAACGAATTCGAAGGGTGGGCACCCAAGCTACGGGCATTGATTACGGATAGCGATACGGTGCCCGTCGTCAGGCCTATCCATGCCCTGCCGATCGATCACCGTTGGGATCGTGTCAGCGGCGTCACGCTTGTGGGCGATGCCGCCCATCTGATGTCGCCATTTGCTGGCGAAGGGGCCAACCTTGCCATCTATGACGGCGCGGAATTGGGCCGCGCGCTGCGCAACCATCCTGGCGATATCGAGGCTGCACTGGCAACGTATGAAGCGGCGCTTTTTCCTCGCAGCGCCTCCTTTGCCGACCAAACGGCGCAGAATCATCGGCGCTTCTTCGGCGACCACGCTCCTCAGAGCGTGGTCGAGCTGTTCTCTGCGCACTAGTTGCCTGCCACGGCACACTGGCGAGCGCCCAGCAGCGGTGGTCCGCTCGACGTTGAGCATGAACGTCCGGTTTCGGACGGCCAAACCCTGCTCGGCGGAAGACTGCAATGGGTCGACCTCGGCCCGTTGCGGCTTTTGTTGGGTCGTCACCTGCAACGCAAGGCGACGGTCGGCCGGTAACCGACGTTCAAAAGCGTCGAGAACCGTCTCACGGGCTACTGTACGTAGCGAACGATGTGGAAGCCTTCGTCGCTAGAGGGCGGCACGAAATGTCGGGTGATCTCGTTAAACTCGGCATCCGTGGGCGCAAAAGGATGAGAGCCCGTGGCATTGCGAGTTCGTAGGCGCATTTTGCACACCTCGTCGGAAACATCGAGGTAGTGCAATTCGTGGGCGACGCCAGCGCTTTCGATGATGTCTTTCATCCAACGTCGGTTACTGAGCGTATTGGCGGGGAAATCGAGCACCACCGACACGCCGGTCCGCAGCAGTGACTCAATGTGTGGCGCGAGTGCTTCGCGCAACTGACCCGAGCGATGAACGTAGTCGGCGAGCGTATGGATGTCGTTCGCATAGAGCTGCGACAGCCAAACATCTTCGCTGAGCAGCACCGTGTTTGGCCGCGCGGCCAGTTGCTGGGTCAGCGTCGACTTTCCTGCGGCAATCTTCCCGCATACCAGGTGAAGAACCGGAGGCTGGAGACTATCGGGACTCATAAAAACTCCTTTTGGCTTTGGAAGCCCAGGAGTCGGATACAAACAACCCGCCTCCAGGGCGGGTTGTTTTAGCTGCGCAGCACGCGCGCTAACCCACCTTATTTTGTGGGCTGCGAATAATCAGCGAGGTATGGGTATGCGCGCACTTCATACTCAGGACCATAAGCGACGAAATCATCCACGTCAATTCCGAAAGCGACATCAGCTGCGTTCATGTCCGCAGCTGAAAGCGGATTCCGAACTACACCGATGACAGACGCCCATATGCGCAAGGCTCTTCCTGACGTGACACGTGTGCTGTCACCTTCCTTGGCAACGTCTGCATCTGACCCGTGCTTGCGCTCGTTATCCCGTGAGCCCGAGAAGGTTTTTGCACCACCTCGTAAACGCCTTGCTCTTCGCTCACGCCGGTGTGCGAATGGCGCGGCGGGTTGAGACACTGCGATTCCACCAGGCGGATGATGTCACGCACGGCGCGTGCGTCGTTGAAGATGGCGTGCCCCAGTAGCGACAGCGTGTGGTCGGCTAGCTCAGCGCTTTGGCTAGCGGTGACGACATCGCCGTGGGCCACAATCATGTCGATCAGCTGGTTGAGTGTGTCGACCTGGTCGAGGGTGATGCCGAAGCGGTAGCGCTCGCCCGTATCGTAGGGCATCGCTTCGGCGGCTTCGGGCTTTGCGTAGGCGCCCGGCTCGGCCTCGCGTTCGGATCGGTAGGCTGAAAACGAGAGGTTGTTCAGTACCAGGCCCAACTGCTCTGCCAGAAATCCCCGGCAGATCGCGACCTGCTCCGCGTTGATCTCGGGAATCCCTTCGTGCTCTGCATCCGGCGTGCGCGGTTGCGCTACGTGCGAAAGAAACTCGACGTAGTCGCGCAGTTTCTGCAGCCCAAGCTGGCTGTTCTCCGGCAGAAAATAACCCCTCGTTTCCAGATCATTTGCATCGAACGTCGACATGGCCGCAACAGCGGCTAATCGCCCTGCCAAGGTAAGAAATCGGCTACTAGCGGCTGTTCCTCCGCCACAATGCATGCCGCAAAGCGATCTCTGTGATGAGGGTTAGGCTTGCAGCGCGACGGCGGTTTGAGTTGCGGGTCGTTCTTTGCGCTCCATTTCGCAGTGCATCTTTCACGACCGTCTTCTCGTATGCGTGCGATCGAACGACGCCTTAGCTGCGCATGCATAAGTGTGCGGGATTTGAAGGTTGCTATGGGCGAGCTCGCAGGACGTTGGCAAAAAGGCCCTCGACAAAGCGCAGCAAGCCACGCGTGTTGAAGTGATCCGAAATGCTGGGTACCCCATCGCCGATACCCTGCCGTGAAGACTGCGTCCGCGTATGGCACTTCCATATTCTTGCGAGGAAGCCATTCCGCTGAATCCAATCGGTGAGGTGGCTGCATCTAAGGGATTGATACCGCCATGTCGGCCGGTGACCCAGAGAGCCTCCTCCATGATCGACCGTATTGCCATCGTCAGGTCCAAAGCTCGCGCGTTTCGGCTCTCCCCCTTGTGGGCCTCTCTTTCGCTGTTTTGCGCCGCGACGCCTTGCATGGCCACCACGCCCGCAAACGCGCAGCTGCCCGATACGCCGGCGGGTCACCTCGCCGGTGAGCTGATCCGCCATGCCAATAACGATGGCCCTGTACGGATCACGCAATGGGTGCCAAGCATTCTGTCGGCATCCATCGCTTCCGACGACAAGGCCTCGTTTATCGCGGACCTGGCTTCGGCGGCACGCGACAGCGGCGGACTGGACGTATTCGACGTGCGTACCGACCCGCATCAGCCGGGGCTGTTCGAAGTCGCCGTCAAGGGGCGACGCAACGCACAGTCCGCTCTGTTCTTGTTGGCCGCCGACCCAGCGCATCCAGACCAGCTCACGGATGCGCACTTGGTCTCGATGGACAATCCGTTTTATGCCGACTGGCCCAAGGGCCCGGTGTCGCATGCGGAGCTGGGAAAACTGATACGCGCCGTACTGGACAAACTGGTACGTGTGTCCGATTTCTCCGGCTGCGTGGCGGTTTCCGATGGCGGCGAAACCGTGTTCGACGAATGCCGAGGCCTCGCCGAACGTAGCTTCAACGTACCGGTGGATCATCAAACGAAGTTCCACATCGGCTCGATCGGCAAGATATTCACCGCGGTTGCCATCGCGCAACTGGTCGAGGCCGGCAAACTCTCGTGGAACGACACGCTGGCGAAATGGGTTCCGGAATATCCCGACCAGGCGACGGCGAAGAAGATCACGGTATGGGAGCTCCTGCATCATACCGCAGGCCTGGGCGATTTCATGGTGCCGGATTATTTCGAGCACGCCGCGCGCTTCGTCAAGCCGGTGGACTATCTGGCGCTGATCGCCCGCCAGCCCAAGCTGAGCGAACCAGGCAAGGGGCTGAACTACAGCAACGCCAGCTACATTTTGCTCGGCCGCATCGTCGAGAACGTATCGGGCGAAAGCTATTTCGACTATATCCAGCATCATGTCTTCGAACCGGCGCAGATGGCGTCCAGCGGCTTCGACAGCGAGGACGAAATCGTGCGTGGGCTTGCGGTCGGCTACTACCACGACGATGGGATGTTCTCCCGCACGTGGAAGGCAAACTGGGTACAGAGTGTCTACAAGGGCAATCCTGCGGGCGGCGGTTATTCCACCAATGCCGATCTGCTGCGGTTCGTCAAGGTTCTGCACGGGGGCAAGCTGTTGAAGTCTGCAACGCTGGCGAAGATGTTCGACGACACCGTGCCGGCCGGTCCCGGTGCGATAGGAGCAGGCATCGACGAACGGCTCTCGCACGGTCTGCACATCCGCGGCCACCAAGGCGGCATCGAGGGCACCACGGCCGACCTGGAGATGGTTTGGGAAACCGGTGCCGCGGTGGCGCTGACCAGTAACGAAGGGCCATCGCAACATTGGCTGCTGGCCGAGCAGATTGCAGACTTGCTTGCCGCCGAAGGCGCGAAAAACTGAGTTCCGCTAGCGCCTAGTTCATCATCTGTCACCTGAGCCTTTCGGCTCGATAAACCCTTTGGAGCAAGACCATGGATTACTTTTTGATTCCCCTCGTCGTGATGTCGGCCCCTGTGCTCATCATCCTGATCGTGCTGCGCTACGGCTACAAGCGGACACAGGCGCGTTACAACACTCTGCTTCAGCTGGCCGACAAAGGTGTAAACCTGACGCCGGAACTGTTGCTGGAACCGCGGGCGGTGTATAGCGAACGGCGTAGGGCGCTGGTGCTGATCGGTGGCGGCCTGGGATTGATAGCGATGTTTTTAGCGTTGCCCGGCCAGCTCGATAACGGCCTGGGCATCGATCGTCTCTGGGGTATCGGCCTGTTGCCGTTGATGACGGGTTTGGGTTACCTCGCCAGCTGGTGGTTGAACCGGCGGGGAGATGTGCGTGGCTGACAGCGCCGCCGAGGCGCGCATCGATCAGGCCCTGGCAGTACGCGTACGACTCGACGGCGACACCCGGGCGTTCGAGCAATTGGTGCGCCGGCACCAGGGCATGGTGCGCGCGCAATTGCGTCGGCTGCTCCACGGCGACGATGCCGCAGCCGACGACCTGGCCCAGGAAACTTTTGTGCTGGCGTGGCGCAAGCTGGATCAGTTCCGCGGCGAAGCGCGATTCTCCACCTGGCTGTATCGCATTGCCTACACTTGTTTTCTGCAGGCGCGCCGCACCCCTTCGCGAATCGATGCCCTCGACGACCAGGCCGCGGATCAACTTCGGGCGCCGGGGCATCGGATCGACCTGCAGCTCGACCTCGAACGCGCCATGCGTCAGCTGTCCGCCGCCGAGCAGGTGGTGCTGCTGCATTGTGCGCAATTGGGACTCAGCCACGACGAGGCCTCCTACGTACTGATGATGCCGCTCGGGACGGTGAAGACCCATGCGACACGCGGCAAGGCAAAATTGAGAACATGGCTCGCGGACTGGCGTCATGCCGGCAAAGAGGAAACATCATGAACGAATCGCACGACGACACTCTCGAAGCACTGCTGCGCCGGCAATTCGACGGGCCGGTGGCCGACAACGGTTTTAGCGAACGGGTGATGCAGCATTTGCCGTCGCGCCGCCCTCGTCGTACTGCATGGCCGCTATGGCTGGGGGTGATGCTAGGAGCCGTGACGTGCGGCCTTTGCCTGGCGAATGTGCCGCTGCTGCATATCGGCTGGCGGGACTGGTTGGCTGGAGATCTATCGACCTCTGCCATCGGCATGCTGCTGGCAATGGTTGCCATGTCGTTGCTGGCTTTGGGATGGAGCTTGGCGGAGAGCGAGGATCGCTGAAAGAGCCCCTGCTCAGAACGTGGTGAAGCACGGTTAGTCGGGTTTATCGCCAGGGGGCGCTCGCGATCGGCAGAAAAGCATCGGCAACAGGCTGCCCACCTACCCTGCACCATCGACTTGCGAAAGGACTGAGGGGAACCTGGGGCATACATCCTTCGATGTACTGGTATCCATCTATGCGCGGTTTTACGGTTTTATCCGCCTTGCTCGGTGTGCTTCTGAAACCAGATGACGTGAAAGACCTGATCGAAACGATCGGCGCGTCAATGAGCAAGCGATGCCTGATATGAAGCGGCAGCGATTCGTCGGGAGCGAGCCTTAATGCGCTTACCAATCATCATCGATGATCTTAAAGCCAAACTTGTTGAGTATGTGGCCGATCTGATCGGAGACCCATTGGCGCTCTTCGGGAGGCGCACTCCGATGAATCTTTTCCGCATGACCTAAAAAATCTTTCAGAAATCGCTCGGTGGTTACAT
Organism: Rhodanobacter sp. K2T2; assembly: GCF_013408815.1. Lineage (NCBI taxonomy): Bacteria > Pseudomonadati > Pseudomonadota > Gammaproteobacteria > Lysobacterales > Rhodanobacteraceae > Rhodanobacter > Rhodanobacter sp. K2T2. Next base: position 28,648 of record NZ_JACCCA010000019.1, on the reverse strand, counting down.
ATGTTCCGGCGACGACGCGCATCTGCAACTCAAACGATTCAAGCTGTCGCCGGAGATTTTGCCGAGAAATTGCCATAACCAGTACCCATAGTCTCTGGTTATCACCATAAGCCCGCGTCCTAAACATTGAATGAACAAATTCAGGTAGGCGGCGAGGACGACGAACCTTTCAATTCACCGGCTTGAGTTCCGGTGTGAACCGCCACCGCTGGCGCTACGTTCGACGCAGAGATAAATCCATTCGTTCTGGATGGCGACCCTATTTTTTAGCAACTTTGCGAGCGAAGGCCAACGCATCGTTTCTCGATGAAAATTGCTTTTCACCATCCTGGGAATAGGCACCTTCCAGCTGTCATCGCGATCTGGATTGAAGGGAGTATAGAAAATCTCTATCGCTTACATTCCCCTGCCGACTGTTCAGCAAGCCGAGGTGATGAATGGTTCGTGCGATCAAAATAGTGCGATAGTGTGTGAAAACAGAGACACTGGCGATAGGGCTAGTGTCGTCGTCCGGTCTATCATAAGGCGCTGGAGCGCTTCCTGACATGGCGAATTTAGCGATTCTCATTGTCGAAGACCAGCCAGACGTGCGCGACTCGATTGAGCGGATGGTGGAGCAATGGCCGCACGTCGACGTTCACTCGGCTGAAGGTTTCCTATCTGCTGCGATATCGATAAACGCTATGCAGCGCTTGGATTTGCTCCTTAGCGACCTCTACTTCCCCGATGAAATGAATGGGATAGACATAGCCGATTTAGCCGTAAGAACTCATGCGGAAGTTGCCGTCGTTTTGTTCTCTGCTGATCGCCAGGCCGATATCGAGGGTATGCGCGAAGATTACGAGTTCATGCAAAAGCCTTTCAACCAGGAACAACTGACAGTTCACGTTGACAATGCATTTTCGAAACTGCGTACTTCCGCAGAGTGGCTGCTTGGGCTATCGGCTCGGGACGACTTCTCTCTGCATTGATCAGCACAAAGCTCTTGTCGGCTCCCGGTAATCTTGATCCAGGCACAACTGGAGGAAACCAGCTCCAAGGACGACGCTCCCGGTTTTGTGTAGCACCTAAGTTGGGATTCCAATTCATCAACTGACGGAGGTCGGACGTAGCGATTTACCGACGAACAAATCATCGGCATCCTGCCCAATGCGCTGGAATTCGAGCAGAAGTTGAAGCCAGGAGGTTACCGTGGCGCCGGCCGACTGCATCCGCTGAAGGCTCATCGAAGTCAAACCGCCGCAGGCATCGCCCACCACATGGACGCGGTAGCCGTCCGCGAGCGCCGACAGAACGGGAAACGACACACATGCCTCGGTCAGCAGTCCGCAGACTATCAATGCGCGTTTGCCGGTGGCCTCGATGGCGGCACGAGACGCGTCGTCCTCCCAGACATTCATGTTTCGTCGTTCGATGGCCGTCGTCCCCGGCAAGACCTCCTGCAGGTGCGGCATAAGCGGTCCGCTATAGACCTTCGATGCCGATGTCGAGACTACGACAGGAACATCGAACGCCTTGCCGTTCGGGCGACGGCAACAGCATTGCTTCGAAAGATCTGCCGATCGTGGGAACCGGTCGCGAACGCCAGTCCCGCCTGCAAATCGACCAGCAGAAGAACGCAGTCGTCGGGCATCAGTAATGACATGTCTATCGCCGAGTTGCTCTTTGGGGGTCGACTAGACGCGCGGAAAAGGGGTGAGATCGAAGACCAGGACCTCGGCATCAATGCCCTCGGCAACCTCCACCCGCTGCTTATCGGTCAGCTTGACGGCATCACCGGCCGCAAGCTGAGTGCCGTTGATGCCGATGCTGCCGCGCACGACATGCACATACGCAAGTCGCCCTGCATCCAGGTCGAGCGTGGCCCGCTCCTGCCCGTCGAAAAGACCGGCATAGAGGCGAACATCCTGATGCACGGTGACCGAGCCCCGTTCACCCGTGGGGCTGGCGACCAGACGCAGCACACCGCGCTTTTCGCTGTCGGGATACATTTTCTGTTCGTACGATGGCGTCAGGCCACTGCGGGAAGGAATGATCCATATCTGCAAAAAATGCGTCGTTGCGGCCGGGAAGGAATGATCCATATCTGCAAAAAATGCGTCGTTGCGGCGGCGTGGTTGTATTCCGAATGGGCGGCCCCCGTCCCCGCCGTCATACGCTGGACCTCACCCGGCACGATGACGGCTTCGTTGTTCATGGAATCTTTGTGCGCCAACGCGCCTTCCAGCACATAGCTGACGATTTCCATATCGCGATGGGTATGAGTGCCAAAGCCGGAGCCGGCCTGGATCCGGTCTTCGTTGATCACGCGCAGCGGTCCGAAATGGACGTGGGCATCATCGCGATAGTCCGCGAATGAGAAGCTGTGATACGAATCGAGCCAGCCATGGTTGGCATGGCCGCGGTCATTGGCTTTACGCACTGAAAGCATGAAGTCCTCGCGGTATAAAGAGCTGTCGATGTAAACGCTCTGGCTTCCAGGTTAGTACGCCGCCGAAGTCCGCAACTCCCCTGGGCGTGCGCAAACGCATCCCCCATATTGGGTAGAAGCTTTCAGGGCGATTGCGTTCAGAAAAGATCGGCCTCGCGCCTCCAAGCTGTTGGACTTCAACCATGCCATCTGTATTTGCGAGACACTGGCCTTGCGGATCAAGTTCGGCTCTGCCCTAGGTCTTCGAGGTGTGCCATGACTGACGAGCTCCCGGATATCATCGCCGAAGGACTCGACGTGCTGTTCTGCGGAATCAACCCAGGGATGATGGCGGCCGCGACTGGTCGGCATTTCGCCGGAAGAAACAATCGCTTCTGGCGAGTCATCCATCTCGCGGGCTTTACCCCGCAGGAGATTTTGCCTGAGCAGGGCCACGAGCTACTGGAATACGGTTGCGGTGTGACGTCTGTGGTTAAGCGAGCGACGGCGCGTGCGGATCAGCTCTCGCCAAAGGAATTTACCGCTGCCGCTGCCCAATTCGAACGGAAGGTCGCACACTATGCTCCACGATTTATCGCCTTTCTGGGCAAGGCTGCCTACGGCGGACTTTCCGGTCGACGAGACATCGCCTGGGGACGGCAACCGAACCGCATGGAGGGTGCGGCGATTTGGCTGCTGCCCAATCCTAGCGGTAGGAATCTTGCGTTCGGTCTCGACCGTCTGGTTGAAGCGTATCGTGAACTTTATCGAGCGTCGGTCGACCATCCCACCTAGCGACTTCGCAAAACCACTCGCCGTATAGTGCTGAGCGAGTGTGCCGTTCTGCCCCGGCACACCGGCGCTTTCCAGCGAGATGCGATAGGCATGTTCAAAACCGATGGAGGTTCGAGTGGTTCAAAAAGAATCGGCTTCGGCCGTCTGGCCAGGCGCGCCCCTGTCGCGCGCTTTCTTTGATCCAGACGCTTCCACGGTCGCACCGCAACTGCTCAATAAAATCCTGGCGTCGGCGGATGGCCGGTCGGGCCGCATTGTAGAGGTGGAGGCCTACGTCGGCGCTATCGACCCAGCCGCACATACCTACCGGGGAAAGACGCCAAGAAACGCGGTCATGTTTGGGCGGTCGGGGCATATGTATGTCTACTTTACCTACGGCATGCACTGGTGCTGCAATTGCGTGTGTGGTCCCGAAGGCGACGGTAGCGGCGTGCTCATCCGCGCGCTGGAACCTCTGCACGGTCTCGCGCAAATGCGCGCAGCACGCCCGCGAATAGCGCGCGATCGTGATTTGTGCCGTGGCCCGGCTCGGCTGACTCAGGCCATGGGCATCAGCGGAGCACAAAACGGGATCGATCTGGTGGGCGCCCGTGATGGCTTTACCATTGTCGGCGACGGCATGGCTCCGCCTGAGGATCTGGTCGGCGGACCTCGCATCGGCATCAGCCTAGGCAAGGATTTTCCATGGCGGTGGAGTGTGCTAGGCAGCCGTTATGTATCGGGTACGGCCGCTCGACGAAACTGACCGCCGTCATCCAGAATCATTATTTGGAGCGGTGCGTGGCGCGCAGTGAAAGCGAAAAAAGTATGGCGGCAATGCCGAGGAATACCCAGTAGTCGCTGGGCGCTGGCCCCCACCAGTGAACATGCCAGGGAATGAACTGCGGCCGGAAGTGGGCGAGCCCGTAAGCGGGATTCAGGATGAACCAGAGAAAGTCCTCGCTGAGCCAGAACAACATGATGCAGGCGAGCACCCGGGCTTCGTGACGCCAGCTCCAGGTTCCAGAGAAAACGAGGGGGAAATGGAAAAACAGAGCCATGCAGGGAAACAGCCAGGCATGGTATCCCGTCATCGCCCGGCCGCCCCAGAAAACGTCTAGCCACCAGCGATGTTCGATCCGCCACGTCGGCAGGCTGGCGGCCCAACCCGCCGCGCCCTCCACCTGGATTTCGACATGGGCGAAAAAGAACGCCAATAGTTCGGTCCATCCCAGGGTGAGAAGCAGCAGCAGCGGACGATTGAAATCGAACCGGTCTTCTCTGCATCGTGGTCCCGCTTCGCGCCCATCCAACCCGATCATCGACACTCGACACCGTTGCAGGATTCGATCGGAGCCAGCTGTGCCAGAACGATGTCCAGCACATCCCGTGCGGCGCCGGGACGGCCGATGTCTCTCGCACGATCGCGCATGCGCTCCAGACGTGCGGTATCGGCAAGCAGTTCGTGCAACCGATATTCCAGCGACACCATATCGATGGCCTTGAACGCGGCACCTTGCTCTAGGAGGTAGTCGGCGTTGCGCTCCTCCTGACCGGCAATGGGCGCATAAACAATCATGGGAACGCCGACCGCAAGCGATTCGGATATCGTCAGTCCACCAGGCTTGGTGATCAACAGATCGGCGCAGGCCATCAGAGGCGCCACATCATGGGTGAATCCGAAAGGAAATAAACGCCCCGGATATTTCATCGCGAGAGTCTGGAGACGAGCCAGTGCCTGCTCGTTGCGACCGGCCAGCACGATCAGTTGAAAATCGTGCTTCAGCTGCATGAGCATGCCCGCCACTTCATCGAGCTTGCCCACGCCTGCCCCACCGCCCATCAGCATGATCGTCTTTCGCGCAGGGTCGAGTGCAAACCGCCGGCAGCATTCCTCGCGATCATGCGAGTCGCCGAACGCGGGCATTACCGGAATACCGGTGACATGAATCCGCTGCGACTCGATCTGATTGGCCCGCATCCGAAAGGCGATTTCCTCGCTCGCTGCGAAAAAGCCCGTCATGCCTGGAATCACCCACATGGCGTGCAGGTCGAAATCGGTCACTTGAACCCATACGGGAATATTCAGCCGACCGTGCCGAAGCTCGTGGGTCAACACTTCGGCCGGCAGGAAATGGGTACAGACGATGGCATCGGGCGCAAACTCGTTGACCGCCTTGCGCAGATCGCCGGTTCCAAGCCGTTCGACCGCACGTCGGAACTTATGCACCGGGCCGTCGGGATCCGCCTCCGCGCTACGTTGGTAGAGCATGCCCCATAAGGTCGGATAACTGTTGACGAGAAGGATGTAAAAGTCCGTATACAGTTTTCGCATCGCCGACGGGACGTACTCCATGACGTCCAGGTGTTGCGTGACGACACCGGGCAGGCCCTTCTCCGCCGTCAGTCGCAGGGCCTCTGCTGCGCGCATGTGACCGGCACCGGCTGACACACTGAGGAACAGGATTTTTGGCGGCGCCATTGTTCAACCATCATATGAACCAGCGAATACCCGGTCGCGGGGTGTTATGCATATCTGACCCGTACGATTTCGTAGTGCTCGACGCCATGAGAGCCGGTGAATTCACCATTGAGGCCCCGGACGCTGCCGATCAAGACGCATGTCGTTCGATGATACGGCAATCAGATGACACTTCGTGTCCGTCTCGCACCACCGGCCGATATCCCCGAACCCGAGCCAATCTCGCCAGAGGCCGCTCCCGATCATGTCGTTTTGAATTCGAAGCGTTCGGCGTTGTCTTAAACTACGGTTCCCGCTGCCTCGCGCGCCCGCGCAGGCCTCTTTCCCAAGGCAATGGTATGACCCCCAATATCCCGCATGACGATAGTCTCCTCAGCCTGCTGCGAGGCGTCGAAAACTTCAGTCAGAAAGTCTTCCCCGAGAGCCGCCAGCTGTTCAGCGAACTGGCCGGGGGGCAGACCCCACATACCTTGTTCATCACTTGCGCGGATTCTCGCGTCGTTCCCGAGATGATCACCCAGACCCAGCCGGGCGAACTCTTCGTCTGTCGCAATATCGGCAACATCGTGCCCGGTTACGGTGAAATGCTGGGTGGCGTATCCGCCGTCGTCGAATATGCCGTGATGGTGCTTGGCGTGCGCCATGTCGTGGTCTGCGGACACACCGACTGCGGCGCGATGAAAGGCCTGCTCAATCCCGACTCCACGAAAGACATGCCTACCGTCGAGGCCTGGCTGCGTAACGCGCAGGCAGCCAAAAGCGCCATGTTCACGCGCAAGCTCGAAGGCAACGAGGCCGTGCTGGCACTGATCGAAGAAAACGTCCGCCTGCAGCTCACCCATCTGCGCACGCACCCGGCGGTGGCCGCAGCGCTCGCCAATGGCGCGCTGAAGCTGCAAGGCTGGGTCTACGATATCGGCGACGGCCAGATCGCGGTACTCGACGAACAGCACAACCGCTTCGTTCCGCTGACCGAAGCGATCCAGCGCGAGCAAGACAAATGATCCTGCCCGGTCGCGCGCACCTCGGACACATCCTGCGTTACGTGGGGCGACCGCTGGGTATCCTGTTCGCGTGGGACGTGGTGGTCACCGTGGTCTGGTATTTCATCCCCGCGAACTGGCTAGGTTTCCCCGCGCTGCCCCTGGCCTTGCTCGGTTCGGCGGTAGCGTTATACCTCAGCTTCCGCAATACCACCGCGTACGCGCGGTGGTGGGAAGCGCGCACCCTGTGGGGGGCGATGGTCAACGCCTCGCGCACGCTGGCCCGCGAAGCACTCACTTTGATAACGGATCGCGAGACGGCCGCCTCTATCGTCCGCCGGCAGGTGGCTTACGTGCACGCGCTGCGCCTGCACCTGCGTAGGCAACCGCCGTGGGACGACTTGTCCGCGCGTCTCTCGACCGAAGAAATCGAATCGCTCCGCAGCGTCGCCAACGTGCCCAACGCCATCCATGTGCGTACGGCGCAACGGATCGCCGAAAGCCGCCTCGACCCGATATTGCTCGCCGCGATCGCACGGACGCTGTCCGACATATCCAACGCGCAGGGCGGCATGGAGCGGATCAAGAACACGCCCCTACCGCAGCAGTACGCGACCTACCCGACCATCTTCACGCACGGCTTTTGCCTGTTGCTACCGATCGGTCTGGTCGAGTCGCTGGGCATCTACACACCGCTCGGTTCTACGGTCGCCGGCTTCCTGTTCTTGGTACTGCTGCAGATCGGCAACGATATTCAAAATCCGTTCGAAAATGCCGAAGACGACGTCCCGCTTACGACGCTGACTCGCAGCATCGAAATCGACCTGCGCGACAGTCTTGGCGAAACGCACGCACTGGAGCCGGTGAAGCCGATCGACGGAATTCTTTGGTAAGAAGACCTCATAGCGCGTGGCGGGCAAGCGCCGTCACGTCAAACGCTCTTTGATGGCAACGGGCGACTCGCCTCCCCTGCCCTCAAGACGATGACGCACAATGCGGATATTCCGGCGATCGCTCTCCATCTGGAAATAGAGCTTTTTCGCGATGCCCGCCGATCGTGCTCCGATGCGGGACATATCGAATCCGTTGTCCCGCGTGTTTGCTAGCGATAACGCACTGACGAATCCCCGAGCGCCTCTTTCAGCGAACCCAACCAGGGCTCATAGTTCGTCCACCGGTCAACGCCATCGCGAAAGATCGGCTGGCGCACTTGTTCCGAGCTGGCCGTGCGTACGCTGCGCTCGGTCTTGTAGAACTCGAGGCAGGCGGGCTCGAATCCCAGCCCGCAGAAATCGAGGATTCGGCGCACGTTGCTTTCCAGATCGTCGACGACGCTTTCATGATGGACCCGAAGCACCCGACCGGGAAGCACGTCGTCCCAGTGGTGCATCAGCTCCAGGTAAGTCCGGTAATAGCGCGCGATGTCTTCGACGCTGTAGGTGAATTCCTGGCCATTGGCAAATAGCTGCTTCAGATTGCTGAAACAGCAGGCCATGGGTTCACGCCGCGCATCGATGATTTTCGCGTTGGGCAGAATCAGATGGATCAGGCCGATATGCCGGAAGTTGTTCGGCATCTTGTCGATGAAGTGCGGTTTGTCTCCGCGATAGATGCGCGTCTCGCTCAGGTACTTTTCGCCAAGCCGCAGAAACTCCTGGGGCGGCAGATCGGCAAGGACGCCCGGATAACGCGGGTTGTCGAGGTCGAGTTCCCGTCCCTGCAGGTCGAGCACCATGCGCGGAATCTCGCCCAGCTCATGGGTACCTTCGACGCGCGAATGAGATGCCAGTATCTGCTCGATCAGGGTGGAACCGGCGCGCGGCAGCCCGACGATGAAGATCGGGTCCCGGCGCTGATCGCCGACACCCTTGCGGCTGGCAAAGAACGCCTGGGTGCAGACGTCGATCTGCCGGCGCGTATTGGTTTCGATAATCTCGGCGCGGTATTGGCTCTCGGATCGTTTGAGCGCGTTGCCCTGGCAGTAATAACGCCACGATTCGGCATGATCACCGCGATCCTCGAACGCTTTGCCGAGTGCGAAGCACAGATGATACCGATCCACGACTTGCGTTGCCGGCGCGGCTTCCGCTGCGCGCATGTGGGCGATCTCCTCATCGCTGAAGCGATACGTTTTGAGGTTGGCCAAACTCCAGTAAGCGTCCCCGAAATCGGGGCGAGCCGTCGCGGCAGCGCGATAGGCTTCGATCGACTCCGCCCGCCGTCCCTGCGTTTTCAGCGAATGCGCGAGCGACAGATGAAAATCGGCCATGCCGGGCAGCTCCTGCACGAGCTTCTGATAAAGCATGATGGCGCGCTCGTGTTCACCTAGCCCGACGCTGGCGCTGGCGTATAGCGCACGGTAATCGACATTAGCCGGTTCGACCGCAAGCAGCTTCTCGGCCTCTTCGCCGGCACGTCGATACAGGTGCCGCTCGAGCAGCACGGAAGCGTAGTCGTAACGCGCCGCTCGGTAATTCGGCGCGATCTTCAGCACGGCCTCCAGCAGTATTTCGGCATCGTCCAGTACCTTGCGCGCAAGACCGATACGCGCGAGCAAGCGCATGGCCTCGACATCGTTGCCGGCCTTGAGTAAATAGGCGCGAATGATTTGTTCGGCAGGTTCAAGTTCGCCGTCCGAAAAATGACTGGTCGCGCGCACGACATCGGGCGCCAGGCGCTTGAGCGTGGCGACATGCGCGGCGGCGCTCGCCGCGTTGGCTGTATCGCCCGTCATGCGGTAAAGGCCTTCGAGCAGGTTCCAGCTCGAAGGCAGCGCCGGGTTGATGTTGACCGCGCGCAGCAGCGCATCGACCGCGCGCGGCGCATCACGTAACACCACGTAGCAATGGCCGCGCTCCTCGTACATACGACTGTAATGAGGATGTTGCTGTTCCATGCGAGCCAGCGTTTGCAACGCCGCGTCGATCTGTCCCAGATACCGTTGGTTGCGGGCGACGAGATAGAGCACCTCGTATCGGTCCGGCGCCTCGATCAGCAACGCCTGTGCCGCCCGCAGAGCGGGCGCGTACTGTCCGTCCAGGTGCAGCTGATGGATGCGCTGGATTTGAAGCTCCAACGGCGAGAGAGCTGGATCGGTTGCCGTAGCGTTCATGGTGACCAAGAAAAACCATTAAGAAAATGGGGGCGGCCTTGAAGACCGCCCCCATTCTATGTGCATCGACTTCGCGCGACGCGACTCGTTTAGAACTTGTAACCCACCTTCAGACCGATGACGCGCGGATGGATGGGTACCTGCGACTCGATGAACTGGGCCGAGGATGTAAACACGCTCGCATGGCTGTTGCTGAGGTTGGTGCCGTAAAGCGAAGCGCTCCAGCTGTCCTTGGCCACACCCACCGATGCGTCGACGGTATTGTAACCAGCCTGCAGATAGCGCAGCTCCACCGTGGTGATGTCCGTCACGCCTGCGCCGCTGGGATAGGTCGCCGGCTGGTTGTACATCGAACCGGTGCGGTTTGCCCCGATCTGCCAGAACGCCTTATAGCCCCCGTTGAACTCCCAGTCGTAACGCAAGCGCATGTTGAGCTGCGAACGGGGCGAGAACGCCGGCGTGCTGCCCACCTCACCGAAGGGGTTAGCGAACGGCGTCTCGGCGCCAATGGCTCCGGTTTCCACGATGCACGAGTTATAACCGGCCGACCCCGGAATATTGTTGACCAAGCACGGTGAGTTGGTCTGTTTGGCATGGTTGAGCGAACCGGAGCCGATGAGGGACAGGCCATCGGCAATGCGTGCCTGAAATTGCAACTCTAAGCCTTGTATCTTGTAATTTGGCCCGTTGACCGCGAACGTGGTGTTACCCAGCACCAACGGGTTGAAGAACTGCTGCTGCACATTGTCCCACCGCATGTCATACAGTGAGCCGTTGAGAAGCAGGCGGTTATCGAGAAACTCGGTTTTGAAACCGATTTCGTTGTTGGTCAGCGTATCGGGCGCGTAGCTGATCGGCTTCCTGTACTGCGGATTGCCGTCGAGTTTGGCAACGTCCGAGGTCGTGCGGTTGAAACCACCCGGGCGGAAGCCCTGCGAGAAGGTGTAATACACCATCGCATCCGGCGTGATGTGCCACGTCAGATTCGCATTGCTCTTGAACCCGTTATACGTGGTGTGGGAATTGATCACCGTGTCGTCGCCGACGTAGGTACCGTTGGGGACGTTCACCTGAGCGCTGGTGGTATAGAACTCCGTGCCGGTCTCGTATTCGGAGTAGTGGTAATAGCGCGTGCCGGCGGTGGCCGTCAGGACATCGGGAATGATGTCGTACGACAACGAACCGAACGCTGCCTCCTGCTTGTAACCGCGCTTCGCATTTTCACCGAAAGCCGTCCCGGCGGGCAGCGTGACACCCGGAGAGGACTCCGCCACGGCCACGCAGGGGTTTCCACCGCCCAGGGCAGTGGCGAGGTTTTGCGGCGTACACGATGGAATCGTGATGTAGTTGAACCGCATGTGGTCGTCGATATTGAAGTCTTCGTAGTACAGACCGCCGATGGCGCGCAAACGATAGTCTTCCGGTGTGCTGAACCGCAGCTCGTGGCTCTGATGCGTGCTGGTGACGTGGTCGTTCCAATAGCCTTCCGGCGAATAGCAAGTCGGCTTGCCAGCGCTGGAAATACCCGCGGAAGTACCGGTGCATTGGTAGTAGATGCCACCTGCGCTGCGCGAGTAGTTGGTGTAGTCCTGCTGCTCGCTGATGCGGCGATTGGTGTAGCCACCGGTGTATACGACCGCGAGATCGCCGACCTGCCCGTTCAACGTCCAGGCGGTGTTGGTGTCATGGTCATTGTTCCAGGCCGGCACGAAGGCGGTAATCTGGTCGGTACCCAGCTTCTGGCCGTCTGCGCCGATCGGATAGGTCGAGGCCTGCCCTTTGGCGTCCAGGTTTTGGTAGCTTTCGGCGATCAGCAGGTTCCAGTTCTCGTTGATCTGCCAAAGACCAGACAGTCGCGCCCCTTGGGTATCGACCGGATTCCAGTTGTTCTGTGCCACGGAATAATTGTTGAAAACCGAGGTGCCGCCAGCGGCGATGTAGGGAGCCATCACACCGCCGCCGTCGGTAGGCTGACGGGTGAACGTGCTGGGCACGTTGTCGATGTAACCACCCTGATGATCGTTGTAGATCACGCCACGCAAAGCGAACGTGCCTGGAATGATTGGCAGATTCAGCACCACGTTCGCCGAGTTGTTCGGAGCGCCGCCGGCGGTCACACTGGTGCTGGCTTCGGCGCTGCCGCTGACCTTGTCGAGATTCGGCTTGTTGGTGATGTAGCGCACGGCGCCCGCTTCAGCGCCGCCGCCGAACAAGGTGCCCTGCGGACCCTCGAGCACTTCGACGCGTTCCATATCCACCATGTAGATATCGAGGTTACGCGCCGGGAACTGCATGGACTGGTCGTCCAAGTAGACGGCCACATTCGGGAACGGTGCGATGGTCGCGCTGGACTGGTTGCCGAGGAAGCCGGTGCTCAGACCACGCATATAGATATTGCCCTGGCCCGGGCCGTTCGCGGCGAAGGTCACATTGGGCAGGTATTTGATCAGGTCACTGAACGACGTGGTGTTCAACTGCTGCAGCGTTGTGCCGGAGAAGGCCTGGATCGTAATCGGTACGGACTGGATGTCCTGGGTGGTGTGTTGCGCAGTGACGTTGATCGTCTGCAGCGTGTTCGCGTTCGCTGGTGCCGCTGCGCTCGAGCTTGCCGCAGGGGACGTTGCGTCGAGCGCGGCGACGGTCGGTGCGCTGTTGGGTGATGGGGTGTTGTCTTCAGCGGCATAAGACGCGCGACCTGCGACGAGCGCAGTCAACACCGCGAAGGCTATTTTATTGACTTTCAAGGTTCTCTCCAGATGGTCTAAGGCGGCGTGTCACAACGCAGCGAACTCAGCCAGCGATGGCGCAGATATCGACGCAGACCGCATTCGTGCTTGTGGACTCTTGGTTTGATCGGAAACTGTCAGCGGCAAGTCGCGCGAAGCATCCTGGAGCGCGCACTAAGGTCGTAAAGCTCCCCAAGCAGAGACGAGATATTCAAGTGTTCCCCTGGGCGCGCCTTACGGATGACGGCGACATGCATTGAAGCGGAATCTGATTGCGTGAATGTTGTGCGGATATTTCAATGCGGCTGCGTCTATGCGACAGGTATGGCCACCTATCTAGTGCCTCTAAATTCGTTCGATTTTTCGCGTGATTTGCGCCGTGTTATTACGATACGCGTGCATGAACTTACGCGGCGCAGCGCGAGCTGTCGCCGATATCGCCGCTGGATTCAGTGAGGCGGTTCGGTGGTGCTGCCCAAACCGTTTTCCATATGCCCAGCCAGACGCCGCAGCCAGTTGCCTAGGCCGGAGACTGTCGCTTTAAGGTCATACCAGTTGGCGTTGCTGCCGATATTCCAGGTGTCGCTGACGCTGCCGCCGGCTTTGATCGTGTACATGCGAACATCTTCGTTGTTGTAACCGTTGGTCACGGTCATCGTGCAGCTGGTGGTTCCCGCATTCGTCATGGTCAATTGAATGCTGTTGCCCGTAGGGTTGTAGGTGATCTTTGTTTCAGGCATGACCGATGCCGTCTGGGCACTGCCCTGCCAGCTTCGCAGGAAGCCATTGGGGCCATGGGCTTGAAGCGCATACACGCCGCTGCCGAATACGCTGCCGTTCCAGTAATCGGACAGCGACTTGTTGGCTTCCACCGTATAGGTCCAAGGCCCCGAATAACTGCTGCGATTGAGAGCGTAGACCTGAAACACCGCGCCCACCGTGCCCGTGTTGATGAAGCTGACGTCGAACTGATTGGCCGAGGTATTGATGCTGCCCTGTGCATCCAGAACGTACGGAAGCGCGCATGCCGGATACGTACCCGACTCGCTCGTAGGCATGGTTTGCTTGGTCGGTACGGTGGGCGCCGGCAGCGTCGAGCATTCATTGCTCGACTGGGAAACGTAGTTGCTGGTCGAGGGAAGACTTGGCCAGGTGGTATTGTCGCCACTGAAATTGAATGCTGAGGTGAGGTCACCACAGACCGCGCGTCGCCACGCACTGATGTTGGTCTCCTTGACCGCAAAGCGCTGCTCGAGAAACTGCAATACCGAGGTGTGATCGAACACTTGCGAACACACTCGCCCACCGTAAGTCCACGGCGAAACGATGATCATCGGTACGCGAAAGCCCAGGCCGATCGGCGACGAGCCGATCGTGCTGCCCGATTCGTTCACCGTGGTGAGTTCGCCAGCCGTACTGACGGTGGACGAGCCGCCCTGGATACTGGACGGCGGGCACGGCGGTGGCATGTGATCGTAAAAACCGCCGTTCTCGTCGTAATTGAGAATGAAGACGGTTTTTGCATACACGCTGGCGTTGGAGACTAGTGCGCTGATCAAACGAGCGGACAGATCTTCACCATCGGCGGGTTGATAGCTCGGATGTTCCGACAAGGTGCTTGGCGCAATGATCCACGAGACCTGCGGCAAGGTGTTGTTGATCACGTCGTTCTGAAAAGCGGCGACGATATCGGTCACCTTCGCCATGCCCTGCTTGTACAGGGCGGAACTGGTCGCCGCGTTCTTGAAGTTGGCAAACCACGCCAGCGCGTTGTCGTCGAAGTTATCGGCTTCTTGATACACCTTCCAGCTGACGCCAGCCGCCTGCAGGCGTTCGGCATAGGTCGTCCAGGTCCAGCCAGAACTCGACTCGGTGTCGTCCAATACAGGGGACTGGCTTACCGAGAGGCCATTGGTGCCAGTAAACAGGAAGAGACGATTGGGGTTGGTGTTGGTCAGGGTCGAGCAATAATACTGATCGCACATCGTGAAGTGATCGGCCAGCGCGTAGTAAAACGGAAGGTCGGCGCGATCGAAGAAACCCATGCCAAGACCCGCGGTTCGTGCCGTATTCCAGGCGTTGAACTTGCCGCCATTGACGATTTCCGTATCGACGGTAAAACCCATGGCCGAAGCGCTCACGCAGGTGGCGTTGGTCGTTGTGGTATCCATGTGGAACGGCACCGTGTAACCGGCTGAATTGGCGGTGCTGGGCTGCTGCCAAACGTTGTTGGCGGTGAGCGTGGTACTCGGGAGCGGTGCAGGGACAGGATCGTTGAACCCACGTACGCCCGGTCGACTACCGTAATAGTGATCGAACGAACGGTTTTCCTGCATAAAGATCACCACGTGCTGCACGTCGTTGATGGTGCCAGTGACCGTGGCGGCCGGCGTGGCCAACGCGTCGCGAATAGCCGGCGGCAGCATGGACATGAAGGTCAGTCCACCCGCTGCGCCAGCCGTCATTTTCAAGAACTTCCGGCGCTTGATGTCGTTGATCTCGCTCACGTCGCTCTCCCGATCAGGTGGAATATGCCGTTGCTACCCCTGGTACGGTGCTAGCAGAGCGCAAAGACGTTTCAACCGATTGCCAAGAAATGGATCCGTGGGCGGGGTTGTCTAGTGCGAGCGCTTTTGTGCTGGCCGTTAAGAAAAACGATCTTCCGCCAGGCCGACAGACCGGCCTAGACAACGCCACATCGCTGTCATCTAGCGGCCACACCATGCGGGGCATCCCTCCGTGGTTTGTCTTTATGCCTCTTGCTTCCTGGTCCTCTGGCCCCTATCGCCATCGGATGGCGATCAACCTGCTTGCAGGCGGTGCCGCCTTTTTGGCGTACGCATCGATGTATGCGTTTCGCAAACCGTTTACCGCGGCGGAATTCACCGGACTGCATTTCGCCGGCGTTGACTACAAGGTCTGGTTGGTCATCGCCCAGGTCTTCGGCTACATGCTCAGCAAAGTGCGTGGCATCACCTGGATCGCCGCGATGCAACGAAACCATCGTGCTCGTGCGCTGGCCGGATTGATCGGTTTTTCGTGGCTCGCGCTGCTGGGTTTTGCGTTGATTCCCGCACCGTGGAATATCGCCTGCCTGTTCCTCAACGGATTGCCGCTCGGCATGGTGTGGGGTGTCATATTCGGATACATCGAAGGCCGCCGCGGCACCGAACTGATGGGCGCTTTCATGTGCGCCAGCTTTATCGTGGCGTCCGGAGTCGTGAAAACCGTGGGCAAGTATCTGATGGTGCGATACGGAGTCAGCGAATTCTGGATGCCGTTCGCCACCGGCATGGTCTTTGTGCCGCCGCTCTGTCTGGCGACGTGGGTACTCGAACGCCTGCCTGCGCCGAGCGCCGAGGATATGGCCGCGCGCAACGCCCGCACGCCGATGGACGCACAAAGCCGCCGCGCCTTTCTGGCTAAGTTTCTGCCCGCCGTGATCATGATCGTGATGGCATACATCGCACTGACCGTCATGCGCGATTTTCGCGACAATTTCGCGGCCGAAATCTGGGCCGACCTTGGCCGCGGCAACAGCGCGGCCGTATTCACTCAGACTGAAGTGCCGATCGCCATCGCCGTGCTGCTGATTACCGCATGCACCATGGCCGTACGCGACAATTTCAAGGCGCTGATGCTCAACCACGTGATGATTTTCGGTGGTTTCGCGATCGCCTTGATAACCACCTGGCTACACGGCATGGGCATGCTCGATCCCGTGTGGTGGGTCGGCGGTAGCGGCTTCGGCCTGTATCTCGCCTACGTGCCATACAACTGCACGTTCTTCGAGCGCATGCTGGCCACCTTTCAGGTGGCTGGCAACGTCGGTTTCATCATGTATATCTCCGATGCCAGTGGATACATGGGCAGCGTCGCGATCATTCTGTTCAAGGAATTCAGCGGCGTGCATTTATCGTGGGCGGCGTTCTATGCCAGCGCCGTGGTCGCGCTATCGAGTATCGGCATGCTGATCACACTGGCGTCGGCGCTGTACTTCAAAGCGAAGACGCGGCGTGTTGACATGCCGGGCGTGTTACCGACACTCGCCTAGCTGGTTTCACCAACGGTATCTCGCACACCCTCGGCTCAGCCAGGTCACTTGATAGCATTCAATAAGGCTGTTCCGGCGTCGACGAGGCTGCCGTCGTTGGGAATCACCAGCGCATCGGCCGGTACATGATAGGCATCGCGGCGTGCCAGACGCTCGGCGATCGACGCTTCACTTTCGCGCCCGCGCGCGACCAGACGTGCGGCGATCGTCTCGCGGCTGGCGGTAATGACCACCGGCTGCAAAGCAGGAAAGCGCTTGTATGCCTGCGGGTACGCGTCACGCGATCCATTGACCAGCACGTGGGCACCGCGCTCCAGCCAGTGCTGCACTTCGCGGCCGATGCCGTAATGAAGGCCGTGCGCCTGCCAGGTCAGCGCGAAGAGGCCGCGCTCGGCGCGTAGACGAAACTCCGCTTCGCTCAAGGCCACATGGTTTTCGCCGCCGGCATCGGCCGGTCGCGTGATGTAGCGATGCGCACAAAGCACATCGTGCGAGACACCGTGCGAACGGACCCAGGCCAGTACGCTGTCTTTGCCAGCGCCCGATGGCCCCATGACGTAATAGAGTCGCCCTTCTTTCACGGCGCACGCTCCGAACGCAGTGCGACGCGCTCCAGCAATTCGAACAGGCTACCTGGATCAGCTTCCCGGCAGATCGCCAGCGCGTCGATACGCGCCGGCGGCAAAGCCGCTACGCGCGGCTGCAGCCATTTACGCATGGCGAGTTCTTCCAGTTCGCCGGCAGGTGCCGCCAGGGTCAGGTGAAAGCGATAGCGATCGAGCACATAGGGATAGCCATGCTTTTGCAAAAGGGCCAGCTCATCCTTGTCCAAGCCGGCACTGCGCTGCCGCAGTCCTTCATCGGACAGCGATGCGCGAATGGGCTGCAGCGTATGGAGGCAGGCCGCAGCGAGCGCACGTTCGGGGATACCGTCAACGAGGGGGCGCAGCGATAAAAAGCCGGCGAGCCGATCCAGTCGTAGCGTCAATTCGAACGGGGCGACGTTTTCCGCGAGCGCCGTGACCGCTGATCGCACGTCGCCATAGCTGGCTCCGCTTATCGGTGCGAACGGTGCGTGGATGGTCGCGTGCCAGCCGTAACGACGGGCATCAGCCAGCAGCGCCTGGCGTCGTTCCGAGCAGATGCCGGGCAGACTGAGTGCCTCCGACAGCCACTCGCGCCCCAAACGTCCCAGCGCCGTGTTGATGCCGGGACAATAATAAATCGCGTAGCGCATCAGTCGTTCGCCATCAGCACGAGTTGCACCCAGTCGCCGGAGAACCGCGTAATGCCGTACTGCACCGGCACGCCGCGCGTATCGGCATTGATGGATTGAACGTACAGCACCGGGCGACTGGCCTGCTGTTTCATCAGGCGGGCAGTTTGCGCCTCGGGCAGCCGCGCCGAGACGCGGGTGTGTTTGCGCATGTAATCGCTGACGCCCAATTCGTTGAGCGTCGCCGTCACCGATCGCGTGCGGCGGTAGATCTCGGGCAGGCCGGGAAAGCGTGCCGCGGGGAAATACGCCGTGCAGTGGTCGATGATGTGGCCGTCGGCATGGCTCAGGGTGTCGATACGGAAGGTATATTCGTTGCGACCCAGACCCAGTGCCTCGGATACTTGTGCCGGAGGAATCTCACGCACGGTTTCCAGAATCTCGATGTCGTTATCGACGTTGAGATTACGCATGTTCTGCGTAAAGCGGGTGCGCAAACTGATGGCATAGTCCAGCGTGTGTTCCTGGACGAAGCTGCCGCGGCCTTGCTCGGTACGCACCAGATGACGCTGCTCCAGGTCCGCCATCGCCCGACGCACCGTATGCCGATTGACGGAAAACCGGGTCGCCAACTCTTGTGCGGATGGCAGCATGTCACCCTGCCGCAGGCGGCCCTTAAAGATGTCGTCCGCGAGGATGTCGCCAATCTGGCTCCATAGCGCTACGCCACGCCCACGCTCCACTTCGCTCATACGACTGCACCTACCTGTCTATTCACCGTCATGGCAGCGGCACGCTGAGCTGCTGGAATGCACTGCGACGGGATCGTGTGTCCCGCTCTGTATAGATAACTAGACAATTGTGACAAGCCGAGGAACAAGCTATGGACACCTGTGACCACTTGGCGCGTGCGCAATGGATGTCATTGCTGGCACAGGCCGAAGCGGACGAACTGATGCGAGCGATGGAAGCATTTTCGCCTGCGCTCGACGGCATGACCTGGCTGCGCCCTGCGCAGACCGGCCTGTATATGATGCGCGGTCGCATCGGCGGTACCGGCGAGCAGTTCAATCTCGGTGAGGTCAGTGTGACCCGCTGCAGCGTGCAGATCGGCGAGCGCATCGGGCATGCGTGGGTCCGCGGCGGCAACCGTCGCCATGCCGAACTGGCCGCCTGCGCCGATGCGTTGATGCAGGATATCAACCAGCGTGCGCACCTGCAGGCGCATGTGGTCGAGCCGCTGCGCAAATCGCTGACCCTGCGCCGCGAGGCCGCCAGCCGCAAGGCCGCGGCCAGCAAGGTGGAATTTTTTACCGTCGTGCGGGGCGAATGATGCTTGCTGCCTTTGCTCACCCCGTCTTCGACAGCCAGCGCAACTTTCGCGAATTGCTCCAGGCGATGGCGCGCCCGGCAGCGCCACGCGCCATGCCGGTCGTGGCGCCAGCGCCGGCGCCGATCCTGCCCGCGACCATGGCCGCCCTGCTCACCTTGTGCGATGCCGATACCACGCTTTGGCTGCAGCAACCCAACGATGAGGTGGCGACACATCTGCGCTTCCACACCGGTGTCCGCCTTACGCAAAGCGCCATGGAAGCCGATTTCGCCCTGATCACCGAACCGGCGACGATGCCTTCGCTCACACTGTTTGCCCATGGCGAGCTGCGCTATCCCGATCGCTCCGCCACCCTGATTGTGCAGGTCGATGGCTTTACCGATAACGACGGCATGCGCTTCAGCGGACCCGGTATCCGCGATGTCGAGCAGCTGATGATCGAAGGCCTGCCCGCTACGTTCTGGCAACAGCGCACGACCATGCATGCACAGCTGCCATTGGGCGTCGACCTGATCTTTATTGCTGGCGACCGGATGGTTGCGTTACCACGCACAACTCGTGTCCTGGAGGATTGAATGTACGTTGCTGTGAAAGGCGGCGAACAGGCCATAAGCCGTTCGCTGGAGCTGCTCGCCGAGGCTCGCCGCGGTGCCCCCTCCATACCCGAGCTATCGCTGGACCAAATACGCGAGCAGCTGCGGCTGGGCGTCGCACGCGTCATGCAGGAAGGCTCGCTGTACGACGAGGAGCTGGCTGCGCTGGCGATGCGTCAGGCGGCCGGCGACATGCTGGAGGCGATTTTTTTGCTGCGCGCGTATCGGACCACCCTGCCCCGCTTTGGCTATACCCGGCCGCTGGATACCAACGCGATGCGCGTGCGTCGGCGCGTTTCCGGCACGTTCAAAGATATCCCCGGCGGCCAGGTGCTCGGGCCGACCTACGATTACACCCAGCGCCTGCTGGAGTTCGGCAACGTCGCTCTAGAACCGTCCACGCAGAGCGACTCGCCGCTGCCGGATGCCATGCCGCGCGTACTGGATCTGCTCGACGCCGAAGCCCTGATCGAACGCGCCGATGCCGGCAGCGATCCCGAACCAATCGACCTGACGCGCGAACCGATGATGTTTCCCGCCGATCGCGCCACCCGCCTGCAGAACCTTGCGCGCGGCGACGAAGGCTTTCTCCTGGGCATGGCGTACTCGACCCAGCGTGGTTATGCCGAAAGCCATCCCTTTGCCGGCGAAATCCGCATGGGCGAAGTGGACGTCGTGATCTGCCCCGAAGAGTTGGGCTTCGCCATCGAGATCGGCTCGATCACGTTGACCGAGTGTCAAATGATCAACCAGTTCCACGGTGGCAATGGACTCGCGCCTCAGTTCACCCGCGGCTATGGCTTGAGCATGGGCGAAGGCGAGCGCAAAGCGATGTCGATGGCGCTGGTGGATCGCACGCTGCGCTGTGACGAATTGGGTGAGCCGTCGGTCGCGCCGGCACAGAACCAGGAGTTCGTGCTGTCGCATTCGGACAGCGTGGAGGCCTCGGGCTTCGTTCAGCACCTGAAGCTGCCGCACTACGTGGACTTTCAGGCCGAGCTGTCGCTGCTGCGTACGCTGAGCAAGCAGCACGCCCGGCAGCACGCCGCGGAGGACATGCGCGCTCCGGAGACCAAGCCATGACGTCGGACTACAACTTCGCTTTTCTCGACGAAAACACCAAGCGCATGCTCCGTCGCGCGCTGCTCAAGGCTGTCGCCATTCCCGGCTATCAGGTGCCGTTCGGCAGCCGCGAAATGCCATTGCCCTACGGCTGGGGCACGGGCGGCATCCAGCTCACGGCGGCGCTGCTGGGACCGGATGACGTGCTCAAGGTCATCGATCAGGGGGCCGACGACACCACCAACGCCGTCAACATACGGCGGTTTTTTGCGCGGGTCACCGGTGTGGCGACAACCGAACGCACGAGCGAGGCGAGCGTTATCCAGACGCGTCATCGCATCCCTGAAACACCGTTGCGGGAAGATCAGATTCTGGTGTTCCAGGTGCCGGAACCCGAACCGCTGCGCACGCTGGAGCCCCGTGAAGCGGAAACCCGCACCCTGCATGCCCTGGCCGACTATGGATTGATGCACGTGAAGCTGTACGAAGACATCGCGCAATACGGGCACATTGCCACCAGCTACGATTATCCCGTGCTGGTCGATGGTCGCTTTCTGACGTCGCCCTCGCCCATCCCGAAGTTCGACAATCCCAAGCTCGACCGCTCGCCTGCGCTCATGCTGTTCGGTGCGGGTCGTGAAAAGCGGCTTTACGCGATTCCGCCGTATACGCACGTCGAAAGCCTGGCGTTCGACGATCATCCCTTCGAGATCCAGCGCTGGGAGCAGCAGTGCCAGCTCTGCGGATCGGGAGATAGTTATCTCGATGAGGTCGTCACGGACGATCGCGGCTCGCGCCTGTTCGTCTGCTCTGACACCGATTACTGCGGCCAGCGTCGCGCGGAGCCGGCGGCATGAGCGCACTGCTGCAAGTCCGAGGGCTCAGTCACCACTACGGGCAGCGTGTCGGATGTCAGGACGTCAGTTTCGATCTGCACCCAGGGGAGCTGCTGTGCATCGTCGGCGAATCCGGCTCGGGCAAATCGACGTTGCTCAAAACAGTGGCGGCACAGCTGACTGCCAGTTCGGGCTCCGTCCGTTACCACCAGCGGGACGACAGCTGGCTGGATTTGAATGAGCTCGACGAAGCCGGTCGCCGTCGCCTGGCGCGCGAGGAGTGGGGCTTTGTCACGCAGAACCCGCGCGATGGGCTGCGCCTCAACGTCAGCGCGGGCGCCAACGTGGCCGAACGATTGATGGCCAAGGGCATGCGCAACTACGGCCAGCTGCGCGCTATCGCCAAAGGCTGGCTGGAGCGCGTCGAAATTGATCCGGCGCGCGTGGACGATGCACCGACATCGTTCTCCGGCGGTATGCAGCAACGTCTGCAAATTGCCCGCACCCTCGTCACCCAGCCGCGGCTCGTGTTTATGGATGAGCCCACGGCTGGCCTCGATGTTTCGGTGCAAGCGCGCATTCTCGATCTGCTGCGCCGATTGGTGAACGAGCTGGGACTGGCCGCGGTGATGGTTACGCACGATCTGGCGGTGGCGCGCCTGCTGGCGGCGCGCACCATGGTGATGCAGGGCGGCCGCGTGGTCGAAACCGGACTCACCGACCAGATTCTCGACGATCCGCAACACCCCTATACCCAATTGCTCGTTTCCTCGGTGCTGACGACATGACCGCTTCCACTACGACCAACCACGCGTTGCCGATGCTTGAGCTGCGCGGACTAGGCAAATCGTTCGAGCTGCACCATCAAGACGATACGCATCTCGACGTGCTGAGCGATATCGACCTCACCCTGCACGCCGGCGAGTGCGTGGTGCTCTCCGGCCCGTCCGGCGCGGGCAAGAGCAGCCTGCTGCGGGTGGTCTACGGCAACTACCGCACCAGCCGCGGCACCGTGCGCGTGCGCCACGATGGCGACTGGCTCGATCTGACCGAAGCCACCCCGCATCAGGTGCTCGACGTTCGACGGCGCACGCTGGGCTATGTCAGCCAATTCCTGCGGGTCATTCCCAGGGTGCCTGCACTGGATGTTGTTGCGGGTCCGTTGGTCGAGGCAGGTGCACACGTAGAAGAGGCGCGAGATCGCTCCAGCGCCCTGCTGCGCCGACTGAATGTGCCGGAGCGCCTTTGGCGTCTGCCACCCGGCACGTTCTCCGGCGGGGAACAGCAGCGGGTCAATATCGCTCGCGGCTTGATCGTTGCGCGTCCGCTGCTTTTGCTGGACGAGCCGACGGCCTCGCTCGACGGCGGCAACCGCGATGTCGTCGCCGAACTGCTGCAGGAAGCGCGCGCGGCCGGTACGGCAGTACTGGGCATCTTCCACGACGACGACATGCGCCATCGCGTTGCAACGCGGTTATTCCCCATGCGTCAGCTATCGATCGCTTGAATTCAACTCAACGGCACTTCTCCATGAATGATTTGGTTCTGACCAATGCTCGCATCGTGCTCGACGATAACGTCGTGCACGGCACCTTGATTGCCCGAAACGGCCTCATTCGGCTCGTGGACGAGGGATCGACGCAGGCTCCGGGGGCTATCGATTGCGATGGCGATTTCGTCATACCCGGCTTGATCGAATTGCACACCGACAATCTGGAAAAACATCTGATGCCCCGCGCCGGCGTGCTCTGGCCAGCGCTTTCCGCCGTGCTGACCCACGATGCGCAAATCGTGGCGTCTGGCATCACCACGGTCTTCGATGCGCTGTCGGTTGGAGATCTTGAAGAAGAAAGCGTGCGCATCGAAACGCTGCGTAGCACCTACGATGCCATTCTCGCCGGACAGGCCAGCGGCGCCCTGCGCGCCGATCACTGGATTCACCTGCGCTGCGAACTGGCCTACCCGCGATTGCTCGAGGCGCTGGAGCCGCTGATGAATCACAGCAGCGTTCGCTTACTGTCGCTGATGGATCACACACCGGGACAACGCCAGTACCAGGACATCGAACAGTACCGAAAGTACTACAGCAAGAATCATATGACCTGGACCGAAGAGGAGTTCGCCGACGTCGTGAAGCGTCGCGTCGATCAACAAGCCAGCTACAGTGCGCGCCACGAAAAGGCCGTCCTCGACCTTGCACGCGGCAGAAATGTCGTGCTGGCAAGCCACGACGATACCAATGCGGAACAAGTGGCCCATGCACAGCACATCGGTGTGACTATTTCCGAGTTTCCCACGACACTGATAGCTGCCGATGCCGCAAAAAAGCTTGGCCTGACTACCGTCATGGGTGCACCCAACGTGGTGCGCGGCGGCTCGCACTCGGGCAATGCCTCAGCCTTGGACCTGGCCAAAGCCGATCGCCTCGATATGCTGTCGTCCGACTACGTGCCGGCGAGTCTGCTGCACGGTGCGTTCATGCTGCACACTCATGCAGGATGGTCGATGCCACGCGCCATAGCGACAGTCGCACTGAATCCGGCCAGGGCGCTGGGTCTGCATGATCGTGGTCAGCTTACGCCAGGGTATCGCGCGGACCTCGTACGGATGCGTGCGATGGACGGATTACCCGTCGTTCGCCAGGTCTGGGTAAGAGGCGAACGCACTTTCTAATACGGCGTCGCTCCCTCGGCGGCTTCGGTTGATTCCGTGGAATAACCCGAAAGAACATGGAAACCCGAGCGTTCGCGCTTTGCTCGACGCTTGGCTCTCGCAGCGAGCGTAGCGATCATCTCCGGACGCCGAGGGAACGACGTTTGAATGTTGACTGCGCCGATCGATACCGTTGTCAACGGAAAAAACTGCTTGGCGCCACGGCGATCCTCGCCGTGGATGCCGCCTAGGTCGAGGTCGCCGGCATCGAACAAGGAGCGCGAGCGCTCATTGAACTCGGCAATGATAGTGCGGCAGATGGACTGCCACTGCTCACTTTGGAAAAGCAGCATGAAATCGTCGCCACCGATGTGGCCAACGAAATCTCGCTCGGAGTCGATTCGTGCGGTGAGAATCGCTGCAAGCAAGCGGATCATTTCGTCACCGCGCAAGTAACCGTAATGATCGTTGAACGGTTTGAAGTCGTTGAGATCGACATAGGCGGCGACGAATGGGCGCCTCTCGCGCATCAACCTCTCGATATGTTCAGTCACCGGAATATTGCCGGGAAGGAAAGTGAGCGGATTGGCGTAGCGAGCCGCTTCGACTCTGAGCTCGGTGACACGCCTGACCAGCGACTCACCCGTGCCCAGACCGAGATAGCAGCCGTTACGCGTAATGATGAATCCATCAGTAAGGTAACGCTGGTCCTCGCCGCGAAGCACATCGGCCATGCTCTCGACGGATTGTTTCTCATCGCACAGCAAGGGGGACACGTTCATGAACGTCTCGCAAGACTTACGACCGAACAGTTCCCGCGCAAAAGGCTGCGCCAGCCGTTCCGTAAATAGCCTGCGATTGATCAGGCCCAGCGGGCGTTCGCCATCGGTGACGGCCACGGCGTGTATCTCGCTATGCTGAGCGAAGACCCCAGCGACATCGTCGTTGGTGTGCTGCAACGTGACGGACGGCGCGAGAATCACGAGATGAGCCGCCTGCAGCGGCCTTTGGGTAACCGGCCCACGTGGGCGAGGAGGAACCGGCACCGTTTGTTGTCGAAGCGCTTCGCGAGCCTCACCGCTCGCAGAGATCACGGCGTTGGCAACGGGCCGACCCAGTAGAAAGCCCTGCGCGTAGGAAATACCGAGTTCCCGAAGCAGTCGTAGGTCTTCCGCGTCTTCTACGCCCTCGCCAACCAGGTCGGCACCCAGTGTCTCGGCCACACTGCACAGGGCTCGGACGATGGCAAGCTTTTCGGCGCTATGCGCCAGTCCATGGACCAAATAACGATCGATCTTCACCACCTCGGGATGTAGTTCGTTCCACATCTCGAAATTGGAGTGACCGTTACCGAAGTCGTCTAGCGCAATACGCGTTCCCCGTGCTCGAAGATAGCCCAGCGCGTGCGCCAACTCCGCTGGATTTTCCACGATGTCGCGTTCGGTAATTTCGATCGTGATCCGGTCGAGGCTCACTCCCGCATCGGACAGCGCCGCAATAAGCAGGTCTGGCTTCAAGCCTCCGTGGAGAATGGTGTGCGCGCTGAGATTGACAAGCAACCGGCCACCGACGTCCTGAGCGGCAAAGGCTGTGCAAACCGTACGTGCGGCAAGCAACTCGAATTCGCCGAGACGTCCTTTGGAACGGGCCAAATCGAGCAAGTCGAGTATGCCAAGACCGTTCGTTGGGCGGGACAGCCCCTCGTGCGCAACCACCGCCATGGAATCCAGTCGCACGATAGGCTGAAAAACCGCGCGCAGGCCCGAACCGCCGGTGGCTTGGTCGAGCAGCGACAGGTTGGAATGGATCGAACCGATGTCTATGGCCATGTGAGCTATAGCGCCTCAAAAGGCACTCACCATTTGTATGAGGTGGTTGGGTTCGTGGTGGGAAAGTATCACGAGCATCTGACAGTCGTTCGCTTTTGTTTGGCGTCCAGTTTTTTCCATGCACAAAAGCCCTTCGGGCGATCGAAGGTTATGAAAGCCTGTTGCCAGCGTTCTTTTGCGTACCGTTCCGTTACACACGAAACTGTCACAGTGCGACGCTATAGTGCGCCGACTCTCCAATTAAGCCCCGTCCCAAGCGGGGCTTCTTTTTTGTCTGTCGTTTAGCGAATTCAAACCATCGGACGTGGCATGGCGACATGTCAGCCATACATCGATTCGCAACACTGGATGGATAGGCTGATTTGTTGTCAAGAACATTTCGCGATGCAGCGAACCAACCCGAAATCGGTGAATGCCATGTCGCGCCTCTTTGCTCGTACCCATCGCAAGTACATTCTTCTTGCGTTGGCACTTGTCGCGGTCAGTGCGTTGCTTGGCCTCGGATTGTGGCACTTTCATACCTCGACGATAGCGCCCGGGGATGGCGCCGCCGTGGGCAATTCCAGCGGCATCGGCGTTCTGTCGGGTCTTGCCGAGACGGCATTTCGCGACCACCATCTCGTCGCGCCCGAGGGCAGCAACCTTTACGAATTCTATTTAAGCGTCTTGGCGCTCGATCCTCACAACAAGCAGGCTCTGGAACGCCTTCACGCATCCTTCGAGCCCGCTTGCCGCGTCGTGGAGCTGACGATCGCTAAAGGCGACTTGGATGAAGCCGAACGCGAATTGCGTTTATTGCGCGATTACGGCACGCAACAGGATGCGGAAAGCGATTCTTATAAAGTCTCGCTTTTGGGTTCTTATCTCTACGCTCAACGCAGCGTCGTCACTCGCAAACACGAAGCCGAGGCCTTGCAGATTCAGGAAAGACAGTCGGCCAGTAGCTCTCATTGATGGGCACAGTTCGCCCTTTACAGCATCCAGCCGGCTCTAAAACGGTCACCCGGTTTGTTCAGTCATTTCATTGCCTTGAGACAACAAAGAAGACGTCATCGCACGGCCTCTACGCTATGGGTACCAAGGCCACGGAGATCGCTCGTGTTGAGGCAGTACGTCCATCCTTCCAAACCCGGTTTGCTACGCATTGTCGAGCATGGTCATCGGTGGCGAACGCTACTCGATGAGTGCGAAGTCGGTCGGCATGAAACGGCGGAAATGGCGTTGGCGGCATTGCGGCGCTGCTGGCCCAACGCGCGTTTGCCTGCATCGCTGCTGGAATGGAGGTACTTGCAAGGGTCCAGTTGGTATTACTCGCGAAAGCGATAGGCCATGCCAAAGACCATATGTCTCACCGCCGACAGAGGCCGAGGCAAATTACTACGGCCACTCACCCGGCAGGCCGCCGTTCTGGAGGCGCGACTTCCACCAGACAGCCTCCACGAAACTCGGGACGAAACATCCAAGATCGACTAGCTCCAAAAAGAAACCGCCCGGCGAAGGACCGGGCGGTTGGGCATGCAGTGAACTGCACGATTTGTTCATTGCCGGAATTCGTCATCCGTGGCGAGGCAGAGAAGCTACCTTGACCGGCGATGCCAGTATCAGCGGCAGTACGTGAGCAGAATGTCATAGTAGCGCTGTCATTTTGTTCGAACGGCCCTGCTCCGCTACGCCATCGCTTGTTCACCGATCGGTAGTTACGCCGGCGTCGATCGGGACATCCACATCGCCGCTTCGTACCGAATTGCCGTTGCCCTGCGGCGTGCCTGCGGAGCCGGTGTCACTATCCGTTTCGGCCCCGATATTGCGAGCCGGATCCACGAGGGTTGTTGGCTCCGCTCGTCGGCGATTTCGATGGCTCATAATCGATGGCTCTTTTCGATGCGGCATCAGGGTCTCTTTACGGCGTCACCGCACCTCGCGTGGAGATTTTGAGCCGGCTCTTTCTGACTTTCATTCGGTGCTCCGGTGAACCCTATCCTGAACGGCCGGATGAGGAAGCGTGCGCCCTTTCTATGTTCTTCACGACGTTTCGCGCATCGTCTCGATCAACGTCAACCAACCGTAAGGTCTTTACCCATGAACGAGAATCAAGTCGAAGGCACCGTCAATAAAGTGGCCGGCCGCATCCAGGACGCCGCAGGTGCTTTGACCGGCGACGCCGACCAGCAAGCCAAGGGCAAGGCGCGCGCTGCCGCTGGCGACGTGCAGGCCACAGCCGGCGACGTCATTGAACGCGTGCGTGAGTGGGCGGCCGATCGTCCGTTGAATAAAGTGCTGATTGCCGCAGGTGTGGCATTTCTGCTGGGACGTCTGACGGCCAGCCGCGACTGACGCTCTCGCGGCAATGTGAGCGATAGCGAAAAAGCGGCCTGCGTGGCCGCTTTTTTTGCCTATGCCATGCGCCACCTGGATCAGCCCATCGCTGTCCTTCGCTCGCAGGTCATCTGCGAATTGACGCGTTCTATACGACATGTCACCCCGCTGTTATCCGTAATGCTGTTCACTTAAGCGGAGCAGCCTTTCGATTCACGGGGTAGCGCGTCTTGGATATTTTGACGGACCTCGGCGTGGAAGGCCGAGGTC
>NZ_JACCCA010000018.1:0-66576 GCF_013408815.1 Rhodanobacter sp. K2T2 | reverse complement strand
GTTCCTTGATCGGCAGGCCCGCGTCCGCTTCACGTAGGAAGCCGATGATCTGTTCGTCGGTAAATCGCTTCTTCACGTCCAATCTCCTTCGATGGGGGGATTGGACTCCAAATCATCGTGCTACTCAAAACCGGGGGGGACGTCGTGAGGCGAGCAACCGCACCGATCTTCGGCGGCGTGGTTAGCAGATGAACATGATTGTCCATCAATACGTAGGCGTGCAGTTTGCAGCCCGTGTCGAGTAACGCCTCGCCCAGCAGGGTCAGGTAACGTCGTCGATCGGCGTCATCGAGAAAGCAGGGTAGACGGTTGTTGCCTCGCTGGACAACGTGTTGCGGAATACCGGGCAAGTCGAGTCGAGGTTGTCTTGCCATTGCCTGAGGATCGGCGTGGGCGCATCCTCTTGATAGCGTCGACGGTCACTGGGTTTTGTCAGTGTCAGCCCTCTCCGCCAGTCGGAAAGTGACCCTGACCCCGTTTCGGCTGGCAGACCAAACATCTCCCGCACGACCTTGACGTCGACACGCTGCGTCTTCCATTGCTTGCACTGCACCAGCGTGGTCTTACCATCCTTACGCAGAACTAGGTCGATGCCGCCATCCGCACAGCCGAGACCGGTTTCCTGGATCGCATAGTTTTGGCGACGAAATGCTTCGCCCACGAGCATCTCAAACTCGCGCCAGCTCATGGCGCGTAAGCTGTCGAGTCCGGTTTGTGTTTCGAGAAGACGTCTGCGCTTGGCACTGCCGATAAAAGAGATCAGGGCGCCTAGCCAGCAGATACCAAGTACAGCCCATGCGATGGATGACCACGCACCTGCTGCTAGCGGTTTACCCATGGCATGAAGTGTCGGATTGCTGCTGGATGTAAGAAACCAGCCGATCCCGTAGCGAACCGCGACAAAGCCGATTCCGCCGAGGACGATACCTACCGGCCATGGCATTCCGGCAATCTGTTCAAGCCCACCTTGCTTGCGCTTCGCCATTGCTCCCCCTGAGTCCGGCGATACCCCGATATCACTCCATTCGATTCGCACCATACATCAGAGAAGCACTCCACGGCGGTAGTGTTTGATATGACTGCAAAGCTAGCCGTCCCGGTTTTCCCTTCCGGTTGCCGATTTTCTGAGGCCCGCGGGAAGGAGGGCGGGGTTAGTTAAACTATCGGCCTCGGCAGTGGAGGTTGACGCGAGGAGATTGAAAGCAAAGAAATGTGCGACCGAATGCATGGACGGGTGAAGGCGTGCCTCGTTATCCGCGCTACCTGGCTTAACGTACCGACGAAAGGAGATTTCAGTGATTGAGGAGTTGTTGAAGGTAGGAGGTGCAGGGCTCCTAATTCCTTGTGTGCTTGCCGTGGTGTCGGTAACTCTCGCCAAGGGGTTGTTCGGAGTGCACCAGTCCAAACGAACCACGCGAAGGGACTTTCTTGATCTTTGGTCACGTCGAGACGCCCACGATGAGCTCTGGCAGCAGACGGCTATACGCCACCTCTTCGGTCAGTGGCTTCCTGTCCCGGTAATCCGACGTCTTCTGGGATCCCAGCAGTCGGGACGTGCCCTGGCTGAGATTTCCGGAGCTTGGGATTTGCTGGAAATAGATGACGAAACTCACGAGGTGAACTGGAAAGCCAGGAGGCGTCGACAGCCATCTTTCCGTCGGCGGGAGATACGGCTCTTCACCGCGCTATATTGGCTCTTTGGCCTGTTGGCGGCTCTTTCTTTTATCTATGCCCTCGCTCCTTCGCACGTCGATTCAGTTGTGAATATTCGATGGGTGCTGGCTATCGAGATGGCAGTATTTTTTTTCGCTTGTCTGGCTCGCAGCGATGACCTCAGATCTGCCCACAAGGCGGTGCCACGTTGGCTTGGAATACCTTGATTTTTGTCCTTACTTTTCAGAGATGCCCTTGCTACGCGGCCAGGTGGTACTCATAAGTCGACCGCTCGCGATCGACGTCTCCCACGTTTTTGTTCTGACAAAAACTATGTGGGACAATTCCTGAAAGGCTTGGTTGCTGGAAGGAGTGCAATATGCCCTGAAGTGGTGTGCCGTCAGACAAAGCTTCATGCAGTCATCTCAAGCGGACTCGCAATCGCTTTGCTCTTTCCTTAAATGCGATCTCGCCCCCCTCGAGAATATCGCAAACCTGTTTCCTGATTCCTGCGTTTTCTAAGCCTCCGCTGTCGTAGTGCATTCTAGGTAGGCAACCAGGAACATGGCCTTCACTTCGCGCAACAATGACTTGGTCGGCGTCTGTATTAACTACCAAGTTTGCGTTATGCGTAACGATCACGATCTGACGCCGTTGCTTGGCGCGACGGAAATGTTCTACAAGTTCGGAATAGATGGATTGCGGATCGAGGTTCTCTTCCGGCTGGTCGATAATGAGCGGCCGGTCATCCTCGGTATCAATAGCTAAATAGAGGAGCAGTAGCAAGATTCCGCGAGTGCCTGGTGAGAGTTGTTCCACATCTACATCGTCATATTGGATGCTGTAGGCGATGCTTATGTGGTCACTGCTGTAGAGCCAGGATGAAATCTGGCGCGCCCACTTCTGTCGGCCGGCACCGCTCGCCGCGTCCTTCGGAGCATGTGTTACGAGCGCATCCTCGTTTTCCGCGCGGAATTGGCGCATAGCTTCGGAAACTTCCGTTGCAGAGCCCGATTCCCATGCCCCTCTGAGCTTAGCTTCACTGACTTTGAGTAGAGTCCCTTGAAGTTGAAACGGTCCACCTTTGCGGAGGTCAAGCAAAGCCTCTCCCTGTTGGGTCCACCGTTCCATATCGACGCGACGCTGCACTTGGAAAGAGAGCTTGGCCAAACTTCCAGATTGGCTTGCAATTCGTTGCCGGAGTGGTTCGTATAGCTCCTTCAGCTGCTCTTCTTCCGCGATTAGTGCAGCGAAACTCTTTTCATAGGCATTCGACCTTTTTACGAGCAAGTCTCTGATTCGTTCATCCGCAAGCTTTGCGTATGTGATGCGTTCATTGAGCTGAGTCGCCTCGACTCCTGCCTTAGTTATGGTGGACTGAAGAAGGCTTACTTTGCGATTATTTGACTCATCAATGCCAGCGAGGGCATGCAGGCGCTTTAGCTCAGCCTCCAGTAAGCTTATCGGTTGTTCTAGAAGTTTCGCGTCGGCGGATATATAGCTAGATGCAGCGCTTAGTTCGTCTATGGATAGAGGTTTAATTGTGGGTCCCTGGAGTAAAGAAATCTCCTTAGCCTCTGCCTCGTTTCTCCTTTGAAGTAGGCCGGTAACATCGCCCGCGAATGTAAGGGAAAACATGTCCCACTGAGAAGCGTTCAGCCGGGTATCGGCGTAGTCGGCGCGGATGCGCATCTCGAAGCTGGGTGCGAAATTATCTTGAACGTCGTCGACTTCCTCCTCTAGTTCGGCGAGAGCAGTCTTTCGGCGCATCCTTTGGACAAGGGTCTCACTTCTTCGATTTCGAGCTTCGGCAAGTTCCTCGATACGTTGACGGTCAGTCCCCGGGACGGATTTCAGCAATTGAGCGACATCGCGTTGGTCAGCCGCCATGCGTTCGTTAAGACCTCTTAACTGCCGCTCCATTGCAGGCACGTTCGCTTTTGCAGCACGTTCATTCACTAAGGCGTCGCTGACAGAAATAAGTACTTCGCGTTCTCTCCTCAGGGTTGCTCTGTGCTTCGAAGCATTTGTAGCAAGCAGTTCCGTGAATGAGGCTATTCCTATGCGTTGCTCGCTGGGGTACGCCTGGAAGACTACCCGTTCCATCTCCTCAAGCAACTCGTCAGACACCCCCTCAGCTAGGCACAAGCGTTCGACGAATTGCTGCGACAGATAGCGAACTTGTGGCAAATCTTCTCCGTCGGTATCGGACTGAATTAGGGGCGTAGTTTGTTCGGTATCATCGCCCCAACTCACTGAGACATCAGAGCCTTTCAAGAGATGACGTGCTCGATAAAGGAATGAACGCTGATTGTCCCACTCGGCCGCGTCCGTGCCGGCGGCCAGAATATCGGCAAGTGCTGTTTTTCCAGAACCTCGTGGTCCAATGATTGCGACAAGCCCAGGATTCAACCTGATAGGTTCCGCGCCGATCCAGTCCGCCTTCAATATCGACATGGATGCGATAGTCTGCGAAGGCCTCGCGGTTGACGGAGGCTCCAGTCCTATAAAAGTGCGACCTTCCGGCTCAATACAAGCCTGGCGTAATGATTCGAAGATTAGTTCACCCTTAATCCAGCAGTAGCGATCTAAAGCTGGCTTGCCAACAGAGGACAGTTTGTGAGCATCGGATCCATGGAGGCACGGTTTGCACCCGCCCCACTCGCGATCCAGGTCGTCCCGTGTTGCTGCGCCCTTACCAAGCCAAAACGATCGAGCGTTAGGCTGCGCAGAAAATATGATGTCGGCCTCGGACTCGATTTCCTTCCGGACGCTAGCGAAGGAGCTATCTTTCTGAAGTCCAGCAGTGCCGTCTACGCTGCTCCCTGAAACGGCAAAAAGGATATTCTTTCGAGCCCATTGCGAATTCTTCCGTGCCTCACGAACGGATTGGAAGTCTACCTTGAACTGATTGGTTCCTTCTTCTAGTGCAGCGATATCACTTTCTATTTGCCCTTTGTGAGCCCGACCGAGTCGTATCAAATCCCCGGGCTCGCAACGGTATTTCTCGCCTTTACGTTCAAAGGTGAGAGTTAGTAGGAATCGTTTCGTCTGCTCCACATGGTCCGTGTCGTCGGGACATACTAAAAGGTGAAGATTGACGGCGGTGTCAGTACCAGTTCCGACCAATAGCCGCAGTTCGATGTTCGGGAATAGAAGCTCGACGTCTGGTAGTCGACCCTCGCTTCTGGATGCGAGAAGCCGCTCGTAAGTGGAAATGCTGCCGTAGTCGGTAATGCCCAGTGCTCGGAGTTTAGGAGCTGCCGCTTCGATGCATCCCAAGTAACTTTCCCAGACATCTTCTCCCTTGAACTGGTCATTCAGGAGGGTCCCTGGTCCGTGGATATGAGGGTCCCATCGATGCCACACCGAGCCTGCTGAATATGCGTCCACTGCGTATCCCCTTTTTTACTGGCTGTTGCCTGAAATTGTGGAGGCGACATGGTGGTCGCTTTCCGTTCTCCCGGCGTTTCAATCTGTCTTCAAAAATTTTGGCTCATCGGGACTGTTGCTTTAGTGACCTGCGGTTAGATTTTGCTTGGCCTAACTCTTGTTCGAATTCATCGACGAACTCGGTCAGCGAACTCTCACAGGCATTGCAGAACTCCCGCAACTGCAACAGGTCCATCCGGCGTGAGCCACGTTCGACGTCGCTGACATAAGACTGAGGGCGCTGTAGTGCCGTGCTCAGGTCGACTTGGGTCATGCCTGCCGTGGTGCGAAGCTCGCGCAGGCGGCGCAGCAGTACCGAGTACTCATCCTTATGTATGGACTTAGCAGGCATGGCGGCTATCCGAAACGATAGCCATGACGCTATATCTGCTTTTCAAATATCTGAAAAACAGATATTCTTTTTGTGTGGAGGCCTATTCGCGATATCACCGGAGGAGGGATGCCATGACGGAAGAACGCCTTGTTTTCGGAGTCACCATCGACCAGCTCGACGAGCTCAACACGCTGCTGCGGACGATTACGGCGCATGGCGACGTGATCACGGTCGGTTGTGACGAGCCGCTGCATCCGCAGACCGTGTCGACCCTGGGCGAAGTCGTGTTCAACGCAGCGCTTGCCGTGCGCGAAGTCTTCGACCGGATCGAAGCACAGAAGCTTTGAGCGAAAACGCGCCGAGACAACCGGGTCAGATTTCGACCGTGCTCAGTGCCAACCCACGCTCGCGGAAGCCGTCGGCACCGGCGACTCGGCTGCTGCGCGTTGGAACGCCGGCGTGAACCGCTGACGCGTTTCCATCGAACACCTCCATGCAAGGATTGTCCTTGCACGGAGTGTCCGAGAAATCAGCGGTCGTCCAACCTGACCCCGTGCCTAGTTCGGCCAAACCGGCGGTTGATTGGCGGTGGGGTTGGGGATGTAGCGGCCGTAGCTCACCGTGGCCAGGGTGCGGATGTTCTGCAGCAGGTTGGGGTTGGCGACGACCGAGGGATCGAGCGGATTGCTCGACAGAATCACCATGTCGGCGACGTTGCTGGTGGCGAGGCTGCCGCGATCGGTCATGCCGTATTGCCAGGCGGCATTGGTGGTGAACGCCTTGATGCCATCCAGAATGCTGATGCGTTCGTCGCCCGGGTAAGCCGGGTTGTTGGCGAAGACCACAGGGCAGGTTCGTGTGTTGCGGTTCGGGTACCACGGGGGCTGCTGGGTCTGCCGCGTTACGCCTACCCAGATCTCGAACAGCGGGTAAGGCGGCGTCACCGGCGTATCGCTGTGCAAGGTGAGATGCAGGCCGCGGTCGCGCACCGCACGGGCAGGGTAGATGTTCATCGTGCGCTGCGGGCCCAGCACCTGCTGGCATTCCGGCAGGCCGTAGTAATACACGTTGGTCGACATGATGCTGACCACCACGCCCGGGTTCAGCGTCTTCAACTGATCGAGCTGTGCGGTGGTGATCATCGGCGCATGCAGCATCACGTCGTGCGTGCCCGGCGGCGGCACCGAATGGTCCTTGGTGGCCGAGGCCATCACCGCACGCACCGCATTGCCGATCGCGGCATCGCCGATCTGGTGGATCAGCATCGGAAAGCCGGCGGCATGCGCGGCGTACAGGCGCTGCTGAATCTGCTGCTCGCTCAGGTCGGGCAGGCCCACATACGGCTGCTGAAAGATGCCGCCGTTGGTGAACGGCGCAAACACCTGCATGTAAGGCGAGTTGAGAAAAGCGGTATAGCCTTGCGGCGATCCGTCGGTAAAGCTTTTCAGCATCGCCACGGTGAGCAGCGGGTTGCTGCCCACCAGGGTTCGGCCCGCCGCACCGGTGGCGACGACGGACGAAAAATCGGGGCTGCTGTCGTCATAGGCCACCATGGCCGCGGACAGCGGGAAGGGACACTTCGTCGGCAGGCAGTTCTTCAGAACGTTGTTGTAGAGCCCGATATCGCCGATCGTCGCGGCGCCTTCCTGGGCCAGCGTATAGCCGTGTTGTGCATAGATCGTGGCGGCCTTCTGCAACAGCGTTTCCGCCAGGCCGGCATAGCGATGAAGTACCAATCCCTGCATCTTGCCGGTGGCGTACAGCGACAGATCCTCGTCGAGCTGCCCTTTCTCGGCAAGTTGGGACTCGACAGTGGGATTGGTGGTGGGCGCATGGCACCCACCGGATGCCACGGAGGTGTTGCAGATATTGAGCATCTGCAAAGCCCTGGTGTTGACATAGGAAATGTGCCCCGACTCGCTGGTGACGTAGATCGGGAGGTCCTGCGCGATGGCATCGAGCTGCGGCCGTGCCAGACCGTTTTCGAAGGTCTCGCAATCGAGGCCGAGGCCATCCGGCTTGCTGCAGCCGGCGCCATGGCCCAGGCGCGATGCGTCGTAGTTGAAGGCCAGCACCGGCAGCGGATCGATCTGCGAACCCGACTGCCGAATTTTCGCCACGGCCGCCTTGATCCGCGCCGTCACATCCTGCTGCGTCTGTACCGGCACGAAGCAGTGCTGGTAATCCTTTGCGTCGAGGCATCCGGGCGTGCCCGGCAAAGGCTTGAAGAGCACGTTGACGTTGGAGACGTCGGTCCAGTGCTCTGGATCGTTGTACATCGCATAACCGGCCATGTGCGAATGCGGGTCGATAAACCCCGGCAACACCGTCGCGCCGCGCAGATCCACCCGCTGCGTATTCTTGTCGGCCAGCCCTAGCACCTGCGCGTTGGTGCCCACCTTCATGATCCGGCCGGCGGGCCCGACCGCGACACCCTGAGCGGAAGCGTTGTTGTCGTCCATGGTCACGACATTGGCATTGTAGATGACCAGGGCCGCCACGCCGGGGCTGGCCATCGCCGACGGACTATCCGCCGTGGGCGATACCCCTGTCTCGATAGCTCGCTTCGAGGCGGAGCCATCGGTACTGCAACTGGTGACGGCCACGCTGGCAAGGATGACAAGCGCGACCCGGGCGGCCGCAATCGACCGGTAGAATCCTTCTACTTTCATGGTTATCCCCTGACAACGAAATGGCGTACTAGGCTATGTACTCCAACCCATCCATGCGGAATGCGTCAATTCGGCAACAAGCGCGCTGGCGGCGCCGTCGACATCGTCCAAAGAGGCGGATGGCATCTCGGCGCTTGACGATGATGCGTCGTTGATCCCGCTCGACGTTGGCATCTCGACAATCTTCCTTGGAGTTGCTCCGATCTATCGAATTTCAAAACGGCCGTCCAGACGGCCGTTCGGTGGCGTGATGGGGCGGGTCCATCGACACGATGGATCGCCAGGGAAAACTCGGGTCAGCGTGGACGAGTTGAAAAAGTGCGCTCTGAGCCGCGGCTTTTAAACGAGTAGAGACGGCCTGCGGTATCCCGAAAAATCCGGGTCGTCAGCGGTGAGGTGGCCTGTCAGACTGTAAGGCGTGAATATGAAAAATAATCCGGATTCATCGGGACATGCGCTTCGTATCGGCAATGCCGGTCTAGTACTGCTGAGTCCTTACCTGCCGATGCTGTTTGAGAAGCTCGAATTGCTTGCAATCGACGACGGCCAGCCGCGCATTACAGACGGTGAGACGCTATCGCGGGCGGTGCATCTTTTGCAATATTGCGTCGATGCCCGTCTGGATCGCCCCGAGTCCGAACTCGTACTCAACAAATTGCTCTGTGGTCAGCCCACGGCTCAGCCAGTCGCGCGATCGATCACGGCGGCCCAGGCCGATCTCGATGTGTGCGATCAAATGCTTCAGGCGGTGGTGGCGAACTGGCACGTGCTACGCGAGACCTCGCTGGCGAGCCTGCGTGAAACGTTCCTGCGACGCGAAGGGCAACTGCGGCTAGGCGACAACCGATGGATGCTGCGCGTACAGCGCAAAACGCTCGACGTGATGACGGATCAGATCCCTTGGAATGTTTCCGTCATCGATCACCCCTGGATGATCGATCCGATACACGTGACGTGGTGAAACTGCGCGATGGTTGCGTGTCTCCATTCCCTATCGAACGGTCAATGGGCGGGCAGCTGGCGTATCAGCTGTTCAATTTCAGAGACATGGTTTCCGTAAGAATTCAGCGTTGCGCGTTCACAGGGTACAACGGTGATGGGAGCGTCGACAGGTTTGTCGACTGGAAATTCGTTATCGCCAAACTTTGTCGCCAGCTGTTGGCGGGCGTTCTCGAACCGTTGGTTTACCGCATTGAAATAGTGGGCATCCACCAGACCACATCGTCGTTGTGGGAG
Source organism: Rhodanobacter sp. K2T2 (assembly GCF_013408815.1). Lineage (NCBI taxonomy): Bacteria > Pseudomonadati > Pseudomonadota > Gammaproteobacteria > Lysobacterales > Rhodanobacteraceae > Rhodanobacter > Rhodanobacter sp. K2T2. The sequence goes on along the minus strand of NZ_JACCCA010000018.1, from coordinate 57,249 downwards.
GCCCATAAGACGTATCAAAAGACCGGGAAAACCACGTCGGCACACAAGGTGCTGCTGGCGATCGTGGATAAAGGTGCTATCGGGCTGACGACAATGATGGCGAGCACGCCTTACGCCAAGGTTTGACCGTTTTCTGGCGAACTGACCGGGTTATGACGAAAAAGGTGCCGGGGACAATTTCTGACACGAAGGGTCGAAGCCAGAATGCGCCGATTCGCAGCGGTGGCGCCGCTGGGGCGGCTGCCTGGTCTCTTGCATGGTCCCTGACACTTTTTAGTTGTCGCTACGAGCCCTGTACCCGAACTTTTGCAGGATGCGATCGATCTCGTTAAACGCCAGTGCGTCCTCGGTCAACGTGATCGCGTCGATCGTTGAATACGCGCGCGCAAAGAACTCGGCCAGCAAGTCGTCCCGGTCGGGAAACCTCGCTATCAACTCGGGCATATCGGTGTCCAGCTTTGCCAGGCGCCGCTGTAACTCTTGGCGTGATACCGCCATGGCGCGTCCTCGGTGGGAGCCCGAGCATAGTCCTGTACGGTGTCAACAGCGGATCAAGGTGGCGCACCGACCACTTTCTGTCACGCCTGCACAAAATCTTGTCTCATCTCCTGACACATTTCGCCGACAAACTCAGCGCACCTCACGGGAGATAGCGATGGATGTGGCAACGTATGTGGTGTGCGGGTTTCACCAAGGGCGTCGCTTGAAGCCGCAGCACTTCAAGACAGAAGCGCAGGCGCGCGAGCATGCAGCCCATCTGAACCAGTCGGCGGACTTTGTGATACTCACTACCATCGACGCGCAGATCGGCCAGGTACATGGGGCGCCGTTGCGTGGCCGGCGTCCGCTACGCGCGGTGTAATTTCCGCCGCTGCATTCCTCGATAGGGCTTACCCTGCTGCGCAAGCGGCTGGAGTGAGGGTGTGTACGATGTCGCGATAGCCATGCCGCGGGTAGGGCAGAGACTCTATTCGCACCGTCGCTGTGCGAAGGGCTCTGACCCGGAGCATCCTGGCTCGCCCATGCCGTGGCGGTGACGATGCTGCTATTCCGGGCGAAACCGGCCACCCGAAACGTCTTGTAAAGCGTCGCCAAGAGGATGTCGTTCGCCGACGACCACGTTGCCAGGAAGGGCTGCGTGCACCGGGACGCTTGCAACACACGACGGTTTGGCGATGACGAGCACGCCGACCAGTATGATCACTCTCAGACCGACTCCGGCCGGCAGAAACCGACCCAGAGCGGACGCAAAGAAAGGAGAATGTTTCAGGAGGACGTGACGTGAATTCGAGTAGATTTTTGAAGCTTGTGTCCGTGGCGTTGCGTATGGCCTCGGCCCCAATCGTATTGGCATGGTTCTGGGTTTGGCTAGCAATCGTGAGAGGACCTCTATCGCCAGACCCGTCGACCCAACGCGTCGTTCCCGTATCAAATCACGGTCATGATGTTTACATAACCGTACTGCAAAACAATCTTCTCCATTGGCTAATCCCTGCGGGCATCGCTCTGGGTGTCCTTAGCTATGTAGCGGGCTGGCTGGCAGATAAGTTGCGGAGCCCAACTAAAAAATAACGTCAACTTTCGATCCGAATCGGACACTGCCGTAAAAGTCATGCACAAATAAGGGATGAATATGCTTTATAGAATCGCCCACCTCATGATCAGCTGTTGGGCTCCGAACGCTTTTTTTCTTACGTGTGTATCAATTGCACTAATGTCAACAACCGCTTGCTCCCATCGCAATCAAAATGGCTTGGGCGAAATGGCTTGGACTGATACAGAGGGGAAATCTCTTGTAGATCAGGAGAAGATTACAGCCAGCGTGGCCTCTGTCTTAAATAACTTCTCCGAAGAAATAGAGAGTCATCCTTATATCGTCAACTCCATACGTAAGATGCAGGAAACGAGTCTCAGTCGAGCTAGTGAAGACTGGGAGCGCCTAAAGAGATTGGAGGCAGTTGGGCATACTGATTCAGTCGAAGAACAGCAACTCAAGTCGGAAATAACCATTAACAGCGATATGGTATTGGACGAAAATGGACTTCTAAGTGATGCTTTGAAAGGGCGAACGAATGTCGAAATGTTCGACGACATACTTGCCCGGAGTCCGTGCACTAAGGGCGTGAAACTTAACGCGTGTACTGCATTGGTAGCAGCGGCTCAGCGATATCAAGCGATACGTTCAGTCGCCATTACCAATACCGATGCAGTGCAGCTGCTGTTGAAACAAAATAGCCTTCGACAGAAGATTATCCAGACGCATATTGAAAGCTATGGTGGGACTCGATGGCGTCCAGCCGGTCGATAGCGAAATGTCCACTATTGACCCGTTGCCGTCTTTCGCGCTCGCACCCAATATGTCTGCAACGTTGGTGGAAGCGGCCATTGACCGTGGCAGTCGATCGTTCTGATCTGGCGGCCTGTAAGCCGCCTCCAATCTTATTGCCATACCTGATAAACGCGCCCCGTCTGGGGTCCCTCTACACTCCGCACATACGCCATTGCGACACGGGTCGCAGGCACCGACTCGAAGCCGGGAAAGAATGGCCCATAGACGCCCTTGGACTCCGTCAATACCGTCGGGCTCACGGCGTTAATGCGTAAATTGCGAGGCAATTCAATTGCTGCCGCCCGCACAAAGCCTTCAATCGATGCGTTGACGGCGGTCGCGTTGGCTCCCTGTCTGATCGGCTCTTCGGCGACGATCCCCGTGGTTAGCGTGATTGAGCCGCCCTTACGCAACATATGCTGGCCCAGCAGCGCGACCCGCACTTGGCCAAGTAGCTTGTCCTGCAAGCCGATGTTGAAATCTGCTGGCCGCATCGTCGCGAGGGGCCCGAAGAACAAGCTACCTGTCGTCGAAACGATAGCGTCTAATGGACCGACTGCTTTAAACATCCCCTCCACGCTGTCGTCACTCGTGATATCGACGCGGAAATCGCCGTGCTCGCGACCCACGCGGACCACCTCGTGCCGATCGACCAACGCTGCGACAACCGCACTGCCAACGGTACCGCTCGCACCAATTACTAAAACCTTCATATCCAACTCCTTTGAAAGATGGGATAGGAGGATTATTTTGCAAATACTTATTTGGATAAATGAGCGTATTGTTCGCACATTCGAAACCAATGGTTAGTAATATGGACAAACTGCGTGCCATGGAAGTGTTCGTGGCGACGGTCGATGCGGGCAGCTTCGCAGCGGCAGCAACGGCACTGAATCTCTCGGCGGTGATGGTTGGTAAGCACATCCACGCTATCGAAACCCAGTTGGGCGCAAGACTGCTAGAGCGAACGACGCGCCGACATCGACTTACTGACATTGGCGCGGCTTACGTCGAGCGATGTCGCGACGTGCTAGCGACCGTGCAAACCGCCGATGGCGTTGTCGACTCTTTGCACACTGTGCCGCAAGGCATACTCCGGATCACGGCGCCCGTATCGTTTGGTGCCCATAGGCTTACGCCAGTGATCGGCGACTACCTTGCTGCGCACCCGCAAGTGAAAGTGGACCTGAGTTTGAATGATCGCGTGGTTGATCTCGCGGAAGAAGGCTTCGACTGCGGTGTGCGAATGAGCCGCACGCTCGACGATAGGCTGATCGCGCGTCCGCTCGCCATGTCTCGCATGTTCGCCGTGGCCAGTCCCAGTTGGATAGCACGCTATGGTATGCCGGCGCATCCGTCCGAACTTGAAGGCCATGCGCTGCTTAATTTTGCAGTTTGGGGACCGAGCCACATCTGGCGTTTTGCGCGAGGCGACGATGTCGTTAAGGTCCCAGTTCGCGGACAATTCAGCACCAACAATGGCCAGGCGCTGCTGAGTGCCGCGATAGCAGGAGTGGGCGTGATCATGCAAGCGGACGCATTGCTGGCACCCGCCATCGCGGCAGGTCACGTAGTGCAACTCCTGCCCGATTGGGAGCTCCCTACGCGGGCGGTACACATCGTCCGATTGCCCGAAGTAAGGCCTAGCGCCAAGCTGCGAAGCTTTATCGATTTCGCGTTGACGCGACTGGGTTAAGAGCCTTTCCAGGCTCGGTAGGCAATTTGCGCATGTCCTCATGAGCAAAATCAAGGTTGCAAGCGCGCTATGTGAGCGACGAACGAATCGCCTATTAGGTGAGCGCATATCCATAGAATGGCCGGAGCCAGTCGGACTCCGGTCGTTCGATGTTGCATGCCGAGTGTCTCTTGATGGCCGGTCAGCGACCTTTTGGATGGAGACCGTGCCTCGTGGTTATCCGGCCTGTAGCAGAAAAGGCCTTCCAAGAATACCTTGCCGCTTAGCAGTCGTCGGACTGATCTTTTCGCCTAATCTATTGCCTTTGCTTGGACGCTAGGCGTTGGGCATCGCAATCTTCAGCGCGCCTTTTAACGCGTTTTCTTCGACCAAGGAAAGTAGTGTGTTGAAGGCGGAGCAAAAAGTCTCGAGTACGTGGAAGTGCGCAGCTCGAACTCCTTGGACGTAGGCGTGCGCATCACGATTGCGAATAGCGTCTGTAAGCAAGTCGTAGGTATGCTGGACCCTCTCCCTGTCCTCTTGCGAAACGCCTTGATGACGATAAAACAGTTGAGCGAGTTGTGATTTGACTCGACCCATTGTACTGAAATCCTCGACGCCAGCATGCGGAACGCTTAGCAGCCATTCTGATGTCCACGGCGTTTCTTTCGAAGGTATACCCAGCTTCTGTTGGGTCTTGATCTCCAGCAAACCCGAAAAAATCAATGATGCCTTCAGTAGGTACTCAGCTCCCGTGGAAAATAGGATCCACAACATTACTCGACCGAATATCGGGTGCTGCTTACGCGCCTCATCTTCAAAGGCAAATTCTGAGACGGGCTTGAACGCGCTGCTATCGCGATCTAACTCAACCATCTTCGATGAGCACATAAGCGCGATGGCCGCGGCGAGTTGGTTTACCCCCACTTCGGGTGTGAAGTACTCTTTTTCTTGTGACGTTTGCATGTATCAGCAACCTCCGCTGCGAGAGACGATAGGACGATGTCATCCAGCCGGCCCGAAACGCGACGTTCGAGCCCGTCCGTTTCTGGCCAATTTCGGACTTTTGCTGAACGTCGCCGGCCAAACCGCCGAAGATATAGAGGCAGAAATAGCTGCGTAGAATGCGGCGTTGTGAGCTGCTTTCCGTTTTTGATTCGACAGGCTATTCGAGGGCGTCATAGGCAATCCAGCAACTGGATAGTTGTTCTTCCCATAGCGACGAGCGAACTTTCTTGGGCGGCTACCGAATTTGTATAGGTAAGGACCTGCTGATTGCTAATGGCGGTCTCCACGCAACGAGCCCCCACCTTATGTTCAGGGGTAGGTTCGCGAGGTCACGGAGTGGAACGTGACCACTGCGAAGATTCAGAAGTGCGGAGCCGCAGTCGCGATATCATGCTTGGACACTGAGCGCCGTTCTGCCCAATTTTAAGCAGCCTAAGGCCACTCACGGATCGAACTTTTTCTCCACGCCCAGTAGGATCGATTGATTGTCCTTGCTCGTATTGTCCAGATAGTTCTGATACTCGGCACGGAACGTCCAGCCTTGAACGGTCTGCAGGCCTATGCCGGCACCAAGCAACGTGTGGTTGCGTGACTGATTGAGCAGGGTCGCCTGATACAGCGGTCCGCTCAGTAGATCGGCATAGCGCATCGTGGCTTCACTCGATCCCTGCAAGTCATGACCGAACTCCGCGCGCAGCTGTGGAGCCCACACGCCGTAGTCGCTCTTGACCGACCACTGCGCCAGCACACCAAGCGTGCCGGTGCTGGTCTTGACCGTCTGCCGCTGGTACGCGAGCGAATAGGTCGCGTCGCCGTGCTCGGTGTAGGCATCGAGATTCGCGTGGGCCAGGTCCAACCGGCCATAGGGTGTAAACAGCAGGCTGTCTCCCGCATGGTGTTCATAACCGACCGAAAACGATCCGAACCACTGCTTGCCATCGCGATTGCCGAACACGGTATTGCTGTCGTCGGTGACATAGCGACGCGCATCGAACGACAGCCATTGATAGCCGAGCAACGCATCGGCGTAGAGCGCCTCCGTTGGACGGAAGCTGGCGTAGATCGCCCCGTTGTAGCTGTTGACGGTACTTCGGCTGTCGTGTTGACCGATGTCCGAATCGTCGTGGCCGTAGCCGACGCCCACGCCCATCGCCAGTCGTTCGGTCACCTGTTTATCCGCACCCACGCTCAAACCTTGCGTCGTGAAGTCGACGCCGTTGTCGCTGGTGCCCGGCTGGGTCTTGCCGAAGTTCACGGCACCGCCGGTCCAGATCGAGAAACCGCCCAACGTGGAGCCGCTGCCGCTAGGTCCGATCAGCGGACTGGTCGACGTCGGCGCGTCCGGCGAGACCAGGAAGCGGGTCGTTCCGTTCTGGGTACCGTTATTCAGATCCGCCATCACGTCGGGGCGGCGCACGCTGTCCGCCGAGCTAGCGGTGATGCCGTTGCTGAAACCGCCGCCGGCGCTGCCGCTGTGAAGTGCTTCTAGACGACGCTGGAAGTTGCTGATCTGCCCTATCGCCATGCGACGTGTCGCATCCGCCTGTGCATCGAGCACGCCGAGCACTTCGGCGTTCTTCGACGGGTCGCTGCGCAAAGTCACGCTGACCGTCAACGTGCCAGGCGCTGAAGTGGCGTACGCGTTGCTGAGCGTATAACGCAACACCGCAGCACCACCGAACGTCGGCGCTGCCGTATAAGACAGCGTGTATCCCGTGCCGCTGGCCTTGATCGTTGCCGAACCGGCGTTGGCCGGCGAAACCGACACCAGCGTCGCCGCCGTAAACGGACCGCCGTGTGCGCTGGCCGTGAGATCAATCTGCACCGTCGAGCCGGCGATCGTCGTGGCCTCGAGCGTGGGTGCTACAGGCACTCCATTGATCGTCAGGGTGACATGCGCCGGCTTGGAGGCACCGAAAGCGTTGGACAGCGTGTAGTCGAAACCGACGCTGCCTGAGGCATCGGCCGCCGCGGTGTAGACCAGATCGGTGCCTTGGACGACCACCGTGCCGGAGGACGGCTGTGTGGCGATGGCTGCGGCAGTGAACGGTCCGTTCGTGGCCCCCGTGGTGGCGTGCAAAGTGACCGATTTTCCGGCGAGCACGGTCGCTGACTGCGCAGTAGCCACCGGCACCGCACCCGCAACGACCGTGATGGTTTCCGTCGCCGGTGCGGACGTGCCGCCTGAGCCCGTCGCGGTGTACTCGAACGCATCGGTGCCAAAATAGTTCGATGCCGGTGTGTAGACGATGCTCAGCCCGTTGACCGTCGCCGTGCCGTGCACCGGCTGTTGAGTCACAGTGGCGCTTGTAATCGGCCCACCTTCGCTAGTCACCGGGATCGTCACGGCGGTGTTGGCATTCGTGCTGGCGGCGCCGTTAGACACAACGGGCACTTCCTGCCCGATCACAACGACGTAAGCCTGGGCCCCCTGAAAATCGAACTTATCGGTTGCCGTTACGGTGACGTTGAACGAACCGGCGGCGGTCGGTGTGCCTGACACTACGCCGGCTGGACTGAGTGTTAGTCCGGCAGGCAACGAACCCGAAGTCACCGCATAGGTGTATGGGGCGGACCCGCCGGATGCAGACAAGGTGGTCTGCGTATAAGCAACAGCCACTTTGCCTTGCGGCAAGGTGGCAGGCGTCAACGTGAGGCTGGGCGCATTCACCGTGAATGTATAACTCTGGCTGATCGAGAACGGCGCGCCAACGCCGCCGCTGCTGTCTGTAGCGCGAATGCTGAAAATAAAGGAGCCGGCGACCGTCGGCGTTCCCGACAAGACGCCGTTGCTTGCATTCAGTGTCAGGCCCGCAGGCAGAGTGCCTGCACTCACCGCATAGGTGTACGGCGCCGTGCCCCCGCTGGCCGTGAACGACTGCGTGTAGGTCGCTTCCGCCGTAGCCGCCGGCAGGCTTGTCGGCGTCAGCTGCAGAGTCGGCGCACCGACCACCAAGGCGTAAGCCTGCGAGCCGGTGAAGCCCAGGCCATCGGTGGCGGTCACAGTGAAACTGAAACTGCCCACGTTGCTGGGCGTACCCGCCAGGTGGCCACTGCTGGAAAGCGTCAGTCCAGCTGGCAGCGTTCCGACAGTCACCGCATAGTTGTACGTGCCGTTGCCTCCAGTGGCGGTGATCTGCTGGCTATACGCCACGGCCGACTGAGCGTTCGGCAAAGTGGTCGGCGTCAGCGTCAGGGCGGGCGCGTTCACCGTGAACGTATAGCTTTGACTCACGGAGAACGGTGCACCGTTGCCGGTGGTGCTGTCGGTGGCTTTCACTGTGAAGGTGAAGCTGCCGGCAGCGGTCGGCGTTCCAGAGAGTGCGCCGCTGCTCGCGTTCAATGTTAGGCCCGCAGGCAGCGTTCCTGCACTCACGGCATAGGTGTAAGGCGCAGTGCCCCCGCTTGCCGTGAGGGTCTGGGTATAGGCGGCTTCCGCCGTGGCTGCCGGCAGGCTCGCCGGGGTCAGCTGCAGGGTCGGCGTGGCCACCACCAGGGTATACGCCTGCGTACCGGTAAAGCCGGCGCCATCGGTTGCGGTCACGCTGAAGTTGAAGCTGCCGGCGCTGGTCGGCGTGCCGGAGAGCTGGCCGCCATTGCTCAAGGTCAGTCCGGCAGGCAAGCTGCCTGCGCTCACGGTATAGCTGTAGGTGCCGTTGCCGCCATTGGCGCTGAACTGCTGGGTGTAGGCCGTCGCCACTTTGGCATTCGGCAGGCTAGCCGGGCTGATCGCGACGTTCGGCGCATTCACCGTCAGCGTGTAGTTGCGGCTTGCCGTGAACGGCGCGCCGGTGCCGGTGCTGCTGTCGTGGGCGGTGATGCTGACGATGAAGGTACCGGCCGCGGTCGGCGTGCCAGCCAGTGCGCCTGTCGTGGAATCCAGGCTCAGGCCGGCCGGCAGCGCGCCGCTGCTGATTGAATACGTGTACGGCGCGGTGCCACCAGTAGCACTGATGCTTTGAGAATAGGCCACCTCGGCGGTCGCTACCGGCAAGGTCGCGGGATTCAAGGTCAGGCTCGGCGCAGCAATGGTCAACGTATAGCTTTGCTGGCCGGTGCTTCCATTCGTATCGGTGGCGCGCGCAGTAATGTTGAAGCTTCCGGCCGCCGTCGGCGTACCGCTGAGTGTACCGCTGCCGCTTAGGGTCAGGCCGGCGGGCAATGCGCCGGCGACGATGGAATAGGTGTACGGCGCAATGCCGCCGCTGGCCGTGAGTTGGCTCGGCGCATAGGCCGTACCGACGCTTCCCGAGGGCAACGTCGCAGGAGCAAGCACGATAGTGGGCGCGGCGACGGTCACCGTGTAGTTGTGGGTCGTGGAGAACGGGCCGCTGCCGGTGCTGCTGTCGGTCATCGTGATCGAGACGGGAAAGTTGCCCGGCTGCGTCGGCGTGCCCGACAGCGTCGCCGTGGCTGGATTCCAGCTTAGGCCATTCGGCAAGGCGCCAGTCAGCACGAACGTGTACGGCGCCGTGCCGCCGCTGCCGGCGAAGCTCTGCGAGTAGGCGCTGCCGTAAGGCGCATCGAGCGTGCCGGCCGGCGGCGTGAAGTTCAGCGTCGGCGGATTCACGGTGAGCGAGTACGTCAGCGTGCCGGTATTGGTGTTGGCGTCCGTCGCGGTCACGCTGAAGTTGACCGTGCCGCCGGCGCTAGGCGTGCCGGACAGCGTGCCGCTGCTGCTGAGCTGTAGCCCGGCGGGCAGATTGCCGCTGGTGACGGCGAACGTATACGGCGCCGTGCCACCAGTCGCACCGATGCTCTGGCTGTAGGCATTACCGACCGCGGCCGCGGGCAGGTTGCCGGGCGTCAGCGTGATGGTTGGCGCAGCCACCGTCAGGCTGTAGCTGCGGGTGCTCTGGTAGGTGCCGTTGCGGGTGGAGTCGGTGGCGGCGACAGTGAAATTGAAATTGCCACCGGTGCTCGGAGATCCGCTCAGAGTTCCGTCGGTGCCCAGGCTCAGGCCTGGAGGCAGGGCGCCGCTGGCCAAACTGAAGGTATACGGTGCGGTGCCACCTTGCGCGGCGAGTGGCTGCGAATACGCCACATGCAGGGTCGCCGCAGGCACGGTCGCCGGCGTAATGGTGATTGTCGGCGCGGCGACGTTTGGCGAATAGGTACGCGTCGCCGTCGTGCCGGCAGCGTCGGTGACCTGGACGGTGAACGTCGCCACACCGGTGGCTGTGGGTGTGCCCGAGACCGTGTCGCCGAGCAGCGAAATCCCCGGTGGCGGGCTGCCGCTGCTGATCGCAAACGTGTAGGGCGGATTGCCGCCGCTGGCTGCCAGCGTCTGGCTATAGGCCACGCCGGCGACCGGATCGGGCAAAGTGGCCGGAGTGACGGTCGGCGCGCTCGGATGGATCGTCAGCGTATAGCCGCGGCTGCCCGAATAAGGCGTGCCGCCGCTGCTGTCCGTGGCGGTGACGGTAAAGTTGAAATTGCCGTAGACGGTCGGCGTGCCGCTGAGCGCGCCGGTGCTGTTGTTTAAGGTCACGCCGGTGGGAAGCGAGCCGGCGGACACCGCATAGGTGTAAGGCGCGGTGCCGCCACTCGCGGTGACGGTTGCGCTATAGGCCGTTGCCTGCGTGCCTGCCGCGAGCGTGGTCGGCGTGATGGCGATGGTTGCCGGTTGTATCGTGCCGCTGTAGGCGAGCGAGCCGGTGCCGGAACCGCCATCGTGCACGCTGATCGTGAAGCTGTAGCTGCCGCCCGCGGTCGGCGTGCCGGACAGCACGCCGGTCGTGGAGGACAGATTCAGGCCAGCGGGTAGGGTGCCCGCGCTGATGCTGAAGGCATAGGGCGACACGCCCGAGCCGCCGCTGGGGGTGATCGTCTGGTTCACCGGCACACCGACGGTCAGCGTGCCGAGCGTGGACGGACTCAGCGTGATCGGCGGCACCGCGTTGACGGTCAGCGAGGCGGTCACCGTGCCGAAGAAAGGAGCGGTCCCGCTGGTGCTGTCGTACACCGTGAACTGGAAGCTGGTCGTGCCAACCGCAGTGGGCGTGCCGGTGATGAGGCCGCTGCTGGAGAGGCTGAGTCCGGCAGGCAGGCCATGACCGGCCACCAGGGCGTAATTTGAATAAGGCGGCGTGCCGCCGCTGATCTGCAGTTGATAACTGTACGGCGCATTTACCGCGGCCGCCGGCGGCTGCGCCGCGGTCAACACCGGTTCGGCGATGGTGACCGTGTAATCCTCGTTGCCGGTGAGCGCGGCGGGCGTGGTCGAATCGCTCACGTTGACCACGATCACGAACGAGCCCGTACCGGTTGGCGTACCGGAGATGGTGTTCGCGTTGAACGTGAGCCCCGGTGGCAATCCGCTGACCGAAAAGGCGTAAGGAGCGACGCCGCCGCTGGCGCTGAGCGTCGCGCTGTATGACTGCCCGATCACCGGCGTGGGCAACGATGCCGGCGAAATCGTCAGCGCTGACGTGTTCGGCTGGATGGTGACGGTGAAGGCGATCGTATCGCCTTCGTCGTCGAGCACGGTGAAGTTGTCGGTAATCGAATTGGTCGAGCTCGGGTTCTCGTTGGCCACATAGGTGACCAGGCCGGTGCCATTGCCGTGCTGTGGATCAACCCCGGACAATGATCCATGGGTCGGTTCTACGGAAACGCCACTCAGGCCGAAGACGGAACAAGTGATGAAGTTCGCCGTGAAGGTGCCGCCGGATGCCACAGTCTCTATCTGCGTCGACGGACATTCGGTGCTCGGGCCGCTGGCATGCGCTAGGTCTGGCCACAGCGACCCGCCGGCAATGATCAGCAGCAGCGTCAAACGCGCCAATAAAATCGACAGACGATTCGCACCCACCTTCGATTGAAGATGAGCGTACGTACCTGCACGCGCCATGGTGCGGTCAAACAGACGATGCAGCATATTGGCCCCTCTTCCCTGTTTTCCACAGCGTTCGACATCGTTGCGATGTCATGGCTGCAGTGACGACTCTGGATACCCTGCAATCGACAAGCTCTGCGCTCTGATCGGCAGTAAGACTTCCAGGCTTCGTAATTCCCCGAGGAGATTGAAGCAAGAAATGGGTATAAATAAAAGTGCCTGTAAATAGTCACGGGCTTTAGTTGCGACGCACCAAAAAAAACATGCACTTGTAACTACGGCAAGCGTGTTACACATTAGCGCGGCGCGAGGACGCGCATCCTTCAAGGGAAATATCCATGGCTCAGGTCTATATGGGGCAAATCATGCTGGCGGGCTTCGGTTTTGTGCCCCGCGGTTTTGCAGCCTGTAACGGTCAGCTTTTGCCGATCAACCAGTTTCAGGCTCTGTTTTCGCTGCTCGGAACGCAATATGGCGGCGATGGCCGCACTACCTTCGCACTGCCCAACTTGCAAGGGCGAGCCGCGGTAGGTGCGGGGGCGTCGGTGGATCCCAACTGGCAGCCGCCGGCGTATACGCAGGGCGAGGTCGGGGGGGCCGAAACGGTCACTTTGGTATCGCAGAATCTGCCGGCGCATACGCATACGGCCCTGGGGTCGACAAACGCCGGTGCGATCAAAAACCCTACCAACGCGATGTACGCGGGCAGCGGATCGGAATCGATCTACGCGCCCTCCTCGGGGCCGCAAGTGGTGTTGAACGGCCAGACGATTGGGTTATCGGGGGGCAGTCAGCCGCATGTAAATATGCAGCCCTACGGCGTACTCAATTTCAATATCGCGCTATACGGCATTTTTCCGTCGCGTAATTGACCGTTTCAGCATCCAAGTCCGCACGGGAGCCAAGCCATGAGCACGCCTTATCTCGGAGAAATCCGGCTGTTCGCTTTTTCACGTATTCCAACCGGCTGGTTTGCCTGTGACGGCAGCCTAAAGCCCATTTCGGATTACGAAACGCTTTTCACCTTGCTTGGAACCACCTTCGGGGGCGATGGCGTCAGCACGTTTGCCGTACCCGATATGCGTGGGCGCCTCCCCATCAACATGGGCAGAGGAGCCGGTCTGTCGCCGCGCGTTCTAGGCGAGTACAGCGGTAGCGAGAGCGTGACGTTGCTTACGCCCAATCTGCCCTCGCACAACCATACGTTTGCCGCGACGACCGGCCTCGCGAACGGCAACGCACTGTCGAGCAGTGTCGAGCTGGGTACGGTCAGCGGCGATCTCCTTTATGCCAGCGATCTCACGGGTGCGCATTCCTATGCCATGTCTCCCACCACGATCAGTGCTATCGGCGCCAACCAACCACACGACAACACGATGCCGACCTTGACCGGGTCGTTCTGCATTGCCTGGGCCGGCATTTATCCGTCGCCGAGTTGAGTCGAGCGCAAGCATCGAATAGCCGCGACGCTAACATCTTGAGGAGAGCGATATGACCGAGCCGTATTTGGGTGAAATCCAGTTATTTGCATTTAACTTCGCGCCCGTCGGATGGGCGTTATGCAATGGTGCGACCTTACAGATCAGGCAGTTCAACGCCCTTTTTTCGTTGATCGGCACCGCCTACGGCGGCGACGGACGAACCACCTTCAACTTACCCAACCTTACCGCGCGTGCGCCATGCAGCCAGGGTACCGGACCGGGATTGAGCTCGCGCACTATCGGCGAAACGTTTGGCGAGAATGGGGTGGCGTTGACGACGTCTACCATCCCTTCCCATACCCATAGTTTGAACGTGTTCAATCAACCCGACACGGCCAAGCGAAGCCCTTCACCGGCGGCGAATTACGCGCTGATACCCCCGGAGAACGTGAACCCATTCGTCAACGGTATAACGCCCAATACCAGTTTTGCACCCATAACGGTCGGCGTAACCGGCGGTGGGCAGCCGCATGAAAATCGCCAGCCCTACCTCGCGTTGAACTACTGCATCGCGTTGCAGGGCGCGTTCCCCAATTTCGGTTGAGCGACGTGGCGTCACCCTCTTTCCCCGAAGCGCGCGGCGACCGATTGCGTACGCCGGTGGAACTTGACGCGCGCGGCATCACCTTACGCCCCATCGTAGACGCCGATATGGCATTCCTGCGCATGCTCTACGCGCAGACGCGAGCCGCCGAGCTGGCATCCGTGCCGTGGCCGGTCGAGTTCAAGCAGAAATTCCTCGACGACCAGTTTGACCTTCAGCATCGCCACTACGTGAGCTTTTTTGGTACCGCCGAGTTTCTGCTGATCGAACGAGATGGCGAGTCGATCGGGCGGTTATACCTCCTGCGCGATATGCTCGAATTCCTTATCGTCGATATCACGCTGATCGAAGCGATCCGAAATCAAGGTATTGGCGGCCTGTTGATCAAGCGTGCCCAAATGGAGGCAGGCTCGCTCGGACGCGGCATGGTTCTGCATGTCGATCGGCGCAATACCGCTGCGCGCAGGCTCTACGAACGACTGGGCTTCTGCATAGTCGACCTCGACGACGGCAGCTCTTCACACCTGACCATGCGCTGGTCGGCGGATCAATTGAATACTGCTTGATAGATAAACCCATTTGCTTGCCGAGCGATGGGCACCATAAAAATAGCGAAGTCGCCCATGATGGAATGCCGCAGCTGATAAAGGCTTTGCGGCATGACTTCCGCTCTCTCACAAAAAAACAGGAGACTAAAGGGCTGACGGGAAGCTGATGTCATGCCCAGCGGCGTCGCCTCCACCAGAATGAAGGCGACCGGTTCATCGTTATAGCTGCTCGCGAAGATCTCGTTGAGGTGCGGCAAGAAATGATGCAGCTCTAGATAGCTCATGGGGTTTCCGAGTCGACGGCACAGTGATCTGCGCAAGTTTAATACGCGAGATGGGATCGCCGAGAGAATGCGTCGGGGTAACTGTGCGTTCGCAATCGCTTTCTGCGCTGGCTTGTACTTTCTTCGAGGCGCACCGCGGTTCGTGCGTTTTGCTTATCCGGCAGCAAGCTTCTCCAATAGTATTGGCGACAATGCCTAACAATTCCGTAAGAGACTTCCCGTCAATACTGCCCGCTTGATGCTCTTGCCCCGAGCTTTCAGGCTTTTAGTTGGCCATCATGTTGTTCTCTATATTGCGTCGTGCGTGTCAGTGCGTGTGGCGTTGAACCTTCCCAGACTGCATTTCCGTAAACGGTCTTGTTGCATTGATGGTGCTGACGCAGACCTCGGTATAAATCGCGCCCTGAGACCTCACTCGTTCACCGGTGTCGTCGGTGTCTGGCGATCGACCAGAAAACGTTTAGACGTCCAGAATGTTGGCAGGTTCTCTCTCTAGGCCATCAGCCGATATGGCGGTATTAATTGCTCAGATGCAGCAACCCCTCCGATTGGATTCAGCTGAATGGCTTTCCCGCAAGAATCCTGAAGTGCCATGCGCGTAGTCTTCGTGGAATGGAAAGGCGGCGTGTACCCAGTATTCCGAATCGATTCAACAAGGGTGACTTGCCTCGCTCTTTCTCGAAGTCCCTTGGCCCAAGTCCTTAAAGCTCGCCCCTAGCGACTGTCAATTCCAGAATGCGTATCCGTGACTAAGGCGTTGTTCGATCGAAAGGACCAGCGTGAACCTTGCTGGGCATACGGAGTTAAAAAAGAGAGCTTGAGAAGCGGCCGCCAACTCAAGCCGCCGCCAGCAACGTTCCCAATTGACACAGCCAATGACTGCTTTGCGGCATGCGATTGTGGTAGCCGACGGGTGGTTGTTGGCCGGTTACTGACCGATCGCCGGCGTCCGCCGATTCGTCGACTGGCGAGTGACGCTTGATGGTCGCTGTTCGACCCATTTTTGCCGTTGGCGAGCGTCCGCTTTGCGGCGGCATCTTAGGTGGCAGACCGTATCTTCTTGGCCGTTCACCGACCGCTGTTTGGTGTGCGTCGCCCCCGTTTCGGCCATTGCAAGGTTGCAGTGGCCTTGACCGCCGCTGCTTGTTGCCGCTTCATCGTCAATGGCAAAATGGCGCGTCGGAAAAGGCAGACTTGGTTTGGTAAGCCCAAGTCCTTTCGGTAACGAAAGCTCTGCTCTTTGGCTTCGTGCACAAGATCCCCACGACGAACATGTGACGCCATTCAGGCGTCTATACGTTCGTCCGTGTGGTTCTCCTTCTGAAGAACGCTCCGGTCGGACATCGACAGAGGAGCAGTTCATGCACAAGCATCATCCAGATATCCATGACGTCGTCATTGCCGGCGGCGGCCCCGTCGGCCTGTTTCTCGCTTGCGAGTTGCGCCTGTTGGACCTGTCGGTCCTAGTGCTGGAGCGATCCGAAGATCCACACTCTCCCTTGAAGCGCATGCCGTTTGGAATGCGTGGCCTTTCGGCGGGCACCCTTGAAGCCCTTTACAGCCGTGGATTGCTGGACGAGGTCGTTGCAGCGCAGCGTGCGAATGACGGCGCAGACAGTACTGCAAAAACCGCACCCTGGATGGAACAGCCGCGCCGGCCAGCCGGCCATTTTGCGGGTATCCCGTTCTATCACGACGACATCGACACCTCGAAGTGGCCTTATCGCCTGACAAGCCCGGCCGGCACCAGCATGGCCGTCGCATTGGAGACGCTCGAAACAGTCCTGGCCCGCCGAGCCAGCGCCATGGGGGCCGAAATTAGGCGTGGCTTCAGCGCCGACGAGTTTCACGCATCAGGCGAAGAGGTGACCGTTCGCGCAGGTGGGGAGACTTTTCGCGGACGCTGGCTCGTCGGTTGCGATGGTGGCCGAAGTGCGGTGCGCAAGGCAGGTGCCTTCGAATTCGTCGGCACCGCTCCTTAGTTCACCGGCTATTCCGTCGAAGTCGAGATGGCCGATCCGAAAGCGCTCCCACTTGGCCGGCACTACACGTCGACCGGCATGTACACCTATGCGCGGCCCGGCACTATCGCGATGGTGGATTTTGACGGCGGCGCTTTTCACCGAACCCAGCCGATCACGCTTGAGCATGTGTAGGCGGTCCTGCGCCCCAGGGCTGGCCGGTTTGAGAGCATTTCGGGTGGCCGGTTTGAGTGTGGAATCGGTGGTGGGTTCGATCGGAATACGCAAACGGTGCTGCCCATGTGATCAGGCTCTTCCCCGGATCCCTGATCTCGGCTCCAGCATGGCATGGGCATGCTCACGGTGCTGTGCCCAGGTTTTCATCGTAAAATGACGCGGTCGCTGATAACGCGGCGTATCCCTGCACGCCGCCGATGCATGTTGATCTTCCAACGCTTTATTACCTCGTGGTGGGGACACTGCTGGCCAGTGCGGCGCTCACGCTGTGGGAGGCGCAGATCAACTCGGCGCGCCGCCGCCCGCTGAGGTTGCTGGCCATTGGCTACACCACGCTGGCGGTGGGGTGCACGATCGCGACCGTTCGGGATCATCTGTTCGGCGGCGTTGGCGCAGCGTCGGCCAACTTGGTCATCGTGGCCGGCTACCTGCTGGTGTGGAATGGGCTGGCCTGTTTTGTCGGGCGCCGTCACTTGATCGCCTCGCTGGCGCTCTGGCTGCTTATGCTGGCGTCCTGGCTGTTGGCGGGGCCGCAGGCGCAAACCGCCATGTGGATGTATGTGAGTGCGGGTCCGATCGCGCTGATCTGCGTACTGGCCATGTGCGATGCCCTGAGCATCGACCCCGACAGGGAGCTGCGCGCGCGGTACATTGTGGCCGCGGTGATGGCCGTGCACGCCCTGACGTATGCCTTGCGCTGCTCCCTGCTGCCCTGGTGGGTCTCTCGTCACGGGCCCGCTGGGCTGCTGCTGGCCGGCTGGCTGACCATGTACGAGGGCGTGCTGTTTTCGGTGGTGCTGCCGATGGCGGTGCTGCGGCTGGTGCGGGAGGAAGCGCATGGCGAGCTACTGCGCGATTCGCGCACGGACTACCTGACGCGGTTAGGCAACCGCCGCTGGTTTTTCGAGGAAAGCGAGCGGCTGATGTGCGCGAAGCATGCGCGGGGGCCACTGTCGCTGCTGGCGTTCGATCTGGATCATTTCAAGCAGATCAATGACGAGTACGGCCATGACACCGGCGACTCGGTGCTGCAGGCCTTCGCCGACACGGCGCGGACCGTTCTGGGCGAGCCGGTGGTGCTGGCGCGCATGGGTGGCGAGGAGTTTGTGGCGCTGCTGCCTGGCCGGCATGGCGAGGAGGCCCGCCAGGTCGGCGAAGCCCTGGTCAGACAGTTTGCCGAGGCCGCCGCGGCGGGCGTCTGTGGCATGCCACTGGCGGCCACCGTAAGCGTGGGCCTGGCGCAGCTCGATCAGGATGCGTCTTCCCTGGCGGGTCTGCTGGCGGCTTCCGATCGTGCGCTCTACCGTGCCAAAGCCCAGGGCGGCAATCGCCTGGAGCTGGCCTAACCGGCTGGCTGGCTATATGGCCCCGTGCACGGTCGTCGTTTCTATGCGCGGTGTGATTTACGCCGTGGCATGCGTTTCACGGTGGTCCCTATGATTCCGGCTCGTGGGCGCAGCTAAAACGTTTCGGTCTACAAGGGCTTCAATTGGGCGGACGGTCAATGGAGTTTCGATGGGGCAGGCCGGCGAGGCAGCGATACGCGGCTCGGGTGAGAGCGATGCGCCTGGAACGACTTTGACGGCTTTGCCGTCTCTGCGTTTGCCGAGTAAAAACCGCCGCTCTGAATTTTGGATCAGAATGCGCTCTCTCTAGCGACAAGCACGCTGCACCGCTTGCCGATCCTCGAGCCACTCACACACGCCACCACCCGGGAAAACCTATGGAAACGATCCACGTCGTGCAGCCGTTCGACCGGGTGAAGAACGGCTTGAAACCGGGGCAGGTGCTGCAGTTCAAGACGGCCGATGAGGCGGCACGCCGAGCCGGGCTGCTGGCCAGCAAGCATGCCGGCGTCGTCGCCTACAGCATGGACGTGGACGAGGACAGCGGCGACTACGGCACGCCGCGCGTGCTGTTCGAGTCGGGCGACGTGCCGGAGTTTTGATCGGCGAAAGATACGGGGCCAGGAGCTAACCGGGTCGGCGCCCCCTGTTTGCCTGGTTTGCGAACGCTAAAGCAGTGACGACGAGGGCGGGTTCCGACCGGCTTCGATCACTGCTCAGTGCGGCGCGGCACTTGCCGAAGCCGCCGGCGCCGATGCTTCCGCCGCGGCGCGCTTGGGCGTATCGGCCGGGCACCATGGCTTGAGGCGCTTGCCGGCGTTGAACAAGTCGATGCATTCGCGCATCTCGGCCTTGAAGGCCAGGTCGGGCGTATCGATCGGGCAGCCGTACGACAGCGGCTTGGTGTTGCGGTACTCGGCAAAGCAGGTCGACAGCGGCGGCGGCTTGGGCGGGTTCGGATCTTCGGCCAGCGAATGCGCCGGCATATTGAGGCGCTCGTCGCCATCCTTCGGCGAGGGCGGTATCGGCGGCGTGCCGCACAGCGGATTGAACCCGGGTTTCTTGGGGTCGCAGATGCTGGCAGCGATCGCCTTGATCGCATCGCCGACGTGCCGCCCGACTTTGCCGCCGGCCGTTTCGTTCGGCGGCGGAAAATATTTTTCGAAGCGGGTGGTCTTGGTGTGCATCTGGTTGTAGTCGTGCTGCATGATCTGACTGTCGTCAGTCGGCTTGGCCGGTTTGATCTTGGGGTTCGTCGTGGCGTAGTCGGTCTGCGTGGGCGCCAGCCGCACCGAGCCGTCTTTTGCAAACAGACTGGAAGCGGGCGGCGTGGCCGCGGAGGCCGCTGGCGGCGGCGCTTCGTGATCCTGCACCACCATCGCATCGCGATGCGGCTTCTCTTTCACCACCGGTCGCACGCGCGGTGGCGGTGCCTGCGGCGGCGCTATCGCGGGTTGCACGGGCGGCGGCGCGGCGGCCGGTGCGCTGGGGTGGTCGATAAAACGCACGACCAGCGCCTGCTCGGTTTCGACCGGCGCTGCCGCCAGATTCGATACTTTGGCCTGCATGGCGTACCACAGCACCAGCGCGAACAGCGCGTGCAGTACCAGTACCAGCGTCAGCACCAGCGTGGGACGTGTCAGCGATGGCTGCCGCCAGCGGCCGCGCGCCAGGGTCTCGCGCGTTTCGCTGTCCAGTGGTGCCAGACCGCGGGCACTATCGCCATGGCTTTTATGTGGGGCCTGCTCGGAACGTTCGATGACACTGCCTTATTAAGAGCCTATTACCCACACGAAACACGCGCACACCGTCAGCGCGTTTTGCGGCCAGCCACTATAGACCGATTTTTTCATTCAGGGTTCCCCTGAATCGCGGACGGCTGCCGCAACGCCGTCGCCAACGCCGAACTCGATGCGCGCACGCAACACGGCGCAACGGAAGGCGTGGCGATCAGCTGGTGAGTTATCGACAGTGAATGCCTTGCGCGCGTCGCGCGTTTGGCCCGTGTGCGTGTTGGGTATCTGCGATCGTCGATTGCGGAGGCTGGGTTTGCAGTCGCCCCTGATCGCAGGCCTGCGGAAGGCGTTTCAGGCTTCGCGAGCCGGCAAACCGGCAAACGTTTTTCTAGTTCTCTCCGAGCACCTTGAACATGCCGGGGTCGACCAGATCGCGCAGCGAGACACCAAGCGTCTCCGCCAGCAGACCCATATTGTCGATGGCGATATTGCGCGTGCCGCGTTCGACTTCGGAGACATAGGTGCGGCTCAGGCCCGCCTGCAGAGCCAGGGCCTCCTGCGACAAATCTTTCATGCGCCGGCTCTGGCGCAAATTTCTCGCAAAAACGTCGCGCGCGCTCAATGGTTTGGATGCCTTGCCCATGGGCCAAAGCATCCATGCAGTGGATGTTGATCGCTACAAGCTATAGGAGTATAAAAAGTAACTATAAGTGACTTTAAGAAGTGGCTAAACGACGAATTGTCTCCTATACAAGGAGATGCCAGTGAACTCATATCGTGCAGGCGAATGAGATAGGGACATGCATCAATGGAACTGATCGAGAACGACAACCAAGCCGCTACGCCGACGGACTCGGCGATCGAGGATGAGAGCCGCTATGGCGAAACCCTCGCCGAGCTGCTCGGCAACCTGCAGGGTCTCGCCGAGGATGCCGTGGTCGGCGCCGGCCTGGCCCGCTTCAGCGCGCAGCGGCTGATCGCGATCCGCTATGCCGCGCAACGCAGGGTGGAGACGCAGCTGCAGGGTATGGCGGCGCTTCTGCAGGTCATGCGGTTGGCGACGCGGGAGTTCGGCGACCGGCTAGCGCCGCATGTCATGTCGGATATCGCCGCGCATCTCCAATGGCAAACGCAGGAGCTGACCTGCTGGGGCGAACTGGCGAACCAGGCCGCCTACATCCGCGAGCATCCCGACTTCGCGCGATCCCTGGCTCAGCGCTACGTGCAACAGGCGCAGACTTTGGGTGAGTGGCCGAGCGCTTGAGCGGGCGCGGTTGAAAAGCAGGCGCGCGGCTTGCCGGTGGAAAGGGACGTCCGGCCGATTGGCTCGCGCGATGTCCGATTCTCGTTGAAGCGGCCTTGCCTTGGCCGAAGAGTGACGGCTTACGCGATCGCTTTGCTGAGTAACGTTTCGTAGAGTTGAAGTCGCAGTCGGATGTTGATCTGTCTCACGCTCAGCCAATAGCCGAAAATCAGCGCGAAGATCAGAAAAATTTCTATCCAGCCGGGGTGGGGCGGCCATTGCATGTCCTTGAACTGCAGATAGAGCGCGACGACGATGGGCAGGGCGCCGAGCTTTTCGATGCTGCCGGTAAGCATGGGCAGTTTCTCTTTCATTCGCTCATGCCGATAGCTGACGAATTCGCTCAGCGTTTCGCGCTCATCCAATGGGAATGCTCTTAGCCACTCGACGAGGGCCAGATGGTGGGGAAGATCGAAATCCAGTTGCTCGGCGAAATCGCGGCGTTCGTTGGCAAACCTCGGCCACTTCGTCGGTATCAGTGAAATGCCGGCTACGAGCACGCCGGCCATTTCCACAGTCAAGCTGATGTAGGCGATGACCACGGTGGTCGCGTGGTTCGGCAGCAACTTGACGCTCAGCAGGCCAATCAGTGCGCCAAACGCGGCGGCGGATAAACCCCATTTGGCTTTCTTCGGGAAAATAGTGTTATCGGACGGGGATTCCGGCAGCGCCTGGATCTGTGCATCGAGCGCGGAAAAGGTGAGGGTCGGTGATTCCATATCTTGTTGCTCCATAAGCATTAACGTTGCAGGACCCGACTCGCATGTGAGTGCGGATCGGGTCCTTTGCATTGGCTGGCAGCCTTTCGTGTGGGATAGGTCGCAGACTCAGTGCCCGCTCGCCGCGTCCGATACCACCGGCAGCAGCACCGCACTGCGTCCGTCCGCGCCGTGCTCGATCGTCACCGTCGCTTTTTGGTAGTCCGACGGTTTGGCGAACAGGATATTGGGTACGTAGGTCTGCGGGTTGCGGTCGTACAGCGGGAACAGGCTGGACTGGATCTGCACCATGATGCGGTGGCCTGGCTTGAACGCGTAGTTCACCGTGGGCAGGCGGAATTTGTATTCCTGCACCTGGTTGGCCGGGATCGGTGACGGCTCGGCGAAGCTCTTGCGATAGCGCCCGCGGAAAATGTCGAGCGAGATCGGCAGCTCGTAGCCGCCCATGGCGGGGTCGTTCGGATCGCTGCCCGGATAGACGTCGATAAGTTTGACCACGAAGTCGCCGTCGGTGCCGGTGGTGCTGGCGAACAGGTCGGCGATCGGTGCGCCCTCCAGTCGCACGGTTTTGCTCAGCACCGGCGTGGTGTAGCTGAGCACATCGGGCCGATCGACCACGAAGCGCTGGTCGTGCACCAGCCAGGTGCGCCACGCGTCTTCGTTCTTGGCCGGGATCGGCCGCGGCAGATAAGGCACGGGTTTGGCCGGGTCGGCGACGTAGCTGTCGCCGCTGCCGCTGGGCGGCTCGAAGCCCAGGCCCTTGTCGGCCTGCAGGTAGAGCGGCGTGAGCGATTGTTTGCTTGCCACTTTCCAGTCGGTGAAATCGTCCCAGTGCTGCTCGGTCGGGTTGTAGATCATCGCCTCGGGCAGCGGTTTGGCCAGCGGCGTGCCGCGCAGGTAGTGGTTGAACCAGGGGATCATCACACTGCGGCGGAATTGTGCAGTGGTGTTGCCCGGCCACTTCAGCGGGCCCATGTTCCAGCCATCGCGATTGATCTGGCTATGCCACCAGGGGCCCATCACGAGGTGGTTGTTGGCGCCGTGGCCGGCGGTTTTCAGCGCTTCCCACGCGTGCACGGCGCCGTAGATGTCTTCCTGATCCCACAGGCCTTGCAGCCACAGGGTCGGCACGTTGGAGGGATGCGCGACGAGCAGCTTGTCCAGCGCCTGGTTCTGCCAGAAGGCGTCGTAGGCCGGGTGGGCCGAGAAGCGGTTCCACCAGGGCAACTGCTTGAAGCCGTTGGCCTCGGCATAGGCGCCGGCGGAACCGGCGTCGAGGAAGTTGCTGTAGTCGTCGTAGCTGTCGCGCGGGATGGTTTGGCCTTCGCCCTGCTTGCTGGTCTGGCCGCTGAAGTAGTCGAGGTTGATCTGGCGCAGGGCGCCGTAGTGGTACCAGTCGTCGCCCATCCAACCGTCGATCATCGGGCTTTCCGGCGCGGCGGCCTTGAGCGCCGGGTGCGGGTGGAGCAGAGCCATGGCCACTGTCCAGCCGTCGTAGGACGAGCCGATCATGCCGACGTTGCCGTTCGACTCCTTGGTGTTTTTTACCAGCCAGTCGATGGTGTCCCAGGCGTCGGTGGTGTCGTCGGTGGTGGTCGGGTTGAGTGGCCCTACCGGTGGGCGCGTCATGATGTACTTGCCTTCGGAACCGTATTTGCCGCGGATGTCCTGCCACACCAGGATGGTGCTGCCGTCGGCCCAGTCCTTGTCGCCCGACCACACCGCGTCGGCCATGTGCGGGCTGTTGTTGGGTGCCATGCCGCTGGCGTCGTACGGCGTGCGTTCGAGCAGCATCGGCAGGCCGTGCGCGTTTTTCGGAATCATGATCACGGTGTGCAGCTTCACGCCATCGCGCATCGGAATCATCACGTCGCGCTTGACGTAGTCGAAGCCCCCCTGCGGCTGCTTCCAATCGGCGGGAATATCCGACGCGGTCTGGATCATGTCGGGCGTGATCTTCGATGCATCGGCGTTCTGTGCGCGAAGTGCGGGCGAGACAACACAGACGAGGCCGGCGAGCGAGACGAGTGCCGAGGCCAGGGCGGTTTTTTTCATGCGAGGGATCCTGTGAGGGGGCTTCAGAAAACTGGCGTGCGCGCGCGCTTTGTCAAAGCGCAGCGTGCTTTTGCGGTCAGCCGATCTTGGCCGTGCCTGCCTGAGGCATAGTAGAACTTCGATGGCCGCGTGCAAAAATCGTGCAGCTCTGTGCTGACTGCCTCACCCGCCCCGAGGGGCGGAATTTGGCTCTCGCGTAAAGGTCACTGGCTGGCTGGCTTCGGTTCTGTCATAACGCTTCCATGCGTCCCGAGGGACGGCAGCTGAGTTCCGGTCCCCTACATTCCCAACTCATGTAAGGACATGCCATGGCTAGCTTGGTTGCTCGTTCGGGGGCGAGGCGTGCGGATGATATTTTTTTCACCGCCATGTCTTTGCTGATGCTGGTGATCGTGCTGGTCGGCTTTGCGCCGAGCTACTTTTTGCAGGGCGCGGTGTTTGCGCATTTGCCGAGCCTGCTGGTGCATCTGCATGGTGCGGTGTTTTCGACGTGGATCGTCCTTTTCGTCATTCAGTCGAGTCTGATCTCGACAGGCCATGTCCGGCTTCATCGACGGCTCGGCGTGCTCGGCGCCGTGATTGCCGGACTGATGGTGGTGCTCGGTGTGCTGGCGCCCTTCGGTACGTTGCGGCGAGCGGCCGTGCTGCCGCCATTCTTTACGCCGGCGTCGTTTCTGATCGACAACGTCATCGGCATTCTCATCTTCGGCGCTTTCGTGGCGGTGGCGATCCGGAAGCGCCACAACGCCAAAGTGCACAAGCGGATCATGCTGATTGCCAACGTGATGCTGATGCCGCCGGCGCTGGGGCGCATCCCGTTTATGGAAAGCCATCCCGCGCTTATCGGTGTGATTCCGCTCGGCATGATTGTGGCGCTGTTGGTGTTCGACGTGTTCACCTGGCGACGCCCGCTCGCCGTTACCGTGATCGCAGGCCTGATCTTCGTCGTCGCCAACCCGATCATGGCGGCGGTCGTGCATACCCCGTTGGCGGAGCGGATCACCGTTTGGGCGCAGCAGCATCCGTGAGCGATGTCGCTGCCCGGAATCTCCTGTGGTGCGTTGTCGCTTTTTCTCGGGACGCCGAGCGTTCAGAGCGGGTGCTGCTTGTAAAACAGCTCAAGCTGCCGATAGACGTCCGGCAGATGCTCGTGCAGGGTTGCCGGTGCTTCGAAAAACTGTTCGCTGGCGACGGCGAAAAACTCGGCAGGGCTTTCCAGCGCATACGGATCGATCGGCAGATGAATGCCGTTGTGATGCTCATTTTTCAGATGATTCCAGGCGCTCAAGAAGACGCGCGACCACACGTGATGATCCATGCCTTTATGCAACGGCGGAAAGCCGTTGGCGTCGCCGTTGAGCATGTCGAGCTTGTGCACCATTTCGTGGATGACGACGTTGTGTCCGGGTCTGTTTCCGCCGTGCAGCACTTCGGACCACGACAGGATCACCGGGCCGCGGCCCCACGCTTCGCCGGCCAACAGGGCGTCGCTCTGATGAACCACGCCGGCGGCATCGATTTTCGGCCGGCGGGGCATGAAGGCGTCCGGATAGACGATGATGCTGCTCCAGCCGTCGTACCAGTCCATGCCCAGTTTCAAAATGGGAACGCAGGCGTTCGCCGCGAGCAATACAAGATCGGCGTCGTCCAGCGGCAGATCTTTTACCGGCTCTACCGACTTGCGCACCAGAAACAGCGTGGCCAGCACGCGCAGCGCCGCCTGATCGGACGCGCCCAGCCGACGTGCCGGTGCACAGCGCTGCAGCGCCTGCTGCCAGAGCGGCTCGTCGATGGGATGTCGAGCGACGATGCGTCGGATGCGCCAGTTTCTGAATTTGTTGAACATGGACGCATGCTGGACTGAGTCTTGGACTTCACAGGATTAGGGCCGACGCGCGCTTTCTCAAGCAAGACCGCGCGATTCATTCGGTTGCGACCGCTGCGATACCGGCCCGCTCGGGGATTCCGTCGGCGTGTCTGTCGACGGCAGGACGTCGGTTCGGGCAGGTTCTTACAGATTGGCACCGGTCATGCATTAATCATCCCGGGAAGAGGCCCCTCGCTTTTGCCGGCGCCGGTCACGATGTCCGACGAGGCGACAGAAGGAAGGCTGCGCCGTTTATTTCAGAACTCGTGATGCGTTCGCTACGCCCGGGAAGTGCGGTGATGAAATCGCCGTGACGACGCGCAGCGGCAGTGAATGACGCTGGTGGGGAAGGTGGAGTGTGAAGGGAGCGGCGGCGGGGGATGGGGGAGCTCACACGGTTTGAAAACCGGTTGGCATGATGCGGCGGAAAGCTTTGAGACATCCGCGCCGAGAAGCGCACCGTCTTGGCGTCGTCCATCGACGTAACGGACTACCGGCCATCGTGGCCGGTCCGAATGGAGGATTGAATGAAACGCTATCTGTGCCTGCTGGGAGTTGCATGGCTCGTCTGCCTGGCGATGCCGGTTCACGCTACCGGTCATGCGAAAAAGAAGCCCGTGACCACGTCGGTTGCTGCCGATCCGGTGATAGCAGACGAAATTGCCGATCATGCCGCCCTGGTCAAAAGCGTGATCGGCGTAGTCAAGGTGACCCGCGGGCAACAGACGTTCGATGCCTCCAGCGGCAGCACGCTGCAGGTTTCCGACCGCCTCGTCTCGGCGCCCGGCGCATCGGCCGCCATCGTCTTCCGCGACGGTACGCTGCTGACGCTGGGAGCGGGCGCCGACATTCTGGTGCGTAACTACGTGTTTGCGCCGAAGGACAACAAGTTCGCTTTCTCGCTGTACCTCAGCAAGGGCTCGGCGATCTACGAGTCCGGCAAGATCGGCAAGCTGTCGCCGCAGTCGGTATCGGTCGAGACGCCCAAGGCCACCGTCGGCGTCCGCGGTACCCGCTTTCTGATCGAAGTGAACTGAGCCGCCCATGGATATTCAACGTATGACTGTGCGGCTTTTTGCGCTTGTGCTGCTGTCCGCCGCCGGCGTGCTGTCCGGCTGTGCCGCCTCCAGCGCGACCAAGGTCACTCTGCTGCCGGACCAGAGCGGTCACGTCGGTGCGGTGACGGTGTCCGATGCGCAGGGCGAGCAACGTATCGACCGGGCCTTCGACACGGTGGCGGTGGAGCCGTCGACGGCGCCCGGCGCGCCGCGGGCCAGCGATCGCCAGGCGTTCGAAAAGGACCATCGCGCGCTGCTCGATGCGCAGCCGACCCCGCCGCGTAGTTTTACGCTGAATTTTCTGTTCGACAGCATGGCGCTGACGCCGGAATCGAAGCAGCAGCTGCCTGAGGTTTTGCAGTCCGTGCGCGATCGCAGCCCGACCGAAGTCACTGTTTACGGTTACGCCGATTCATCGGGTACTGCCGCGTACAACATGGCGCTGTCGGCGCAGCGTGCGCAGGCCGTGGCTCGCCTGTTGAAGCAGATCGATCCCAAGCTGCCGATGGACGTACGCTACTTCGGCGACAAGGCGCCGCTGGTGCCGACCGGGCCCGGCGCTCGCGAACCGCGAAACCGGCGGGCCGAAATCGTCGTGCTGTAACGCGGGCCAGTCATGAAGCCGATTACCTCAGATGTGCGGATGTCTCGACGCTCGGTCATTCTCGTGCTGCTGGGGGCGCTGTCGATCGCGCTGGTCGTCGGACTCGCCGGGCTGTTCAACGCGCCACCGGTCACCGGCCTGGACCGGTCTGTGCTGGACAGCCTGCTGGTGCATACCGCCTCGGGTGCTCCCGCGGCAGGCACCGTGGTGGTGGATATCGACGAAGTCAGCCTGTCGGCGCTGGGGCAGTGGCCATGGCCGCGCTATCGCGTGGCGCAGCTGATCGAGCGCATCGCCGCCGGGCATCCGTCGGCCATTGCGATGGACATCGTGTTCTCCGAAGCCGATCGCACCTCGCTGGCCGACATCCGGCAAACCTTCAAGCGCGACTTCGGCATCGATGTGTCGTTCAACGGCGTGCCCGCCGGTTTGCTCGACAACGACGGCTATCTCGGCCAGGTGATGGCGGGTGACGATGTCGTCGGCGCGCGCTATTTCTATTTCGACCACGCGAGCCGTTCCGATGGCCCGTTACGCCCTGGGGTCGGCTTTGTCGGTCGCCTGAACCTGCTGTCGCTCGATCGAGCGACTGGGGTATTGCAAAGCATCGATGCGGTCGCCTCGCAGACGCGCATCAGTGGCTTCGTCAACAGTCGTTTCGATGACGACGGCGTGTTGCGACGGCTGCCCTTGCTGATCGAATACAACGGCATCGTCCATCCCAGCCTGGCGCTGGCAGCGACCATGCGTTCGCTCGGCGTGGCTTCGGGCCGCGTGGAATCGGGTGCCGACGGGTTGTCGATCCGGATCGGCTCGCACCGCATTCCCGTGGACCGGCGCGGCGACGCGCTGCTGCGCTTCAACGGTTCGTCGCAACGCTATGCCAGTCTCTCTGCGGTGGATGTGCTGGGCGGTCGCGTTCATCCCGCGGCGCTGCGCGGCAAGATCGTCTTCATCGGCTCGTCGGCTGTCGGTCTGCACGATATGCATCCCACGGCAGTGGATCGGGATTTTTCCGGATTGAAAATTCAGTCGGTGATGGCGCAGAACATCCTGGACGATCAATCGGTACGTCTGCCGGTGTGGGGCGGCAAGGCTGCCCTGGTTCTCGGTCTGCTGCTGGCCCTCGTGTTTGCCGCGCTATTCGTTGCCGGCTGCGGTCTGTCGCTGCTGGCGTCGCTCTTCGTGTTATCCATCGCCGCATTGCTTGCGACGGTTGTGGCGGTGTTTGTTCGCGCCGGTCTGTTCCTGCCGATAGGCGGGCCGCTGCTGGTTCTCGGTGTGCTGCTGGTGCTGTCCTTCGTGGTTCGCTTCGCCGTCGATCAGCGCCGCGCGCAGCGTTGGCGACGACAGCTGGACAACGCCCGTCAGGTCGCCATCGAGTCGATGGCCGCCGTGGCCGAAACCCGCGACCCGGAGACCGGTGCGCATATCAAACGCACGCAACACTACGTGCGCGCGATTGCCGAACGGTTGTGGCGCACCGGCCAGCACCCGCAGACGCTGAACAAGGAATACATGCACCTTCTGTTTCTCTCGGCGCCGCTGCATGACATCGGCAAGGTCGGCGTGCCGGATCACATCTTGCTCAAGCCGGGCCCGTTGACGCCCGATGAGATGAAAATCATGCGCCAGCATGCGGAGTTCGGCCGCAAGATCATCTACAGCATGGCGGAACACATCGAAGGCGATAACTTTCTTTTGATCGCCGGCGAAATCGCCGCCACGCATCACGAAAAATGGGATGGCACCGGCTATCCGGATGGATTGCGGGGTCAGGACATTCCACTGTCCGGCCGCATCATGGCGGTCGCCGACATTTACGATGCGTTGATCAGCCGACGCTGCTACAAGGATCCTTTCCCGCACGAGCGCGCCAAGGCGTTGATGCGCGAACTGGACGAGACGACCTTCGATCCGGCCGTGCTCGATGCTTTCTTCGCGATCGAAACGGAAATTCTGCAAATCGCCGCCCGCTTCCGCGATGAGGAAGAAAATCCCCCGGCGTGGGTCGACTAGGTATTGCCTTGGTCTGCGGGCGTTGAAAAGAGCGGTGGTAAAAAGCTATCGGAATAAACTGCAGCCCGACGAGCTGGTCGACCTTATCAAGCATAAAACGTAGAGGCCGGATCAGACACTTGCGCCTTGCGCTGCTGCACCAGAACAGCCGTTGACGGTGGTGGAACGAGGTTGCGAAAGTCGCCGATAATAACGGTAGCAGCCATGGGGCGAAGCGTGTTCAAGGACAGGGGGCGTGATGGATTATTCGAATCGCAAGGGCATGGGCCGGCCCGATCATGTAAAGCGTGCCCATCCTTCCAGGCAAAGCCTGCTCGCGCTTTTGCTTTTGGTATTGGCCGCCATTCTCATCGGGCGTTTCTGGATCGAACGGGCCAACCGCAACGAAGCCACGCAGGCCGCGGTCGATTATCGGGCGTTTATGGCCGCCGTCCGCGAGGCAGACGACATCCCCGACGCGCTGCAACGATGCCTGCGTTTTCCCGATCTGCCGGGCACGCACTGGAATGGTGAAACCACCGCGACCTATTGCCAGTTGCGCAACCGCCATACTTTGCAACTGTCTGACATCGACGCGTTGCTGCAAAAAAATCAGGCCGATCGGGTCGATCGGTCGTTTCAGGGCTATCTCGATGCCGCGTTGCACGATCCCAAGCAGCCTGGAACGCTCGACGCCGCTTTTTATGCCGCAGGCTTCGACAAGGCCAAGGATGGAACGCGAAAAATCATCGATGCGTGGAAGCAGCAGGCGCCCAACAGCGCCTTCGCATTGGCGGCCAGCGGCATGCAATACCTCGATGCCGCTCAGCAGGCGCGCGGCGACGATTGGGCACGTAACCTTCGTGACGATCAGGTCATCGGTATGCGTCAGCAGCTGGATTCGGCACAGCGCGATCTGGATCGCGCCGTGGCGCTTTTGCCGACGCTGACGACAGCTTATCAGTCGATGATCTACGCCGGTGCCCTTGAAGGCGACGACGAGTATATGAATCGCGCGGCGAGAAGCGGCCTGGCTGTCGATCCGTCGAACTTTGCCATTCGCACGCAGATGATGAATCAGGCACAGCCCAAGTGGGGCCGTGCCTTTGGCGGCGAACGTGAGCAGAAACAAGAAGTCGAACAGCTGGTTCAACGCAACCCGCTGCTTCGCATGGTCGCCGGCATGCCGCGTGTCAACCGACTGACCTCCAGCGATGCTCCGACTATGTGGAACGAGACGGAGCAAATCATTTCTGCTGCCGATAAAAATCTCACCTATCTCGATCTGATAGATCTTGCCGGCAAGATTTACGATGAAGCGCCGACGCAGGCGATCGAACTGTATTCCGAGGCGTTGCGCTTTCAACCGAGGGATGCCGATGCGCTGCAGTGGCGCGCCCAGGAAATGATGAAACTGGGCGATGCCAAGAGCGCCATCGAGAGTGTCGCTCAAGCGGCGCGGCGCTTTCCCGGCGACAGTGCAATTGGCACGAAGCTCGGCCATATCTATGCGTCGACCGGCCATGTCCAAGAGGCGGAGGCCGCGTTTCTTGCCGTCATCCAGCGCGATCCGGATGCCGAACGGGCGATGGCCGAGCTGGGCGATTTGTACAACCATGCGGGACACCAGCCCGAAAAAGCCGAAGCACTGGCCGATACCTTGGTCAGCCGTTATCCGGATATTCCGGATGGCTATATCGTGCGCGCCTGCAATCAAATGGATCACAACTTGGACGGGCGTTACGAAACGATCCATTACTTTATCGATCACTTCGGCGATCGATCGGAGTTCAGGTCGCAAGTGGCGGAGATGCGGGCTTACCTGGCCAGCCATCCCGAGAAAGCGCTCGAAAGGTAACGTATACCAACAGCGACGAGGCGTTCGTCGCGTACAGGGGCCACTGCGCTATCCGATAGTTTTGGCCATCCATTTGCTCGGTCACGAACCCGCTGAAAATAAAAAAAAGCACCGACGGAATCATCCGTCGGTGCTTTTTTTTCATCGGCTTACGTTGAACGTATCGCTCAGTTCGACTCGGTGAACTGGATATACGGCGACGAGCCGCCGACAGCGCTGCAGCTGCCAAGGTTCAGGTTGTTGCTTTCGCCGGTGGAGCCGGCGTTGGCGGCGCAGGTCGGCGTGGCGGTGCTGCCATCGGCGACGGCGAGCTTCACCGTGATCGACGAACCGGAGTTGAATTCCGCTTCCGATCCGCCGGCGTTGCCGACGACGTTGAACTCGGTCTGGTCCCACACGGTGGCCAGATTCAGCACGCTGTCCTTGGCGGTGAGCGAATAGGCGGTGGTGCCATTGGTAAACACCACGGTGTCGTTGCCGCCGCTGGTGGCCGTGCCCGAAAGCTTGAGGTTGGCCAGCTGGGTGGCAGGCACATCGGGTGCGGTCACGGCGGCGCTGTTCTTGTAGCAGTCACCGGAGCCGTCGCTGCCGAAGCCGCTGGGGCAGCTGCTGCCGCCGTAGCCGAGCAGCCAGTACTGGATGAACACCGCGGCCTTGCCCTTGGTGCTGTAGTCCGGCGAATAGATGAACTGCTGCCAGACCGTGCAGCCCGAATGGCTTTTACACGCGGACGTCGTCTTGTTGTAGTTGGAGTTCGCCTGCAGCGTGTACTCGTTCGCGCCCAGGATGCCGCCGCCGCCGAAGGCCGCGACGCCCACGCCCTTTTCGGAGGTGACGCCGGTCACCGAGGGAAAGGTGCCGGTGGCGCTGCTGATCAGGCTGGCCGTTTCGATGGCGTAGTCGTCGCCGTTACCCGTGGTCTGCGTGCCGCCGGCAACGCTACCTGCGCTCGCGCTCTGTACGGCAAACCGGGTGAGAGCGTCCGGGCGTCGCGGCAGCGGGTGCGAAAACGACTGAACCTGCGAGCAGGACACCTGCTTCCAGAGAATGCTGGGGAAGGTCGCCTGAAAGCAGCCTTCGGCCGGGGTCGACATGCGGGTGATGTCTTCATGCCAGCTTTGAATGGCCTGCGCCTGCACCATCGAGGGAGCCTGTGCCTGATCGGCAATGGCGGTCGTGGGTGCCGCAAAGGCGGCGGGAACAGAGGCTGCGCAGACAAGACTTGCTGCAACGGCGATCTTGATAAGTCGACGTGCGGCGAAATGGCTCTTTGATTCCATGCTTTTCTCCCAATAGAAGCTAGTTGTTGTAGCCGTTGGGCCCGGACGATCCGGGCTCCTCCGTTACTCCCTAAACAAACACACCGCTTTATCTCCACCTCCCTGTGTACCGTCATGACGACGGTCCCTACGATCTTGCTGATCTCATCGGCAGCAAATTGTTGCGATCGAATATCAAGATGATGCGAATCGCCGAAGCGCAGCAAACCATGCGTTCAAAAATTGCGCGGACAACCGAATTCCCGACAAGCCGCAAAAATGATCGCCGTGGATTTTGTCCCATCGAGGGTACTCATTAATTTCGGTGTCCATAACTGGAAAATTTCGTATGGGCGAGTGCGTATGCTCGATTTGTCGATTGCGTCGAGGAATGGACTGCCGCACGCATCGCGTCACCCGATATAAAGTCCTGAATCGTCTCGCCGGCATCGGCGCTACTGGCTTTACCGGCGCATGGCTACCGAAGTGGCGAGCCCTTCTCGCGGCCGGATGAAGAACGTGTTGTCGCCTGCAGCGCCATGCAGTGCACGCTCTCGGGCGTCTTCAGTCTTTGTGCCCATCGAGGCCGATATCGTTTCTCACGACTCCACGCGATGGCGCGCTTCGGCGAGATCGATCTCGCGCACCAGGCGGCGGGAGGTTTCGTCGGAGATAAGCGCATGCCGCGCCAGGTTGAAAATCTCGTTTCGCTCGGCCTGCAGTGCGGCGAGGCGCAGGGCGATTTCAATCTCGTCGGCCTTGCGCAACTGCTTGGCCTCGGTTTCGCTCGATGCATCGCGATCCAGTCGATGCTGATAAAGCGCAATCACGCGTGCGGCGGCATGGGAATACATTTCGGCGTCGGCCGCGACGCTTTTCTCCATCAGCTGGTGCTGCGACTTTTCGATGGCCGCAATCGCCAAATACCACCAGCCCCAGCGCAAGCTGCAGGATCACTGTCTTGTCGCGCAGCAGTCCGTCCTTTGGAATACGCCAGCCATCGAGAAACAGCAGCGGCGGAAGAAACAGCAGAAAGAAAATCTGCGGATCCAGCACTACGCCGTGATCGAGCACGCCGGCAATCCCCGCGCCCATCGCGATCTGCACCAGCGGCAGCGGTATCGGCAGCGGCAGGATACGCACCACATAGCTGCTGGCCACTACGGCCAACAGCATCGCCAGCACCAGTTCTATCGAATCCATCGTTTTCCTCGGCCGATCAAGTCGCGGTTACCCAGGTCATCGTCGCAGACCAATCACCGCGCATACTTCAAACCTCGGGCCAACGCACTGTGGCAGAGCCGGAGTGTTCTGTGCGTGCCTGCTCCAGCGTCGAGCAAGCGTTGCGCGACGGTGGCGGCGCGCCGATCGCTGTAAACGAAGGCCGCATTCGCCCGTATTTCATACGCCTGTGCCCGAGCCATCGCGCGCGCCGCTGCCGGCACCTTTTGCCGAATGTGGCAGCAACCATAGCCAACGCATATGGCAACCATGAGAACAAACGATTGGCCTCAATGGCGCCGATTGCGGATGATGCAGCGCAACAGACGCCGCGGTCGACGTCTGTGCCTTTTCTCAGGAGTTGCCCTCATGTTCCATTCGCAAACTGCCAGCGCCAGCCGTCTCCCTCATCTCGCCACCGTTGTCGCGTTGGTGCTTACGCTCGCCGTGGGCGTGATGCAGTCCGGTACGCGCACCGATACCGTCACTGCAAGCACTGCCAGCGTAACGACCCGCTGACGTCTGCGCGGCGCATGCCGCGCATAGGGCCGTGCGTCGAAGCTCGAATTCGGCGCGTTCTGCGTTCGTGCGGTCAGTGGCGCCAATGATCGAGGCCTGCGCCATGAGGAGCGCCTGATTTCGATCGACCCGGTTTCGATGAGGTTCGCTGTAAGGTAGGCGGACTGCGTCGTACGGGAGCATCGATCCGCATGGTTTTGTCGAAGCGCTTTATGCATCACACCTGTTGCTGGCTGCTCGCAGCAGGGCTGTCGGTATGTCTGCCGCCTTGCGCTGCGGCAGAGTCCATGGCGCGTGCATCCGCCGGCGCAGGCGAAGCGCGGTTCGAATTTCTCACGCCGTCGCTGGTCCGCATGGAGTATTCGCCGACCGGCCAATTCGTCGATGCGCCCACGGCGGTGGTGCAGAAGCGGGACTGGCCCGCTGTGCATGTGACAACGACGCAGGCCGGCGGCTGGCTTGTCGAGCAGACGTCGGCGATGACGTTGCGATATCGCTTGCATTCCGGGCCCTTCACGGCCAGCAACCTGGTCGTTCGCTGGAGCGCGCCCGCTGGCGGTGCGGGGCACGAATGGCACCCGGGCGATGTGGACGCGCGCAATCTCGGCGGGCTGACGTATTCGCTGGACAACATCAGCGCGCCCAACCTGCCGAAGGACGGCAAGGATCTGCAGAGCCCGGTCAACGACATCATCCCCGGCATCGAGGTGCTGCTGCCGCCTGCCCAGCCGGGCCTGCTCAGCCGCAGCGGCTACGCGGTTATCGACGACAGCACCACGCCGGTGTGGAACGCGCAAAAGGCCTGGATCGAGCCGCGTCCGCAGACCGGCGGGCAGGACTGGTACCTGTTCACCTACGGCACCGACTATCGGAGCGTGCTGCAAACCTACGCCGAGCTGTGCGGCCCGGTGCCGATGATTCCGCGCTATACGCTCGGGCCGTGGATTACCGATTTCAATTTCGAATACTTTCCCGATTCCGCCGACGCCAGGCAGCCGGCGTTTCAACGCTACAACGCGCAGCACCTGAAAGACGAGGTGACGCGTTTGCGCGATGAGGGCATCCCGTTCGATGGGCTTGTGCTGGATTTTGCCTGGCACAACTACGGCTGGGACGGCGGCTTCGACTGGAGCCCGCTGGTGCCGCACCCGAAGCAGCTGCTCGATTGGCTGCACGGGCAGGGCATCAAGGTCAGCCTCAACGATCATCCCGGCTACGCCAATACCGAGGAGAGCGTGGTTTCGTACGACGACAGTCATGCACCGGCCGCGCTCGCCGCTCTTGGCCAGCCGCTGCCGTCGAAGCCAGCGTTCGACCGGTCGTTATCGAACGCATGGCAGTTCGCCGCCGACCCGAACGACCGGGGGCTGTCGCAGACGTGGTTTGCGCTAGACGCCAACGTGCGCTGGTCGCCGATCGAGACGGGCATGTCGTGGGAGCAGCAGGGCCGCGGCAAGGGCATCGGCATTGCCTGGTATCGCACCTCCGTGAGTCTGCCCGCGCAGCTGCCCGCGTCGCTGTATCTCGTGTTCGGTGAAGTGGCGTCGTCGTATCGGCTGTTCGTCAACGGGCACGAGGCGACGCATAGCCAGATTCAGTGGCCGCAGCGGGTCACCTATGCCGACGTCGCCCAGTTCATGCGCGCAGGCGAGCGCAATACCATCGTGCTGCGCGTCGTCGCCGGCAAGCGCGGCAGCGGCCTCCTGGGCAGCCGTATCGTGCTGCGCGACGTCAAGCCGCCGCCGCGGATCTTTTTCGACCTCTCCGATCGGCGGCAAGCCGACAGCTCCATGCAGACCCTGCACAAGCCGCTGCTGGATCAGGGCGTGGCGTTCTGGTGGATCGACGGCGGCAGCGGCGCGGTCGACATGCCCGGCCTGGACAAGCAGCTGTGGACCAACAAGGTGTTCTTCGACGCGACCGAGCAGGCGACCGGCAAACGCGGCTTCATCCTCGGCCGCTACGGCGGCTGGGGCAGCGAGCGCTACC
Organism: Rhodanobacter sp. K2T2; assembly: GCF_013408815.1. Lineage (NCBI taxonomy): Bacteria > Pseudomonadati > Pseudomonadota > Gammaproteobacteria > Lysobacterales > Rhodanobacteraceae > Rhodanobacter > Rhodanobacter sp. K2T2. Next base: position 20,812 of record NZ_JACCCA010000018.1, on the reverse strand, counting down.
CGGCCTATTTCACTGGCGACACGTATTCGCAGTGGCCGGTGCTGGCGTACGAGGTCGCGTACAGCACGCGCGCCGGCAACGTGCTGGTGCCTTACGTCAGCCACGACATCGGTGGCTTCCACGGCGCCAAGATCGACTTCGACCTCTACGCGCGCTGGATCGAATTCGGCGCGTTCAGCCCGATTCTGCGCATGCACAGCGCGCACGCCAATCCGCTGGAGGGCAATGTGCGCATGCCTTGGCTTTACGGCGCGCAGGGCGTGGCGCTGATGAAAAAATACTTCACCCTGCACACGCAGCTGATTCCCTACGTCTACAGCTATGCTTGGCAGGCGCACACGGCGTCGCTGCCGATCATGCGGCCGCTCTATCTTGCTTATCCGCAGCTCGACGAGGCGTACCAGCATCCGCACGAATACTTTTTCGGCGAGCAGATGCTGGTGGCGCCGGTGCTCGATCCAAGCGGCGATGTCAGCGTGTATCTGCCGCCGGGCGACTGGTTCGATTTTTTCACCGGCAGGCACTATGCGGGCGGCATGACCTTCAGCGCTCACTACGCGACCGATGCCACGCCGGTGTTCGTGCGCGATGGCGCGATCGTTCCACAGCAGCCGGTCAGCGCGTACTCCGATGCGCGGCCGCTGGATACGCTGATGCTCGATCTCTACGGCCGCGGCAAGGGCCACTTCGATCTTTACGAGGACGACGGCACGTCGCTGGCTTATCTGCATAATGCCTATACGCTGACCGCGATCGATTACGACAACGCGAGCGGATCGCAGCAGTTGACCATCGCGCCGGCCAGTGGCGCGTTCGCGGGCCAGGTGCAGCGCCGGTCGTACGAGCTTCGCCTCCACGCGGCGGGCAAGCCACAGAGCGTCACCGTGGACGGCCAGCCTGTCGAGCACTGGTCATGGGATGCCGCGTCGACCATCGCCACGTTGAACCTGCCCGAGCGCAGCGTGCATGTGCCGGTACATGTGGCGTGGACATATTCGACGCCTGCGCCTTGAAGGACGCGCGCAGCGAGTCGGCGGCTTGCGGTCCTCGTTCTTTTCGCGGTGAATCGAATCCGCTTTTGCTTTACGACGAAACGGGACCAGCGCCATGTGGCCCCGTTCGGTCTTTTTCGATGCGCTCCGCATGGCGGCGTCATCGTTGAATTACATCACCAACTCACCCATCGCGGCGGCGGTGAATTCCTTCAGGTGCTCGCTGTCGCCTGTGCGTACCTTGGTCAGCCATAGCGGATCGCTGAGCAGGGCACGGCCCACCGCAATCAGATCGAACTCGCCACGCTCCATGCGCTCGATCAGATTGTCCAAACCCACCGGCGTGGAGCTTGCCCCGCCAAAGGCCGCCATCACGTCGTTCGACAGGCCGACCGAGCCGACGCTGATGGTGGCGGCACCGGTGAGCTTCTTCGCCCAGCCGGCAAAGTTCAGTCCGTTGGCGCCATCGATCTCCGCAAACTCCGGCTCCCAGAAGCGTCGCTGCGAGCAGTGCAGAATGTCCACGCCGGCTTCCACCAGCGGCAGCAGCCAGTCGGTCATCGCTTCCGGCGTCGGTGCCAGGCGTGCCGTGTATTCCTGCTGTTTCCACTGGCTTACGCGCAGGATGATCGGGAACTCTGGACCCACAGCTTGGCGGATCGCCTTGACCACTTCGCCGGCAAAGCGCGAGCGCTGCACCAGCGTAGCGCCTCCGTAGCGGTCGCTGCGCTCGTTGGTGGCCGACCAGAAAAACTGGTCGATCAGGTAGCCGTGTGCACCGTGAATCTCCAGTGTGTCGAAGCCCAGACGCTTCGCATCGGCGGCCGCGCGAGCGAATGCTGCGACGGTGTCGGCGATGTCTTCTTCGCTCATCGCCTCGCCGCGCGCGGTGCCCGGCGCCACGAGGCCGGAAGGGCTTTCGGGCGGTGCGGGTGGCGTCCATTCGGCAAACGGATGCGCCACGGCACCCACGTGCCAGATCTGTGGGCCCATCTTGCCGCCGCGCCATGCACGGCATGGATCACGTTCTGCCAGCCGGCCAGCGCGGCCTCGCCGTGGAAGAATGGAATCTGGCCTTCGTTGCGCGCTGCCGGCCGGTCGATCACCGTGCCTTCGGACAGGATCAGCCCGACCTCGCCCTCGGCGCGGCGGCGGTAGTAGGCCGCTACATTGGCGCCCGGTACGCCATGGGGGGAGAACGAGCGCGTCATCGGTGCCATCACTACGCGATTCTTCAGCGCGAGGTTTTTGATCTGGAACGGCTGGAACAGCACGTCGGTGTTGGTTGTGGGTGTGTTGTTGGATGTCATGCGGGAGGATCCACTGGGGAGGAACCCGTCGATGGTATATTTTGTATACCTAGTGTCAATGAGGCACAATTTGGCAACTAGGTAGCCGACGGGAAACCACCATGCCTTCGCTCAGACATCGCGTGCTGCAGGCTTCCGACTGCCCCAGCCGGCTCCTGCTGGACGAGCTGGCCGATAAATGGTCGGTGCTGATTCTGGCCGCGCTCAACGAGGGCCCGCTGCGCTTCAACGAGATCAAGCGCACGCTGGAGGGCATTACGCAAAAAGCGCTCACCCAGACGCTGCGCCGCCTGGAGCGTAACGGCATCGTGGCCCGTCGCGTCGTCGTGGCATCGCCGATCGCGGTGGAGTACAGCGTAACGGCATTGGGCAAAAGTCTGAAAAAGCCGCTCAAGGCCTTGTACGAATGGACGGTCGTCTACCTGCCCGAAGTGGAGGAAGCGCGGCAGACGTTCGATAAAAAATCGGTGCGAACTCCGGCCGAATAACGTTTAACGCGGCATGTCAAGGCAGACGCCTGCTATTCGTCGATCCCGCTATCCCTCTTTCGTGTCACTTATCGCGTTGATAGCATGTGGATGGCCGTAAGGTCACAGCAAAATCAAACTGGGGAAATATGAAGAAGTTAGTGATCGCGGCGGCTGCAGCCGCCGTTTTGGGTGGCTGCGTGTCCGCGCCCAGCAAACCGGTGGAATCAAAGACCGCCATGCGGGGAAAGCAGGTGGTGTTGGCTCATTACGCGATGCCCGATTTTGCAGCTATGACGCCTGGCAAAGCCGCGTTCGGTCTTTTCGGTGCTGCTGCGATGATTCATGCGGGCAACGCGATTGTTCAAGCCGACAATATCCCCGATCCGGCACTTGTTATCGGCCAACATCTGGCGAATGATCTAGCGGCAAAAGAGGGTGTGAGCATCGTTTCCGGTCCGACACCGATGGCGATGAGCGATCAGCCAGCGACCTTGCTAAAGACCTATGCGGGTGCCGACATCATTCTGGACGTAAAGACACTGAGTTGGATGTATAGCTACTACCCTACTAAGTGGCAGACTTATCATGTCTTTTACGTTGCTCGTGTTCGCTTACTGGACGGGCACACGGGTAGCCTGATCGCGCAGCAGTTATGCAAGGTCGACCCCACCGATCCGAAGAATCCACCTTCCTTTGATCAGCTTCAGGCCGATCACGGTGCAATGCTCAAAGATTTTCTCGGCAAGGCTGCGGATACATGCGTCAACACCGTGGAGCAACAGGCACTGCGCGTTTAATTGCGCTGTGGCTAAACGTGTTTGCAACGTCAGAGAATGAGCGCCAAGCCAACGGTTAACGTTGTGGGTATCTGCACATTTATTCGGTGATTGATCAGGTCGGCGCTGGTTGATCTTCTTATCTCCATCAAGGAGCTCAGGGACGTATGTATCCTCAAAAGAGGGTAGGTCGGCGCTACGACGACCTACTGACGAGAATCTCCTGGCAGGAATTCGAGCAGTTGCTCGCGACTTACTACGCGGCTCAAGGTTATCGCGTCGAGCATGTCGGCACGGGCGGTTCAAGCACGAAGTTCGATGGTGGCATCGACCTCAAGCTGTATCGCGACGATCAATACTTGATTGTGCAATGCAAGCACTGGAACGTTTTTCAGGTCACGCACAATCCGGTGCACGAGCTGCTTGGCGTGATGCTGACGCAGCATGCGACGGGCGCCATCGTGATTACCAGCGGTGAATTTAGTCGTGCGGCGAGAGTGGCTGCGGCCGAGGAGCCGCGGGTAACGCTGATCGATGGTACGAAACTGCGCGAAATGCTTGGGCCGATTGCCGGATTGTTCGTGCCCAGCGAATCCGGCCATGTACATACGAGCGTCGGCGGAAAATTGGGAAGCGCCGAAGCGAATTTTTCGGGCTATCGTTCAAGTCGCAGTCGGCAGTCGCGCTCACGCAATCCGCTGGCTGGCTTGGCTTTCGCCATCGTCATGGGCCTTGTCGCGTATGCGGTGATCATGCATACGATCAAAGGAGTCGCGCCAAAAACGGTATCGCTCCAAGCGCCTAGCGGCGCGTTGCCGCTGTCGTTCGCACCGCCGGTCGCCGTCGCTCCCAGCATGGCTGTCGCTACTGCCGTCGCGTCGGCCATGCCGGCGTCGAAAGATCAAGTGACTCATATGACGGCGGCGCAGCAGCGCGAGTGGCAGCGCAAAAACGATGAAGCGATGAGGATTCTCGAGAAGACCACGCCGACGCTGGAGCGATAGCGTTACCCGGCTCCGGCCAGCAATCGATTGAGCGGCTGATTTTTTCTTCGGACGGCGGGTAGAACCCGATGTCCGAAGAAAGGAAAAACTTTCACGACTTGAAGAACGCCAGCAGATCCTGATTGATCACGTCGGGATGCGTGGTGCACATGCCGTGCGGGTAGCCCTCGTACACCTTCAGCGTGCCGTGTTTGACCAGCTTGATCGAGAGCAGGGCGGCGTCGGCGATGGGGACGATTTGGTCGTCGTCGCCGTGCATGATCAGCACCGGTACGTCGATGGCTTTGAGATCGTCGGTGAAGTCGGTTTCCGAGAACGCCTTGATGCAGTCGTAGTGCGCTTTGGTGCCGCCCATCATGCCCTGGCGCCACCAGTTTCTGATCGCGCCCTCGGACACCTTGGCGCCCTCACGGTTGAAGCCGTAGAACGGGCCGGAGGCGACGTCCAGAAAGAACTGCGCCCGGTTGGCCGCCTGCGCCGTGCGAAAGCCGTCGAACACTTCGATCGGCAGACCGCCGGGATTGGTATTGGACTTCACCATGATTGGCGGCACCGCGCCGATGAGCACGGCCTTGGCCACGCGGCCCTTGCCGTGTTTGGCGACATAGCGGGCGACCTCGCCACCGCCGGTGGAGTGGCCGACGTGGATCGCGTCTTTCAGATCCAGGTGCACCGCCAGCTCGGCCACGTCGGCGGCATAGGTATCCATCTCGTTGCCGGTATCGGTCTGGGTGGAGCGGCCGTGACCGCGGCGGTCGTGCGCAATCACGCGATAGCCCTGGTGCAGGAAGAACAGCATCTGCGCGTCCCAGTCGTCCGCGCTGAGCGGCCAGCCGTGGTGAAAGACAATGGGCTGGCCGGTGCCCCAGTCTTTGTAGAAGATGTCGGTTCCGTCGCGGGTCTTGAGAGTCGGCATGGTGTTCTCCTTAGACAAAGCGTTTGAGGAAGATCGAGTATGCGACATTCCACGCACGGCGATATGTGCCGTGCCTGCCGTTTGCCTGACTCCTTGTGGATGTGCTTCGATCGCCGTGCTTCTCTGCCGACGGACAGGCGCAGCCATCGAAGCCGTTAGATCTCGTGCGCCGCGACGGCGGCTAGGTTACTGGCTGTCCCACCACCCCATTGCCGCCCTGGCGTTTGGCTTCGTAAAGCGCGCGGTCGGCCCGTTGCAGCACGCTGGTCAGGCTGTCGCCGGCTTCGATCATGGCAACGCCGAAGGAGGCGGTCACCTGCTGCGCCGGTTCCACGCTCAGCTCGGCGATGGTCGCGCGCAGGCGTTCGGCCAGCTGCTGCAGGCCGACGGCGTCGACGTGCGGAACCACGACGAGAAACTCTTCGCCGCCCCAGCGTGACACGCACTCGCCGCTGCGCAGCAGCCTTTCGCAATGCTGCGCTACCTTCTGCAGTACCCGGTCGCCTACGGGGTGGCCGTAGGTATCGTTGATCGCCTTGAAGCGATCCATGTCGAACATGATGACGCCGGCGGGAATCCGATCGGCGAGGATGCTCTGCAGTATCTGCTCGCCCGGACGGCGGTTGGCGATATGCGTGAGCGGATCGTGGTTGGCAATGATTTCCAGCCGCGCGCGTTCCAACGTGAGCCGCTCGATCTTGCCGGCCAGCCCTCGCTGCACGGGTATCAGCACGGTGACCAGGACGAGCGCCGGTCCGTAGGCCATCAGCAGGTCGCGCCCTCTCGGGGTTTCCATTTCCAGCGGATGCAGCAGTAGATAGACCAGCACGGCCACGCGACGAGTATCCAGACGAGCAGGGCCACGCGAAACGCCTGTGGGGTCGGGAAGAACAGCATCACCATCAGCACCAGGATCAAAAGCAGCGAGGATATCGGCGGTAGAGTGGTGATCAGCGGCAGGCCTGGCGTGAGAACGGCTTGCGTCACGTACAGCCAAGTCGGCGCGACCAGCGCCGCGCCTGACGCCAGCAGCGCGTAGCGGCCGATAGCCAATGCCCACCTGGGCTGGCGGAGCAGCGCGATGAGTAGAACGGCAAACAGCACGAGCATGGTGGGCGGAACGATCAGATCCAGCGGCTGCTGGACAGGACTGAGCCAGTGGATCGTCGTGGCGCACGCGGCAGCGACTATGGCCAGTCCCAGCATCACCACCATGGCGTGGTGGACGAAGCGTTCGCTGGGATCTTGCATGGGCATGGGGCTGTGGCCTGTGTAACCGACGGCGGCAATGGGTCGGTAGTTTTCTATGGCTTTATTAAGCGCACACGGGCGCGTCGCCGACAACTGGCTTCGAACCGATCGAGCGTTCGATGGTGGTCGCGTCGTAGAGGCCAGCGTGATGTCGCAGGCTGGTGATGAGCGCAGCGAATCCCAGCGCCATCGGCACCGAAACGTTGGGATTCGCGTTGCTCATCGCCAACCTGCCCAAGCGGATGCAATCGCTGACGAACTATCGCAGCGGCTCGGCGGCGGTGTCGCCCTTGCAGGTGATCGGCTGGCCGGTTTTGCCGACGACCGGGCTGAAGCTCGAGCCGCTGTGGTTGATGACGATGCCGGCATCGCAACGCTGGTTGCCGTCGAGCCGATAGGTGGCCTGCACACGCAGCGCTTCCTGCCGCTGCTTCTCCATGCGCACCGCCAGGTCTGCCTGGTACTGGCGCGACTGCTCATCCACCTGCTGATGCGTTTCGGAGAGCTCCTGGCGCTGCTGTTCAAGGTCGGCAGCCAGCTGTGCCTGATGCTGCGCAGCGGCGGCTTTGGCGCGTTGCGCGTCCTCGGCGGCAGCGAGCGCCGACGCATGCATGACCTCATCGGCGTGACGCCCGGCAAGGTATTGAGACATGCCGTTCCAGGCCACTGCGGCGACGACCAGACCGGCCACGCCAGCTCCGATTTTCCACGACAGCGACATGGCCATGACCTTTGATCCCCCGCCAGGTTGACGAAAATTCCGCGCCGGCGGAACCCGACAGCGCATCCGTTCGAGGCCGCTCGGTCGAGTCTAGCATTGACTCGCAGAGTGCCTTGGCTCGCGGCGGCCGATTATGATGCAGGAGTGGACTTTTCAAGGGGATTCGGCTTTTGTGCCAAGGTGCATGTGCCAATGACGGATTTCTTGTTTCTGGGGCGACCCGACCGTTCGTTGCCACTGGCGAGCAGAAACGTTGATGAGTCACGCCCTGGACACGATCGAAAACGCCTTGCTCGACGAGCTGATGTCGGCCATCGAAACGATCCGCTTGACCGATTTGGCGATTCGCGAAAACGTCGAGTCGGGTCAATGGGATGAGGCGCGCCGCCGATCGATGGCGTTAGTCGATGTGCTGAAGGACAAGCGCACTTTCGGTGACGCCATAAGCCAACAGCTCATGGACTTGAGCGTTGCCGATGCCGGGCGTGCGAGGTTCCAGCGGTGCTCCGACATGTCGATACATCTGTTGAGTCTGCTTTCAAAACACTCGCCGATTTACCAGCGTATCGTCGCCGGCCTGGCCGCAGAAAGTCGTTGGGCGCTGTCGGCCGAGTAACGGCGAGTGACAACGGACGGAGCATGCCGTGCTGCTTGCTGCTTTCGGGCAACGACAAACGCCGATAGGTATCTGGTCGATCGGAGCGTTGCCAACATGGGCGATTGATCGGTTAGTTTGTCCGTGGTCGTGTCGCTGCGCTCGGACATCGGCTGCCAGTCGCCATCGACAAAGGTGATGGTGACAAAGATCGGGTAGCCTTGGCAGGTACGCGCGCTTTCGTAAAAGCGCATTTCGCGATCGATAGCCGTGTGCCACGCCATCCACGGCAGCAGGTGGCCCCGAGGTCGCGCCTTGCGTTGCGACATGCCCGGCGTTTGGACGTCTGATTGGACAGGGCGGGCATACGCGCGACGAAGGCGCCGACAGCGAAGAGGCAACAGGTGTGGGGTGGTTTCATCGGTCGATCCGGGGCGCTGTCGGGTATGAGAAGTCGGTGCCATCAAGGCGTGCGGCTTGCCGGCCCGTCAATCGCCGTGGCGCGCCCCTCGACCCCGATAGACGAAGAGCGCCGTTGCCGGCGCCCTTCGTCTATCGCGGCGAGTGAATGGCCCCCAGCGCGAAGATGTTAGCCCTGCTTCTCGAGTGCCCTGACGGCATCCAGCGTCTCCTGCACGTGCTTGGTGGGACTGAGGCTGGAATAGACGTGGACGATCTTGCCGGACTGGTCGATCACGTACGAGGTGCGGTCCGACCAGTCGGGTTTGAGCATCAGCGTCGCGTCGTACTGTTTGGCGATCTTTGCGCCTTCGTCGGCGGCGACCGGGAACTTGCCGCCGCAGTGTTCGGTTTCCTTGGAGAAATCGGCCAGCTCGGAGGTATGGCCGGCGGTCACGCCGATCACGGTGGCATGCAACGCCTTGAACTTGTCGATCGATTCGGAGAACAGGTGCGCCTCGACGTTGCAGCCGGAGGTATGCGCGGCCGGGAAAAAGTAGACCACTACCGGCCCCTTCTTCAACGCATCGGCGAGGCTGAAAGTAAAGGGCTGGCCGGCAAGGTACGCCGGCGCGGTGAAGTCGGGCGCCTGCGTGCCTTCCTTAAGCGCGGCAAACGCCGGCGAGGCGAGGATGGCGGTACCGACGAGACTGAGGGCGGCAAGTTTCAGCAAGGGCTTCATGAGAGCGGTTCCTGTTTGGACGGAAGAGTCAGGAGGTTTATACGCCATAAGTGCGCCGATGGATGCCGCTTGCGCTGAGCGATGAGCCATCTCTACACGTCACGGGGCCGGTTGAAAACGCCGTCTGGGGGCTTGTGGGCGGTCGTCGGCTTTATCCGCCGCCTCGCGACGCCAGGCGCAGGCCGCTGGTCCGGCAGACGTCGATGTGTTGAAACAGCTGGCGGCGTCCGCCTTGAAATGTCACGCGCAGGTCGCGCAGGCAGCCGCCGGTCGGAACGTCGAAGCTCAGCGAGCTCAGGCCGCCCTGCAGCGGCTGGCCTATCGCCACGTCGCTGAAATTCCCGTCGTCGGCGGGGGCGATGGCCAGCGCGGTGATGCTGTCGAACGTGGCGTTCACCACCTTGAACTGTCGCGCAGATGTGAGTGCGGCCTCGGCATGTGCGGCGCTGGCCGACGGTATGGCGAGCAGGCTGCCGAACATCATGGCGGTAGCAAGGAGGAGAGTGGCGCGGTTGGGATTCATGCAGGGGCTCCGGTTCGAATGGTGTGGCCGCCGTTGGCGCGATGGCACACGGTCGGTAACCGGATATCGCTGGATGGAGCTACTCGATGGAAGCGGTTTGGGACGAATCGTCGTGATGCGATGGCGAATCGTAGCGGCGTGAAGCATTGCTTTTCAGCGCCGTGCGCAGCGCCTAGGATGGCCGCTCCCACTTACGGAACATTCCGCTGATGATGGTTCGCCTCGGCAACACGCAGATCGGCCTGTTTCGCTATCTGGGGCTGTGGGGAGGCGTGGTGCTGGTGTTCGCCGTGCAGGGATTCATGCAGGATGTCATGAACGGCAGCACCGTCTGGTCGATCTTCGATTACCTGCGCTGGTCGATGATCGAGTGGTACACCTGGGCGGCGTTGACTCCGCTGGTGTTCCAGCTGGCGACGAGGTATCCGATTCAACCGCCGGTGCGCTTGCGCGGGCTGGGCATACAATTGCTGGCGAGCTTGGGCGTGACCATGCTGGTCATTTTGATCGGTGCCTTCGTATCGACGGCGTTCGAGCCCAGTTCGTTTGCCGAGCAGGTCAAGCTGTTTGTCGGCCAGCATTTCGCCACCGACTTGCTGGCCTATTGGTTGGTGTTCGCGATCCAGCAGGCCATGCAGTTCCATGCCGAAAAGACGCGCCGCGAGATCGAAGCCAGCCAGATGGCGACGGAGCTCGCGCAATCCCGCCTGCGCGCGCTGAAGTCGCAGCTGCAGCCGCACTTTCTGTTCAACACCTTGCATGCCATCGCGACCCTGCTGGACGAGGACACGCTGTCGGCCGAAGACATGCTGCTGCGCCTGAGCGAGTTGCTGCGCGCGTTTCTGGAGGACTACGACGGCCAGGAAGTCAGCCTGCGACGAGAGCTGGTGCTGCTGGATCTTTACCTCGGCATACAGCGCATACGTTTTAAGGATCGCCTCACCACGCGCATCTACGTGGCCCCCGATACGCTGGATTGCGCGGTACCCAGCCTGATCCTGCAGCCGATCGTGGAGAACGCCATAGCGCACGGGATCAGCAAGCGGGTCGGTGTGGACTGCATCGAGATCGAAAGCCGGCGCGAGGGCGATACGCTGTGTATCGACGTGCGCAACCACAACAGCAAGCTGGAGGCGGGGCCGGCATCCGGTTCGGGACACGGTATCGGTCTGTCGAACACCGAGCTGCGCCTGCGCGAACTGTATGGCGAGGTCGCCCAGGTCAGCCTGGGCATGATCTGGCCCGAGGGCGTCATCTGCCGTCTGCGCCTGCCGTTTCGCGAAATCGACGGGCTGGACGATGCGCCCGAGGTCGCTTCCCTGTGAGCATTACCGCTCTCGTGGTGGACGACGAGCCGATCGCGCGCCATGCCATCGTGCGCCTGTTGCGCGACGATCCGGACATCGAGCTGCTGGGCGAGTGCGGCGATGGCGCGTCGGCGGTCGAAGCGATTCGCCATAGGTCGCCCGAGCTGGTTTTTCTCGACATCCAGATGCCTGCCATGAGCGGCATGGAAGTGGCCTCGACCATCGGTGCGGAGCGCATGCCGGCGACGGTGTTCGTGACGGCCTTCGAGCAGTACGCGGTGCGGGCGTTCGAGGCGAACGCGGTAGATTATCTGGTGAAGCCATTCAGTCGCGAGCGTTTCGCCGCCACGCTGCGGCGCGTAAAGTCGCGGCTGTCGGCTGGAGCAGGGGCGGGCAGGGATGCGTCGACGCAGATATTGCAAGCGCTACAGGCCTTGCGCCAGCGCGACGAGCATATCCAGCGTATTCCCATCCGTACCGACGAGCACATCCGGTTTATCGAGGTCGACGATATCGTGTGGATCAAGGCCAGCGGCAACACCGTGCAGATTCATCTGGCCGATGGCATGCACGAAATGCGCGAGACCATGAGCGCGCTGGTGGAGCGGCTCGATCCGCGGCATTTTGCGCGCGTCCACCGCTCGGCCATCATCAACGTGCGCCGGATCAAGGCGATCCATCCGTGGTTCAACGGCTACCACGTCGTCACCATGGATAGCGGACAGAAGCTTCGCATGAGCCGCTACCAGCACGACACTTTTCTGCGTCTGGTATCGGCGCGTGGTGGCAACACCGCGGAGTAGGGCCGCAAGCGAAACGGCGACGGTGTCGGGATTCTTTACTGGGTAACGCCTTGGCAACTTTGTTCAGCCGTTGGGGCCCATGGTAAATACCGTGCGTGCGCGGCCTTCGGCCTCAGCCCAGCCGCTTGCCACCATCGACAGCGGCACCGCGTGGGTCGCCATCTGGAAGCCTTGGGGTACGGTGGCGTTGAGCAGTTGCGTGATGGCGGCGAAGATGCGCGGCATAGGCACGCTGCCGATGCCGCTGCCCATCAGCTCGATCGCGGTGGACCGAAGCGCTGAACTGGGCAAGGTAATGGTCGGTGCGCTGATCGAACCGATCTGCACAAATCGAAGCGGCACCGCATCTTCCGCCGCCTTGGCCGCCGCTGCCAGCAACAGGCTGGCGCTCGGTCCCCAGAGGTAGTCCAGCACCGCGCCGACGCCGGCGCGAAAGTGATGCTGGAATTCGCTTTCCAGGGCGCTTTCATCCTGCGCGAGGTTGATCGTCACATCGGCACCCAGTGCGCGCAGCGAGTGCAGTGCTTCGACGTTGCGTCCTGTCGCGATGACTTTGCCGGCACCCAGATGTTTGGCGATCTGTACCGCGAGCGCACCGGAGCTGCCCGTAGCGCCGTTGATCAGTACCGTCTCTCCCTCAGCGAGCTTGGCACGCTCCACGAAAGCCGCCCATGACGACATGCCCGGAATGGCGATCGCCGCCGCGGTCACGTCGTCCAGTGCTGCCGGCAGGGGAATGCAGCGGTTTTGTTTGACCAGGCAGTATTCGGCCATGGCACCGAAGGGCGCTTCAGGCAGCACGAAATACACGCGCGTGCCGTCCTCGAGCGTCCCCGTGCCGTCGACGCCGGGAACGAGAGGAAATCTTCCCGATGCGCTGTAATGTGAGCCGGCTGCCCGGCTTTTTGTGACATGGCTGAGCGATGACGCCGCTACCCTGACCCGAACCAGGCCTTCGGTGGCGACCGGTTCGCGAAAGTCGGTATATACCGGCAAGTTACCCGGTTCTTTGATGAGTGCTGCTTTCATGTGTTTTCTCCTTTGAAGAAAATCGGTGTTCGATTCCCTGCGCTGGGTAGATCGAATATATGTGTATAATACACGTACAAAATATATGTGCAATATGCACGGAGTTTGGCGATGAAAAAAGAAATTCGCGAGCTGCGCGGTGCGCTGCTCGACCTGACCGGCGTACTCAATCGCCCTCAGCCCGACGCGGCTCTTATCGAGGCGGCAGGCGTCGACCTCGACCGCGCACTTTTTCCGCTGCTGGCGCGAATCGACCGACTGGGCCCGATAGGTATCGTCGAACTGGCTGAGCTGGTCGGGCGCGACCACACCACGGTCAGCCGGCAAATCACCAAGCTGGAGAGTCTCGGTCTGATTGCCCGTACCCCGAGCCCGCAAGACGGACGTATCCGCGCGGCCGTCGTTACCGAGCAGGGCCGTGCGATGACGGCCGCATTAGATGCCGCCCGTCAAAAGATCATGGAGAAGATGCTTGGCGACTGGGAAAAAGAAGATGTGCGCACCTTGGCTCGTTTGCTTCGCCGGGTGGCGGACGACGCGCTGGACTGGGTGAAGACCCTGTAGCGTTATACATGGCGATGCGATCCATTTCGTGGTGGAAATGTACCGCCCCGACATGACGCGTCGTGCATGCTGCTAAATTGCGGTACTCGTCTTTCTCTTTCGTATCGGAGCCCGTCATGCCCTGTATCCCTACCGCAGCTTCGCTTGCCGTCGTGCGCTGCAAACAGGCGAGCGTCGCGCTGGCGATATCCATCGCACTCGCTGCCGGCGCTGTTGGCGCGCAAGAGGCGCGTAGCGATCAGGTGCCCCCACCGCAGGACACGGCCTACGTCGGTACCGTGACCCTGCATGTCGATGCCAGCGACACCGCGCAGGGCATTTTTCGCGTGCACGAAACCATTCCGGTGAAGGGGGGGCCGTTGACGCTGCTGTACCCGCAGTGGATCCCCGGCGACCATTCGCCGACGGGGCCGATCGCCATGCTGGCCGGGCTCAAGCTCAGCGGCAACGGCAAACCATTGATGTGGAAGCGTGACAAGTACAACGTCTACGCCTTCCATCTCGATGTGCCGGCGGATGTGTCGAGCATCGATGCGGATTTCCAGTATCTGTCCGGACGCAGCGATGATTTCGAAATCACCGACCGCATGATGGATATGGAATGGAGCAAGGTATCGCTGTATCCGGCCGGCTATTTTTCGCGCGACATCACCTTCGCGCCCAGCGTGACGCTGGCGCACGGCTGGCAGCTCGGCGCGGCTCTGGAGACGGCCTCGCAATCGGGTGACACCACCACGTTCAAGCCAGTGACGTTCAACAACCTGATCGACTCGCCGATCTATGCCGGGCAGTATTTCAAGCGCGTCGATCTGAACCCCGGCGGCGATGCGCCGGTGCATCTGGATATCGTCGCCGATGCGCCGAAGTATCTGGAGATGACGCCCGAACAGCTGAAGGTGCATCGTGCGCTGGTGACGCAGACGGTAAAGCTGTTCGGTTCGCACCATTACGACCACTACGACTTTCTGTTCTCGCTGTCGGATCAGATGGGCGGCAACGGTACGGAGCACCACCAGTCCAGCGAGGACGGCCTGGGCGCCGATTACTTCACGGCGTGGAGCGACAACGCGCCCGAGCGCGATCTGCTGGCGCACGAGTACACCCATTCGTGGAACGGCAAGTTCCGTCGCCCCGCCGACCTGTGGACGCCCAACTTCAACGTGCCGATGGGCGATTCGTTGCTCTGGGTCTACGAAGGCCAGACCCAGTACTGGGGTTACGTGCTGACCGCGCGCGCAGGCATCTGGACGCCGCAGCAGTTTTTCGACGCGCTGGCGATGATGGCGGCCAATTACGACCGCAATCGCGAAGGTTTCCAGTGGCGCACGCTCGAAGACACCACCAACGATCCGACCGCCGCCCGACGTTCGAGCCTGCCTTATCGCAGCTGGCAGATGAGCGAGGACTATTACAGCGGCGGCCAGATGATGTGGCTGGCGGTGGATGCCAAGCTGCGCGCGCTGACGTACGACCACAAATCGCTGGACGACTTCGCGCAAGCGTTCTTTGGCGTGGACAACGGCAGCTACGTGACCAAGACCTACACCTTCGACGACGTAGTCGCGACGCTGAATACGGTGGCGCCCTACGACTGGGCGGCGTTTCTGCATGCGCATGTCGACACGCTCGACCCGCCGCTGCAGAACGGTCTGGCGGCGACCGGCTGGAAGCTGGTCTATACCGACAAGGAGAGCGATTACGAGAAGCAGTACAACAGCCGGCCGGAGCCCTCCCGTCATCTGTACAACTTCGCTTGGTCGATCGGCCTGACCATGAACGACAAGTCGCAGATCAACGACGTGCGCTGGGACGGTCCCGCGTTCAAGGCCGGCGTCAGCACCGGTGCCACCCTCGTCGCCGTGAACGGGCAGGACTATTCGACCGACGTACTGAAAGCGGCGATCACCGCGGCGAAGGACAGCAAGACGCCGATCCAGCTATTGCTGAAATACCAGGGCGGCTTTCGCACGGTGGCGGTGGATTACCACGGCGGCCTGCAGTACCCGCATCTGGTACGCGTCGAAGGCACGCCGGACTATCTGAGCCAGATCATTGCGGCGCGCAAGTAGCGGGGGGGGGGGCGCTCTCGCCATTGAACGTTACCGACGAGGGCAAAAGCACCGCTGGCTGCTTTTGCCCTCGTCGGTTTTGGACGGCTGGTGTTTGCGCACAAAGCCATCAAAAGAGCGCAGGTATTTCCGGCAAGCGTGGGCCCGCGGTCAGCCGTGGGCGTGATCGCCGGCCATGCGATCGAGCGTTTTCAGCGCATCGTCGGGCAGCGCGATATCCGCCGCCGCCAGGTTTTCGCGCAGATGCGCTACCGATGAAGTGCCCGGAATCAGCAGGATGTTCGGCGAGCGTTGCAGCAGCCACGCGAGCGCCACTTGCATCGGCGTGGCATCGAGCTGCGTGGCGACCTCGGACAGCGCGGTCGACTGCAGCGGGGTGAAACCGCCGAGCGGGAAAAACGGTACATAGGCAATACCGGCGGCGGCGAGTTCGTCGATCAGCGTGTCGTCGTGGCGGTGCGCGAGGTTGTACTGATTCTGCACGCCGACGATGTCCGCGATGACGCGTCCTTCGGCCACCTGCGTGCGCGTAACGTTGCTGAGGCCGAGATGGCGAATCAGGCCCTGCTGCTGCAGTTCGGCCAGCACCGTCAGCGGTGCTTCGAGCGAACCTTCGGCCGGGCCGTGCACGTCGAACATCAGGCGCAGGTTGACCACGTCGAGCGCGTCGACGCCGAGGTTGCGCAGGTTGTCGTGTACGGCACGGGTCAGGTCTTCCTTGGAGAAGGCGGCATTCCATGAGCCGTCCTCGCCGCGCCGTGCGCCGACCTTGGTGACGATGACCAGATCGTCGGCGTAGGGATGCAGCGCTTCGCGGATGATCTGATTGGTGACGTGCGGACCGTAGAAGTCGCTGGTGTCGATGTGATCGACGCCGCTGGCGATCGCCTCGCGCAGCACCGCGATGGCGCCGTCGCGGTCTTTCGGCGGGCCGAACACGCCCTTGCCGGCCAGTTGCATGGCGCCGTAGCCCAGGCGCTTCACGGTGCGATCGCCGAGCTTGAACGTGCCGGCTTTGCGGATATCGGTCATGGCTTGTCTCTCAGGGTCTTTGCTATTGGGGACCTGAAATATAGACACTCCAAGCTTGTATGATAACTGGGCACAATCGGCACGGGCCGTATGGAAAATCGAACAATGCCACCGAATCTAGCCGATCTGTCCGCCTTCGTGGCTGTGGCTCGGGCCGGCGGATTTCGCGATGCCGCCCGCAAGATCGGCGGCAGCGCCTCCAGTCTGAGCGAGGCCGTGCGCCGGTTGGAAAGCACGCTCGGCGTCAGGCTGCTCAACCGCACCACGCGCAGCGTGGCCACCACCGAGGCCGGGGCGCGATTGCTCGATCGGCTGGGTCCGGCGCTGGGCGAGGTCGAGGCGGCGCTGGATGTGGTCAACGGTTTTCGCGACCGCCCGGCCGGCACGCTGCGGCTGAACGTGCCGGTGAGTGCGGCCCGGCTGGTGCTGCCGCAGATCCTGCCGCCGTTTCTCGCGGCCTATCCCGATATCCGGCTGGAGATCGTTGCCGAAGACAGTTTTGTCGATGTGCTCGCGGCGGGTTGCGACGCCGGCATTCGCTACGACGAGCGGCTCGAGCAGGACATGATCGCGCTGCCGATCGGTCCGCGCGTGCAGCGCTACGCGACGGCGGCATCGCCAGCTTATCTGGACCGCTGCGGTCGCCCGGATCATCCGCGCGATCTGCTGGCGCATGCCTGCCTGCGCGGTCGCTTTTCCAGCGGGGTAATACACCCCTGGGAGTTCGAGCGTGACGGCGAGATCGTGATAGTGGAACCGTCCGGCCCGCTGATCGTGCGCATCGGCGCAGCGACCGATCTGGCCGTCGACGCCGCGGTCGCCGGCTGTGGTGTCATCCAATTGTTCGAGGACTGGCTGCGCCCGCATCTGGACAGCGGCGCGCTGGAGCCCGTGTTGGAACCCTGGTGGCAGCGGTTCTCCGGGCCGTTTCTCTACTATCCGGGGCGCCACCATCTGCCTGCGCCGCTGCGCGCGTTTGTCGATTTCATTCAGGCGCAGCGTGTTTTGGCGGAAGGCTGAGCAGCGCTGGACGAACCGCCGTGCAGCGCGTCAGCGCCGCGTCGCCAGTACGCCGTCCAGCGCCAGCTGCGCCTTGAAGCCGGCTTTCTCCAGCCGCTTGGCCACCTCGTTGGGCACATCGCGACCGCTGGTGAGCTTGTTCGGGCTGCCGGTGTAGTGAAACAGCCGGCCGCCGCGACGCAGCACGCGCGCGAGGTGGTCGTAGAACACCTGCGAATACAGCTCGCCGGCGATGCCGAAGCGCGGCGGGTCGTGCAGCAGCGCATCCACGGAGGCGTCGGCGATCTGCGTGATCGCCTGTGACACGTCGGCATGATTGAGCTGCAGGCGCCCGCCGCTGGCGAGACCATCCGGATCGGGCGACCACGGATTGAGCGTGCGCAGCCACAGCACGTCGGCGTTTTTCTCCAGCGAGTGGATATGCGCCACGCCGGCTTCCAGACAGCAGGCGGCGAAGTAGCCCAGGCCGCCGCAGGTATCGAGCACCATCTTGCCGCGCGGTTCGATCAGCGCGACCTTGCGGCGCGCATCCTCGAACGGCGATTCCTTCGAGGTCGGCAGCATTTTGATGCCGTCGATCTCGAACGTCGGCGCGCCCCATTCGGTCGGCACAAGTTTGATCAGCGACTGGTCGAAACGCGAGACGGGCGCGAACGCTTCGCCGTCCCAGTGGTAGATCGTGCGGTCTTTCAGTGTGGGCGGGTAGGGGTATGGCCGCTGACGCCACTGCCAGGCATCGCTATCCAGCGTGACGCTGTCGGTCGACAGTCCCAGATCCAGCGAACCATGCCATGTGCCTGCGCCGGCATCACGCGCGGCGAGAAGTGCGCTGGCGATCGGGCGAGTGAGCAGGGGGCTGGAACAATGCGACACGAGAACGCTCCTGGTACGACGGCAGCCGGCCGCATGCGACGAACGCGAGATCGTAACCTACTGCTGTCGTTGGCGCGGGATGGATGAGTCGACGCGTGGTGCGAAGGCAGTCGATCGCATGTGCTTTATCCGTCGCGCAGTCGCGCCGACCGGTCTGTCGCCGCGGCGTGCAGGCCTCGCCGGTGCAGGGTTTTCAATTCCTCGGCGGTCAGGCGGCAGGCGGTGGCGCTGCCGGTCTGCGCCATCACGAAATCGATAAAGGCGCGTACGCGGCTGGGCAGTTCGGTGCGCTGGGCGTAGTACATGTAGACGCCGTAGCGCTCGTTGAGCTGGTCGAGCATCAAGGGCACCAGGGCGCCGCGGCGGATGTAGTCGGCGGCGCTGATGCTGTCGAGCTGACCGATGCCGAGGCCGTCCACCACTGCCTGGGTTTCGGCTTCGGCATCGTTGCTGGTGAAGCCCGCCGGCAGGTCGGCGAAGCGCAGCTCGCCCTTGTCCTGAAACTCCCACGGCGAGATGCGGCCGGTATTGGGGTGACGCGCGCCGGTAAGCTGATGCCGCTCGAGCTGCTCGCGTTTTGTCGGCGTGCCGTGTTCGGCCAGATAGGCCGGACTGGCGCAGATCAGCAGCTGGATGCGGAACAGCTCGCGCACCACCAGCTGCGCATCGGGCGGAAAGCCGCTGCGAAAACCGATGTCGATATCGCTGCCGATAAGGTCGGTGTAACGATCGTCCAGCAGCAGCTCGACCATGACGCCGGGATAGGCCTTGCGGAACGCGCCGATCAGCGGCAGCAGAAAGACGCGGCCTAGAGTGGGTGAAGCGGTGAGGCGGATGGTGCCCTGCTCTTCGGTGACGGCACTCTGCACTTGCTGCCAGGCGCTGTTGACCAGCTCGATCCCCGGCCGCACCTTGTCGGCGAAGCGGCGGCCTTCCTCGGTCAAGCTGCTTTTGCGCGTGCTGCGGCGGAACAGCTGCACGCTCAGTTCGCGCTCGAGCTGACGCACCGCCTTGCTCACCGCCTGCGGCGTGATGCCCTGGGCCGAGGCCGTACGGTTGAAGCTGCCCAGGTCGATCGCCTTGAGGAAGGTTTCGATCGCGCGAAGCCGATCCATTGGAAACTCCGGGTTGTTTTTGAAAGCCGGTATTGAGACTACTACGGTTGCTTTTCAACGCGTAGCCTATGCGGGCTTACTTCCCCCAAAGGAGACATTCCATGCTTCCCACTCTCAGCTATGCCGCATCGTCGGCCAAAGCGCCGCTGGCGCCGTACCGCTTCGAGCGCCGCGACCCGCGCGAGCACGACGTCGTCATCGACATTCTCTATTGCGGCGTCTGCCATTCGGATGTGCACACCGTGCGCGACGAGTGGGGCCAGGGCAAGTACCCGATCGTGCCGGGCCACGAGATCATCGGCCGCGTGACGGCGGTCGGCAAGGGCGTGACCAAGTTCAAGGTCGGCGACATGGCCGGCGTCGGCTGCATGGTGGATTCGTGCCGCGAATGCGCCAGCTGCAAGGAAGACCTCGAGCAGTTCTGCGAGAAGGGCGCCACCTTCACCTACGCCAGCAAGGATCGCCACGACGGCAGCGCCACCCAGGGCGGCTATTCCAGCCAGGTCGTGGTGGACGAGGCGTTCACCCTGCACATCTCCGACAAGCTCGATCCGGCCGCAGCGGCGCCGCTGCTGTGCGCCGGCATCACCACCTACTCGCCGCTGAAGCACTGGAAAGTGGGCAAGGGCAGCAAGGTCGGCGTGGTCGGCCTGGGCGGCCTGGGCCACATGGCGCTGAAGCTGGCACACGCGTTCGGTGCCACCGTGGTGCAGTTCACCACCTCTGAATCCAAGCGTGCGGATGCGCTGCGTCTGGGCGCCGACGATGTCGTGCTGTCCAACAATGCCGAGCAGATGAAGGCCCATGCGGGTACCTTCGATTTCATTCTGGATACGGTATCGGCCAAGCACGATTTGGACGTCTATTTGCAGATGCTCAAGCGCGAGGGCACCATGACCCTGGTCGGCGTGCCGGACAAGCCGGCCGAACTGGCGGCCGGTGCGCTGATCTTCGGCCGTCGTTCGCTGGCCGGGTCGCTGATCGGCGGCATTGCCGAAACGCAGGAGATGCTGGATTTCTGCGCCGAGCACGGCATCGTCTCGGAAATCGAAAAGATCGATATCCAGGACATCAACGAGGCCTACGAGCGCATGCTCAAGAGCGACGTGAAGTATCGCTTCGTGATCGACATGGCCAGCCTGAAGAAAGAAGCCGCGTCGGCCTGATTCCCGCCGAGCCGTCGAGCTTCATCGAAAGAGGCCGCCGATGGCGTAATGCTGTTCACTTAAGCATTGCATCGTAGCCAAGGCGTCCCAAGAATCCGGCCTTCACCTGTTGAAGGCCGGATTTTTTTGTGTCCC
>NZ_JACCCA010000017.1:0-72251 GCF_013408815.1 Rhodanobacter sp. K2T2 | reverse complement strand
GGACACAAAAAAATCCGGCCTTCAACAGGTGAAGGCCGGATTCTTGGGACGCCTTGGCTACGATGCAATGCTTAAGTGAACAGCATTACGCCATGCGTGGCTTTTTCTGCTTCATACTAAAATCAACTCAAAGGTTGATTTTTAGTTATTCAATCTGTAAGTTGATTGCTTGAATGTCAACTCAAAGGTTGAATTTTCGTATGACGATCATCCGAATACCCGACCAACTCGGCACCGTATTGCGCGCCACGCGGCTGCAGCGAAAGTTGACTCAGGCCGATGTTGCCAGGCAGATGGGCGTGACGGTTCAAGCCGTGTCCAAGCTGGAAAGCAACGCCGGTCGAGCCTCGTTTGAACGCATCCACCGGCTTTGCCTGCTGCTCGGTCTTGAGCTGAGTCTCATCGCAAAGGGCCAGTCGCCGCATATTGCCGAGCCCAGCCCACCGGTGGAGTGGTAACGATGGCTGCGCGACGCATCAAGGCGTTGGATATCTGGATGAATGGATTCCAGGTCGGTCGCTGGGAGCGGGCCAGCGTCGGCGCCGATCGTTTGGTCTATGACCGTGCGTGGATCGATTCATCCCAAGGCCGACCGCTTTCGCTTTCGTTGCCGTTTACACGGGGGCACGGTACAGAGCAGGGCAGCTCGCTCCGTGGCGAATTCGTCTCGACGTATTTCGAAAACCTGATTCCCGACAACGAGCGCATCCTGCAACGCTTGCGCAGCCGCTACGGTGCGGCTTCCACCCAGGCGTTCGATCTATTGGCGGCGATCGGCCGCGATTGCGCCGGCGCCGTGCAGCTGACGCCCGCTGGCAAAAGCCCGACGGATGCGCACCGCATCGACGCCGAGCCGCTGGACGAAAGCGGCGTGGCCCAGCTGCTGCGCGATACCACCAGCGGTGGCCCGTTGACTGATGCCGAAGCTGATGCGTTTTGTCTCTCCATCGCTGGCGCGCAGGAGAAAACCGCGCTGCTGAAACATCAGGACCGCTGGTGCATTCCGCATGGCGCCACGCCTACCACGCATATCTTCAAGCTGCCGCTCGGCCTGGTCGGCAATATGCGCGCCGATCTAAGCCAGTCAGTGCCGCTGGAATGGCTGTCGATGGAGGTAGCACGTGAACTTGGCTTGCCCGTGGCGAACGTCGAGATCGGTCAATTCGAAGATCAAACCGCCCTGATCGTCGAGCGCTTCGATCGTCAGCTCTCCGCGGATAACACCTGGTGGCAGCGTATTCCGCAGGAAGATTTTTGTCAGGCGCTCGGCCTCTCGCCAGCGCGGAAATACGAAGCCGATGGAGGCCCCGGCATCCGTTCCATCATGGATGTGCTGCTGGGGTCGGAAAATGCCGAAGCCGACCGCCGCGTGTTTTTCACCACCCAGATCCTGTTTTGGCTGATGGCCGCCACCGATGGGCATGCCAAAAACTTCAGCCTGCATTTGCGCGCCGGCGGCGCCTATCGCCTCACGCCGCTGTACGACATGCTTTCCACCTATCCCATCCAGGGTAAGGGGCCGAACAGGCTAGATGCGCACAAGGCCAAACTCGCCATGGCGGTGGCTGGCAGAAATCGCCATTACCTTATCCGCGACATTCACCGCTGGCACTGGATTGCGCTGTCCGAAAAGCTCGGTCTGAGCGATGGCGCACAGCTCATTGAGTCGTTGACCGATCAGATCCCCCACGCGCTGGATCGCATTGCCAGCCGTCTGCCGCAGGATTTCCCCGGGGATGTATTCGACGCCGTGAACCGCGGCATGCGCGATGCCGCCAAACACATCGCCAGCGAGCCCGATCAAAGGCGCTGAGCCACGCGACATAACTCACGCGTGATCGCTCCGCCCACCGTCTCTGTACGCCCCATCCATCCGCACGACGTCACCCTCGATCCATCGCTGCGCACACCCCGTGTGCAGACTAACGAAAGAGGGTCTCAACCATGCATCGATTCGCCAACAAAACCGTACTCGTCACCGGTGCGCGTTCCGGCATTAGCGCGGCGACCGCGCGGCGGTTTTCGCAGGAGGGTGCCAACGTGGTGCTGGTCGGTCACCATAGGCCGGACAACATCGCCAGCGAACTGCCGCCCGAACGCACGCTGGCGCTCGATGTGGACGTGGCCGATTCCGCCGCCATCGGCCGCGCGATCGCGCAGACGGTGGAAAAATTCGGCCAGCTCGACGTGCTGGTCAACAACGCGGGCACCGCCGAAACCGGCGACCCGGTCGAGATCGACGACGAGGCTTGGCACAAGGTCATCAGCACCAATCTCGACGGCGTTTTCTTCGGTAGCCGCGCGGCCATTCCGCATCTCATCAAGACCAAAGGTTGCATCGTAAACACCGCGTCCGTCTCCGGCACCGGCGGCGACTGGGGCATGAGCCCGTACAACGCGTCCAAAGGTGGCGTGGTCAATCTCACCCGCGCGCTGGCGCTGGACCTCGGCAAAAAAGGCGTGCGCGTCAACGCCGTCTGCCCCAGCCTCACCCGCACCGGCATGACCGAAGACATGCTGGACAACAAGGCGCTTATCGCCAAGTTCGAAGAACGCATCGCGCTGGGCCGTATCTGCGAACCCGAAGAAGTCGCCGCCGTGATCGCCTTCCTCGCCAGCAACGACGCCAGCTTCATGACGGGCTCGATTGTGGCGGTGGACGGCGGCGTATCGGCGTCGAACGGGCAGCCGGCGATGTAGGGAGTTTTGCGTTATTACCCCAGTGTGCGCGTTGTCCGAAAACCAGAATAATCAATATGTAGGCTTACCAGCGCCATTGCGGGACGGGGGCAACACAAGCCGCTCACTAACGACACGTTCGGTCAATCAAAAATTTCCGTACTTCTGAATCGATGCTGTAGACGTAGCATCCTTTCATGCCCCTCGTCATCAATGTCTTGTAGGTATTTCTGATGATGCGATCTACTCTTAGGCGAGTCGCTTTGGGATCAGTTTTCATCATGGATTTCCATCCGCGTATCGAACGATCCATAGATGATCTGGCCGCGGGGTGTGTGATTAGCTCGCCATTTTGTATGGTTAAATCTGTCCCGATGATCACGCCGATGTAATCTAGCTCGAGGCCTTGGCAAGTGTGTATGCAGCCAACTTCATCAATGGAGTTGGCTGCCATGATCCATAGGCTCCCGTCTCTATCCAAATTCCAACGTTTGGCATAGTTGTGCTCTGGGATCACGATGTCGTATTGGTCTGGGTTCTTTTTGCTAACCCAGTCCCAGCAGTAACCAGCTACGACACGAGACTTGTTATTGGCTGTGT
Source organism: Rhodanobacter sp. K2T2 (assembly GCF_013408815.1). Classification (NCBI taxonomy): domain Bacteria; kingdom Pseudomonadati; phylum Pseudomonadota; class Gammaproteobacteria; order Lysobacterales; family Rhodanobacteraceae; genus Rhodanobacter; species Rhodanobacter sp. K2T2. Next base: position 68,972 of record NZ_JACCCA010000017.1, on the reverse strand, counting down.
TTCGCTCTGCGATTAATGCATGCAGTTCGTTCGGGGAGTCTATGACGCGAAAGTCGAATTCGTTCGTGTCCAGTACCGTGTTGGCTGTTTCTCGTATTCCGAGCGTGTTATCCAGCCAAGCCGTGTAGCCGTCCGACCCTCCGCAACGAAACTGGGATGCCAATTCGAGATGAGTGACCTGCGCTCCAGCCGAAGTGGCCCACTTAGTCAGTTCTGACGCATGGCCTATGTCCGACAAAGTCACTATCTGATCGTCATCGACGAAGAAGATTGCACTTTTACTGCTATGGATAATTTCCTTGATTTGATTCTCGCCAAGGTTTCCATAGAGGCCCGACTTCTCGTTGAGACGATGAGCCTCATCGACGATCAAAGTATCGAACGCATTGGCCTCTGTTTCAAAAAATGCGCCTGATCCCGAGAAAAGATTGCCGATCGCTGTTTGCTTGAAGGTGCCCGTAAGCTTTGCTTTGAAAACCGCACGAGGCGCTGCATTCTTGGATACGTATTTTGTAACCAAACCCAGCTTTGAGAGGTGGGCGAGCAAGTTGATCGCAATAACTGACTTACCTGTGCCGGGTCCTCCACGAATGATGGCGACCTGTTTCTTTTGTTCAGAACCCTTTATAGCGAGCGCAATGGCGTTTTCGAAAACAACTTTCTGATCATCGATAAGAACGAATTCTTGATTGCCTTTCATCATCCCGACAAGGCTATCGACCAGCATCCTGGAAGGACGAATTCGTCCATTCTCAATTTCATATATCAGTTCGGCGTTGTCGCCATATTTGACGTGCTGCTTGATGAAATTCCGAAGGCGTTGGCGTTCGATTTCGCCTTTTAGGAATAGCGGAGCCTTTCGGATGTAGATCCCATAGTAGGCAGGGTGGTCGATTACACCGTCATGTACATAGTTATGGAGATAGGCACACGGGCTTAAAGTGACGCTTCGCTCATAAACTGCTTCATTGAAACCTTGCAAAAGTGCGGCGTATGACCATGCTTGATAGCATGGATGTGCTCCTTCTCGTTCACCTGACGAACCGCCACGGCGAGCGATAATCAAGCCATCTTTTTCGGTTAGCTTGGCTTCGGACCATTGTTTAAGTTCGACAATGATCAGATTGGGACCAGTGTCCGTCCTGCCTGAAAGAATGAAATCGATACGTTTGGATGTCTGTGGTATTCCATATTCGACGCCGACGCCGATATCGTCTGGAATATCGACGTCACGAAGAACTTTGGCCATTTCGCCCAAAGAGTTCTTCCATGATCGGAATTCCGCCTCCGGCGCATAGCGACCCGTGCGCTGCAAGTACTTTGCCGAGATAACACTTTCAATGTCTCGATTGTCGTGATCGTCCAGGAATTTTTTCTTGGTTGCCTGATAAACGATCACGCTCTGCTTCCCCAGGGAAGTTTCATCAAAGTTCCGAGTATTTCTTCATCGTTCCCCTGGCTCTGCTAACCGGATATTTAACCGCGTTGAGCACCATCTTCTTTCGTGCAGCATCTGCAGGGTCGATACCGAGTTTGTCAGCCAGCTGGAGCAGGTATAGCAAAACATCTGCAATTTCTTCGGCCACTGGACCGCGCTTTTCTTCGGAAATATTCCGGCTTTGTTCTTCCGTGAGCCATTGGAAGTGCTCGAGTAGTTCTGCGGCTTCCACCGACAACGCCGCCGCTAAGTTTTTCGGCGAATGGAACTGTCCCCAATCCCTCTCGGTGGCGAAATCTCGGAGTGAGGCCTGTAGTTCCTGAATCTCTGTCCGCATGGTAACTATCATCGGCGAAGATGTTGCCGTGAGCTTACTTTGCTTGGCGCATAACGCCAATGGCCCGATGCATATAAGACAATTGAACGCCGCAAAGGAAGCTCGTCCATGTAATTGATCTCTCGCGGCGACCCAGTCGCATTTGGCTGTTGATGTGGGCATCTGAACAGCGCAATAAATGTGGCGCCGTGACGGTCCGATCCGATGATTGACACGACATCCACAGCCCCACGCGCTAAATCGTCACACTGTCGTTAGTCGACGTCATACGCAGGAGCATCGCCATGGCTGTTGAGAAAGCGCGCGCTGCCGCGAAGAAGGACAAGCGCGAGGGCAAGTCCGCCAGCACGCAGGCGGGGGAGTATGTGCGTGAGATGATCGAGGATATCCGCAAGGGCAAGCATGGCGCGCGGTCGACCAAGCAGGCGATTGCGATCGGTCTCTCCGAGGCGCGGCGCGACGGCATCAAGGCGCCGGTATCGAAAACCGCCAGCAAGACGGTGAAGAAAAAAGCCGCGCAGGATACGAAGGCTGCCGCGCATCCACACAAGCCTTCGGCCACACGCTCCAAGGCGACCACCAAGGCGCTGAAAAAGGAAGGCCATAGCGCGGTATCGACCCAGGCGCTGTCCGCGCAGACCAAGAAGGCCAGCGCCAAGCGCACGGCCGCATCCCGTTCGGCCGCGGCCAAGAAAGCGGTGAAGACCAAGGGCGCGGCCGGGCGATCTGCCGCCGCCAAGAAAGCGGCGCGCACGCGCAAGCAAGCCGACTGACCGATCATCCGGCCGACGTTTCGGCCGAGGAGTAAACCAGTGACCCAGCAGCAACCCGGAGATATTCCGATCCCCCGCCACCCGGAGCCGATCGACCCACCTGCCGATCCAAACGGCCCCGACTTTCCGCCGCCGAAGGAAGAGCCGCCCACACCGCACCCGCATTCGCCGCCACCGACCACGCCTGAACCCAGCGATCCGCAAAAGGCTCCTGCGATTACGCCTGACGTGGAACCGGATCGGCCGATCAGCGATCCGCCGATCCCCGGCAAGACCGGCGACGCGACGTCGTGAAGAATGTGATCCGCCATGTTCATATCGCTGGCGGCGTATAGAAAAGGCGGCCCCTGCTACGAGTTGGCAGCTGCGATTTCAGCAAGCACCCCGCGCGACGGGGTGTTTTTATGTGCGGCACGATGCCACCGACCTCTCTGTAAGCAGCAGCGGTTATCCTCAGGCCTTCGTCAGTGGAGCGGGATGCGGTCCGGTCGTGTTGATCCGAGGGATGTGCGGTCCGTAGCGAATTGATATACAACCGCGGTCGCACGATGGAGCATCGGCGAAATCAGGCGGCACGCGACCTCACCGGGGATGGAAGGACTGCGCATGTTCAATGAATACCGCGATTACGATGCTACGGGTCTCGCCGCGCTGATTGCCCGCGGGGATGTGTCGACGGCCGAGGTGCTGGAGGCGGCCTTGGCACGCGCCGCCGAGGTCGATCCGAAGCTGGCGGCCATCTGCATTCCGATGGAAGCGCTGGCACGCGAGCGCGCGAAGCTGCCATTGCACGGTCCGTTCGCGGGCGTGCCGTTTCTGCTGAAGGATATTGCTCAGGATTATGCCGGCGTGCCGACCACGGCCGGGAGTAGGGCGCTGCGGCACTGGACGCCGACGCAGCACGCCGAGATCGTGAAGCGTTTTCTCGATGTCGGGCTGGTGATCTTCGGCAAGACGGCGACGCCGGAGTTTGCGTTCAAGGGCGAGACGGCACCGCAGATCTGGGATCAGCCCACGCGCAATCCGTGGGATCTTCAGCGCACGCCGGGCGGTTCGTCCGGCGGCAGCGCTGCGGCGGTCGCGGCAGGTATCGTGCCGGCGGCGGGTGCGTCGGATGGCGGCGGTTCGATCCGCATTCCGGCCTCGTACTGTGGCTTGTTCGGATTGCGGCCATCGCGCGGTCGTGTGCCGAGCGGGCCGACCCACGGCGAGTTCTGGGACGGTGCATCGAGTCAACACGCACTGACGCGCAGCGTGCGCGACTCGGCGCGGCTGCTCGATGCGATTGCCGGTATCGAAGCGGGCGCACCGTTCGCGATCGCGCCGCCCGAGCGTACCTATGCCGAAGAGATGCAGCGGCCGAGCGGAACGCTGCGCATCGGCTACAGCGTGACGTCGCCTCTGGGCACGCCGGTGCATCCCGAATATGTGCAGGCGGTGATGCGCACGGTGAAGCTATTGACCGATCTTGGTCACATGGTGGAACCGGCTCAGCCCGAGGTCGATGGCCACGCGCTGGCGCGCAGCTTCATCACTCTGTACTTCGGTCAGGCCGCGGCGAATATCGCGCAGGCGAAGCGGCTGACCGGTGCGAGCGATGAGGCGTTCGAACTGGAGACGCGCGTGCTTGCGTTGTTGGGCCGCACGCTCGGCACCGGCGAGTACGTCGATCAGCGCAGCCGCTGGAACGACTATGCTCGCGCGCTCGGTCGCTTCCATCAGACCTACGATCTTTACCTCACGCCGACCGCTGCGCAGCCGCCTAACCGCATCGGCGAACTGGCCACACCGCCGTTACAGCAGGTGGCGGCGAAGGTGGTGCTGGCGCTCGGTGCGGGAAAGCTGCTTTTCAAAAGCGGCATGGTCGATCAGCTGGTGGCGACGAGCCTGCAGCGCGTGCCTTTTACTCAGCTGTCCAACCTCACCGGCACGCCGAGCATGTCGGTGCCGCTGCACTGGGCGCCAGCGGAAGAGGGCGGCGTCGAGCTGCCGTACGGCGTGCAGTTTGTCGCGCGCTTCGGCGACGAAGCGATGCTGCTGCGACTCGCCGCTCAGTTGGAGCAAGCGCAGCCGTGGGGCGAGCGTAGGCCGCCGATGGCGTAACAGGCATCGACGCGTACCGTGAAACGCGAGCTAGGAAAAGCGCGGCGTTGCCGGGCTTTTCCTGCGGCCAGCTTGCGGATGGTCGAGTGTTGGCGTGGTCCAGCCGGACGCGCGAATGCGTTCCTCCCTATCGCCGCCGCCGGCAAGAAAGTCGAAAATGGTTCAGTCGACGGCGCCTCCGCTGATCCGATTCCGGCTTGGCCAGTAGTCACGAAGATACGCAAAAACACCGCAGTTACCGCACGGCTTGCATCCATGGGCGCGATGTCGCCACCGTGCCGTATTTCGCAAGTCGGAGCGCGAAGAAAACCGTATTGCGCCGGGCGCTCTTTGGCTATGATCAGGGAGCTGGAACGTTTGGTCGGTCGGCGAGGAACAGCCAGACCTTTTTAGTCGGGTCTCGTAGCTAAAATTTTTCACAAGGATTTGACGATCTTGTTGAAACAGAATCTATCACCTGATTTGACTCCGCTGCGCCACGCGCATCGGCTGGCGACGCTGTATTCCTACGAGATTCTGGATACGCAGCGCGAATCCGTCTTCGACGACATCACCCGGATGGCATCGACGATCTGCCGTACGCCGATCGCCTCGATCACGTTGATCGACGCCGAGCGCCAATGGTTCAAGTCCGAGATCGGATTGGGCAAATCGCAAACGCCGATCAGCGCGTCGATCTGCGCGCACGTGGTGTTGGAAAACGATGTGCTGGTCATTGCCGACACCAGCGCCGATCGGCGCTTCGGCGGTAATCCGCTTTATACCGGCGACCCCGATCTGAAATTTTATGCCGGCGCTCCGATCACTACCGCCGACGGCGTGACGCTCGGTACCATGTGCGTGCTCGACACGGTAAGCCGCAGCCTTACGCAAGAGCAAATCGACATGCTGCGAATGCTCGCGCGTCAGGTGATGATGCATCTGGAGTTGCGCAGGATGCTCAGGCTCAGCGAGAAAACCAGCGATTACCGGGCACGCATGCTGGCCAGCGCGGCGCACGATTTGCGCCAGCCGCTGTTCGTGGCGTCACTGTCGGTGCAGAGTCTGCTGCAGGAGGCCGCGCCGCATCAGCTCAAGCGGCTGACGCTGGCCAACGGCGGTCTGGAAACTATTAAGAAGGGCTTCAATCGCATGTTGATAGCAGCCAGCGGGCATGCGTCATTCACCCTGGCGGAATTGGACGACACCGATCTGGGCGATGTGCTCGAATTTATCCACGCCAATTTTTTGCCGCTGGCAGAGCGTAAAGATATTCGCCTGAGCGTTTTGCGAACGCGTCTGCATGTCCACAGCGATGCCGTTCAACTGGAAACGCTTATCGGCAACCTGGTTGCCAATGCGGTGAAATATACCGAGGCCGGCGGACGCGTTGTGGTGGGCTGCCGTCGTCATGCCGACCACGTGGCGCTGCATATCATCGACACGGGTATCGGCATGGCCAGCGAATCGGTCAATACCTTGTTCGAGGCGTTCAGGCAGGGCGATGCGCAATCGGAGGGATTGGGCCTGGGTTTGTGGATCGCTAAACGTACGGCAGAGGCCTTGGGTGTTTCGGTGCAGATTCACTCGGTGCCGGGAAGGGGAACTCACTTCATTCTGAGCCTGCCGTTGAAGGCTTCGACCGAACCGTCGAGCGAGCCGATCGTCCAGGTAAGATGATTCAGACGCCGGTTTGCTAAGAGCCCGATCGGGTGGCACAGGCTCTATTTCAGCGGCAGCATATCCGGATCGAACGTACGCCAAGTGCCGTCGGCACCCTGGATGGCGATGCATGCTTGGTCGCCAAAATTTTTTGCAGCCTTTTTGGCAGACTGCATGGCAAAGGATAGCGCTTTGACGCGTGAGTCAAAGCTCTTGCGGCCTTCAGCGAGGCCATCCAGATACCAGGTGTCTGTGTTCCCCTGTTCGTAGGGAATCTCGTAGAAGATCATCGATCTGGCCGTCCTGAAACGCTGCGCGTGCGTTCGGGCGTATTTTCGGAAAAACGGTGCATTGTCCACGTGAGGATGAGTTGCATACGCTAACTGGGCGCTGCCAAGCACGTGAAGGCCATCACTCGTCGGCGTATCGCATCGCCTTGCGCCACCATCCCAATGATCGCGAAGGCACAACGCGTTGCTCATACCCGATCTACCGGATCAATAAAAACGCACCGCCGACCAGTCGCTGACGGTGCGTATGGTTCCTGGCCTATCGCAAGGCTCAGGCGAGATGCGCTTTCAATGCCATAGACGCCAGATCAATGCATCGATCAGTGCTTCTGGCGCCGAATACGGCGGCTGTCGCGATTCTCCGACTTGTTCAGGCGTCTATCCTCGCCCTTGGTGAGGTGGCCGTTGTGTTTGGCCTCGTCGGCGCTTTCGCGCTGGGCAATGTTGGCGTCCTGCTTTTCGTCGCGGGCGGCCTGCTTGCCATTGATCGTGCCGTTGGCTTCACCGTTTTGAATGCGATTTTGCTGATTGCTCAGGCGCTGATTGACTTCGTTGACGCGCGGATGGCCGGGTACGCTGGTGTCCTGCGCCATTACCGTACCGGAGACGAGCGCCGAAAAAGCAACCAAGCCAAGCATGCCGAGGCGAAATTTTGCGTGGGTTTTCATAATTGCATCCTTAGTGAGTAGGTAAGCATGGATGGATATGACGGCGGCAGGCGTTGCCTGCGCGAAGTCATGCCACGGTGGCAGGCCTGGGATACGTACCTCGCGATCGACATCTCCCGTGCCGTTGTCGAGCGTGCCGATCGCGTTCGTTACGTAAGTCGATCGCTGGCAAGCAGAACTGGAGAACGGGATGTATCCGCAGGGCGTTGACACACTTCTTTACATAGCTGGCTGCCGTTCAGTCTCGCTGCCTTGCAGCAATCGGTCGCGTTGAAGGCTCGATCGAATCGCACTGGTATGATCGGCATTGCGACGGGGGAACATGGCAGGTACTTGGCTGCTGTCGAGAGAGCGCCACGTTTGCCTGCGCTGTCGCCGCAGGCGTGACAAAGGTGCGGCGGTTGGTTGTCGTCATCACGCAAAACACGGTTATTCTTTTGATCGCAGTCGCGTCGTGCGTACGCGGTCGCAACGACGCTTGGCGACGTGCGCATGAGCGGATCGCTTCCGGTCGTCACGTTCAACCCGTGTCCCGCGATCGAGCGCGCAGGCAGCGTTTCGACCGTTCGATTTCATCGCGTATCGCGGCACCTATCTCTCATGTTGCCCGGGCAGCTCAATGACGCGCTGCGAGGGTTTTTCAACCGGCATATTCGCGGGCTGCTCGATGCGCATATCTGGTCCAGTGCCGGCACGGCCGTCGTATCGATGAATGCTTTCAGTGCGTTTCGCTTAGCCGGCGGCTGGTGGTGCCGGACGAATAACGCGCTGTTGCTGATGGCCGGCGTGGCCCTGATCTGATTTGTTTTTAGCCAGCACCTGCTGAACCTGCATCTGAACTATGGACCGACGCTCGTCCGCAAATCAGTAACGCGCGAGCTTCGTTTCCAGGCGCAGCCGTTTACGCAGGTTGGCGAGCATCGTGGCATCGGGAAAGGTTTTCAGCGCTGCGCGCAGTACCTGGATATCTTGCCGCCAGCCGAGCTGATCGGCCAGTTGCGCGAGTGCCTTGGTGGATTTGTTTTTGTGGACTTCACTGGCCTGGATCGCTACGCCCGCCAGACGATTGAGCGTGTGAACGGCTTCGAGTTGCAGGCGCAGACGCCGCACCCGTCGTCGCCAGCGGTGCAGGCTGGCTGGTGTGCCCTGTTCCGCAGCGTCGCGTTCGGACTTGTTGACTCGTCGATGGCTTTGCTTGACCGACTGCTGCAGAGATTTTTGCGTGACGCGCTTCCAGCGGAGCTTGTCGAGCACGATGACTATATCCGCCATGGCGGCGATGCGCCGGGCGAAGCCTGGGTCTTTGTCCAGCTCCGTTTCCAGCAGCAAATCGCGCTGCACGGCCAGCACTTGCGCGGCGATCGCCCATTCGCCGGTTTCGTCATCGGCAGCGAGTTTCTCTGCTATCGCTACCGCCACCTGCGAGTCGCGCAGCGCCGACAGCCGCCTCGCCTGATGGCGCAGGGCGATATCGATCTTTGCGGTCTCGGCTCCCACGGCGTCGCTGACCAGCGCGAGCAGGCTGCGCAACCTGCGCAGGGCTTTGCGCGCTTCGTGAACACCGCGATGGCGATCTTTCCGGTTGGCCAAGGCTTTGGCGACCGCCTTGCACTCCTTCCGGGCAAGCGCGGCGAGCGAGCTGCTCATGGTAGACAACGTGTCGGCATTCATGAATCAGACGATCCTTGGCTGGCCAAGCGGCCAGTGTAAGGCGCAACCCATGCGGCCGTGACAATTTCACGGCACAGGCGTGGATGAGCGCATTCCCAGTCCCGCGATGACACACGCAGGTCACAATCGGCTGCTTAAGTCGATGGACCTTGTCCTGCCGGTGCTTAACCATGAACAGTTCGACCAGCGAAGACTTGATCGACAGTGTGAAGGGCTCCGCAAACCAGCGGCTGTTCGGCTTCGGCCTTTTCGGCCTATGTCTGTTGCTGGCGACGATCTACGTCGGCGTGCAGCTCAACCACGATTTGACGATCGCACCCTCGGGCACGGCCGTGAGCTATTTCCTGCTCGCCACGGCGCTGCTGATCGCGCTGGGCTTCGAGTTCGTCAACGGCTTTCACGATACCGCCAACGCAGTAGCCACGGTGATCTACACGCGCTCGCTGCCGGCGAGTTTTGCGGTGGTCTGGTCGGGGGGCTGGAATTTCGTCGGCGTGATGGTTTCCAGCGGCGCGGTGGCCTTCGCGGTGCTGCAGCTGTTGCCGATCGACCTGGTGCTCAACGTAGGCTCCGGGGTGGGCTTCGCGATGGTGTTCGCGCTGCTGATCGCGGCGATCATCTGGAATCTGGGGACGTGGTCGCTCGGTCTGCCCTCATCGAGCTCGCATACGCTGATCGGCTCGATCATCGGCGTGGGCCTGATGAACCAGCTGATGCACGGCGGTGCTGCCAGCAGCAGTGTGGACTGGAGCCAGGCCTGGAACGTGGGCAAGTCGCTGCTGGTGTCGCCGCTGGTCGGCTTCTTTTTCGCGGCGCTGCTGCTGTATGCCCTGAAGCTGCTGGTGCGCGTGCCGGCGCTGTATGCCGAGCCGAAGGGCGATCAGCCGCCGCCGTTCTGGATTCGCAGCATTCTGATTCTTACCTGCACCGGCGTGTCGTTCGCGCACGGCTCCAACGACGGCCAGAAGGGCATGGGCTTGATCATGCTGATCCTGATCGGCACGGTGCCGGCCGCCTACGCGCTGAACCGCACGGTGACACCGAGCGAGACGCAGACCTTCATTTCGGTGGCGCATCATGCCAGCGAAGTGCTGGGTCGCTACACCGCCGGCGTCGCACCGGTGACTTCGCCGCGCGACGAGATCGAGCATTACATCGATAGCCATCAGGCCACGCCGGCAACCCTGGTGGCCTTGCGCCAGCTGACCGACACCATCGGCAGCCAGGCCGGGCAGAGCCCGTCGCTGTCGGACGTGCCGCAGACCCAGGTCAACAACGTGCGCAACAATATGTACCTGACCTCCGAGGGGCTGCGGCTGATGGCCAAGGCCAAGCAACCGAGCTTTGCGCCAGCGGATCAGGCCGTGCTGGACAATTACCACAGCCTGCTGGACCGCTCGACCAAGTTCATTCCGACCTGGGTCAAGGTGGCCGTGGCCATTGCGCTGGGCCTGGGCACCATGGTCGGCTGGCGGCGCATCGTGCGCACCGTCGGCGAGCGTATCGGCAAGCAGCATCTGACCTATGCGCAGGGCGCCTCGGCCGAGCTGGTCGCGGCGATCACCATTGGCGCGGCCGATCGTTTCGGCCTGCCGGTAAGCACGACGCACGTGCTGTCGTCGGGCGTCGCCGGCGCGATGGTGGCCAACGGCTCGGGCTTGCAGTGGAGCACGATACGCAGCCTGCTGATGGCATGGGTGCTGACCCTGCCGGTATCGATTGCGCTGGCGGCAGGGCTGTTTTGGGCGTTCCGCCACGTGTTCTGAGCATCCACGGCAGCCGTCTGACAACGGAAGTGGTCCGACATCGCAGTGCCACTTCGCGTCTAGGAAACAGCTTTCCTCGTATTTCACCGTTGGCACGGTGATTGCGTCGCATCCGAAGATCAGGGTGCTGGTGGTCTCGGGTTATGCCGATGCGGCGGCGTTCGCGCCGAATATTCCGCATCTGACCAAACCCTTTCGGGAGGACGACCTGGTGGCCCTGCCCAATCATGGCAAGCGGCAAGGCTAGTTTTTGCTGGTTTCAACGATGCTTGATTCTTAGAGCCTGTTCAAAGTCTCCGCGTGGCCCGCGCAGGGAGCTGTTTGCACGCAGGCCAAGGAAGAACGAGGGAGTGGACGTCCGTCCACGACCGAGTGATGACGCCGGATGGCGGGCAAACAGACCCGGCCCTGCGGGTTGCCGCGCCGTGGCCGCCAGGCGGCAGCGCGCGGTTTAACTTGCCAGCCAGGCAAGTGCTGCACCACGCACCACCATCTGGCGGCCACGGCGAGGCAACGCGAGCTACGTGGAGACTTTGAACAGGCTCTTAGTCGGCTTCGTCGCCATGCGCACGACATCGACGGGCCATCGTGTGTGAAAAGGGATTGACGAATACCCCGCTAGACTAGGGGACAGATCACACCCTGTGGACGAGACCGGATCGATGCACGATGTAAACCCTGAGCTCACCTGCGAGGTGATGTCCGCCATGCTGGCGGCCAGCCCGGACTGCGTGAAAATACTTTCCGCCGCGGGGGAGATTCTGTATGTGAACGCGCGGGGTGCCGAGCTTATGGGGCTGGACTCTGTCGGCGACATCACCGGGCTCCATTACCTCGACCTGTGGCTGGAACAGGACCGTGAGCGGATCGATCACGCGGTGAGGCAGGCGGCGTCCGGGCGAACGGCGCGTTTTGAGGCCTGCTGCAATAACGCAAAGCACGAATTGATGTGCTGGGAAGTGAGCCTGGCACCGTTTCAGGCCGAAGGGATGCCGGCGCAGATCGTTGGCATTTCCCGCGATATCTCCGAGCATCGGCAGAGCAAAATCGCACTGAGCGCGAGCGAAAGCGAGCGCCAGCAGGCGGAGCTGCGCCACCAAGCACTCAGCGAGTTGAGCACCAGACTGTTCGATCTGGACGATACGTCCGACTTGGCCTACGCCTCGGCCGAAATTCTCGGTCGCACGCTCAACGTCAGCCGGGCCGGCTACGGCACCATCGATCCGATCGCCGAAACGATTACCATCGAACGTGACTGGAATGCCCCGGGCATCCAAACCATCGCCGGCACGCTGCATTTTCGCGACTACGGCTCGTATATCGAAGACCTCAAGCGCGGCAGCACGGTGGTCTTCGCCGACGCGTACAAGGATCCGCGCACGGCTGAAAACGCAGACAAGCTCAAAGCCATCAGTGCTCAGTCGGCGGTCAATATGCCGATTACCGAGCAGGGTGGCTTTGTGGCCATCATCTACACCAATCATGAAAGCGCGCGGGAATGGACCAGCGCGGAGCTGATCTTCATGCGCGATGTCGCCAATCGCACGCGGGTAGCCATTGAGCGGCGTCGCGCCGAGCAGGAACTGCGCGAAGTCGCGGCATCGCTGGAACAGCAGGTGGCGGCGCGTACTATCGAGCGCGACCGCATTTGGCGCCTGTCGATCGACCTGATCCTGATCGTGCAGATCGACGCCCGCATCGTAGCCACCAACCCAGCGTGGACACGCATTCTTGGATGGCACGAAGACGAACTGATCGGCAGCAACCTGTTCGATCTGCTTCATCCCGACGATGTGGAATCGACCCGTAACGAAGTCGGCCGCATGTCGGAAGGGCATGTGGCCATCCAGTTCGAGAACCGCTACCGCCGGCGTGACGGGAGCTACTGCTGGATATCGTGGAACGCGTTTCCGAACGATGGTCTGATCCACGCGGTCGGCCGCGACGTAGGCAGTGAGAAAGAGCATGCCCACGCGCTGGCGCTGGCGCAGGAGCAGTTGCGCCAAGCACAGAAAATGGAAGCCATCGGCAAGCTGACCGGCGGCATCGCACACGACTTCAACAATCTGCTGCAGGTCATCAGCGGCAACCTGCAGCTGCTCAGCAATGACGTGGCCGGCAACGAACGCGCCGAGCGCCGCGTGGTCAACGCCATGGCCGGCGTCTCGCGTGGATCGAAGCTGGCCTCGCAGCTGCTGGCCTTCGGCCGTCGCCAGCCGCTGGCACCCAAAGTGGTGAACCTGGGGCGGTTGATTCGCGATCTCGATGATCTGTTGCGCCGCGCGCTGGGCGAGGCGATCGAAATCGAAACCATTGCCGCCGGCGGCTTATGGAACACCTTGATCGATCCGGCCAACGTGGAAAATGCCTTGCTCAATCTGGCGATCAACGCGCGCGACGCGATGAACGGCCGCGGTCGTTTGACCATCGAGGCAGGCAACGCCTCGCTCGACGATCATTACGTGCAGACCAATCCCGATGCGATGCCGGGTCAGTACGTGATGCTGGCGGTGAGCGACACCGGCTGCGGCATACCCGACGACATCATCGGCCAGGTGTTCGAGCCGTTCTTCACGACCAAGCCGGAAGGCCACGGTACCGGGCTTGGGCTGTCGATGGTCTACGGCTTCGTGAAGCAGTCCGGCGGCCACATCAAGGTGTATAGCGAGCTGGGGCAGGGAACCACGATCAAGCTGTATCTGCCGCGCTCGGTGCAGACCGAGGACGTGATCATCGACCACGATTCGGGTGTCGTGACGGGCGGTACGGAAACCATTCTTGTCGCCGAGGATGACGACGCGGTGCGCGACACCGTCGTCGCGCTGCTGTCCGACCTCGGCTATCGGGTGCTCAAGGCACGCGATGCGCAGGGTGCACTGACCGTCATCGAAAGCGGCATTCCGATCGACCTGCTATTTACCGATGTGGTGATGCCCGGCTCGCTGAAAAGCCCGGAAGTGGCGCGCAAGGCGCGCGAGCGGCTGCCGCATCTGGCGGTGCTGTTTACCTCGGGCTACACGGAAAATTCGATCGTGCACGGTGGGCGCCTCGACGAAGGCGTGGACCTGCTGACCAAACCGTATACGCGTGAGGCGCTGGCGAAAAAGCTGCGTCAGGTGCTGGCCGCCCAGGCGCTGCGCAACGAAAAGGCGACCATGGCGATCGAGTCACCGTTGGCCGTATCCAGCCCTGAGGACGTTTCCGGGTCGACCGGCAAGCGGCGCATTCTGGTGTGCGAGGACGACTGGATGATTCGCGTAAGTATCGTGGATATTCTCGAGGCGAAAGGGTATGCGGTCATCGAATCGGGCGATGCGGCGCAGGCGATCAATGCGTTCGACGAGCACCCGATCGATCTGCTGCTGACCGACGTCGGCCTGCCCGATATGTCCGGTGTCGACTTGGTCAAGGCCCTGCGCGAAAAGCAGCCGCATCTGCCGGTTATTTTCGCGACGGGTAACGACATGGTGAGCGGTATCGATCTGGACGCTCGGACGCGCATTCTGCAAAAGCCGTACGGTTCCGATGCGTTGCATCAGCTGATCGTGCATTCCTTCGAGGAACAGCGGTCGTGAGTTGCGGCTGTTGATGTCTTCGGTCATCGGCAGCCGTCACATCTCGAAAGAAAGGCCGCCCTGTAACGGGCGGCCTTTCTAGTTTCATGCTTCACATGCTCAGGCAAGCGTGCGCAGCTTGGCCTCGCGTTCCCATTGGCGGGTTTTCGCTGCCTTGATAAAGCCCTTGGTGTCGTCGGTATCGACCACGCCCGCATCCTTACCGACGCCACCGGCTGCCAGCACGGCCTGCGCGCCTTCGTCGGCAGCGATGGCCTTGAGATGACCGAACGCTTCACGGGAAAAATCCACGGCGGCCGCCACGCCGGCCAGCTGTTTACCCGCTGCCGGGGACAGCACCAATGCCACCGCGTCGAATATCAGCGACGGTGTGCCGTCGAGCTGGCCATCGGCTGCGGTGCTTTTTCCGTCGCTGAGCTTGATGCCGCCCACGCGGGTGGCGACGAGTTTCGTCGCGCCTCCTGCAGCTTCGACGGCTTTCTTCACCGATTTGATCGTGGCTGCATCGGAGCCGTCGTGAATGAGGATGCCGACGGTACGGCCTTTGAGCGTGTCCTTCATCTTGCCGATGATCTGCAGCGCCGGCGACACCTTGGCATCGTGCGTTTCCACCGCGGCTGCCGGTAGGGCAGGGAGATCGTCCAGTCCCAGTCCGTCGGCAACGCGGCGGGCAAGGTCTTCGCCGATATGCCGCAGATGGCCGACCACAGCCTCGCGCACATGCTGGGTCTCCACCTTGGACAGTTCGAACACTAGTGCCGAAGCGATATGCGCCTGCTCGTACCTGGTCTGGCTGCGGAAAAACTGGCGCGCCTGGCTGTAGTGGTCGGCGAAGCTTTCCGGGCGAACGCGGCCCTTGGCGCCGTCGGCGTCGGCGACCGCGGCGCTACGAAAACCGGCCAGCGTTTCGCGCGGCGAGGTGGGATCGAGCGAGCTCGGCTCGTAGCTCACGCGGCCCTTCGGCACCTGCATCTGCATATGCCCGTCGCGCTGCTGATTGGCGAACGGGCACTTGGGCGCATTGATCGGCAGTTGATGGAAGTTCGGCGAACCCAGGCGCGATAGTTGGGTATCGAGATACGAGTGCAGGCGACCCTGAAGCAACGGATCGTTGGAGAAGTCGATGCCGGGCACCACGTGCGACGGGCAGAACGCCACCTGCTCGGTTTCGGCGAAGAAATTATCCGGGTAACGATCGAGCACCATGCGGCCGATCACCGTGAGCGGCACCAGCTCCTCCGGAATCAGCTTGGTCGGGTCGAGATGGTCGAATGGGAAGGCGTCGGCCTCTTTTTCGGTGAACAGCTGCACCGCCAGTTCCCATTCGGGATACTCGCCGGCCTGGATCGACTCGAACAAATCGCGACGGTGGAAATCCGGATCCGCGCCGGCCAGTTTGACCGCTTCATCCCACACTGTGGACTGCAGGCCGAGCTTGGGCCGCCAGTGAAATTTCACAAAGGTCGATTTGCCTTCGGCGTCGAGCAGACGAAAGCTGTGGATGCCGAAGCCTTCCATCATCCGCAACGAGCGCGGGATCGTGCGGTCGGACATCGCCCACATGATCATATGCATCGATTCGGGCGTGAGCGAAATGAAATCCCAGAACGTGTCGTGTGCCGACGCGGCCTGTGGAAAGCCGCGGTCCGGCTCCATTTTCACGGCGTGGATCAGGTCCGGAAACTTGATCGCGTCCTGGATAAAGAACACCGGGATATTGTTGCCGACCAGATCCCAGTTGCCCTCCTTGGTATAGAACTTCACCGCAAAGCCGCGCACGTCGCGCGGGGTGTCGATCGAGCCCGCACCACCGGCCACAGTGGAGAAGCGTGTGAACAGCGGCGTCTTCTCGCCGACCTCCGTGAGAATTTTTGCCGTGGTGTATTTCTTCAGCGACTTGGTCAGCTCAAAGTAGCCGTGCGCGGCCGAGCCGCGCGCATGCACGATGCGCTCGGGAATGCGCTCATGATCGAAATGGGTAATTTTTTCGCGCAGAATGAAGTCTTCCAACAGCGTCGGACCGCGTGGCGAAGCCTTCAACGAATTCTGATTGTCCGACAGCGGCAGACCTTGATTGGTCGTCAGCAGCGGGTGTTGGCCGCCGGCGAGCTGGTGCAGCTCGTCGCCGTTGCCGCGTTGATCTTTTGACTTGACTGCCGGCTGCCTGCTGGTGACAGATTTTTTAGATGAAGCACTGGAATTTTTTTTGGCGTTGGCCATGGGTTCTCCGAAGCGATCGATGGTGGAGGTCTGAGGACGTCTATCAACGGTGCGCTCCGGCAAGTGAATTGCCCGTGCTTCAAATGTGTGTGAAGAGATCGATGAATGGCGCAATGGTCGATCGCCGCTAAACGATGGCAAAAAAAGCCCCGCGACGCGGGGCTTTTTATCGAGCAATAGTCAGTCGATCAGATCAGGCGTCGGCTTCTTCCTTGTACGCGTCGATCGGAATGCAGGCGCACATGATGTTCTTGTCGCCGTAGACGTTGTCTACGCGGGCCACCGGCGACCAGTACTTCTGCAACTTCAGGCTGGGCAGCGGGAAAGCCGCCAGCTCGCGCGGGTAGGCGTGCTTCCATTCGCTGGCGCTGACCTTGGTCGCCGTGTGCGGTGCGTTTTTCAGCGGGTTGTCTTCGCGATCGAGCTTGCCTTCCTCGACCGCGCGGATTTCCTCGCGGATCTGGATCATCGCGTCGATGAAGCGGTCGAGCTCGTGCTGCGATTCGCTTTCGGTCGGCTCGACCATCAGCGTGCCGGAGACCGGGAAGCTCAGCGTCGGCGCATGGAAGCCGAAATCGATCAGGCGCTTGGCGACGTCCTCGGCACCGATGCCGGTGGCGTCCTTCAACGGGCGCAGGTCGAGAATGCACTCGTGCGCGACCAGGCCGTTGCGTCCGGTATACAGCGTCTTGTAATGCGGCGCCAGCCGCTTGGCCACATAGTTGGCGTTGAGCAGGGCGACCTGGGTCGCCTTGCGCAGGCCTTCGCTGCCCATCAGGGTGATGTACATCCACGAGATCGGCAGGATCGAGGCCGAGCCGTTGCTGGCCGCGCTGACCATGCCGACCGCGCCTTCTTCGCCGAACTTCTTCGGCAGAAACGGGGCGAGATGGGACTTGACCGCGCACGGGCCGACACCCGGTCCGCCGCCGCCGTGCGGAATGCAGAAGGTCTTGTGCAGATTCAGATGCGACACGTCCGAGCCCCACTTGCCGGGCTTTGCCACTCCGACCAGCGCATTCATGTTCGCGCCATCGGTGTAAACCTGGCCGCCGTGCTGATGGATGACGTCGCAGATCGCCACGATGTCTTCCTCGAACACGCCGTGCGTGGACGGGTAGGTGATCATCAGTGCCGCGAGGCGATCGGAATACTTCTCTGCCTTGGCGCGGATGTCGTCGACGTCGACGTTGCCATTGGCGTCGCACTGGGTCACCACGACCGTCATGCCGCACATCTGCGCGGACGCCGGGTTGGTGCCGTGGGCGGATTCGGGAATCAGGCAGATATCGCGATGGCCTTCGTTGCGCGAGCGGTGATACGCGCGGATCGCCAAGAGGCCGGCGTATTCGCCCTGCGCACCGGAGTTGGGCTGCAGGCTCACCGCGTCGTAGCCCGTGCATTCGACCAGCATCGCCTCGAGCGTATCGATCAGCTGGGTGTAGCCCTGCGTCTGCGCCGAAGGCGCCAGCGGGTGGATATTGCCGAACTCCGGCCAGGTCACCGGGATCATCTCGGCGGTGGCGTTGAGCTTCATCGTGCAGCTACCCAGCGGGATCATCGTGCGATCCATCGCCAGATCCTTGTCGGCCAGCGCGCGCATGTAGCGCAGCAGTTCGTGCTCACTGTGATGCGTGTTGAACACCGGATGCGTGAGGAAGGCGCTGGTGCGGCGCAGGCCGGCGGGCAGGGCGTCGTCGGTGCTGGCATCCAGCGCGTCGATGTCGTCGATGGCCACACCGGCGCCGAACAGCTTGGTCAGTGCGATTACGTCCTCGCGCGTGGTGGTTTCATCCAGGCTGATGCCGAGACTCCGGCCGTCGATGCGACGAAGGTTGAGCCGCGCCGATTCGGCCTTGGCGTGGATGGCCTCGGCGTCGATGTCGACCACGTGCAGTGTGTCGAAGAAATCCGGCCCGACGGTGATGCCGGCCTTGCCCAGCGCATTGGCCAGGATCGCGCTGAGGCGGTGCACGCGACGGGCGATGCGGGTCAGGCCTTCGGGACCGTGATACACCGCGTACATGCTGGCCATGACGGCGAGCAGCACCTGCGCGGTGCAGATATTCGACGTGGCCTTCTCGCGGCGGATGTGCTGCTCGCGAGTCTGCAGGGTGAGCCGATACGCCGGCTTGCCTTCCGCATCGATGGATACGCCGATCAGGCGGCCCGGCATCGAGCGCTTGTACGCATCGCGGCAGGCCATGAAGGCCGCATGTGGGCCGCCGTTGCCGAACGGTACGCCGAAGCGCTGCGAGTTGCCGACGACGATGTCGGCGCCCCATTCGCCTGGCGCCGCGATCAGGGTCAGCGCCAGCAGGTCGGTCGCCACCGCGACGAGCGCGCCGCGCGCATGCGCGGCATCAGCCAGCGCCTTGTAGTCATGGATCTGGCCGAAGGTGTTGGGGTACTGCAGCAGCACGCCGAAGCTGTCGACGCTGGCGGCTTCGGCGTCATCGCCGATATGCAGCTGCAGGCCCATCGCTTCGGCGCGGGTGTGCAGCACTTCCAGCGTCTGCGGATGCACGCCGCGCGACACGAAGAAGACATTGGACTTGGACTTGCACGAGCGCTTGGCCAGCGTCATCGCCTCGGCGGCGGCGGTGGCTTCGTCCAGCAGGGACGCGTTGGCGATCTCCATGCCGGTGAGGTCGGCGCATAACGTCTGGAAGTTGATCAGCGCTTCCATGCGGCCCTGCGATATCTCCGCCTGATACGGCGTGTAGGCCGTGTACCAGGCCGGATTCTCGAGGATATTGCGCAGGATCACGTTCGGCGTGTGCGTACCGTAGTAGCCCTGGCCTATAAAACTGCGGAACACCTGGTTCTTGTCGGCGATGGCGCGGATCTTGGCCAGCGCTTCGACCTCGGTGATCGCCTGCGGCAACGCCAGCGGCGCCGACGATTTGATCGAGGCCGGCACGATCGCGTCGGTCATCGTTTCCAGCGACTCATGGCCGATCACGTGCAGCATCTGCGCGATCTCGGCATCGTTCGGGCCGATATGGCGCTCGACGAAGGCGTGGTGATGCTCGAGTTCGCGCAGGGAAGGGGAATGTTTGTGGCTCATGACTGGAGGCATCCAAAGGCAACGTGCCGTGCCGCACGTCGGGCGCCCCTCTGTCCTTTTGCCTGAGAGTTTGGAAACGCGCCAGTCGAGATCAACGTCGATGTCAACAATGTGGCGTTTCGTGCACCTTCGGCGCCGGATCGAACCGGTCTCTCCAGAGTGTTTGCGCGTGGTGGTACAGGAGCCTGAGCGATTACGGGCGTTGCGTCTTCGGCAGCGGAATGGCCGGTCTGGCGCCATCCGCTTCTCCCACCATGCGTTTACCGCCCGAATTATACAGGGAGAGCGACGCGATATTCGTTAGCGCAGCGGATGCTGCGACAGTGTGGCCGGCCGGTTCAAAGCCCCAGATCGCTCAGTTCGGGCGCGTCATCGGGCCGGCGACCCAGCGGCCAATGAAACTTGCGGTCGGTTTCCTTGATCGGGTGTTCGTTGATGCTGGCCAGACGCCGCCGCATCAGGCCGTCCTCATCGAATTCCCAGTTCTCGTTGCCGTAGGCGCGAAACCACTGGCCGCTGTCGTCGTGATACTCGTAAGCAAACCGCACGGCGATGCGATTGCCGGCGAAGGTCCATAGTTCCTTGGTCAGCCGGTAGTCGAGTTCCTTCGCCCACTTGCGCGTGAGGAAGGCTTCGATCTCTGCGCGGCCGTGGATGAATTCCGCACGGTTGCGCCATTGGCTGTCCGACGTATAAGCCAGCGCGACCTTGGCCGGGTCGCGGCCGTTCCATGCATCTTCGGCCATGCGCACTTTCTGGATCGCGGTGGCTTCGTTGAACGGCGGCAGCGGCGGACGCGACATGTTGAACTCCGTAGGTGGCGAGTTCGTATCGTATCGCCGATCGACGCCGTCGCGGATTCCCCAAAAGACGAAGGCCGCCTTTGTGGGGCGGCCTTCGTTTACAATTGGTGCCCGGGAGAGGACTCGAACCTCCACGGAGTTGCCCCCGCTAGCACCTGAAGCTAGTGCGTCTACCAATTCCGCCACCCGGGCAGGGTCTCACTGGGCTGTACAAGCTGCGTGAGCCGCGTAATGTAGGCACCTGCCGGTGGCTTGTCAACACTTTTCACCCTATTCATCGCGTCGTGTCATCCTTCGCGCCGCGAACAACTCAAGGTAACTTAGTGACTAGAAAAACATCCTCCCCGTCTGGCAAGGGCCAGTCCGGAAACGGACAAGAGTCCGGCCCGACCCAAGGTCGCGCAAAACCTGCCGGCCGAGCGCCGCGAAATGGCGGTGCTTCGGCACCTCGCAACAAAGCTTCTGGCGGCGCCGTGCGTGATCCGCATGCGGCTCGCGAAGCGCAGAAGTACGACCGTCCCATTCCCAGCCGCGAGGCGATTCTTGCGCTGCTCGAAGAGCGCGGCGAGCTGCTGACCGAGGTGCGCATCGCCGAAGCGCTGGCGATCGACGACGAGACCGATCTCGAGGCGCTGCGCAAGCGGCTTGGCGCGATGGTCCGCGACGGCCAGCTGCTGCTTGGACGTCGCGGCGGCTACGCGCCGACGCAAAAGCTCGACCTGATCGCCGGCCTGGTGATCGCCAACGCCGAGGGCTACGGTTTTCTGCGTCCTGACGCGGGCGGTGATGATCTCTATCTCTCGCCGCAACAGATGCGCGCCGTGATGCACGGCGATCGCGTGCTCGCCAGCGTGGTCGGCATCGATCGCCGCGGGCGTCGCCAGGGCGCGATTGCCGAAGTGCTGCAGCGGCGCTCATCGCGACTGGTCGGCCGCGTCATCGTTGAAAACGGTGTCACTTCGGTAACGCCGGACGACCGACGCATTCTGCAGGAAGTGGTCATCAAACCCGGCGAAGAACAGGGCGCAACCTCGGGGCAAATCGTGGTGGTCGAAATTACCGATCCGCCCACCTCGCAGCGCGGTCCCAAAGGCGTGATCAAGGCGGTGCTGGGCGAACGCCTGCAGCCGTCGCTGGTGGTGGAGATGGCGATCGCCAGCCACGACCTGCCGCACGAATGGCCGGCCGAAGTGCTGCGCGAAGCCGCGCAGGTCGAACCTCAGGTCAGCGCGGCCGAGCGCGAAGGCCGCATCGATATCCGCTCGCTGCCGCTGGTCACGATCGACGGCGCCGATGCACGCGACTTCGATGATGCGGTATATGCCGAACCGCGACGCGGTGGCGGCTTCCGACTCATCGTGGCGATTGCCGACGTGTCGCACTACGTGCGCCTCGGCAGCGCCTTGGACAGAGAGGCCTACGAACGCAGCACGTCCACTTACTTCCCCGGTTTCGTCGTGCCGATGCTGCCGGAAACCCTGTCCAACGGCATCTGCTCACTGATGCCCAAAGTCGAGCGGATGTGCATGGTCTGCGATATGCAGGTCGATGCCGAAGGCAATGTGGTCAAGTCGAAGTTCTACGACGCGGTAATGCTGTCCCACGCGCGGCTGACCTACGACAAGGTGTGGCAGGCGGTGGGGCTGCGCGAGGAAGAAGCGCTGCAGGAAGTGGCCGACGTGCTGCCGCAGCTGGAGAACCTGCACGCGCTGTACAAGGCGATGGCGGCCCAGCGCAAGCGGCGCGGTGCGATCGATTTCGAGACGCCGGAAGTGAAGTTCCGCCTCGACCAGACCGGCAGCGTCGAATCGATGGGCGCGACCGAGCGCAACGACGCGCACAAGCTGATCGAGGAGTGCATGATCGCGGCCAACGTGCAGGCGGCGCTGTATCTGGAGAAAAAGAAAATCCCCGCGCTGTTTCGCGCGCACGAGCCGCCGCCGGCGGAAAAGTACGAGGACCTGCAGCAGTTCCTGCGCGAGTTCAAGCTGAGCATGCCGTCGGTCGATCGAGTCACGCCGGCCGATTTCTCCGAAGTGCTGCGTATGGTCAGAGATCGTCCCGAGCGCGAGCTGATCCAGTCGGTGCTGCTGCGCTCGCAGAGCATGGCAGCGTATCAGCCGGACAACCGCGGCCACTTCGGTCTGGCGTTGACGGCCTACGCGCACTTCACCTCGCCGATCCGCCGCTATCCCGACCTGCTGGTCCATCGCGCGATCCGTTTTGCGCTGACCGGCCGCAAGCCGAGCGATTACAGCTATACGCCGGCGGAAATGGCCGCGATGGCGATCCACTGTTCTCAGCGCGAACGCCGTGCCGAGGAAGCCGAGCGCGACGTCGACGAGCGCTTCAAGTGCGCATGGATGGAAAAGCATATCGGCAGCGAGTTCGATGGCGTGGTCACCGGCGTCACCTCGTTCGGCCTGTTCGTGGAGCTGAACGAATCCAAGGTCTCCGGCCTGGTACATATCAGCCAGCTCGCCAACGATTACTACCACTTCGATGCGATCCGCAAACTGCTGAAGGGCGAGCGCACCGGCACGCAGTTTCGTCTCGGCGATCATGTGCGCGTGCAGGTGCTGCGTGCCAGCCTGGAAGATCGCAAGATCGATTTCCGACTGGTGCCCACGCGTGCTGCGGCAGCTCCGCCGCAGGCGGCCGGCAAGGCTTACAACTACGCCGCTGCGGGCGAGCGTTATTCGCTGCCGAAAAAGCCGGTGGCCGAAGCGAAGGCGCCGGGTATGTTCGGTCGTGCCGCTAAGGCCATCGGTCGTGCCTTCGGTCGTAAGGATGTCGCCGTGGTGGAGGCGCCCGCACACGTTGACCACGACGAAAATCCGCCGTCGCGGCGTTCCTATGCGTCGAACAAGCCGGCCGAGTCCGGCCAGCGTCCGCGGCGCGGTTCGGCATCGACGGATGCATCGCCCAGCCGCTCCGGCAGCGGCTCCCGCGGTAAAGGGCAGGGGCAGAATCGCTCGGGGCGTGCCGCACAGGCTCCCGTGGCGACACCATCCAACGCGGCGCCATCCGGCGGCAACCGCAACAAGCGCGGGCCGCGTAAACCGAAACCGAAAGGTAAACCATGAGTGAGAGCTGGATCGTCGGGATCAACCCGGTCGAAGGTGCATTGAGTAACGACGCGGAGCGCGTGCGCGAGCTGGTGGTGGAGCAGGGCCAGCGCAATGCGCGCGTGCTCGAGCTGGCCGAGCGGGCGAAGGCGCTGAAGATCACGGTCAACCATCGTCCGCGCGAGCAGTTGGACAAGCTCGCCGGCGAGGCGCGCCATCAGGGCGTGGCTGCGCTGTACGAGCCACCGCCGATGGCGCATGAAAACGATCTGGCGGCGCTGATGGAGCGCGACGGCAGCGGCACCCTGGTGCTGGTGCTCGACGGCGTCACCGATCCGCACAACCTCGGCGCCTGCCTGCGCAGTGCGGCCGCCGCCAAGGTTACCGCGGTGATCGTGCCGAAGGATCGCGCGGTCGGCCTGACGCCGGTCGTGCGCCGTGCGTCGGCCGGTGGCGCCGATCGCGTGCCGCTGATTGCGGTGACCAATCTGGCTCGCACGCTGCGCGAGTTGAAGGATGCTGGCGTGTGGATTACCGGCTTGGACGGCGAGACGGAAACGTCGATCTACACGGTCGATTTCAAGGGGCCGGTGGCCATCGTGCTCGGCAGCGAAGGCGAGGGCATGCGACGGCTGACGCGTGAGCTGTGCGATTTCGTGGCGAAAATTCCGATGCCGGGCACGATGGAGAGCCTTAACGTCTCCGTCGCTACCGGTGTGGTTTTATTCGAAGCCTTGCGTCAACGGAGTGCAGTGAAATGACTTTTTTTTGGCACGACTGGGTGGGTTATATCGGCGTGTTCTTTGTGCTGCTGGCCTATCTACTTTTGCAGGCACACAAGATCCGTGGCAACGGGCTGACTTACCAACTCTTGAATGTGCTGGGCGCGATCGGCGTGATCCTATCGCTGGTTTTCGGGCTGGGGCCGATCAACTGGCCGGCGTTCCTGATGGAACTGGCCTGGGTCATCATCGGCGTGTTCGGTATCGTGCACGGAACGCGGCTTCGCCAGCGCGCCCGTGAAAAAGGCCAGAACATGCCGATATGGTGAGCGACGTCGTGCGATGGTTCTTACCTAGGTACAGCTAGGGCGAACGACGGTTAGTCGGAAAAAAGAAGCGCGTGATGCGCTTCTTTTTTTGCGTCAATGGTCCAGCTCGGCTTATTCGCCGAGCTTGCCGAGCTCAGGATTCGACGTGAAATCGCGCTTGGTGCGCTGCTTGTTCAGCGGCTCGCCGGTGACCTGGAACCACACGTTTTCGGCGATATTGGTGGCGTGGTCGCCGATCCGCTCGATGTTTTTCGCCATGAACAGCAGATGCGTGCACGGGGTGATATTGCGCGGGTCTTCCATCATGTAGGTCAGCAGCTGGCGGAAATAGCCGGTGTAGGCGTCGTCGAGTTCCGCGTCGTCCTTCCAGACCTGGTAGGCCTTCTCGGCGTCCTGGTCGCGATAGGCCAGCAGCACGTCGCGCACTTCGGTGGCGGCCAGCTCGGCGAGGTAGTTCAGTCCGGCCGTCGGCGCCACCGGCGCCACCATCGATAGCGGGATCGAACGCTTGGCCACATTGGCCGCGTAGTCGCCGATGCGCTCGATGTCGGCCGCAATGCGCAGCGCGGCGAACACGTTGCGCAGGTCGCCGGCCATCGGCGCGCGCAGCGCGAGCAGGCGCACTACATCGTGGCTGATTTCCTGTTCGAGTTGGTCGATGGCCTCGTCGTTGCCGACGACGCGCTGGGCGGCGCGTTCGTCGCGGCGGTCGATCACGTCGATGGCCGCTTCGAGCTGGCTCACCGACAACTCGCCCATGCGCACGATTTCGCCGGTCAGCCGGGTCAGTTCGCCGTCATAGCTCTTGATGATGTGTTCTTTGCCGGTGCTGCTCATAGGTGTTCTCTCATGCATCAAGTAGGGAGTGCGCGCAGCTCGCCCGTTCGCGCAGACCTCTCCATCAAGGGAGAGGCATCGGTTATACGCTCAGCCGAACCGACCGGTGATGTAATCCTCGGTCTGTTTCTTGCCGGGCTTGGTGAAGATTTTTTCGGTGCGGTCGAACTCGATCAGCTCACCCATGTACATGAAGGCGGTGAGATCGGAGCAGCGCGCCGCCTGCTGCATATTGTGCGTGACGATGACGATGGTAAATTCGTTTTTCAGCTCTTCGACCAGCTGCTCGATTCGACTGGTGGCGATCGGATCGAGCGCCGAGGTCGGTTCGTCGAGCAGCAGCACCTCGGGCCGCAGCGCGATGGCGCGGGCGATGCACAAACGCTGCTGCTGACCGCCGGAAAGGCCGAGCGCATTCTGCTTCAGCTTGTCCTTCACCTCGTCCCACAGCGCCGCGCTGCGCAGTGCCTGTTCGACCCGACCGTCCATATCCGGCTTGGACAGCTTTTCGTGATGACGAATGCCGTAGGCCACGTTCTCGAAGATGGTCATCGGAAACGGCACGGGTTTCTGAAACACCATGCCGACCTTGCTGCGCAGGCGATTCATCGAATAACCGGGGTCGAGAATATTCTCGCCGTCCAGCACGATTTCGCCCTTCGCCTCCAGCTTCGGATAGATGGCGTAGATTCGATTGAAGATACGCAGCAGGGTCGACTTGCCGCAGCCGGAGGGCCCGATGATGGCGGTGACCTTTTTCTCCGGTACTTCCATGTTGATGCCTTTCAGCGCATGGAAACCGTTGTAGTAGAAATGCAGGTCGCGCACCGTCATTTTGGTGCTGGCCAGGGGAGCGGCCATGGTCTGCGCCAGGTGGTTGGCGACGGCAGGATCAGTCATGGGAAACCTTGTTGCGCGAGAAAATCAGGCGGGAGCCGAGGCTGAGCAGCAGCACGAACATGGTGACCACGAAGGCGCCGGCCCAGGCCATCGCGTGCATCGTGTCGCCCGGATCGTTGGCGTACTGATAAATGATCTGCGGCAGGCTGGACATCTTGTCGATCGGGTTCAGCGTCATATAGTTGTTGCCGAACGCGGTGAACAGCAGCGGTGCGGTTTCACCGGAAATGCGCGCCAGTGCCAGCAGCACGCCGGTGATGATGCCCGAGCGCGCCGCGCGGACCAGAATTTGCATGGTCAGCTTCCACTGCGGCACGCCGAGCGACAGCGCCGCTTCGCGCAGCGTCGAGGGGACCAGCCGCAGCATTTCGTCGGTGGTGCGCACGATCACGGGCAGGGCGATCAGAGCCAGCGCCACGCCGCCGGCGAAACCGGAGAAGGTGGTCGAACCGTGGGTCAGCACCGTGCTGGGCAGCACGATGATGGTGTAGACGAACAGGCCCATCACGATCGATGGCGCGGACAGCAGAATGTCGTTGAGGAAGCGGATCGTCTCGCCCAGCTTGGTGCGATTGGCATATTCGGCCAGCCAGGTGCCAGCCATCACACCGATGGGTGTGGCGATGGCGATGCCGAGAAAGTTGATGATCAGGCTGCCGACCATGGCATTGGCCAGTCCGCCGTCTTCGCCGCTGGCCGTGATGCTGGTGAACAGCTTGAAGTTCAACGCGCTGATGCCCTGGCGCAGCGTTTCCCACAGAATCCAGGCGAGAAACACCAGGCCGACCAGGGTGGCCAGCGTGCTCAGCGCGATGGCGATCCAGTTGGTGACGCGGCGGCGTAGATAGATCGCACTCATCAGTTGCCTTCCTTGCGCTTGAGCTGGCGGAGCATCAGCCGGGCGATCAGCAGCACGATAAAGGTGACCACGAACAGCAGAAACGCCAGCGCCATCAGCGAGGACTTCTGCAGGCCGCTGGCTTCGCTGAACTGGTTGGCGATGGTCGAGGCGATCGATGTGCCAGGGTCGAGCAGCGACGCCGAAAAGGTCATCGAGTTGCCGATGATGAAGGCCACTGCCATCGTTTCGCCCAGCGCGCGTCCGAGGCCCAGAAAGATGCCGCCGATCACGGCCGATCGCGTATACGGCAGCACGATGTCCCACGACACTTCCCACGTGCTCGAACCGAGCGCGTACGCGGACTCCTTCAGCCGCGTCGGCACGGTCTGGAACACCTCGCGCATCACCGAGGAGATAAACGGGACGATCATGATCGCCAGCACGATTCCGGCCACCAGGATGCTGGCGCCAAAGGGATAGTCGCTGCCGAACAGTTTGCCGATGAACGGCACGTGCTGGGCCACCCACGACAGCTTGCCGTCATCGGGCTTGTTGCCCAGGTTGTTGGTCAGCCACGGCTTGATGTGCGCGGAAAAGAACGGTGCGAAGACGAACAGCCCCCACATACCGTAAATGATCGAGGGTATGCCCGCCAGCAATTCGATCGCCGAAGATACCGGCGTGCGCAGCCAGGCAGGCGCCACTTCGGAAAGGTAGAGCGCGATGCCGAAGCTCACCGGTACGGCGATCAGCAGCGCAATGAGCGAGGTGACGATGGTGCCGTAAACC
Source organism: Rhodanobacter sp. K2T2 (assembly GCF_013408815.1). Lineage (NCBI taxonomy): Bacteria > Pseudomonadati > Pseudomonadota > Gammaproteobacteria > Lysobacterales > Rhodanobacteraceae > Rhodanobacter > Rhodanobacter sp. K2T2. The sequence continues at coordinate 41,131 of NZ_JACCCA010000017.1, read as the reverse complement.
GGAACCAGTGCGCCGTAGACATCGTTGCCTGGATCCCATGCCGTGCTGACCAGAAAGTGCCAGCCGAACTTGGCGAAGGCTTCGCGGCCGCCCCACAGGGTGGCGCCGGCAGCGCCGAGCAGCGAGGCGAGCACCAGCAGGGCGCAGCCCTTGAGCAGCCATCGGAAAAAGAGTTCCTGCCGCGCGTCGCGTCGCGTGCGTTGCTCCACGACCATGGGAGGCGCGATGGTGCCGGGTTGCGCTGACATGTGCGATGCGATCCTCAAACTGACAGGTAGCAGGGTGCGGCGGTGGTGTTACCGATGCGGCCACCGCTTTCAGCGAAAAGCCGCCCTTTCGAAAAAGGGCGGCATGGTGTCTAGCCTATCCACAGCGTGCGGCGGAAGCATGACTGCTACCGCCGTCAGGTCGCTTCAATGCTTGTAATCGGACGCCCAGTAAGCCTCGATCTGCGCCACCAGCGGTGCCGGCAGCGGCACGTAGTCGAGCGCGCTGGCGTCGGCCTGACCCTGCTCCAGCGACCACTTGAAGAAGTCGAAGGCGACCTTGCTGTTGGCGGCGTTCTTCGGCGTCTTGTACATGATCACCCAGGTGGTGGCGGTGATCGGCCAGGCCTGCGCACCGGGTGCATTGGTCATGACCAGGTTGAAATCCTTGGCGCTCTTCCAGTCGGCGGTGGCAGCAGCGGCGGCGAAGGCAGACGCGTTCGGCTTGATGAAGTTGCCGCTGGCGTTCTTCAGGTCGACCCAGGCCAGCTTGTTCTTCACCGCATACGCGTATTCCACGTAACCGATCGAGCCCGGAATCTGGCGCACGTACTGCGATACGCCTTCGTTGCCCTTGCCGCCCACGCCGGTCGGCCATTCGACGGCCGTGCCGAACTTCACTTTGGTCGCCCAATCCGTGTTGACCTTGGACAGATAGTTGGTGAAGTTGAACGAGGTGCCCGAACCGTCCGAACGATGCACGACAGTGATCTTGCCGGCCGGCAGCTTGAGGCCGGCATTCAGCGCGGCGATCTTCGGGTCGTTCCAGTTGGTGATCTTGCCCAGGAAAATGTCGGCCAGGGTGGTGCCGTCGAGCTTGACCTGGTCTTCGGCAATGCCTTCGATGTGCACGACCGGTACGATGCCGCCGACCACGACCGGGAACTGGCCCAGGCCGAGCTGCTGCAGGTCTTCGGCCTTCATCGGCGCATCGGACGCGCCGAAGTCGATGGTGCCTTCCTTGATCTGCGCGATGCCGGCGCCGGAGCCGACCGACTGATAATTGAGATGGTTGCCGGTTTTTTCGGCGAACGCGGCGGACCACTTGGACATGACCGGATACACGAAGCTGGAGCCCGCGCCGGTGATATCGGTGGCCTGGGCGGCGACGGCAAACGTCGAGGACACGGCGATGGCCGCGACGGCGGCGAATCGGAACGAGGATTTGCGAGTGATCAACACGGTAGCTCCTAGGAGGGGCGGAGGATTGGACCCCGCCATTTCAGGCCTTTCGTGTTGCAATGAGATGAGATGAATGTTTCAAGGAGATGACAACGCAAGAAATTGTTGTCATGAATTGCGATCGGGCGCCTCCCATGCCCCTGTGAGTCGGTGAATACGGCTCAGGACAAGACGCCCAGACCGACGTGCTCCTGTTCGAGAAGCTCAAGCTGGCGCCAGCGGTTGACCACGGTGCAGAAAAGGTCGGCCGTTCGCTCGGCATCGTAGACGGCGGAATGTGCCTCGCGACCGTCGAACGTATGGCCGGCAGCCAGCACGGCCTTGCTCAACACGGTCTGGCCGAATGCCAGGCCGCCGAAGCTGACGGTATCGAAGCAGCTGAAGGGATGAAATGGATTGCGCTTGTTGCCACAGCGACGCACGGCCATATTCAAAAAGCCCAGATCGAACGCCGCGTTGTGACCCACCAGGATCGCGCGTTGGCACTCCGCATCGCGCACAGCCTGGCGCACCGCTTGAAATATATGGTCCAAAGCCAGCCGTTCGGCCAAGGCGCCGCGCAGCGGGTTGTAGGGATCGATACCGGTAATTTCCAGCGATCGTGGGTCGATATTGGCGCCGGGGAAGGGCTCGACATGGGTCGAGATGGTCTGGTGCGGGCGCAGGAAACCGTCGGCATCCATGCTGATGGTGACCGCGGCGATTTCCAGCAGGGCATCGTGCTCGGCATCGAATCCCCCGGTTTCGACATCGACGACCACCGGTAGAAAACCGCGGAAGCGTTCCGCCATGCGTGCGGGGGAGGTAAGCGGACTATAAGACATGATCGAAGCATAGCATTGGCGTTTTCCATGCCCGGTCGTTCGGCGACTGCGAAAGCGTTTTCGTTTTCATTAAGACGCTCAAAAAGCGCTTGGCCCTGCGGTACATGTCATAGAGCGGACATCTCGCTCGATCACTATGTGGCGAAGCAGCGGCGGTTTTTTGAGGTGCAGAACCGTTTCTCCATGGTTGCCATTTCCCGCAGACAACCAGCGTCAGTGGCGACCACTGTCATCTAAGTGTCATCATTCGTATACGTAAGCGTAACGCGTGCGCGGCATGCTGCGCTTCGAGATGGGGCGTTAAATCAATTTAACAGGCACTGGAACGTGTCGGCTCCGTCGCACGACTCTTTCTAACTTGATGCGGAGCTCCACAATCATGCGCAACAAAATTGTCGCTGCAGCCATCGCTGCCGTGCTTGGCACACTCAGCATCAGCGCGCACGCCGATGATGCCGACATCAACACTTTCAGTGACCTGTTCAAGCAGGGTCACGTCGACGGCGAGCTGCGCCTGTATGACTTCAACCGCACTTACGACTATAGCGTCGCGGCGAAGCCCAGCGCCCGTGCGTTCGGTGGCTCGATTCTGCTCAATGCACAGACCGCTTCGTTGAATGGTTTCAGTGCCGGTGCGTCGCTTGTCAGCGCCAATTCATTGGGTTCGCTGGCCGACAATCCGAAGCGGGTCGATACCACCCTGATGGGCGCCAGCGATTCGCTGACCGCGCTAAGCCAGGCCTACCTGCAGTACAAGAACGACTGGGTCCTGGCGCGTGCCGGTTACCAGTATTTGAATACGCCTTGGATGGGCAATAGCGACGGCCGCCTGATTCCCAGCTCTTATGAAGCGCTGAGTGCAGTGTTCACGCCGGTGAAGGGCTGGAACATCATCGGTATCCGTGAGCTCAGCTACCGCAGCCGCACGTCGGATGACTATTTCAACGACAACAACTATTACGCCAGCGCGTATCAGGGCGACACGCTCTACGGTGGTAACCAGGGCTTGCCGCTGACCGCAAAGCAGACCAGCGGTACGTGGGCGCTGGGCAGCACCTATGTGAACGGTGGCCTGAAGGCACAGGGCTGGTACTACGACTTCCTCGACTTTGCTCGCATGGGCTACGCCGACGGCAGCTACGTGTTCGACACCGGTACCGGCTTCAATCCGGTCGTCGGCCTGCAGGGCTTGACCGAAAGCGGTGGTGGCTCGGATAACGTGCTGGTGCAGAACAAGCTCAAGATCAACGGCATTGCCGGTACCAACGTGAAGGCCCGCGTCTGGGGTGCCGACCTCGGCGTGGTGATCCCGAACGGCCGTATCGACTTCATGTACAACAAGGCGGAGCAGGAGAGCGGTTCGACCATCGGCGATGGCGCGATCATTTCGCCCTATACCGCCAGCTACGCGACAGACCCCCTGTACACCACGTCGATGATTCGCGGTCTGGTGGAAACCGGTCCGGGCCATGCGGAGAAGGTCAAGTTCTCCTACGACCTGTTCGACAAGAAGCTGCAGCTGGTCGCTGCCTACGCCAAGTACAGCACCGTTCTCGACGGCAATTTCCACGATACCTACTTCGACATCATCTACAACTTCGACGGCTTCATGAAGGGTTTCCAGATTCGCGATCGCTGGGAGCGTTCGTCGGGTGGCATCAACAATCTGAACCCGGGCAACGAGGCGTTTACGTATAACCGCGTGATGCTGAGCTACAAGTTCTGATCGCATTTTTCGGAGAGCGGGCGATGACAGTCAATTTGTCATCGCCCCGATTCGAAAGTGTCATCTGTGCCTGCCACGATTGACCCGCATCGAGTTATCGGAAAGGAGTTCGACCCAAGGACGGAAAACGGCGGGCATGGCCCGCCGTTTGCTTTTGTGCGGTACCTCAAATGGAATTCATGGAACAGCCGCCACCGGTTGCCCGGCTGGCGGCTTTTTCATGTCGGCATCGCTCCAGCCGCCGCCTAGCGCGCGAATCAGATTCACGCTGGCCTGCAGCCGCCGCGTGCGCACCTGCTCGGCGTTGCGCTTGGCCTGGAGATAGCTGGTCTGCGCCGTGACCACGTCAAGATAGTTGACGATGCCTTCGCTGTAACGGTTGGTCGCAATCGCTGCTGCATCCTGCGCGGATGCGGCAGCGTCGTCTTCGTCGTGCGCCTCGCGGCTGAGATTGCTCAGCAGCGACAGGTTGTCTTCGACCTGCTGGAACGCGGCGAGTACGGTGACGCGGTACTGACCTGCGGCTTCATCGAAGTTCGCCTTCGCCTCGCGCTCCCGCGCGCGCCGCAAGCCGCCGTCAAAGAGGCTCAATGCGCCGATCGGGCCCAGCGCCCACATGCGGTTTCCCGCGGTGAGCAGGCTGCCGTTGCCGGTGTTTTGCCAGCCGAACATCGCCGAAAGACTGAAGCTGGGATAGAACGCCGCGCGCGCTACGCCGATATTGGCATTGGCGGCAAAGGTGAGCCGCTCGGCGGCTGCGATATCCGGCCGACGCTGCAGCAGAACGGACGGCACCTCGGCAGGAATGGCGGGCAGTCCGATCTGCACGTCCGACGCCGGCAGCGAAAACTTCGACGCCGGCACGCCGATCAGGGTCGCAATGGCGTGTTCAGTGAGCGCGCGCTGTGCGGTCACTTCGGCGGCCTGCGCTTGTGCATCCGAAAGCTGGGTCTTGGCGCGGGCTACCGACAGACCTGAGGCGATCCCGCCCTCCATGCGATTTTGTGTCAGCACCAGACCCTTGCGATAAGCCTCTAGTGAATCGCTAAGAATATGTGCCTGGATGTCGTAGCCGCGCAGCTGGATATAAAGATCGGCGAGCTGCGATTGCAGGCTCAACTTGGCTGTGGCCAGGTCGGCGTTGGCTGCCTGCGCTTCAGCGTTGCCGGCGGCGACTTCGTTACGTACGCGGCCCCAGAAATCGAATTCATAGCCCGCCGAAAACTGCGCCGTGTCGGCGTCGTACTCGTTGGGCTGATTGCTGCCGCGCAGTGGACGATTGTTCGACTGGCGATTGTCGGAAGGGCCGCCATCCACGCCCACGTGCGGGAACAGTCCGGAACGCAGCTCGCCCTCGTAGGCATGCGCGCGGTTGTAGTGGGCCAGCGCCACGGCCAGCGACGGGTTGTCGGCGTCGAGCTTTCGTTCCAGTCCATCGAGCGTGCCGTCGTTGAAGATATGCCACCAGTCGCCGCGTGCCTGCGTATCGGCCGGCGCGGCCGGTGTCCACAATCCGGATGCTTCCTTGTAATTAGCCGGCATGTCGACGGTCGGCCGATGATAGGTGGGCGCCAGCGAACAGCCGCTCAGCGCGATGAGCAGAGCCGCAGCCAGAGCGTGTTTCACGCCGCTGCGTCGAGGCATCTGCTGTTTGTGTTTGTGCATCAAGGAATAAGTGCGCATGACTTCAACCCTGCTTCGGCTGAGCTTGCGTGCTTTTTGCCGGTGTCGCCGCGCTGGCCAATTGCACCTTGTCACCCTGCGACAGCGAGTCCGGCGGATGGTCGATGATGCGATCGCCAGGCTGCAGGCCGTGATCTATCTCCAGCGAATCGCCCAGGTCCATGCCGATGTGAACATTGCGCAGCTGCACGCGGTTGTCCGCGCCCAACACGGCGACCTGTGGACCGGCGGCGCGGAAAATCAGCACGGTCGACGGTACCGTAGTCACGTGCGTGTTGACGGTTATAGGCAGGCTCACTTCCGCATAGTCGCCCGGCAGCAGTTCGCCGTTGGGGTTGGGCGCCTCGAACTGTGCCAGCAGCGCGCCGGACTCCTGATTGACCGATCCCGACGAGCCGATCAGCGTCGCCTTGTAGGTCTGCCCCGGGTGCTCAAGTACGCTGAGGTCGACCGTCATGCCGGGCTTGATCGATGCGGCATAGCCCTGCGGAATGCGCACATAGAGACGCATCTTGCTGGTATCGGCCACGGTGAACAGGGCCGGGCTGCTCTCGCTGGTGGAGGAGATCAGATCGCCGATATCGGTATTGCGGCTGGTCACCGTGCCGCTGAAGGGCGCGGTGATGTGCTTGAACGATTCCAACGCGGCGAGCCGGTCCACGTCGGCCTGCGCCGAGAGCACGTTGGCGGCTGCCACTTCGGCTTCACCGCTTTTTTCGTCGGCCTCCTGTTTGGACACCGAGTTGGAGCTCAGCAGATGCTGCCATCGCTGGCTGGTGATCTGTGCCAGATGCTGTGAGGCCTTGGCACGCACCAGCACGGCCTTGGCCTGGTCGAACTGCTGGTCCAGCTCGGGCGTGTCGATGATGCCCAGCGTATCGCCGGCGTTGACCGTGCTGCCGATATCCTTGTCCCAGCTTTTCAGATAGCCGCTGACCCGCGCGTGGATCGGAGCGCTGATCCACGCGTCGATGCGGCCGGGTAACGTCATCGCATGGCTGTCTGCCTTACCGGAGACTGGCGCCAACTGCACCGTAGGTAACTCTTGCGCGTCGGTCCAGCTGACCACCTGATGATAGTCATGCGCACGCACGGCCAACCCGATCACCGTGGACAGAACAGCCACGACAACAACGATGGCGATCGGACGGCCCAGGCGCAGCGGGCGCTGCGCTGGGGCTTCGTGATTAGGCGACATGGGGATTTTCTCCGGGCAACAGAACGGGGTCAGTGAAAGCGGCGTGTTCTTCGCCCGCATGGACGAGGCTGAAAATCACCGGCACAAAGAGCAGCGTGGCAAAGGTGGCGAACAGCAGGCCACCGATCACGGCGCGGCCCAGCGGCGAGTTTTGTTCGTGGCTCAGCGCCATCGGCAGCATGCCCATGATCATCGCCAGCGCGGTCATGCAGACCGGGCGGAAGCGCGTGAAACCCGCTTCCATCGCGGCCTTCACCGCGTCGCCGTGAATCGCCAGCCGCTCGCGACAGAAGCTCACGACAAGAATCGAGTTGGCGGTAGCCACGCCCATGCACATGATGGCGCCGGTCAGTGCGGGAACCGACAGCGTGGTGTGGCTTATGAAGAGCATCCACACGATGCCCGCCAGTGCCGCAGGCAGGGCGGTGATGATCACGAAGGGATCGAGCCACGACTGGAAGTTGACCACGATGAGCAGGTAGATCATCACCACCGCACCGAGCAGGCCGAACAGCAGGCCGCTGAAAGCTTCGTTCATCGTGCCGACCTGACCGCGCAGCGTCACCAGGGTGCCCTTGGGTCGGCTCTTGGCGAACTGCGCCAGCACCTTGTTGACGTCGGTGCTGACTGCGCCGAGGTCGCGATCCTGCACGGCGGCGTAGATATCGAACGAGGGCAGGATGTTGTAGTGCGACACCACCGCAGCGCTGGGCTCACGCGTGAAGCTGGCGATACCGCCCAGCATCTGGCTGGCCTTGTCGCTGGAGGAGGTCACCGGCAGTCGCGCCAGGTCGGCCATCGAATCCATCTTGTACTGCGGCGTCGCGGCGACGATCGCGTACGACACGCCGTTCTTAGGGTTGAGCCAGAACGCCGGCGCCACCTGGCTGCTGCCGGCGAGCGAGGCGACCATGCTGTTGGTGACGTCGCGCTCGGTGATGCCGAGCGCATCGGCGCGGGTGCGATCGACGTGAACGTTCAACTGCGGGTAGCTGGTGCTCTGCTGCAGGCGCACGTCGGCGATGCCGGGCACGGCACGCAGCTTCTTCATGATCTGCATCGCATACGCTTCGTTTTCCTCGCTGTTGCGTCCGGTGATCGACACGTCCAGCGGTGCGGGGGCGCCGAAGTTCAGGATCTGGCTGGTCATGTCGGCCGGCAGAAACGCGAACTGGGTGCCGGGGAAAAGCTGTGGCAGCTTTTCGCGCAGCTGCTTGACGAACTTGGCCGTCGGCCCATGGCCTTCCTTCAGGGCAATCTGGATGTCGCCATCCTCCGGCCCGATCGTGCCGGTATTGCTGTAGACCAGGTTGACGCTGCTGAGCGGCAGGCCGATGTTGTCGATGACGGTTTCGAGCTGATCGGCCGGAATGATCTGGCGGATCGTCTGTTCGATGTGATCGAACTCGGCAGCGGTTTCTTCCACACGCGTGCCCATCGGTGCACGCACGTGCAGTGCGATGGCGCCAGCGTCGACATCCGGGAAAAAGTCGCGGCCCAGGAACGGCACCAGGGCGAACGAGATCAGCACAAAACCGAGGAAGCCCAGAATGAAGACTCGACGCCGAGCCAGTGCTGCACCCAGCAGCGCATAGTAGCCATCGCGAATCTGGGTGAAGCGGTGTTCGAACGCGAGCTGGAACGCGATCGCCTTGCGCACTACCACGTTCCGGTGCGCATGGTGCTGATCACCTTCGTGATGGTTGATGTAACGGTCTTCCGGATGATCGCCGCCGCCAGCTTCGGTGACGTGCGGCTTCAGCAGAAACATCGCCATGGTCGGCACCAGCGTGCGCGACAATACGAACGACGAGGCCATCGCGAAGATCACCGCCAGCGCCATCGGTCGGAACAGGAAGCCGGCGATGCCGTCGAGCATGAACATCGGCACGAACACGATGCAGATGCACAGCAGCGACACGAAGGCGGGCGTGACGATTTGCGCGGCGCCGTCGAGGATGGCCGACTTGACGTCCTTGCCCTGCTCGAGATGCCAGTTGATGTTCTCGATGGTCACCGTGGCATCGTCGACCAGGATGCCGACGGCCAGTGCCAAGCCGCCCAGCGTCATCACATTGAGCGTCTGTCCGGTCGCGGACAGCAGCGCGATCGCCGAAAGGATCGACAGCGGAATCGACACCGCAATGATGACGGTGGAGCGCCAGCTGCCGAGAAAGATCAGAATCATCACCGAGGTCAGCAGGGCCGCAATGATGCCTTCGCGGGCCACCGAGGCGATCGCCTCTTTCACGAAGACGGACTGATCGTTGAGCTGGGAAATTTTCAGCGAAGGCGGCATCGTCTCTTCGATCAGCGGCATCAGCTTCTTGATGCCGGCGACCACGGCCAGCGTCGAAGCGCTGCCGGTTTTCAGGATCGGCATCAACACCGCGCGCTTGCCGTCCACGCGCACCAGATTGTTCTGCGGCGGCGAGCCGTCGCGCACGTGGGCGACCTGGCCGATGGTGATGGTCGCACCGTTGATCGTCTTGATCGGGAGATTGTTGAGATCTTCGAAGGCTTTGGGGCTGTTGTTGAGCTGCACGTGGTATTCGTAGGTGCCGATCTTGGTCGTGCCGACCGGAATGATCTGGTTCTGCGAGGCCAGCGCGTTGGCGACGTCCTGCGCCGATAGACCCTTGGCGTCGAGCGCCTGCGGGTCCAGATCCATCGTGATCTGGCGCTGCTTGCCGCCGTACGGGGTGGGGATCGCCACACCGTTGACCGAGACCAGCGTGGGGCGAACCTCGTTCTGCGCAATGTCACGAATTTTCGATTCCGACAGCGTCTTGCTCGATAGCGCCATCTGCAGCACCGGCACGGTGGACGCGTTGTAGTTGAGAATCAGCGGCGGCGTGATGCCGGGCGGCATCTGCTTGACCACCGTCTGCGAGATCGAGGTCACCTGCGCCGTGGCCGTGCGGATATCCGTGCCGGGCTGAAAGAAGATCTTGACCACGCCGGCGCCGGGCAGCGACTGCGATTCGATGTGTTCGATGTTGTTGACCGAGGTGGTCAGCGATCGCTCGTAGTAATAAATGACGCGACCGGACATTTGATCCGGCGGCAGGCCGTTGTAGGTCCACACCACGCTGATCACGGGAATACCGATATTGGGAAAGATATCCGTCGGTGTGCGTAATGCCGCCAGCGGGCCGGCGATGAGGATGACCAGCGCCAGCACAACGAAGGTATAGGGCCGCGACAGGGCTAAGCGGACGAGACCGAGCATGGATGTTTCCAGTGGGCAGTTGGTTCGCGCACCACCACGGACAGCGCCGAGGTCGTATCAACGATTGCCCGGGAGCATGGCAACCCAGCCTTTGCTAAACCTTTTTGGATGCCTTCGCGGCCTTCTGGCGCCTGAATGGCCGTCCATTTGAGCGACTTGACGTGCTGATCAGCCGTCGGCGCTCGTCATGCGGATTCGCACCTGCAGCCCGTGGCCGAACGGCGAGGCCAACAGCTCTATATGTGCCTGATGCAGCTGGATCGCACGCTGCACGATACTCAGGCCTAGGCCATAGCCGCGCGATTCGCCCCCCACCTCGCGGTGAAAGCGCTCGAACACCGCTTCGCGCCGGTCCGCTGGTATGCCTGGGCCGTCATCGGAGATGGCGATGATCACGGCGCTGGCCTCGCGCTGGATCGACACATCGACCCGACCACTCGATTCCGAGTAGCGCAGCGCATTCTCGATGAGGTTGCGGAACATGGCCGTCAGCGCCACTTCATGGCCACTGACCGGAATGCGTCCCGTATTGGTGGTAAGGCTGAGTTCGATATCTTTTTCGGCAATCAGCGGTGCCAGCTCTTCGATGACTTCGGTGGTCAGCCCGACCAGTTCGATGGTCGTTCGCTGCTCTGAGGCGGCGCCGGACTCAAGCCGTGCGAGTGCCAGAATCTGTTCGATGCGACGCGCCAGTCGCGCCAGGCTGAGCTGCGCGCTTCGCAGCATCGCATCGACTTCCGCCGCGCTGCCGGCGATCTGCGCGCTTTCCAGATGAATCATGGTGGCAGCCAGCGGCGTGCGCAGCTCGTGTGCCACGTCGCCGGCAAAACGGTGTTCGCGTTCGATGGTGTCTTCGAGTCGCTCGATTTGCTGGTTGAGGGTCAACAGCAGCGGCGTGATCTCGCGCGGGGCGTCGTCCACGGCGACCGGCTGTCGGCTGCCGGGTAGTCGGCGGGCCAGGTGTTCGGCAAGTCGGTCCAGCGGTCGCAGCCCGCGTCCAACCGCCCAACTGGCCAGCAATGCGAGCAGCGGCAAGCCGATGATCAGCGGCAGGGTGTGCTCCATCACCAGCGCACGGGTAATGGCGCGCCGGTTATCCGAACGTTCGCCGATGCGTATCACCAGGCCGGCCCGATTCTTCAGCGTAAAGATGCGCCAGGTTTGATCCTGCAGGCTCAGGTCGCGAAAGCCGCGCTCGGTGGTCGGCGGTGGCGGCAAGCTGGCGAGATTCGCGGTGGCGGCCAGTAAATGGCCGTCGCCTGCGTAGGCCTGAAAGCCCACTTCCGGCTCGAAGTTGCGCTCGTGTACGCGCACCATCACGCCGCGCAACGTGTCGTCCGGCAGAACGGCGTTACCCGCGCCGTGCGCGGACAGCGTCGAAACATGTTCGATCAAGGTGCCCAGGGTGCGTCCGGCCTGCGCCAGGCGGCCGTCCAGCAGGTGATCCATTTCGCTGAGTTCGCGCTGGTAGCTGAGCACGCCCAGCGGAATGAGCACACCGACTTGCACGGCGATGATCAGCCAGGTCAGACGCGTGCGCAGGCTGGCCGTTCTCATCGGGCCACCTTCATGGATGTGCGCTCGAGACCATGGCTTATGTTCGCATGTTCATCTGGACAGGTTTACTTGGCCTCGCGCGGCACCATATAGCCGATGCCGCGCACGGTGGTGATCACCTCCGGACTGAGCTTGCGCCGCAGCCAGTGCACCTGCACTTCGATCGCATTGCGTTCGACCACCGTATCCAGGCCGTAGACCGAGTTTTCCAGCGCATCGCGGCGCACGATGCGCCCGGCGCGCTCCATCAAGACTTGCAGCAGCGCGAACTCGCGGCGGGTCAGGCTGACCTTTTCACCGCGAAACTCGACTTCGGCGTTGGACAGGTCGAGCCGCATGCCGCCGGCTTCGATCAGGTTGTCGGCCAAGCCCTGCGCGCGGCGGGTCAGCGAGCGGATACGTGCCGCCAGCTCACCGAGGTGGAAGGGCTTCACCAGAAAATCGTCGGCGCCCAGATCGAGCCCGCGGATGCGCGTGTCGATGGCGTCGCGCGCGGTCAGCACCAGGATCGGCGTTTTTATGCCCTGGCGACGCGCTTCCAGCAGCACGTCCATGCCGTCCTTACCGGGCAGGCCGAGATCGAGCAGGACCAGATCGGCGGTGGGGTCGCGCAGCGCGCGCGCCGCCTCGTTGCCGTCGCGCAGCCAGGTCACCGCATAGGACTGCTGCTCGAGCGCGTGCCGAATCGCTTCGCCGAGCTGGATATCGTCTTCCACAAGCAAGATGTGCACGTCGGGCTACCAAGAGTTCAGCGGAAGCGGGCAGGGTTGCGCACCATGGTGGACGGGAATGCTTGTGCAGACCTTTTGGATTACCCGGCGCGGCACGATCAGCTGAGGTGCCTGCCGTCGATCGAGTCGTTGTAGGGCAGTTTCAAATGTCCGTAGCGGACCACGATCACCGACAGCGCCAGGATGAGCACGGCGCCGGCCGTACCCAACAGATCGAGCGCAGGCAGCTGCTGGTCGACCATCATGTGCCGCGCCAGCGCGACCATCGCGATATACAGCGGCATGCGCACGGGCAGTTTGCCGGCGTGCCAGTACACCTCGACCATCGAGATCAGCTCGATGTACATGAACAAGAGCAGCAGATCGCTGACGGCGGAATGCCCTGCCGCAATCATCTGCCGCACTTCGCCGATGACGGCACACAGCGTGGCGATGAGGATCACCAGCAGGCCGATCCGTTCGATCACGGAAAACGAGCGTCTGACCAGCGTGCTTTGCATGGTATGTCCCGGCGCGGGGGTGATGCGTCGAGTGGACAGCACTCTTCAGCGATTGTCCAGCGTCGCTCCGGTCAGCATGCCGCGCGCCAGCATGCTGCACTGGCGCCGATACAGAATCAGCTGCCACTGCCGGCCGCCGACCTGGCGCCACAGCACGGCCGAGCGCACGGCCGCCAGCAGGTTGCTGCGCACCTTCTCCACCACGGCCGGCAGGGCCAGCTGCTGCGGATTGCCGCTGACCATCACGCGCGGCTTCAGCGTCGACAGCGTCGAGGCATACAGTTCGGCCAGGCGGCCGAACACCTGCGGTGAGCTCTGACCGAAGTGCTCGACCTGACGCTGCGCCGCGACGATGCCCTGCTGCAGTTTCTCCAGCAGCTCCGGTCGGCGCGACAGGCTGCGCTCCAGCCGCATCACGGTGACCACCATGCGGGTGATCGACATGTCGCGATCGCTCTCGTCGAGCTGCGCAATCAGGTTGCGCAGGCCCAGCCGCACGCTCGAAATCGAGCCGTAGACGCCAACCACCGACGGCGCGTCGATGCGGAAAATGCTGGCCACGCTGGCTTCCATGACGCCCTCGTCGCAGCGTCCTTCGTTGGCGAGCTGCTGCGCCAGTGCACAGGCCTGGAACAGGCCGGCGAGTGCGAGCACGCGCTCTTCATTCATGGCAAAAGTGTCAAACACGAGCTTGCGTTTCTCCGGAAACAGAGGGGGATGCCGCTGAGGGTGTGAAGGCCGGGAGCAGGCCACCGTAAGGCGCGTCGGTGGCGGCGATGATCGCGCCGCCGAGGCAGGCCTCGCCTTCGTAGAAAACCACGGACTGGCCGGGTGTCACGGCGCGCTGTGGGTCGTCGAAGCGTACCTCAAGCCCGTTTTCGCGAATCTCGACGGTGCAGGGCTGATCGACCTGGCGGTAGCGAGTTTTGGCCGTGCAGCGAAAGTGCGCGGCCGGCGCTACCCCGGCGACCCACGTGGGTGCCTCGGTCTGCAGACGCTTGGAATAAAGCCAGTCGTTCTCGCCACCCTGGGCGATATAGAGCGTGTTGGCGGCCACATCCTTGCCCACCACATACCAGGCTTCGCCGCTGGCACCGTGGCGGCCGCCGATGCCCAGGCCATTGCGCTGGCCCAGCGTGTAATACATCACGCCCTGGTGCTCGCCGATCAACTCGCCGCCCGGCGTACGCATCTCGCCGGGGCGGGCGGGAATGTACTGCGCGAGAAAGCTGCGAAAATCGCGCTCGCCGATAAAGCAGATGCCGGTGGAATCCTTTTTCGCGTGCGTCGGCAGGGCAGCCTCGCGCGCCATCTCGCGCACGCGCGGCTTTTCGATCTCGCCGACCGGAAACAGCGTGGCCGCCAGCTGCTGCTGGCCCAGGGCGTGCAGAAAATAGGTCTGATCCTTGGCCGTATCCACTGCACGCAGGAGGCGATAGGCGCCGTCCCTGCAGTCGACGCGCGCGTAGTGGCCGGTCGCAATTTTTTCCGCGCCGAGCGAGCGTGCCTCGTCGAGAAAGGTTTTGAACTTGATCTCGCGATTGCACAGCACGTCGGGGTTCGGCGTGCGGCCGGCGCGATATTCGGCGAGGAAATGTTCGAATACGCCGTCCCAGTAGGCCGCGGCGAAATTGCGCGCGTGAAACGGAATGCCGAGGCGGCCGCAGACGGCGACGGCATCCTTGCGGTCGGCGTCGGTGGTGCACGGGCCGCTGCGGTCGTCTTCCTCCCAGTTCTGCATGAACAGACCGTCGACCTCGTGCCCGGCTTGCTGCAGCAAAAGCGCCGCCACGGACGAGTCGACTCCGCCGGAGATGCCGAGCATGACCTTCATGCGGTGCTTTCCGCTGCCGGATGAGCGCTCTGATCGAGGCGGCCTCGATCAGGGACGTAGCCCAGGGTGTTCAGCGCAAGCCGCTGGCCGGCGAGCCAGGCGTCGATGCTCATCAGCACCAGCGGGCTGCGCAGACGATCGCCCAGTGCGGCGATTTCGCTACGGGTCAGCCACAGGGCGCGCTGGATGCCGGTATCCAGCGGACGGGCGGCATCGTGACTGAGCGCCTTCGCTGCAAAACTGAAACGGATCACCGCGTCGCCGTGTTCGGTGCTGCGCCACTGGTGAATTCCGATAAGGTGCTCCAGTGCCACGGTCCAGCCGGTTTCTTCCAGCGTTTCGCGCACGGCCGCTTCCAGCAGACTTTCGCCATCGTCGAGATGGCCGGCGGGCTGATTGTAAGCGAGCCGGCCCTTGACCTCCTCCTCGACCATCAGATAGCGGTCGCCGTCGGCCACCACGCAGGCCACGGTGACATGCGGACGCCAAACGTCGGCATCGGTATCGGCAGGGGCGGCGGTTTCGATCATGGACACGTGACGACACTGGAAAAGTCACCATTGTGCCATCACCTAGGGGTGTGTCCGAGCGGCCGCGGCGGGAAAAAGCCGCATCCGCGGCGGCGTATACTTCGTATCAAAGATGAGCTACTCGAGAAATCATGGCCCACGAATCCGAACACGAACAAGGCGGCGGTCGCGGTCTGGCGGTGGAAATCGCCAAGCCGGAAGTCGCTCGTCCGCCACTTTTTCAAGTCTTTTTGTTGAATGATGACTTTACCCCGATGGATTTCGTGGTAGAGGTATTGCGAAGCTTCTTCAATCTCGATCAGGAGCAGGCGGTGCAGGTGATGTTGCACGTACACACCCGGGGCAAAGGCGTGTGCGGTGTCTTCACCAGGGAGGTTGCCGAAACCAAGGTAACTCACGTCAACGAATACTCACGCTCACACCAACACCCGTTGCTTTGCACTATGGAAAAGCTCTGAGCGACCCCACTTCGTGATCATCGCGGCGCAACTGGCCGCTCAACTTTGCAAGCGGAGACGATCCGAATGTTCAGCAAGGATCTGGAAGTAACCATCGGCCATTGCTACAAGCAGGCTCGCGAACAGCGCCACGAGTTCATGACCGTGGAGCACCTGTTGTTGTCGCTGACCGAAAACCAGTCGGCCTTGGGCGCACTGCGCGCCTGCGGTGTCGACCTGCCGCGGCTCTCGTCCGAGCTCGAGCGCATCATTCTCGAAACCGTGCCCGTATTGCCGCAGGGCGACGAGCGCGATACGCAGCCGACGCTGGGTTTCCAGCGCGTGCTGCAGCGTGCCGTGTATCACGTGCAGTCGTCGGGTCGAAAAGAAGTCACCGGCGCGAATGTGCTGGTGGCGATCTTCGGTGAAAAGGACTCGCATGCGGTGTATTTCATGCATCAGCAGGAAATCACCCGGCTCGACGTGGTCAATTACATCTCGCACGGCATCGCCAAGATTGGCGATGACGCGGCGGCCGGCAGCCCGAACACCGAGCGCGAAGGCGAAGAGGGCGGCGAGCCGAAGGGCAATCCGCTGCACGAGTTCGCCAGCAACCTCAATGAACTGGCGCTGGAAGGCAAGATCGATCCGCTGATCGGCCGTGCCGACGAAATCGAGCGCACCATCCAAGTGTTGTGCCGCCGCCGCAAGAACAACCCGCTTTACGTGGGCGAGGCCGGCGTGGGCAAAACCGCATTGGCCGAAGGTCTGGCCAAGCGTATCGTCGACGGCGAAGTGCCCGAGGTACTCGAAAGCGCCACGATCTGGTCGCTGGATCTCGGCGCCCTGGTGGCCGGCACCAAGTACCGCGGCGATTTCGAGAAGCGTCTCAAAGCAGTGATCGGCCAGCTGAAGAAGCAGCCGGGCGCGATTCTGTTCATCGACGAAATCCACACCATCATCGGTGCCGGCTCGGCGTCGGGCGGCACGATGGACGCGTCCAACCTGATCAAGCCGATGCTGGCCTCGGGTGAGCTGCGCTGCATCGGTTCCACCACGTTCCAGGAATACCGCGGCGTGTTCGAGAAAGATCGCGCGCTGGCGCGTCGCTTCCAGAAGATCGACGTGGTCGAGCCGACGGTGGCCGACAGCTTGGAAATTCTCAAAGGCCTGCGTTCGCGCTTCGAGGAGCATCACCACGTCACCTATACCAACGAGGCGCTGAAGGCCGCGGTGGATCTGTCGGTGAAGCACATTCCCGATCGACTGCTGCCGGACAAGGCCATCGACGTGATCGATGAGGCGGGCGCGCGTCAGCGCCTGCTGCCGGAAGATCAGCGCACCGGCAAGATCGACGTGACCGAGGTCGAATACATCGTGGCCAAGATGGCACGTATTCCGGCTAAGCAAGTGTCGGCATCCGATCGCGATGTGCTGCGTAACCTCGAGCGCAATCTCAAGATGGTCGTGTTCGGTCAGGACCCGGCGATCGAGGCCCTGGCCGCGTCGATCAAGATGGCCCGTTCGGGCCTGGCCGACCCGTCAAAGCCTATCGGCTGTTTCCTGCTGGCCGGCCCGACCGGCGTCGGCAAGACCGAAGTGACCAAGCAGCTGGCCATGCAGCTCGGCATCGAAATGATCCGTTTCGACATGTCCGAGTACATGGAGGGCCACTCGGTGTCGCGGCTGGTCGGTGCCCCTCCGGGCTACGTCGGCTTCGATCAGGGCGGCCTGCTGACCGAAGCGGTGGTCAAGCACCCGCACGCCGTGCTGCTGCTGGACGAGATCGAGAAGGCGCACCCGGATGTGTTCAATATCCTGCTGCAAGTCATGGATCGAGGCGTGCTGACCGATACCAACGGTCGCGAGGCCAACTTCAAGAACGTCGTGGTGGTGATGACCACTAATGCCGGCGCCGCATTGGCCTCGCGTCGCAGCATGGGTTTTGTCGAGCAGAAGCACGATTCGGACGCGATGGAGGTGATTCGCCGTACCTTCACGCCGGAGTTCCGCAACCGTCTGGACGCCATCATCCAGTTCGGTGCGCTGGACTTCGAGCACATCCTGCGCGTGGTCGACAAGTTCCTGATCGAGCTGGAAAGCCAGCTCAGCGAGAAGCACGTCAGCCTGGACGTCGATGCCGATGCCCGCCGCTGGCTGGCGGACCACGGCTTCGATCCGCAAATGGGCGCCCGCCCGATGGCGCGCGTGATCCAGGAGAAGGTGAAGCGTGCGCTGGCCGACGAGCTGCTGTTCGGCAAGCTGGCCGAAGGCGGTCTGGTCCGACTCAGCGTGCGCGATGGCGAGCTGCAGGTGGACTGCGAGAGCATCGAGCCGGCTCAAGTGACCGAGTCGGCGGGTTGAGCTGGGCGGGTCTGGGATGGAAGTGCATCCCTGACTCGGTTCTCCACCAGCAATGCAAAAAGCCGCGCATGGCGCGGCTTTTTCTTGAGCCTTGAGGTCGCAGACCGAGGCTTATGCTGCTGTCACTTACTTCATGCGGTACGTAATGCGTCCCTTGCTCAGGTCGTACGGGGTCATTTCGATCTTGACCTTGTCGCCCGTGAGAATACGGATGTAATGCTTGCGCATACGACCGGAGATGTGGGCGATGATCACGTGCCCGTTCTCCAGCTGTACGCGAAACATGGTGTTTGGCAGGGTCTCCTGGACCGTGCCTTCCATTTCGATGACGTCGTCTTTGGCCATGTGTTCCGGTAGTCACGCACAGCCGTTATGGCTGCTAAGCCGCCGATTATGCCATGGATAAGCGTTTGGTTAAACAATCATCAGCAATGAAATCTCGGGCGCGGCGGTCAGCAACCGGCGTCAGGCGAAGTATTCATCCAGCTTGTTGCGGATTTCCTGCTCGATCATGCCTTTCATGGGCGACAGCATCAGCCCCAGTTCCGCGTGAACCACCACGGCATCGGCCGCCACCGCGATTGTGCCGTTCACGCCGGATCGGGAGAACTTCAGCGTGTCGCCCTGCCACTGGGTTTCCGTGGCGAATTTCTCGCGCAGCTTCACCGCGACCTTGTCGACCACGGTGCGAGCGTCGGCCATCGGCAGATTGTGTGGCCGACGAATATCGATTTTGGCCATGCAAGGGCTCCTTGAGTGAACAGCTATCTTAAACACCGGCATCTTAATGACGCCTGGGAGTCAGGACGTGACGGACTGCATGGTAAAGTTTTGACGTCTATTTACTGGTTGATCCATGCGCATCGAATTTCCCAATGTGGCCCGAGAGGATTTTCATTGGACGCAGGCGCAGCTCACCATCGGCAGCGCGCCCGACAATGACCTGGTGCTCGCGGCGACGCAGGCCGCTCCCAAGCATCTGCGCATTCAGCAGGATCGTCGCGGCCTGGTGCTGCAGGTGCTGCCCAGCGCCAGTCGCATTCACGTGAACGCGCGGCCGGTGCGCGAGAAGGCGCTTCTGCGCGCTGGCGATGTCATCAGCGTCGGCGATTGCCGCATGCTGCTGCGCGACGATCAGGATCCTTCGCAGCGACAGTCTCCAATACTGCCCAAGCAGGCCAGATGCACGGTGGCATTGCGTGCCGTATCCGGTCCTCTGTCGGGCCGGGTCTTGCCGCTGGAGTCCAGTCTCGAACTGGGCGCGCAGGGGCGCTATCCGCTGGAGTTGCCGCAGGGTGAGTCGGCTTCGCTGCGCATCCATTGGCAGGATGGTCAGCTGATGCTGGAGCCTATGCAGTCCTCCGAGCGCTTTCCGCTGCGTGTGAACGGCGTTACCGCACGCTCCGTGGTCCTGCAGCCCGGCGATCAGATCGGCGTAGCCATGCACCGTTTCGTGGTCGATGCGCCGGGCATGGAGCCCGAGCCGGAAATCGTAATGCCCGAGCCGTTGCCACCGACATTGCCCGAGGCCGCCGCGGGTCCAACCGGCGAGGTCTGGTGGCTGATTACCACCGCCGCGCTGATTGCCCTGGCTATTGCACTGGTGCTGCTGATCCATCGTTGAGCGTTTGTCGCGTGGGATTACCGTGCGTCTTATCGGTTAGCCATCACGTTCCGCGCCGCGTCATAATGCCGGTTCAACCCCTGATGGATGCCAGCGTACGTGAGCAGAATCTGGAATTTCAGCGCCGGTCCGGCAGCCATGCCGCAAGAAGTGCTCGAGCGCGCCCAGCGCGAAATGCTGGAGTGGAACGGCAGCGGTGCTTCGGTGATGGAGCAGTCCCACCGCGGCAAGCGCTTTGTCGAGATGGCTGCGCAGACCGAGGCGGATCTGCGCACGCTGGTCGGCATTTCCGACGACTATGCCGTGCTGTTTCTGCAGGGCGGGGCGACCCAGCTTTTCGCACAGATTCCGATGAACCTCGCGGCCGCCGGCGACACGGCGGATTATATCGACACCGGTCACTGGAGCCGCAAGGCGATCAGCGAGGCGGCGCCGTATATCCATGTGAATGTCGCGGCCAGCGCCAAAGCGGACGACTATCGCAGCATCCCGGCGCGCGATACCTGGCAGCTCGATCCAGGCGCTTCCTACGTTCACTACACGCCGAACGAGACGATCCACGGCGTCGAGTTCCACAGCGTGCCCGAGGTTGACTCGGTACCGCTGATCGCCGACATGTCGTCGAGCATTCTGTCCGAGCCGTTGGACGTATCCCGCTTCGGCCTGATTTACGCGGGCGCGCAGAAAAATATCGGCCCGTCCGGGCTGGTGCTGATGATCGTCCGCCGCGATCTCCTGGCCCGCGCCGGCCGGCCGATGGCGAAAATCTTCCGTTTCGCCGAGCAGGCCTCGAACGATTCCATGCTCAACACGCCCAATACCTGGGGCTGGTATCTGGCGGGGCTGACGTTTCAGTGGCTCAACGCGCTGGGTGGTCTTCCCGTGATGGCCGAGCGCAATCGTGCCAAGGCCGAACTGCTCTACGGCACCATCGACGGCTCCGGCGGCTTTTATCGCAATCCGGTGGCGGTGTCGGCGCGCTCGCGCATGAATGTGCCTTTTACCCTGCAGGACAGCGCGCTGGATGCCTCCTTCTTGAAGCAGTCCGAGGAGGCGGGCCTGCTTGCGCTCAAGGGCCACAAAGCCGTGGGCGGGATGCGCGCATCGCTGTACAACGCCGTGTCGCTGGAAGCCGTGCAGGCATTGACGACCTTTATGCGTGATTTCGCCAGACAGCATGGCTGAGTGGTCAAGAGATGGGTGTTTCAGGCAAGATGCCTGATGTAATTTGGACTTCTTTACTTCCAGGCGGCTAAATCGATGAGCGATGCAAAGACCCCGCTGTCCGAAATGCGCGAGCGCATCGACAGCATCGACCGGCAGATCCAGCAGCTGATTTCCGAGCGCGCCAGGCGCGCCCAGGAAGTGGCGAAGGTGAAGGGCGAGGGGCTTTCAGCCATCGACTATTACCGACCCGAGCGCGAGGCGCACGTGCTGCGCATGGTGGTGGACCGCAACGACGGCCCGCTGTCCGATACCGAAATGGTGCGGCTGTTTCGCGAGATCATGTCTTCTTGTCTGGCGCAGGAAGATCCGCTGAAGATCGGCTTTCTCGGTCCGGAAGGCACCTTCAGCGAGCAGGCCGTGCGCAAGCACTTCGGCCATGCCGCCTACGGCTTGCCGCTGGGCAGCATCGAGGAAGTGTTTCAGGAAGTGGCGGCCGGCCACGCCGACTTTGGCGTGGTGCCGGTGGAAAATTCCGGTCAGGGCATGATCCAGATTACGCTGGACATGTTCCTCACCTCCGAGGCGACCATCTGCGGCGAAGTAGAGCTGCGCGTCCACCAGTGCCTGCATTCGCTGGCCGGCAAGCTCGAGGATGTCAAGCGCGTCTATGCCCACGCGCAGTCGCTGCAGCAGTGCAAGACCTGGCTGCGCATCAATCTGCCCAACGTGGAATGCATCGCGGTCGGCAGCAACGCCGAGGCGGCGCGCATGGCGCGTCACGCGGATGACGCGGCAGCGATTGCCGGCGAAACCGCCGGCAAGATTTACGGGCTGAAGACGCTGGCTAACGGTATCGAAGATCGCGCCGACAACACCACGCGCTTTTTGGTTATCGGCCGCTCGCTGTTTCCTCCGTCGGGCAATGACCGCACCTCGCTGCTGGTCACCGTGAACGACCAGCCGGGCGCGCTCTACGCGGTGTTGAGCCCGTTCGCCAAGCATGACGTCAGCCTCAACCGCATCGAGTCGCGGCCCGCGCATACGGGCAAATGGCAGTACGCGTTTTTCATCGATGTGTCCGGGCATATCGATGACGGAAAGCTGCAGGCGGCGGTCGGCGAAATCAGCGAGACGGCGGCCACCGTTCGGGTGCTGGGTTCGTATCCGGTGGCGTTGCCCTGATATGACACGCTCTCGCTGCGTGGATGATCGTTGTCGAAATCTGTTTTTGGAGAACGTCGATTGAACGCTTTTGACTGGACCAGTCAGCCGGGTCAGGCGCTGCATGGCGATCTTCGCGTGCCGGGCGACAAGTCGGTCTCGCACCGCGCCCTTATGCTGTCTGCGATCGCCGAAGGGACGTCGCATATCCGCGGCTTTCTGGAGGGCGAAGATACCCGAGCCACCGCGGCCGTGCTGTCACGGCTGGGTGTGCGTATCGAAACGCCGTCGGCGGGCGAGCGCATTGTGCACGGCGCAGGCCTGCGTGGCCTGCGCGGCTCGTCGGAACCGCTCGATTGCGGCAATGCCGGCACCGGCATGCGCCTGCTGACGGGATTGCTGGCCGGGCAGGCGTTCGACAGCGAGCTGGTCGGCGATGCCTCTTTGTCGAAGCGGCCGATGCGCCGCGTCACCGATCCGCTGACGAAGATGGGCGCACTGATCGACACGCGCGACGGTCTGCCGCCGCTGATCGTGCATGGCGGTCAGCTTATGCGCGGCATCCATTACGAGCTGCCTGTGGCCAGTGCGCAGGTGAAGTCGGCGCTGCTGCTCGCTGGTCTTTACAGCGAAGGCGTCACCGAGATCATCGAGCCGCATCCGACCCGCGACTACACCGAGCGGATGCTGGCTGCGTTCGGTTGGCCGATCGACTTTTCGCCGGGTCACGCCAGTCTCGAAGGCGGCCACGCGCTGCACGCGACGGATGTCGAGGTGCCGGCCGACTTTTCCTCGGCGGCATTTTTCCTGGTCGCCGCCAGCATCGTGCCGGGTTCGCAGCTGCGGCTGCAGGCAGTAGGTTTGAACCCTCGCCGTACCGGCCTGCTGCACGCGCTGCGCCTGATGGGTGCGAATATCGCAATTGAGTCGCCGCGCGAGAGCGGCGGCGAGCCGGTGGGTGATCTGGTGGTCCGGTACGCGCCACTGCACGGCATTGAACTGCCTGAATCGCTGGTGCCCGACATGATCGACGAATTTCCGGTGCTGTTCATTGCGGCGGCGGTGGCGTCGGGAACGACCACGATCCGGGGTGCTGCCGAGCTGCGGGTGAAGGAGTCCGATCGCATTGCGTCGATGGCAAACGGCCTGCGCGCGCTCGGTGCTTCCATCGATGAGACGCCGGACGGCGCGATCATCCGCGGCGGCACGCTTGGCAGTGGTTCAGTGGAGACGCATCTCGACCATCGCATCGCGATGAGCTTTGCCGTCGCCGGCCTGGTCGCCGAGGCGCCGGTGCGTATCCACGATTGCAGCCATGTGGCCACGTCGTTTCCCGGTTTTCTCGAGTTAGCGAACGGCTGCGGCTTCGCGCTGCGTGCGGTTGGGTAGGCTATGCGAAGCGATGCGCCTCACACGATCATGTGGCGACGCGAACTTATCGGGAGACTCCCGTGACTGACGCCGCGCCTGATTTCATCGTCGCCATACCGGCCCGTTACGCCTCCACCCGCCTGCCGGGCAAGCCGCTGCGTGACATTGCCGGCGTGCCGATGGTGGTGCGGGTGGCGCAGCGCGCGCTGCAGGCGGGGGCGACTCAGGTCGTCGTGGCGGTGGACGATTCCCGCATCGCCGACGCGCTGGCCGGGTACGGCGTCGATATCTGCATGACGCGTGCGGATCACGCCTCGGGCAGCGACCGGCTGGCCGAATGCGCCGCCTATTACGGCTGGGCCGACGACGCCATTGTGGTGAACCTGCAGGGCGACGAACCGTTCGCGCCGGCGGCCGGCATTCGCGAGGTAGCGCAGGCGCTGGCCAAGGACGACGCGCCGATGGCGACGCTCGCTACGCCCATCAGTGACGCGCATGAGCTGTTCGACCCGAACGTGGTGAAGCTGGTGCGCACGGCGAGCGGTCGGGCGCTGTACTTCAGCCGTGCACCGCTGCCGTGGGCACGCGACGCGTTTGCCGTGGATCGCGACGTGCTGCCGCCGGATCTGCCTTTTCTGCGGCATATCGGCATCTATGCGTATCGATCGGGGTTCCTCAAGCAGTACACCACGCTGTCGCGCACGGCGCTGGAGCAGGCCGAGTCGCTGGAACAGCTGCGCGTGCTCGAACACGGCTACGCCATCGCAGTGCGCATGACACCCGAACCGTTTCCTCCGGGTATCGATACGCTGGACGACCTGCAGCGTGCGGAGCGGTGGCTGCAGCAACAGGCCTGATTCTTCAGCAGACTCGAAGCCGCTGCACCCCGGCATTGGCCGGGATGCAGCGCAGGCAGGTTTCAGCGCTGGCGCTGACTTGCCAAATCAGAGCTCGTCGCAGTCGAACGTCAGTACCGTCGGCACATCCGCTTCATAGTCGACGTCCGCGCGCTCAAAGCCGAACAGCTTCAGAAATTCGTGCTTGTAGCCGGCGTAGTCGCTGATCTCGAACAGGTTCTCGGTGGTGACCTGCGGCCATAGTTCCTTGCAGCGTGCCTGCACGTCGTCGCGCAGCTCCCAGTCGTCCAGTCGCAGGCGGTGCTCGTCGTCGGTCACCGGTGCCTTGCCGTCGGCGCGATACAGGTTGTCGCGGAAAAGGCGGTTGGCCTGTTCGATGGTGCCTTCGTGCAGGCCTTTTTCCTTCATCACCTTGAACACCAGCGCGATATACAGCGGCAGCACCGGAATTGCCGCGCTGGCCTGAGTGACGACAGACTTCATCATGGCCACGTTGGCGTCCAGACCTTTCGCCTTGTAGCGCTCGCGCAACTCGGCAGCGGTGCGATCCAGATGCTGCTTGGCCCGGCCCAGCGCGCCGTGCCAGTAGATCGGCCAGGTGATTTCGGTACCGATGTAGCTGTAGGCCACGGTTTTTGCCTGGTCGGCCAGCACGCCGGCCTCGCTCAACGCGTCGATCCACAGCGCCCAGTCTTCGCCGCCCATGACGGCGACGGTGTCTTCCACTTCCTGTTCGGTGGCCGGCTCCACCGACACTTCGACCACCGCGTTCTTGTTGGTGTCGACCGTGGTGGCGGTATAGACCTCGCCGATGGTCTTCAGCGCCGAGCGCTTCAACTCGCCGCTGCCGGGCAGCTTGCGCACGGGCGAGGCGAGCGAATAGACCACCAGATCGATCTGGCCACCCATCTCGTTGCGGATGATGTCGATGGCGTGCTGCCGCGCTTCGTTGGAAAACGCGTCGCCGTTGATCGACTTGCTGAACAGGCCGGCCTGCTTGGCCAGCTTGTCGAAGGCGCCGGCGTTGTACCAGCCGGCCGTGCCGCATTTTTCGGTGCCGGGCTTTTCGAAAAACACGCCCAGCGTGGCGGCGCCGTAGCCGAACGCGGCCGTGATGCGGCTGGCCAGCCCATAGCCGGTCGAGGCACCGATCACCAGTACGCGTTTGGGGCCGGTCGACGGCTTGCCGAGTGCTTCGGTGATCTGGATCTGCTCCTGCACATTCTTCTCGCAGCCCACGGGGTGCGCGGTAATGCAGATAAAGCCTCGAACCTTGGGATGAATGATCACTCGCTGTTTCCTTTGACGTGGGGCGATCCCCATTTTAGCCTGCCCGGTGCCGGCGATGTGCCGCATTGCGCCATGCTGTGGCATCGCGGCTGGCGGTCCTTGCCCGCGCCACGCATGGCCCCATCTAAAATCACACCGTCTGTCCCGAATACTTCCACGTCATGACCTCATCGATACTTTTTGTCTGTCTTGGCAATATCTGCCGTTCGCCGCTGGTGGAAGCCGTTGCTCGCCGGCGGTTCGCTGATGCGGGGCTGTCGATCGAGGTGGATTCATGCGGCACCGGCGGCTGGCACGTCGGGCAGGGCGCGGATGAGCGCTCGATCCGCGTGGCCGAGGAGGCCGGATACCGCCTGCGCGATCATCGCGTGCGGCAGCTGGCGGTCGATGACTTCCGCCGTTTCGATGCGCTGCTGGCGATGGATGACGACAATCTCGCCGTGTTGCGTGCAAGCAGCCCGCCTCAGTACAGGGATCGCGCGATCTTTTTTCTGGATGCGGCCGGTCTCGATGAATACGCGCCGCCGATCGTTCCCGATCCCTACTACGAGGATCTCGATGCGTTCCGCCATGTGTTGAAGCTGGCAGAGCAGGGCGTCGATGGATTGATCGAACGCCTTCGGCGCGGTGTGCCGTTGGTTGCACCATCACGCGCCGCGACGCGCTAGAGTCCGGCATGCAGGCCAACCTACTGCAGCCGTTCGACGGCAAGGTTTTTGTCCAGACGCTGACCTCGTCGTCGGGCGTCTACCGTTATTTCGACGCCGCTGACGAGCTGCTTTACGTCGGCAAGGCCAGCAACCTCAAGAAGCGCGTCGGCAGCTATTTTCTGAAGCCGCGGATGGAACCGCGCATCGCCGCGATGGTGTCGCAGATCGCGCGCGTCGAGATTACGGTGACTCGGACCGAGGGCGAGGCGCTGCTGCTGGAATCGCAGCTGATCAAGTCGCTCAAGCCGCGCTACAACATCTTGTTGCGCGATGACAAAAGCTATCCGTACATCTATCTATCGACTGGCGAAGATTATCCGCGACTGGCGTTTCATCGCGGCGCAAAAAACCTCAAGGGCAAATTTTTCGGCCCGTACCCAAGCACCTACGCGGTGCGCGAAAGCCTCAGCCTGATGCAGAAGCTGTTCAAGGTGCGCCAGTGCGAGGACAGCTATTTCCGTAATCGTTCGCGGCCCTGCCTGCAGCACCAGATCGGCCGCTGCACGGCGCCGTGCGTGCAGCTGATCGGCGTGGACGATTACGCCAGCGACGTGCGCCACGCGCAGATGTTTCTCGAAGGCCGCAGCAAGGCTGTGCTCGACGAGCTCGGCGAGGCGATGGAGCGGTCGAGCCGCGAGCTGCAGTTCGAGCGCGCGGCCATTCTGCGCGATCAGGTCGCTGCTCTGCGTCAGCTGCAGGCGCAATACCACGTGCAGGGCGCCAATGCGGATATGGACGTGATTGCCTGCAGTATCGAATCGGGTATCGCCTGCGTCAGCGTGCTGTTTTTCCGCAATGGCATCAGCCTGGGCACGCGCGACTTTTTTCCGCGGCTGCCGTTGGAAGACGCCGAATCGCCGGACGTGCTGGCGCAGTTCGTGGCGCAGTACTATCTCGACCGGCCGGTGCCGCGCGAGCTCATTCTTAGCGAGCCGATCGCCGATCAGGACATTCTTGCCGAACTGCTGGCACAGCAGACCGGTCACGCGGTGGAACTGAAGTCGAGCGTGCGCGGCGACCGCGCCCAGTTCCTGCAGATGGCTCAGCGCAATGCGCGGGCGTCGTTGACCGCGCGCCTGGCCAGCCGGCAGACCCTGGGCACGCGCTTCGAGGATCTGAAGAAAGTGCTCGAGCTGGATTTTTCGCCGCGACGCATCGAGTGCTTCGATATCAGCCACACGATGGGTGAGGCGACGGTGGCGTCGTGCGTGGTGTTTGGACCCGAAGGCCCGGAGAAGTCGCATTACCGTCGCTTCAATATCGCCGGCATCACTCCCGGCGACGATTACGCCGCCATGCATCAGGCGCTGACCCGGCGTTTTCGCAAGGTCGCCGATGGTGAAGGCGCCAAGCCCGACGTGCTGCTGATCGACGGCGGCAATGGACAGGTGGCCCAGGCGATGGACGTGTTGAGCGAGCTGGGCGTGAGCGGCATCGAGGTGGTCGGCGTGGCCAAAGGTCCGGGTCGACGCGCCGGCGAAGAAACCCTGGTGCTGGCACGCAAGGCCGCGGGAAGTCTCGGGCGCGAGCTGCATCCGGGCTCGTCGTCGCCGGCGCTGCATCTGGTCGCGGCCGTGCGCGACGAGGCGCACCGCTTCGCCATCAGCGGCCATCGCAAGCGGCGCGAGAAAGCGCGCGAGCGCAGCGTGCTGGAAGACGTGCCCGGCATCGGCGCCCGGCGCCGATCGGCCTTGCTGAAGGCGTTCGGCGGCCTGTCCGGTGTCGAAGCGGCCGGCGTCGAGGAGCTGATGTCGGTCAAGGGCATTGATCGCGGCTTGGCCGAGCGCATTTACGCCAGTCTGCACGCCTGACCTGCGCGTGTATTTTCACTTTCATTCGGCAGTCTGACGTTTTTGTTCATCCGCTGACTTCCTGCCATGCGACACTGCGGCCAACTATTGGACCTTTCATGCGTATCAACCTGCCAACCTGGCTGACCCTCTTCCGCGTGGCGCTGCTGCCGGTGATGGTCGCGGTGTTTTATCTGCCGTTTCCGGGCCACAACATCACGGCCGCGATCGTCTTCGTGCTGGCCGCGATCACCGACTGGCTGGACGGTTTTCTGGCGCGCCGGATGAACCTCACTTCGGCCTTCGGCGCGTTTCTCGATCCGGTCGCCGACAAGCTGATGGTGGCGGTGACGTTGTTCCTGCTGGTGGAGTCCGATCCGACCAGCGGCTGGTCGAGCATTTTGCTGGCGTTGACGTCCGCCGTGATCGTGGGTCGCGAGATCAGCATCTCGGCGCTGCGCGAATGGATGGCTGAAATCGGTATGGGCGCGACGGTCAAAGTGGCGCTGGTCGGCAAGCTCAAGACCATCATGCAGATGGTGGCGCTGGTGGTATTGATCGTGCAGCACGAGAAGGAGGCCACGGCGCTGCGGCTGTATCACATCGGCGAAGGTCTGCTGGTGATCGCCGGTATCCTCACCATCTGGTCCGGCGTGTATTACCTGCGCGCGGCGTGGCCGATGCTGCGCGGCGATGTGCCTGCCCCGATCGTTTCCAGCAAGACGGATCCTGAAGCCTGAGAGGTCATGGTGGCTCTTCGAAAACTGTCGGCACCGCGATATCGTGCTGCAGGGGTTGACGATCCGGCTTCACGTATTAGAATGCGCGGCTGCAATGCGGGAATAGCTCAGTTGGTAGAGCACGACCTTGCCAAGGTCGGGGTCGCGAGTTCGAGTCTCGTTTCCCGCTCCAGTTTTCAAGCAAAGCCCCGACTGGTTCGGGGCTTTGTCGTTACAGGAGGCCTCATGACCTCCGAGGTTGAAAGCGAAAAATCGGCGGGATCATCGGCGTGTGGGTATTCACAGCCGGGATGATTCTGCTATGATTCTCCGCTCAGTTGCGGGAATAGCTCAGTTGGTAGAGCACGACCTTGCCAAGGTCGGGGTCGCGAGTTCGAGTCTCGTTTCCCGCTCCAGTTTCAGCGAAACCTCGGCCTACCGGGGTTTTGTTTTTTAGAGGCAACCTGCGATCATCGGCATGCGCCGATGATCGCAAAGCAAAGACGCAATGGCCTGGTGGCAGAGTGGTCATGCAGCGGCCTGCAAAGCCGCGTACGCCGGTTCGATTCCGACCTAGGCCTCCATTGCAAACAAAGACTTGGGCGCCTTCGGGCGCCTTTTTCTTTGCTGTCCCGTTCAAACGATTCAAATGTCCGCGCTGAGCTATCCCGAGCCGAGCTATGACGGTTTGACCGAGATTTGGTTTGACAACGGCTGAGATCATGACGCGTTCTTCAGTTCCAATAACTATCTCGAAAAGGTGAAGCCTGACGAATCGACCTTCATCGACTTCGCATCTCTCGGGACCGTGGTGGTGGAAGAAATAATTGTCATCGAGTGATGAAAGACAGCATGGATGTCATGACTCGACCAGTCGCAGCTCATGCGACTGGCTGGGGTGATGCTGAGCCTGCCCGTCTATCGGAGTACGGCTCATGGCTATCCCAGTGTTCGATTCCAGCGCAAAATCCAAAATCAGGGGGCACAGTGCACTTTTGGGGGTTTGAAGCCTTCGAACGCGGGCTCTCGTGCGCGATGGTTAACACCACCGACCCGCGATAGCAGGCTCGGTTTCAAGGCGTGTAGAAACTTCTCTAACAGTGGTGCCGCTCTCCGATAAACCGATGGATTTTTGTGCCTATGTCCTCTCTGCCTTCTCGGTGCAAGCGACGCGATGCCTGCGCCGTGAGGGCGGAGAACAAAGCACCTGCAAGGGAAACAAGCCCGTCATCGGTGTGCGGTTTCTAACTTCCCGACTTCCCGTTCGGCAGCACGCCGTGAATGGGCATTTTTATGGAACCAGGAGGCGACCATGTCGACGTTCGATGCGGACGATAGGGAAACGATGGGTTATTTTCTGCCGGAAGACAGCCAGCTCCGGCTGATGAAGCTGCGCGAGTACGCCGAGTTCCTTTCGCATATCGCGCAACCGCGCACGCCGGACGTGGCGCAGGAATGGATCCCGGAGATCAACGTGGGGCAGGTGGCGATCTGCCTGGAGTTGCTGGCGGAGCAGGTGGCTCTGGTGCTGGACGATCTCTCTTTTCCGGCCTACCGGTCCGAAAGCGAGGTCGCACATGTGGCCGGCGCGACACCGGAAGCCGCACAGGCGATGTACGGCGACACGGATGAGCGCTACACCTTCGGCATGACGCTGGAGCAGGTCGATACGCTCAACCAGCTGATCGACATGATTTCGGCCCATGGCGATGTGGTGACCGCCAGCGATGACACCGAACTGGCCGACCACACGCTGTCGCTGCTGGGTCATGCCATTTTCGGCGACGCGCGGGCCGTGCGCGAGATCATCCGCCAGGTCGAGTCGCAGAGGCTGGGGTCGGCGCGCTTTTCGCCCCCTGGCGTGGGCGAAGAGCGGGGTGCATACCACGTGGGGCGTGCGTGCTTGCCTGCGGCCGGCGTGGCGCTTTGTACCTATGCGGATACTCACGACACTCTGACAGCTAGCCTGTACTTCGCAGTGAAATCATGGCGCACCTTGTGGCGGGGCGTCTTTGCTCGGTGGCGGGACAGCGGTTGGCAGGCAAGTCACGGGCTCATTTGAGCGAGAGCCTGTTGTCGACGGCTTATGCCTGCCGTGGTTTGTTCACGGACGCGTCTGAGCGTGGCATGCTTGGCCGTGACTCGAACGAGAAAGGAAACGAATTTGGCTCGCGCTAAACACCTGGGAATGGGATGGATTCTGGCCGGTAGCGTTGCAACGATGACCTGCGCTACTGCCTCGGCCGAATCATCGACACGGCCATGGATGAACAGCTCGCTGTCGCCCGATCAGCGCGCCACGCTGGTGCTGAAGGCGATGACGCAGGATGAAAAATTCCGGCTGATCCGCGCGGACTTTGGCCAGCCCAGCGAGGGCCGGGCGATGCCCGCCGGCGCGCTGACATCGGCCGGTTATGTTCCCGCGATTGCACGGCTCGGCCTGCCGGCCTTGCAGGAAACCGACGCCGGGCTCGGTATGGCCAAGGCGGATAAGAGCGGTGGCGCCATTTCGTTGCCGAGTGGTTTGGCGACCGCTGCCAGCTTCGATCCGCAGATCGCCTACGCCGGCGGCGCGATGATCGGCAGCGAAGCGCGCAAGAAGGGCTTCAACGTGATGCTGGTCGGCGGCGTCGACCTGGAGCGCGATCCGCGCAACGGTCGCAATTTCGAATACGCCGGTGAGGATCCGCTGCTGGCGGGCACGATCGCGGGCAACGCGGTGCGCGGCGTGCAGGATCAAAAAGTCATCGCCACGGTCAAGCACTACGCGCTCAATGCGCTGGAAACCGGCCGCAATACGCTGAGTTCGCAGATCGACGAGCCGGCCGCGCGCGATGCCGACCTGCTGGCGTTCGAGATCGCCATCGGCATCGGTCATCCCGGTTCGGTGATGTGCGCCTATAACCGCTACAACGCCGTCTATGCCTGCGAGAACGACTGGCTGCTCAATGCCGTGCTGAAAGGCGACTGGGGTTATCCCGGCTATGTGATGTCCGACTGGGGTGCGGTGCATAGCGCGGGCAAGTCGGCGCTGGCGGGGCTCGATCAGGAATCGGCAGGCGAGGTGTTCGACCCCAAGGTGTTTTTCGATCAGCCGCTGCGTGCAGCGATCGCTTCCGGCGAGGTACCCCAGTCCCGCGTCGACGATATGGTGCGGCGGATTCTGCGCAGCCTATTTGCCGCGGGAATCATCGATCATCCCGCCAAAGCGGCGCCGATCGATTTTGCAGCCGATGGCGCAGTTGCGCAAAAGGCGGAAGAGGCCGGCGTCGTGCTGTTGCGCAATCAGCACGATCTGCTGCCGCTGTCGCCATCGCTCAAATCGATGGCGGTGATCGGTGGCCATGCCGACAAGGGCGTGCTCAGCGGCGGCGGTTCGTCGGTGGTATACCCGCCCGCGGGCAACGCCGTACCCGGCTTGCCGCCAGACGGCTGGCCGGGGCCGCGTGTCTATCAGCCGTCCGCGCCATTGGCGGCGATTGCGCGCCTTGTGCTGGGCAAAGTGCAGTTCAACGACGGGCGCGATGTCGCGGCGGCCGCGCAGCTGGCCTCGCATGCCGATGTGGCCGTGGTGTTCGTCGAGCAGTGGGACGCGGAGTCGTTCGATCGACCCGACATGACGCTTCCTGACCATCAGGACGCGCTGGTGGCTGCAGTGGCCAAGGCCAATCCGCACACGGTCGTGGTGCTGGAAAACAACGGTCCGGTAAACATGCCATGGCTCGATCAAACTGCTGCGGTGCTGGAGTCGTGGTATCCCGGCGCGCGCGGCGGCGAGGCGATCACCCGGCTGCTGTTTGGCGAAGTGCTGCCGTCGGGGCGTTTGCCGATGACCTGGCCGAAGGACGAATCGCAGCTGCCGCGGCCGCAGATTCCGGGCGCGGGACTGGCTTCGATCGGCGTGCCGCCACAGGGTCAGCCGGCCGACACGGTCGATTACCGTATCGAAGGGGCGGACGTCGGCTATCGCTGGTTTCAGAAGAAGCATATCGAGCCGCTGTTCCCGTTCGGCTACGGACTGACCTATACGCACTTCGGCTACGACAAGCTGAAGGCGAAGTGGGCGGACGGCAAGCTGGTCGTTGCGTTCGATGTCAGCAATCGCGGTTCTCGCGACGGCACCGATGTGCCACAGGTCTATGTCACGCTTCCAGGCGAAAATCACACGCGGCGCCTGGCCGGCTGGCGTCGACTCACCTTGAAAAAGGGCGCGACCCTGCACGTGGAAATCACCGCCGACCCGTGGATTCTCGCCGCGTTCGATGGCCAGCGGAAAAACTGGCAGCGTCCGGCTGGCAGCTACCGGATTCAGTTGGGGCATTCGGCGACGTCGTTCGAGGGCGAGGCGAACGTCGAGCTGCCCGCAGCCAGCTTCAGCGTCCGTCGCTCCCGCGCATCGCCTTGATCATGATGCCCATGCCGATCACGCCCACGACTAGCCCGATACCGGCGCCCCATAGCGCGCCGTGTTGGCCGTCGACCAGATAGCCGACGCCAAAGCCAATGAGAAAAAACAGCGGTACGGGTAGGCAGCCCATGCGAGGTTCCTGATGGCGGTATCGGCGAGAAAGTAGCCCGTATCAGGTGAAATGGCAGTGGTCGATGCTGTTCGCGGTGGCATCGGCAGGGCGCCTCGTAGCATGATGCGCCATCTTTGACTCGGGATCGGGCTCGACCATGGACGTAGCGGCAACCTCTGGCGCGTCTTCCGCCAGCGAACAGGACCAGGGGCGTATCGACGAACAGCGCATGGCCGATGGGCTCGCGCTGCGCCTTCGCCATTGGCCGCTGGCGGACGCCAGGCGGGCTGTGCTGATCGTGCATGGCCTGGGTGAGCACAGCGGCCGCTATGCGCACGTGGCCGGCTGGTTCCGCAAGCGGGGCTTCGACGTGCTCAGTTACGACCAGCGCGGACACGGCGAAACGCCCGGGCCGCGCGGCGCGCTGACGCATGCAGACGATCTGCTGACCGATCTCACGGCCGTCTATAAAAGCTATGCCGCCAAGCACGCGCGTCCGCCGCTGCTGCTGGGTCACAGCATGGGAGGGCTGGTCGCCGCGCGCACGGTGCTGGATGGCCGCATCCAACCCGGCGCCATGATGCTGACGTCGCCAGCACTGCGCAGTTGGGAAGGCGCCGGCATGCGCAAGCTCGCGCACGTGCTGGCATCGCTGTTGCCGAATCTGCCGCTGAGCAGCGGTCTCAAGGTCGACCATATCTCGCACGACGCGTCGGTCATTGCGGCCTACCGCAACGACCCGCTGGTCTTCGGCAAGATTACGCCGCGTCTGGCCGACTTTATCTTCCGCGCCGGTGAGGCCAGCATTGCCGATGCCGCCAAGCTGCCTGTGCCGACCCTGCTGCTGGTTGCCGGTGCGGACAAGCTGGTCGATCCCTCCGGCAGCACTGCGTTCGCTACCGGCGCGTCATCGACCGGCCAGCTCACCACCCGCCATTTCGCGGCGCTGTATCACGAGCTGATGAACGAAGCCGAGCCCGCCCGTACCCAGGTGATGAAGCAGATGGGCGACTGGCTGGATCGCTTGCCTGCTCAGTAACCGTGCAGGATATGCGCCACATCGCAGTTACCTTCGGCCAAGATGCGACGTGGTTTTGCAAGCCAACGACTTGCAGGTGCCGCACCTTCTCGCCTTTGAGCCTGAAGAGACGGGCCATATCGAATAGCGTGATCGCTTTGCTTGTTCCTCAGCGGCGGCCATTGAACAAAGCACGCAGAAAGGTGGTGGGAGAGGCTATGGAAATCCCGTCTCGGGAAACGACTGGATCATGATCCGCTTCGGTCTGTGGAGCACGATTCTGTTGGTGGGTAGCGTCCACGGGGTGATTGTGGCAGTGCTGCTACTGAAGGCCGGGCGCAATCGTGTGGCCAACGGGTTTCTTGCTGCTCTTTTGCTCGCTGTCGTGTTGTTGATCACGCCTTTTACTATCGGCTACGCCGGCCTCTACGACGCGTATCCATGGCTTTCGTTCGCGCCGTTTTCTGGCGACTGGGTTTTGGGCCGCTGCTTTATTTTTATGTGCGGCGCCTGGCTACTGGCCGGCTGCCCACCGGTTGGGCTTGGCATTTCGTTCCCATGGCTCTGCAGGGCTTTTACTACATCTTCGCGTTTTGCCTGCCGATGGCGCTCAAGCTGAGCTGGAACCATGGTGGACACACGCATGTAGTGCTGCCCATCCAGGCGACGCTATCGATTCTGTCCTTTGCGATTTATTGGCTGGCTGATGCCGGGCTCGATCCCGATGTTCGTGTCAAGCCGCGCGCATCCGATATCGCCAGCTACCGCGATCCGGAAATGGAGGCCGCCAAGGCGTTGATGCGGTAGAACCGAACGGTAAGAGCCGGATTTTGCACATCGTTGCAGACGCCACCGTTGCGCAGTGCACAAAGCGGCCGCTAGTATCGAATCGACCGGCGAGAGGGCAAGTCGATGGCCTATACCGCGGCCGTGGGTTCAACGAACTATCGCTTTGACGACCTGCGCGCGCTGATGGCGTGCGCGTCGCCGCGTCGCTCGGGCGATGAACTGGCCGGCCTCGCGGCGGGGAGCGAGGAGGAGCGTGTCGCCGCCCGTTTCGCGCTGGCCGACCTGCCGCTGAAAACGTTCCTCGATCGCGTGATGGTGCCGTACGAGGACGACGAGGTGACGCGGTTGATCGTCGATACGCATGATGCTGCCGCGTTCGCCACCATCGCGCACCTTACCGTCGGCGAGTTTCGCGACTGGCTGCTTTCGTATGAAGCCGATGCCGCCGCGCTCACCGCACTGGCACCCGGGCTCACGCCCGAGATGGTGGCGGCGGTCTCCAAGCTGATGCGCAATGCCGACCTGATCGCGGTGGCCGCCAAGTGTCGCGTGGTCACCGCGTTTCGCAGCACCATCGGTCTGCCCGGCACGCTCGCCAGCCGGCTGCAGCCCAATCACCCGACCGACGATCCGGCCGGCATTGCCGCGGCGGTGCTGGACGGCCTGTTGTTCGGTATGGGCGACGCGGTGATCGGGATCAACCCCGCCGGTGACAGCCTGTCCGACTGCATCACCCTGCTCAAGCTGCTCGACGAGCTGCGCCAGCGCTTCGATATTCCGATGCAGTCGTGCGTGCTGTCGCACGTCACCACGTCGGTGCAGGCGATCGAGCGCGGCGCGCCGCTGGATCTGGTGTTTCAGTCGGTGGCGGGCACCGAAGGTGCGAATACCGGCTTTGGCGTCAACCTCTCGCTGCTGCGCGAGGCGCACGATGCGGTGCGCTCGCTCAAGCGCGGCAGCGTCGGGCAGCAGGCGATGTATTTCGAAACCGGGCAGGGCAGCGCGCTGTCGGCCGGCCAGCATCACGGTGTCGATCAGCAGACGCTGGAGGTGCGCGCGTACGCGGTGGCGCGCGCGTTCGATCCGCTGCTGGTCAATACCGTGGTCGGTTTTATCGGCCCGGAATATCTCTACGACGCCAAGCAGATCATTCGCGCCGGGTTGGAGGATCACTGCTGCGGCAAGTTGCTCGGCCTGCCGATGGGCGTGGACGTCTGTTACACCAATCACGCCGAAGCCGATCAGGACGATATGGATGTGCTGATGCATCTCTTGGCCAACGCTGGCGTCAATTTCCTGATCGCGGTGCCGGGTGCGGACGATGTGATGCTCAACTATCAAAGCCTGTCGTTCCATGACGTGCTCGGCCTGCGCCACGCGCGCGGCCTGAGGCCTGCGCCGGAGTTCGAGCGCTGGCTGGCGCAGATGGGCATGCTTGATAGCCGGGGGCGTTTGCCGCCGCCGCAGCCGGGCGGTGCACCGCTGCGGCGACTGCTCGGAGCGCCAACCGCATGAGCGACGAGCGCGCCATCGACGAATCTGCCGTTGACGGACGCGTGGTCGACGATCTGGCGCGCGATCCGTTTGCGCGTCTGCGCCAGTTCACCCGCGCGCGCATTGGGCTGGGCCGCACCGGCGATGCGCTGCCGACAAAAGAACTGCTGAAATTCCAGGCCGCCGCAAGCCAGGCGCGCGATGCGGTGCACGCGGCGCTGGACGTCCCTGCGCTGCGCAAGGCGCTGGCGCCACGTGAATGCATCGACGTCGGCAGTCGCGCCACCGATCGCCAGACTTATCTCCTGCGGCCTGACTGGGGCCGCGAACTGGGCAACGGTGAAACCGAACTCGATGCTGAGCGCGGTGACTATGATCTGGTCTTTGTCATTGCTGACGGCCTGTCCGCGCGTGCGGCGATGCATCACTCGGTCGCGATGCTGGACGCCTGCACGGCGCGACTGAAGGACTGGGCCATTGCGCCGATCGTGCTGGCGACGCAGGCGCGCGTGGGGCTTGGCGATGCGATTGCACAGCGGCTCGGTGCGCGCATGGTGGCAGTGCTGATCGGCGAACGGCCGGGTCTCAGCGTGGCAGACAGTTTAGGCGTCTATCTGACATGGTCACCGCAGCCGGGGCAGGCCGATTCGCTACGCAACTGCATCTCGAATATCCATGCCGATGGACTCGACTACGAACGCGCCGCCACGCTGCTGGCGTGGCTGGCCCAGGAAGCGCGTCAGCGCAAGCTGACGGGTACCGCACTCAAACCTGATCTTTCATCACAGGCAGGCATCTCGGATGAACACAGCGGCAGGCTTGAAGAAAACACTTAGCGGTTTCCACCTGTGGGGCATTGCCGTAGGGCTGGTGATCTCCGGCGAATATTTCGGCTGGAGCTACGGCTGGGCCAGCGCGGGCACGCTGGGTTTTCTGGTCACGGCAGTATTCATCACCGTGATGTATGTGACCTTCATCTTCAGCTATACCGAACTGACCACGATGATTCCGTCCGCCGGCGGTCCGTTTGCCTACAGCTATCGGGCGTTCGGCCCCTGGGGCGGGCTGGTGGCCGGCTTCGCTACCGTGGTCGAGTTCGTCTTTGCGCCGCCGGCCATTGCGCTGTCGATCGGCGCGTATCTCAACGTGCAGTTTCCCGCGCTGGAGCCGAAGCTGGTCGCCGTTGGCGCGTACGTTGTTTTCATGGCGCTGAACATTGCCGGCGTGACCATTGCGGCCACGTTTGAACTGATCGTAACTTTGCTGGCAATTGTCGAGCTGCTGGTATTCATGGGCGTAGTCGCACCGGATTTTGCCTGGCAGCATTTCACCGCCAATGGCTGGGCCGGGCAGGCCACGCTCGACGGCAAGGCATGGGGTGGCATCGTCGCGGCCATTCCGTTTGCGATCTGGTTTTATCTGGCGATCGAAGGCGCGGCGATGGCGGCCGAAGAAGTGCGCGATCCACGGCGCACGGTGCCGATCGCCTATATCGCCGGCATCGCCACGCTGGCGCTGCTGGCATTCGGCGTGATGCTGCTCGCCGGCGGCGTGGGCGACTGGCGCGCGCTGGCGAACATCAACGATCCGCTGCCGCAGGCCATGCGAGTGGTGGTCGGCAGCCACAGCGGCTGGCTGCACATGTTGGTGGCGATCGGCCTGTTCGGACTGATCGCGTCGTTCCACGGCATCATCATGGGCTATTCGAGGCAGATCTTTGCGCTGGCGCGCGCGGGCTTTTTGCCGACTGTTCTGGCGCAGTTGGGCGTGCGCCGACGTACGCCACACTGGGCGATCCTGGCCGGTGGCGTGATCGGCGTGGCGGCGATCTATTCCGATCGCTGGGTGCAGATCGGCGGCCAGCCGCTGACAGCCAATATCGTCACGCTGTCGGTCTTCGGTGCGGTGGTGCTGTATCTGATCTCGATGCTGGCGCTGCTGCGTTTGCGGCGCACCGAGCCGGCGCTGGAACGGCCTTTTCGTGCGCCATGCTATCCGTGGTTTCCCCTGATTGCGCTGGTGACCGCGCTGATCTGCCTGCTCACCATGGTGTTCTACAACGCCGTGCTGTTCGGTCTTTTCGTCGGCCTGTTTGTGCTGGCGGCGGGATATTACTGGCTGGTGGTACGCGGGCGCATCGCGCGCGGGCAGCCGGGCGAGTTCAGCGCCCGCTACTGAGCATCCCCGACCGCGCCGTCGTTTCCTGTAGCCGAAGAATCCGGCGCAGTTCGAGGATCGCTGCCGGTGTCTCCTGCACGCTGTGCCACGACGGAACGGCTAGCTCCGAATCGGCGCCGGCCAGATGCACGCTGCTATAGGGCACGACGCCGTCGCTGCTGGTGGCCAACGGGCCGTGCGATTTATACACGCCGACAATGGTGTGATAGCGCACGCGCGGCGAGATCGGCAAGTTCTCCGTCGCCATGATGAAGGGGTCCTTGTCACTGAGATTGTCGATGCTGTTGGGCAGGCGCAGCGGCTTACCCGGCGTCGAGGCATCTTTCAGCACATCGGACAGATTCGTCACTTCCGCCAGCAGGTTCGCCGGCAGCCGGATCAGGCCGCGAAACAGCAGCGCCAGCCGCCCTTGCGCCAGCGGCGTGCCGCGATGCGGCGAGGCCATGAACACCGCACGCGTCACCTGCGGCATCGGCGTGAACTGCAGATACGGCGCCAGTCGCTGGCGCAGCTTCTGCCGCTTGGCATCGGACAGGTTGGCGCGCACCGGCACCACCTTCCACAGCTGCTCGTTGCTGGTGGACACCAGCAACCGCGCGATCACGCCGCCCATGCTGTGGCCGACCAGCACCATGTTGTTCGACGCGCGCGCGTTGCCGGTGGGGTCGAAATGCTTCAGCGTGGCGTCGAGCGCCCTGCGAATGTTTGCCAGGTTCACCGCGAGTGGGGCGTTGGTCGGGTAGTAGACCTCCCATACCTGGTAGTTGCGGCGAAGGTTTTCATCGCCCATCACTTCGTTGGAGACGTTGATCCAGGCCTCCGGGCTGCTCGCCAGCCCGTGCAGCATGACCACGGTGAGCCGGTTGGGATCGTACGGCTGCATCAGCAGCACGCGCGGCGTGGTGATGCCGCCTTCGCGGCCGAGCAGCGAGCGGATCGACTGGCTGGCGAATCCCGAACGCGCCAGCCACACGCCATAAGCGGCCGTGAAGTTGGCGGCCAGCGGCACGTCCCGGTCGGCCAGCCGGATCGAGTCGTCGCGATAAGGATCTCTGGCCAGCAGTCGCACCTCCCGGGCGGCCAGCACGTCATTCAACGTGGCGCCGTCGAACACCAGCGCGCCGGTCATCGAGACGTAGTCCGGGTTGCGCCACGGCACGGCATCGGAGTCGGTATCCGGCGGCGCCACGGCGACAAACTCCGAACCAAAACCGTCACGCGTATAGGTGTCACGCAAGCCCTTGAACTGCAGGCCGGCCGCCGGAATCAGCTCGATAGGAACCCTTGCATCGCCCGATAGCCGCACGTCGGTTTGCGGATGCAGCACTGTCCAGCCGGCCAGCGAGGTCTGTGTCCAGTCAGTCCCGAGCCGCGGCAGCTCTTCGAAGAAGCGCGTGACCGCGCGCTGCACGGCGAAGTTGTAGAAGTCGATCACCTGCACCTGGCGCAGCTCGAACGCCCGGTCGGCCGGCTTGCGTGCGGTATAGAAGAGATAGGCGTAGGCGTAGCGCGCCGACTGCAGGTAGGCATCGAGCGTCGCGTCGTCCATCGACGCCGCGGCGCCTTTGCTGCGCAAGGCTTTCGCCAGCCACAGCTCGGACAGCGCCGACAGCCGCTGCTCCTCGTCGAGGCCCGACGAGTGGAGCAGGGTATCCGAGCAGGGGGCGAAGGCTTTTTCGCAGCCATCCGCGGTCAACGCCACTACGTTCAGTGCCTGCTCTGTGTTGTCGCTGAGGTGTCCGGAAGCCAACACGTCGGCGCGGCGCTCGGTGACGTAATCGCGCGAGTTGACATGCTTCACGTCGACCATGGCGCAGGCGCTGAGGCCGAACAGAGCCGCAAGAGCGATCCCTCGCTGTATCCGTTTGCGCACTCGATGGTTGATCGACATATCGCTGGAGTTAAGCGGCAGCGAAGCCTTCCGCCTTTGACGAGGCGTTAAGCTGCGGCCGGATAAATAGGTAAAGCAAAAGGATCGCAAGCACAGCGCTCGCCAAGCGTAAAAGGTTGCCCAGCCAGCCGGTTGCAGCTGAATCTGAAACCGCGAACACAGTCCATGCGGCGTTAAGCGATGCGTGAAAAACCCAGCCACTCCAGACAGAATAGCCGCTTTGGGCGTCCAATACCGCGAACAAGATGCCACCGGCAAACGTGATTAAGAAGATCTGCAATGCGACCCCACTACCACCCCCTGCGCCAAGCCAGTGGACGATACCGAAAACAACAGCCTGGAAAAGCGCCGCTGGAATAAACTTCCATTCGAGGGCCTTGCGAAAAAACACAAATGTAATGACCCACTGAAATCCTGCTCAGGTGTTACTTTCCCAAGGGAGCACCCCCATGAGCATCGTGATGGAAGAAGAAATCAAACGCTGGACC
>NZ_JACCCA010000016.1:0-88505 GCF_013408815.1 Rhodanobacter sp. K2T2 | reverse complement strand
TGCAGGGACACAAAAAAATCCGGCCTTCAACAGGTGAAGGCCGGATTCTTGGGACGCCTTGGCTACGATGCAATGCTTAAGTGAACAGCATTACGGGCGAACCCGGGCTTTTTTTCAACGAAGTAAAGCGCTTAGCGCTTCGCTTCCGGCACGTAGTCGCGGACATCCGCGCCGGTGTAGATCTGGCGCGGGCGGCCGATGCGCGATCCCGGCGTTTCATGCTGCTCGATCCAGTGCGCGATCCAGCCCGAGGTGCGCGCAATGGCGAACATCACGGTGAACATCTCGGTCGGAATGCCCAGCGCCTTGTAGATGATGCCGGAGTAGAAATCGACATTTGGGTAAAGCTTGCGCTCGACGAAGTAATCGTCCTTTAGCGCCGCCTCTTCCAGCTTCATGGCCACGTCGAGCAGCGGGTCGTTGACGCCGAGTTCTTCCAACACCTTGTGGCACATCTCGCGGATGATCTTGGCGCGCGGATCGAAGTTCTTGTAGACGCGGTGGCCAAAGCCCATCAGGCGGAAGCTGTCGTTCTTGTCCTTCGCGCGCAGCACGGCCTTTTCGACCTGATCCGGCGTGCCGATTTCCTTCAGCTGCTTGAGCACCGCCTCGTTGGCGCCGCCGTGTGCCGGGCCCCAAAGCGCCGTGATACCCGCGGCGATCGACGCATAAGGATTCGCGCCGGTGGAGCCAACCAGACGTACCGTCGACGTCGAGGCATTCTGCTCGTGATCGGCATGCAGGATAAACAGCAGGTCCAGCGCCTTGGCCGCCACCGGGCTCATCTCCAGCGGCTCGCTCGGGACTTCGAACATCATGTGCAGGAAGCGGTCGACGTAGGCGAGGTTGTTGCGCGGATAGCGCGCCGGCCAGCCGATCGAATAGCGGTAGCACGACGCCGCGATGGTCGGCATTTTGGCGATCAGGCGGATGGCCGCCAGCTGGCGGTCGGCCGGATCGTCGACGTTCAGATCGTCGTGGTAGAACGCGGAAAGCGACGCCACCGAAGCGGCCAGCATCGCCATCGGGTGGGCGTCGTGATGGAAACCCTGAAAGAAGTTCTTCTGCGACTCGTGCATCATCGTGTGATGCGTGATCTCGTGGTCAAAAGCGTCGAACTGCGGCTTGGTCGGCAGCTCGCCGTTGAGCAGCAGGTACGACACTTCGAGGAAGCTGGATTTTTCCGCCAGCTGCTCGATCGGGTAGCCGCGATAAAGCAGCACGCCTTCGTCGCCGTCGATATAGGTAATGGCGCTCTTGGTGCTGGCGGTGCTGCCGTAGCCCGGGTCGTAAGTGAAGTGACCGGTGTCTTTGTACAGCGTGCCGATATCGATACACGCAGGCCCCAGCGTACCGCTGATCAATGGCAGCTCACTACTGCGCTGGGTGGACTCATCGACCAGCTTGACGATCTTGGTATCGGACACGGGAATCTCCTTACATGTGGATCACCACCGGGTTCACCCGTGCGGGCGCTGCCGGTCGGCGAGGGGAATGCTTGGTCGTTGCATACGGGGACGTGCATGCGGCAAAGCGAGCACCGAAGCGCTGTTCGCCATGAATTATCGCATAAGGCCTTGTGAACATTCGATCGCGAATGGACAAGCCATCGGCACAAAAAAATACGGGGCAAGCTGGCGCTCACCCCGTATCTCGATTCGACTCTGCAAGGCCATCAGTGGAGTGGCCCGACCGCGAATTATTCTTTGGTCGCGCCTGCATAGCGGCGACGGAACTTGTCCACACGGCCGCCGACGTCGAGCGTCTTCTGCTTGCCGGTGTAGAACGGATGCGAATGGCTGGAGATATCCACCTTGATCAGCGGGTACTCGTTACCGTCTTCCCACTTGATGGTTTCCTTGCTGGACATGGTCGACTTGGTCAGAAACGCGAAGTCGGACGACAGGTCCTGGAAAACGACCGCTTTGTTGTTCGGATGGATATCAGGCTTCATGACAGACTCGAAAGCGATGGAAATAAGAGCGGCATTGTAACCGCCGTTTGCCGGCCACCGCAACCCTCGCGGACTCGACTCAGTCTTGCGCACCCAGCGCGCGGCGAACCATGGCGGCAAAACGCGCCTGATCGACCTCCAGCACGATATCGGCGTTGGCCGGCCGGCCCAGGCGCTTGGCCCAATCGACGACGGTGGCGCCGCGGGTCAACCGACCGTCGAGTTCGACCGCTACGGCGCGCTTTTCGCTGCGCGTGACGATGGATGGATCGATCGCTACGGCCATCGCCAGCGCGTCGGCGGCAATCACCCCGCGTCGCCCATGTTGCGCGTTGTAGGCACGCGCGGTGCCGGCGATGCTGTCGTAAAACCCGGCGCGCTCGTCGCCCTGCTTGAGCCAGCCCTCGAACTCGGCATCGTCGAACGCATGCCGCAACGTGGCCTCCCAGTCCACCAGCTCGAACTGCGGAAACGCCTCGAACACCACGTGCGCAGCCTCCGGGTCGAAGCCGATATTGAACTCGGCCGGCACGTTGCCGGTATTGCCATGGCCCGTAACCGCACCGCCCATGATCACCAGCCGCGCCACGCGCTCGGGCAGGCAGGGATCGATGCGCAGGGCCAGCGCAAGATTGGTCAGCGGCGCCAGTGCGACCAGGGTCAGCTGGCCGGGGCGCTCGTGGGTCAGCCGCAGCAGCGCCAGCGCGGCCGCTTCGTCCGTCAGCGCCGCGCGCGGCGCCGGGAATCCCACGTCGCCAAAGCCGTCCTGACCGTGCACGAAGGCGGCATCTTCATCCGGCGCGCGCACCAGCGGCGTGGCACAGCCGGCAAAGATCGGTGTCGCGACACCCAGCAAATCGACCAGCGTGCGCGCGTTGCGCACCGTATGGCCCAGACCGACGTTGCCCGCCGCGATGCTCAGGCCCGCGACGTCGGCATGCGCGTGCGCCATCAAAATGGCGAGCGCATCGTCTACGCCGGGGTCGGTATCGATAAGGAGCTGAGGTCGGGTCATCGGATAGGCAAAGTCAGGAAGGGGCCGAATAGCTTAATTGGAGCGGGGAACGGGGAACAGGGAACAAGAGCCGACGCTTTTCATCTTCCCTCCTCCCCGCTCCCTGACCTCAAGCATGCACGTACCGTGCGGCGCCGCCGATCCACCGTTCAATCAATTGCTCAGTCTGCACCGGGTGCTCGGCCAGCATGCGCTCGCCGACCTGCTGCACGGCCGGCAGCAGGTGCGCGTCTCGAGCCAGATCGGCAATGCGGAAGCTGAGCTGCCCGGTCTGACGCGTGCCGAGCACTTCGCCAGGGCCACGCAGCTCCAGATCCTTTTCGGCAATACGAAACCCGTCGTTGGTTTCACGCATCACCTGCAGCCGCTCGCGCGCCAGCTGGCCGAGCGGAGGCTGGTACAGCAGCACACAGTTGGACGCCACCGCGCCGCGCCCTACCCGACCGCGCAGCTGATGCAGCTGCGCCAGGCCCAGCCGCTCGCTGTTCTCGATCACCATCAGGCTGGCGTTGGGCACGTCGACGCCCACTTCAATCACGGTAGTCGCCACCAGTACGGACAGTTCGCCGGCCTTGAACGCATCCATCGCCGCCTGTTTTTCCTTCGGCTTCATCCGGCCGTGGATAAGGCCCACATTGAAACCGGTCAGCGCCGACGACAGCTCCGCATGCGCCACCTCCGCCGCCTGCGCAC
Organism: Rhodanobacter sp. K2T2; assembly: GCF_013408815.1. NCBI lineage: Bacteria > Pseudomonadati > Pseudomonadota > Gammaproteobacteria > Lysobacterales > Rhodanobacteraceae > Rhodanobacter > Rhodanobacter sp. K2T2. The sequence goes on along the minus strand of NZ_JACCCA010000016.1, from coordinate 84,843 downwards.
GCAGCTGCTCGGATTCCTCGATCAGCGTGCACACCCAATAGACCTGCCGGCCCTCGCCGCATGCCGCGTGGATGCGCTCGATCACGTCGAAGCGCCGCGCACTGGAGATCGCGATGGTCTGCACCGGCGTGCGGCCCGGCGGCAGTTCGTCGATCGACGATACGTCCAGATCGGCATAAGCGCTCATCGCCAGCGTGCGCGGAATCGGCGTAGCGGTAAGCACCAGCTGATGCGGCACCAGACCGCTGACGTGATCGGCCCCCTTGTCGCGCAGCGCGAGACGCTGCTGCACGCCGAAGCGATGCTGCTCGTCGACGATGACCAGGCCGAGCCGAGAAAACGTCACGCCTTCCTGCATCAGCGCATGGGTGCCGATCGCCATCGAGGCACCGTCGGCAATGCGCTGCATCGCCTGCTGCCGCGCCTTGCCCTGCTGTTTGCCGACCAGCCATTCCACGGCGATACCCAGCGGCTGCAGCCAGTGCCGAAAATTGCGTAGATGCTGCTCGGCCAGCAATTCGGTCGGCGCCATCAGCGCCACCTGCTGGCCCGCCTCGATCGCTGTCAATGCGGCCAGCGCAGCCACGACGGTCTTGCCGCTGCCCACATCGCCTTGCACCAGCCGCAGCATCGGCTTGCGCTGCGTGAGATCGCGCACCACTTCGGCCGTCACGCGCTGTTGTGCGCTTGTCAGCGCAAACGGCAGCTCCTCCAGCAACTGCGCGCGCAAGTTTCCGTCGCCGCCAAGCGCGGGCGCGCGGCGACGGCGTACGGCGGCGCGCATGCGCTTGAGGCTCAAGTGCTGGGTCAGCAATTCCTCGAAGGCCAGCCGCTGCTGCGCGGGATGACGGCCGAGCGTCAGCTGGGCCAGGTTCGCGTCCGGCGGCGGCCGGTGTACGTAAAGCAGTGCATCGCGCAGTGACGTGAGCCCGTGCTCGGCGCAGAGTTCCGGCGAAATCAGTTCCAACTGCGCGGCGGGCGGCAGCAGCGCCAACGATTTGGCGATCACACCGGCGAGCCGCTTCGTACCGAGGCCTTCGGTGGTGGGATACACGGGACTCAGCAATTCGTCGACCGCAGCCAGCTCATCGCCGCTCAGGCGCTGATAGGTCGGATGCACCATCTCCAGACCCTGCGCCGCGTGACGAACCTCGCCGAAGCAAAGCACGCGCGCGCCGACTTTCAGCTGCTCGGCCTGCGCGCGGTTGAAATGAAAAAAACGCAGCGTCAGGGTCTGGCCGCTGACATCGCCGATGGCGACTTTCAGCTGCGGGCGAAAGCGAAAGCCTCGCTCCACCGCCTCGATCACCCCCTCGACCTGCGCGCGCTCGCCCACACGCAGATCGGCGATGGCCGTGACGCGCGTCTTGTCCTCGTAGCGCAGCGGTAGATGAAACCAGAGATCCTGCAGGCGCTCCAAACCCAGCTTCGCCAGCGTCACGATCAGCGCGGGGCCGACGCCGCTCAGCGTGCTTACCGGCGCAAGACCCGGGTCAGCATTGGCCGTTGGTGAAGGTCGAGGGGTGCGCGCGCTCATGGTCGCCAAGCCTAACCGAGCCACGCCAGTTGCTGTAAGCCTGACGTTGCGGGCTAGGCCGACGCGCCCTGTCGGCACGCGCCGCGCACGAAGATCAGTCCAGCACCATCACCGCATCCACTTCGACCTGCGCCGCCTTCGGCAAGGCGGAAACCTCGATGGTCGATCGTGCGGGATACGGCGACTGAAAGTATTCGGCCATCACCGCATTGACGGTAGCGAAGTTGGCCAGATCGGTGACGTAGATACCGACGCGAACGATCTGCGCCAACGAGCCACCCGCCGCTTGCGCAACCGCGGTCAAATTGTCGAACACTCGCCGAGTCTGCTCGGCGATATCGCCTTCGACCAACGCGCCGGTGGCCGGATCAAGCGGAATCTGGCCGGAAAAATACACAGTGTTGCCGGCGCGCACGGCCTGCGAATACGGGCCGATAGCGGCGGGCGCCAGCTCGGTAGCGATGATGATGCGGGACATGATTTTCCTTGGAAACGGGGAGCGGGGAACCACCCGAGGTGGTCTGGCGGGAAACGGGACGAGCATAAGACGCCGCGCACGTTTGGCAAGCCGCCTCAGGGAATCGTCATAAAAAGAACGCTTGCGCCTTACAACGGATAGCGATGTGCACCGCTGATCACGCCGGTGCGCCGCACGCGACGAATCACCTCCGCCAGATGCTTGCGGCTCTTCACTTCCATCGAAAACAACAGCGTCGCGGCAGCGGCGTCGCGCTCGACGTATTCGACGTTGTCGATATTCGAATCCGCCGCTGCGATGGCGGCCGCCACCGTGGCCAGCACGCCGGGACGGTTGATGACTTCGATACGCAACTGCGCGCGAAAATCGCCCTGCACATCGCGGTCCCATTCGATCGGCACGCAGCGCTCCGGCGACTTGCGCAGCTCGATCACGTTCGGGCATTCCTCACGGTGCACGACGATGCCCTTGCCCGAGGACAGATAACCCACGATGTCATCGCCGGGCAGCGGATGGCAGCAGTTGGCGAAACTCAGTACGCCGCGCTCGGCGCCGGTAATGCGAATTTTTTCGTGCGCATTCTGCGACGTGTGCGGCGTGCCGTCGAGGCGCTTGCCGCGCGAGGCCAGCAGTTGGGTGGCGACCACGTCGGGCATACGATTGCCCAGCGCGATGTCGGACAACAGCTCCTCCAGACGGCTGAACTTCGAGGCCTCGAGAAATCGTTCCAGCACCGCCGTCGGCACGCCATCCAGGCTGCTGCCCTGCGCATCGAGCGCGCGATCGAGCATGCGATGGCCGAAGTCCACTGCGTCTTCGTGCTGCAGGTTTTTCAGGTACTGCCGAATCGCCGTGCGGGCTTTGCCGGTCACCACGGATTCGAGCCAGGCCGGATTCGGCATCGCGGAAGGCGCCGTGATGATTTCCACCAGCTGTCCCGACGCCAACCGCGTGCGCAGCGGCAGCAGCTTCTTGTCCACGCGCGCGGCCACCGCATGATCGCCGACGTCGGTATGCACGGCGTAGGCGAAATCCAGCGCGGTCGCGTTGCGCGGCAGCGAGAGAATGTCGCCGCGCGGGGTGAACAGATAAACCTCGTCCGGAAACAGATCGATCTTCACCGCCTCGATGAATTCCGCCGAGGACGACGTGTTGGCCGAACTGTCGGCCAAGGACGAAAGCCACTCGCGCGCACGCGCCTGCGCGCTGTTGGCCGGACCGCTGTCGGTTTTGTAGGCCCAATGGGCCGCCACGCCGCGCTCGGCCACCGAGTTCATTTCAGCAGTGCGTATCTGTACCTCGATCGGCGCACCGAACGGGCCGAGCAGCACGGTATGCAGCGACTGGTAGCCGTTGGCCTTGGGAATCGCGATGAAATCCTTGAAGCGCCGATCGACCGGTTTGTACAGGGCATGCACCGCGCCGAGCGCCATGTAGCAGCTCATCGCACTGTCGACGATCACGCGAAAACCATAGACGTCCATCAGCTGGGCGAAGCTCTTGTGCTCCTCGTGCATCTTCGAATAGATGCTCCACGGCGACTTGATCCGCCCCACCACATCGCTCTGCATATGCTCGGCGCTCAGGCGGCTCGCCAGCGCCGTTTCGATCTTGCCCATCGCCTCGCGGCGATTGCCGATGGCGGCGCGGATACGCTCGCTGATGACGCGGTACCGATCCGGGTACAGCGCGCGAAAGCCAAGATCCTGCAGCTCGGCCTTGAACTTGTTCATACCCAGGCGCTGCGCGATGGGCGCGTAGATTTCCAGCGTTTCGCGGGCAATGCGGCGGCGCGAGGCAGGGTCTTTGGCGCCCAGCGTGCGCATATTGTGCAGGCGATCTGCCAGCTTGATCAGGATCACGCGCAGATCGCGCGCCATCGCCAACAGCATCTTGCGAAAACTTTCGGCATCGGCTTCCTGGCGCGTACCGAACCGCATCTTGTCCAGCTTGGTCACGCCATCGACCAGCTCGGCCACCACCTCGCCGAATTCGCCGGCCAAGGCCTCGCGGCTCAGCGTCGTGTCTTCCAGCGTGTCGTGCAGGATGGCCGCAATAATGGTTTCGGCATCGAGCCCCAGTTCGGCCAGGATGCCGGCCACCGCGACCGGGTGAGTGATATAGGGCTCGCCGCTTTTGCGCTCCTGCCCGGCATGCGCGTCGGCGCCCACTTCAAAAGCCCGGATGACCTTGGCGATCTGCGCTTCGGACAGATAGGCGACCCGCTCTTTCAATGCCAACACATAGGGAGGCAATACCGACAAGTCGACCGAACCAGGATGCGTGGCCGCTGTCATGGGAGTCGGCGCCGTCTCAGGCGCCTACCTCGGCAACACGAGAAACGCTAATGGACAAAACACGAACGGCTGCACGCGCAGGTTTCGATCCACCGGAAAAGACGGTGCGCCAAGAACGCTGTCGACAGCCGGCGTCCATCAATCGTCGCCGCCCTTGGAAAGATCGTCGTCGACTTCGGCGGCGGCCCATTCCAGCGCCTCGCGCTCGGCACGCTCGCGTTCGGCGGTGTCGATCTGGTCGATCATGTTCTGATCGATGCGGCGTTCGGCGATCTCACGCAGGGCCAGCACGGTCGGCTTGTCCTGCTCGGGATTGACCGCAGGCTCGGCGCCCTTTTCCAGCTGGCGCGCGCGCTTGGTAGCCATAAGCACCAGCTCGAAACGGTTGTTGACCACCTCGAGGCAGTCTTCAACGGTGATACGTGCCATGCGAAATCCTCAAAAAATAAATGACTTATGCGGCCCAGTAGTGTAGCCAGCGGGCGCTTTGCTGGCAATGCGGCCTGCGCGTATGATGGCCGGCTGCCTGCACATAAGCTTTATCAGGCTGAAAGCACACTGAAAGTCGTGCAAGATATAAAACCAGTCAGTACAATTATCCCGCCTCCCTCCCCGCGAACCCTCTGCAACGATGCCTTCCATGCCCCGATCCCTCTCCCTGAGTCGCTGGCTGTTGCTGCTTGCGATCGTGATGCTGGCTGGCTGCGCCACCATCGCCCCACCGCGCACCGATGACCCGCTGGAGAAGTACAACCGCAAGGTCTACAAATTCAATGACTCGCTCGACAAGGCGATCATCCGCCCCGTGGCTATTGGCTATCGCAAGGTAACCAACGCACCCGTGCGCAAGGGCGTGACGAACTTCTTTACCAATATCCGCATGCCGATCACGGTAGTCAATGACCTGCTGCAGGCGCGCCCCAAGCAGGCGGCGCAGAGCACCGGGCGGTTTGTGGTCAATCTGACGATCGGTTTCGTCGGCTTCTTCGATCCGGCCAGCCAGTTCGGCATTCCGCTGGACAACAGCGACTTCGGCATCACGCTGGCCCGCTGGGGCTTTCCGGAAGGCGATTACCTGATGCTGCCGTTGTTCGGTCCGAGCACGGGCCGCGACATCTGGCGCATCCCGGTGGACAGCTACTTCCTTGATCCGCTGAGCTACTTCTCGTCGAATTATCACTATCACGGCTTGCAGTACCTGCCGCAGGTGATCTATCTGGTCAATCTGCGCGCCCGTGCCATCGATGCGGAGAGCTTCCTCAACTCGGCCTACGACCCGTACGTGTTTCTGCGCGATGCATACCGCCAGCAGCGGCTTTACGACATCTACGACGGTAACCCGCCGGACAGCGCGATCCAGCATATGCAGGGGCTGGATGACAAGAATTTCGATCCAGACGAATTGCTCGATCAGCAGCACAAGTGGGAAAACAGCCATCCGGGGCAGACCAACAAGGGCAGCCAGTAAGTCGGCGACACCCGAATACGACGCACAAAAAAGGGGCCACAGCCCCTTTTTTGTGCGTGCAACTTACCGAACTAACCGATCAGGTGATCAACCTCGGAGACCTTGGCCAGCGCCTGCAGCCCGCCGGGCATATGCACGATTTTCAGCTGCCGTCCCTTGCTTGCCGCCTTCGCCATCACGGTCACCAGGCAGGAAAGGCCGGCGCTGTCGGCATGCGACACACCGGACAGATCGAGCTGGGCGATGGAGCGATCCGCCAACGCCGCCTCGATGGCTTCGGTGGCTGCCGCCGCCGTATTGAAGTTGAGCAGACCCGAGACGCCGAGCACACCCGGCGTCTTTGTCGTCACCTCGAAACCGCGGTCGGCAACGATGGTCACTGGCCGCCCTTGGTGTCCTTCGCCATCGAGTCCAGCGCCTGACCACCCTTGGTTTCAAGATTGGTGATCAACGCATCGATGCCGCTCTTGCGAATTTCCGCATCGACCTGATTGCGGTAGTTGGTGACATAGGAGATGCCTTCGATGATCACGTCGTAGGCCTTCCAGTCGCCGGAACGGCTCTTGCGGAACGCGTAGTCGATCGACACCAGCTTACCGTCGTCCATCACCACCTGGGTGCGCACTACAGTGCGCTTGTCGTTGAGGTCGCCGCTGAACGGCAGCACCTTGACGCGTCCGCGCGTGTAGTCGAGCAGACCCTCGGCATAGCGATGGGTGATCGAGTTGTAAAACGCCTTGGCGAAACGCTCGCGCTGGGCCGGCGTCGCTTCGCGGGCGTGCTGTCCCAGCACCAGGATCGACGCGTAGTCGATGTCGAAGTGCGGCAGCAGCACTTCATCGATGATGCTGATCAGCTTGTCCTGATTCTGCTTCAACTCGTCGCGATGGCCGTCGATGGCGGTGGCCAGCTGGTCGGCAATGGATTGAATGATCTGCTCGGGCGTCTGCGTGGCGGACGCGGCGGCCGGCGCCGGATCCTGAGCAAACGACGGGCTGGCAACGAGGGTGCCCATAGCAATAGCGGTGGCGAGAGCCAGTCTGCGCAACATGGAAAACTCCTTGGACAATGACCGGATTACTGCTTGCCGGCGGGGGTAGTGGGGGAAGGTGTATCCGACGACTTGTCGCCGGGTTTGCCGTTGCCGGCGTCTTTTTTGTCGGTGGACGAGGAACCATTGACCAGGAATTTGCCGATTAAATCCTCCAGCTGCATGGCCGACTGGGTCAGCACCATTTCATCACCGTTCTTGAGTGCATCCGGTGAACCGCCCGGCTGGATGGCGACGAACTGCGAGCCGATCAAGCCGCTGGTGAACACGGCCGCCGAGGAATCGTCGGGAATCTGGTTGTAGCGATTGTCGATCGCCAGGGTCACCTTGGCATCGAGCTTGACCGGGTCGGCCACGACCGACTGCACGCTGCCGATCGGCACGCCGGCCATCTTCACCGCCGCACCGGCCGACAGGGTACCGACGTTCGAGAAGGTCGCCGTGACCGTATACGTACCGCCCAGGTTGTCGGCCATGCCGCCAGCACCGAAGAACTTGCCCAGCATGTCCTCCAGCTGCTCGGCCGGCTTGGTCAGGGCCAGGGTGCCACCTTCGGCCACCGTCTTCTTGGACGTGCCGTAGACGATGCCGACGTACTGATCGCCCAGCAGGCCGCTGGTAAAGATGGTCGCGACCGAATCGAGCGGAATCTTGTCGTAGTTCTTGTCGATGGCCAGCTTCACGTCGGCCACCTCGGCGCCGGGCGCCAGGGTGATCGACTGCACCTGGCCGACGCGCACGCCGGCGATCTTTACCGGCGCGCGCTCTTTCAGCTGGCCGATGTTGGCGAAATGAGTGTCGACGATATAACTGGCGCCCTGGTGCGTATTCGCGACAGAGGTGGTCTGGGTCGCCAGATACACCAGCGCGGCAAAACCCAGCACGATGAACAGGCCGGTGCCGACGGCATAGGAATTTCTCGGTTGGCTCACGGCACGATCCTCGATAGACGATGGAAAAATAGGGGCTGAGAAAAAACGGAACGATGCATGGCGGCCATCACATCAGGAATGCGGTGAGGACGAAGTCCAGCGCCAGAATGGCGATCGACGAGGCCACCACGGTGCGCGTCGTGGCGTAGGCCACGCCTTCGCTGGTCGGCGGCGTGGTGAAGCCCTGATAGACCGCAATCAGCGTCACCACGGCGCCGAAAGCCAGGCTTTTCAGCAGCACGCCGTTGACGATGTCCGTGCGCAGATCCACCACCGCGGTCATGTTCGACCAGAACGTACCGTTATCGATGCCCAGCCAGGTGACGCCGACCAGATGGCCGCCGAGCACCGACATGGCGCAGAACACGCAGCACAGCAGCGGCATCGCGATCAGCCCAGCCAAGAAGCGCGGCGTGCCGACGTAGGCGATCGGATCGACCGCCATCATCTCCATCGCGTCGATCTGATCGGTGGCGCGCATCAGGCCGATCTCGGCGGTAATCGACGTCCCTGCTCGACCGGCAAACAGCAGCGCGGTGACCACCGGCCCCAACTCGCGATACACCGACAGCGCCACCACCATGCCGCTGGCCGAGGTGCCGCCGAAGATCGACAGCACGTGGTAGAGCTGCAGCATCAGGACCATGCCCACAAACAGGCCGCAGACCATGATGATGGTCAAGCTCATAGCGCCGACGAACCACAGCTGGCGCAGCGTCTCGCGCACGTAGCGGAAGCTGCGCGGAATCGCCGCCAGCAGGGTGAGCAGAAACAGCCCGCAGCCGCCGACCTGCGCCAGCGCGCCGGTCAACGCATTGCGGGTCGGTACGGGACGCGTGCTCATTTGGCGGCTCCGGAAAAGCCCAGCGCCTGCGCGTAGTCGCCGGCCGGATACTGAAACGGCACCGGACCATCCTCGTCGCCACCGAAAAACTGACGTGTCCACGCCGAGCCGTCATTGGCGATGGTCTTGGGATCGCCCTGCGCCACGACCTTGCCGTTGGCGATCAGAAACACGTGATCCGCCACCCGCTTCACCGCCTCGATTTCGTGCGCCACCAGCACACTGGTGATGCCGAGCGTTTCATTGAGCGTACGGATCAATTTCAGCACTTGGTTCAACGCCACGGGATCGAGTCCCACGAACGGTTCGTCATAAAGAATGAGCATGGGATCGAACACGATCGCGCGCGCCAGCGCGACCCGCCGCGCCATACCGCCGGAAAGCTCGTTCGGCATCAGCTGTGCGGCACCGCGCAGGCCGACCGCCTGCAGTTTCAGCAGCACCACGTTGCGAATCAGCACTTCCGGCAGCTGAGTGTGCTGGCGCAGCGGAAAGGCCACGTTCTCGAACACGCTGAAATCGGTCAGCAGGGCCGAGTTCTGAAACAGGTAGCCGATCCCCTCGCGTAGCTTGTACAGCGCCTCACGCGACAGTTTCGGCACGTCCTGGCCGTCCACCAGGATCTGTCCGGCATCCGGCGTCATCTGCCCGGTGATGTGCTTGAGCAGGGTCGTTTTGCCGGTGCCGCTGGGTCCCATGATGGCAGTGACCTTGCCGCGCGGAATGTCCAGATCGAGCTTGTCGAAAATGGTCTTGCCATTGAGTACCGTCGTCAGGCCGCGAACTCGCACCAGGGTGCTTTCGTCAGGCGGGTTGCGTACGGGATCGGTCATGGGAAGGAAACGGCGATAAGAAGACGTTCAAGGTAGCCGAAGAACCGTACGAAGACCATGAATACCCGCGCGCCGCTTAACTCTCGCTCAGCCCTGAGATCGCTCAACCTCCGGCCAGCAGCTCCGCGATCAGCGCCTCGTGCCGCCGCCACTGCAGCGCGCTGCGCTGACGCACCGCCCGCACAATGGCCTGCAGATCGTTCAAGGCATCGGCAAAAGCATCGTTGATCAGGATGTAGTCGAATTCGTGCGCGTGGGCAATTTCGCCCCGCGAGTTATGCAGCCGACGCTCGATCACTTCGGCGCTGTCCGACCCGCGCCCGCGCAGCCGGCGCTCCAGCTCGGCCCGCGAAGGCGGCAGGATGAAAATGCTGACGCAGTCGGGCTTGCTGCGACGGACCTGCTCGGCGCCCTGCCAGTCGATCTCCAGCAGCACATCCCGGCCTTGACCCAGCAGCGACTGCACGGTGGTGCGCGACGTGCCGTAGAGATTGCCGTGGACTTCGGCGTGCTCGAGAAAAATCCCCGCCCCGATCTCACGCTCGAATTCCGCGCGCTCCACAAAAAAATAGTGCCGACCGTACTGCTCGCCCTGCCGCGGCGGTCGCGTGGTGTGCGACACCGACAGCGAGATGGCCGGCTCGCGCTCGAGCAGTGCATTGACCAGACTCGACTTGCCCGCGCCGGACGGCGCGGCCACGACGAACAGCGTGCCTTCGAGATCGACGGTGGAAACGGTAGACGCAGGTGCACTCATGCCGATCAGGTCCGATGCCGTACCGAGAGGGTGAAACGCCGCAGCGTTTCGTCACCCGAACGATCCGTGGCGGCGCGAAGACAGTCGGTTGGCATCGAAGGGGCAGCTTTCATCGGCGAAGTATAGCGGCTGAACGCAGGCCGCTCGGCCGCCACGTCGGATCGGAAGCTTCCGCTGGTCTTTTGGCGTTCGGCCAACGTACTGAATTCGGCGGCCCGGATGTTTGTTAGGCTGCAGCTATCCACAGGGAAAAACGCAGCAAGATGAAGGCAAAGCTTTTTCTAATGCTCGCGCTGAGCGCCGCGAGCGTATCCGCAACCGCGCAGGCAGCCAAATTCAGCCGCAGTACGGGCCACAGATCGGCACCCAGTCTTCAGGTCTGGGGTTTCGCGTTGGGGCAGCCGCCGACGCTGATCCCTTGCCCGACCACGCGAGACGGTCTCTTCGACAGCAGGTCCTGGTCGCCGACGCTCGACAGCACCTGCATGGAGTCGCCGACGCATGCCGACACAAGCGCGGATGGCCGCGCGAAAACCCTGCCGGTCCACTTCAGCCGCGCCGAAGAACCTGCGCTGGCGGCGGGCGTCCACGCGCGCAGCTTCGCGCTGGTGATACTGGACGGCACCGTGCAGGGGGTTGTCGCGCGCACCAGCGGACTGGACAGCCAGAAAGCCGTCTACGCCATGCTCAGAAAAAAGTATGGCACCCCTACCTCGGTGGCCAAGGCGCGCGGACAGAACGGCAGGACGGGAAAAGCGGCCGAGGGCATCAGCGCCAGCTGGGCCATGGCGGATCTCAGGGTCGACTTCGAAGGCATTGGAACGACGGCCGACGAGGGGACGATCTTCATCACGACGGCCAGCGCGTTTGAACATGCGATGAAATCACCGTCCGCGCCATCGATGTCCGAGTAACTTCTGACTGCAAGATTTCGGCGACCGGGCCTCACTGGCGAGAATTATCAAGACGACCCGATCGGGTTATGGAAATCCGGTTGTTGATACGCGTCACTCGATGTTCTGCACCTGCTCGCGCATCTGCTCGATCAGCACCTTCAGCTCGACCGCCGCGTTGGTGCTGCGCGTATCGACCGATTTCGAGCCCAGCGTGTTCGCCTCGCGGTTGAACTCCTGCATCAGGAAATCCAGCCGGCGGCCGACCGGCTCCTTCAGCCCCAGCACGCGGCGGGTTTCGCCGATATGCGTGCTGAGACGATCCAGCTCCTCGTCCACGTCGGTGCGGGTGATCTGCATCACCAGCTCCTGCTCAAGCCGGCCCGGCTCGATCGGCTGCTTGATGTCGGCCAGCCGGCCTTCGAGGCGGGTGCGCAACGCCGCACGGATTTCCGGCATCCAGCTGCGTACGTCGGCGACCACGCGCTCGATCCCATCGAGCTTGTCGCGCAGGATCTCGCCGAGCTTTTCGCCCTCGCGCTCGCGCGTCGCCGTGAGCGCGTCGAGTGCGCGATCGAGCACCTCGAACAGCGCGGCCTGCTGCGCTTCCGGATCGATCTCCGCCTGCTGCATCACACCGGGAAAGCGCAGCAAATCGGTCAGTTCGACGCGCATCTGCGGAAAGCGCGTGCGCATGCTCAAGGCCAGTTCGGCTAGCTTGGACACCAGCGCTTCATTGATGTTGAGGCTGTCGCTGCGGGCATCGTTGCCGCGCAGGCGCACGGTGATATCCAGCTTGCCGCGCGACAACTTGGCCGCAATGCGCTCGCGCAGCAGCGACTCGAAGCCGCGCAGTTCGTCCGGCAGGCGCGGGCTCAGTTCCAGATAGCGATGGTTGACCGTGCGCAGTTCGCAGCTGAGCGTGCCTGCAGGGCCGGTGGTTTCAGCGCTGGCATAAGCCGTCATGCTGCGAATCATTCGAGTGACATCCAGGCGTCGTGAGAGAACGCAATGGTAAACTCTACGGCCCCGCCCTGCTTAACCCGGCGATCCGAAGCGAAGCCCTCCATGAATGCAGTTACCCGCCCCAGCGGCCGCGCCAGCGACCAGCTGCGCAGCGTCACTATCGAACGCCATTACACCCGCCACGCCGAAGGTTCGGTGCTGGTGAGCTTCGGCGACACCCGCGTGCTGTGCACGGCCAGCATCGAGGACCGCGTGCCGAACTGGCTGCGCGGCAAGGGCGAAGGCTGGGTCACCGCCGAGTACGGCATGCTGCCACGCGCCACCAACACCCGCACGCAGCGCGAAGCCGCGCGCGGCGGCCAGGGCGGCCGCACAATGGAGATCCAGCGGCTGATCGGCCGCAGCCTGCGCGCCTGCATCAACCGGCAGGCGCTGGGCGAGCGCGTCATCACGCTCGACTGCGACGTGATCCAGGCCGACGGCGGCACCCGCACCGCCGCGATTACCGGTGCCTACGTCGCTCTGGTCGACGCGGTCAATCACCTGATGAAGCGCGAAAACCTCAAGCGCAACCCTATCGTCGGCGCCGTCGCGGCGATCTCGGTCGGCATCTACAAAGGCGTGCCGGTTCTGGACCTGGATTACGCCGAGGACTCCAACTGCGATACCGATATGAACGTCGTGATGAACGACGGTGGTGGATTCATCGAAGTCCAGGGCACCGCCGAAGGCCACGCGTTTCGCCGCGACGAAATGAACGCGCTGCTGGCGCTGGCTGAGAAAGGCATCGGCGAACTGGTGCTGGCACAGCGCGCGGCGCTGACGCCGGCCGGCTGAGTCCGTTATGCAGCGCATCGTTCTGGCCAGCAGCAATCCCGGCAAGGTCGCGGAGTTCAACCTGCTGCTGGCCGATAGCGGCTTTGAAGTGGTGACGCAGGCCAGTCTCGGCGTGGAGGATGCCGAGGAGACCGGCCTCAGCTTTGTCGAAAACGCGCTGCTGAAGGCACGCCATGCCGCCCGCGCCACCGGCCTGCCCGCGCTGGCGGATGACTCCGGCCTGTGCGTCGACCATCTGCGCGGCGCGCCGGGCCTTTACTCCGCTCGTTATGCCGGCAAGCACGGCGATAACGCGGCCAACAACGCCAAGCTGCTGCGCGAGCTGGACGGCGTGCCGCCGGAACAGCGCGGCGCCTTCTTCATCTGCGTGCTCGCGCTGATCCGGCACGCGGACGACCCCGCGCCGCTGATCGCCGAAGGTCGCTGGCATGGCCATGTGCTCGGCGAAACGCGCGGCGTCCAAGGTTTCGGCTACGACCCACTGTTTGTCGCAGACGGCCAGAGCGCCAGTGCGGCCGAGCTCGATCCGTCCCTGAAGTCGCGCATCAGCCATCGCGGCCAGGCGCTGTCCAGGCTCCGCGCGCAGCTTGGCTGATCCGATGACGGTGAACCCATGTCGAGGCTGATCGCACCGCCGCTGTCGCTCTACGTGCACATGCCCTGGTGTGTGAAAAAATGCCCGTACTGCGATTTCAACTCGCACGGGCTGCGCAGCGAGCCGCCGCCGTACGAGGCCTATATCGATCATCTGCTGGCCGATCTCGACGCCGACCGGCGCGACTTCGGCGCGGTGCTGGAACAGCGCCCGATCGTCAGCGTGTTCTTCGGCGGCGGCACGCCAAGCCTGTTTGCACCGGCGCTGATCGAGCGGTTTCTGGACGGCGCGCGTGCACGCCTGCCGTTCGACGCCGAGGTCGAAGTCACGCTGGAAACCAATCCCGGCACGGTCGAACACGGCCGTTTCGACGGCTATCTGGCGGCCGGCGTCAACCGCATCTCGTTTGGCATCCAGAGCTTCGACGACGACAAGCTGAAGCGACTGGGTCGCATCCACTCCGCGACCGAGGCCGAAGCCGCGGTGAAATCGGCGCAGGATGCCGGCTACCGCAACATCAATCTTGACCTCATGTACGCCCTGCCCCAGCAGCAGCTCGACGGTGCGCTGGCCGATGTCGCCCGCGCGGTGGCGCTGCAGCCCACGCATATCTCGCACTACCAGCTCACGCTCGAACCCAATACAGCCTTCGCTGCCAACCCGCCGCCGCTGCCCGACGACGACCACGCCTGGGCGATGCAGGAAGCCTGCGAGCAAGCGCTGGCTGCGGGCGGCTACGGTCAGTACGAAATTTCGGCGTATGCCCAGGCCGGCCGGCGCTGCGCGCACAACCTCAATTATTGGCGCTTCGGCGACTACCTCGGCATCGGTGCCGGCGCGCACGGCAAGATCAGCGACACCGCCAGCGGCGCGGTTCACCGTCGCTGGAAGTCGCGCCTGCCCAAGGCCTATATGGACGCCGGCGACAGCGCGAAGCGCATCGGCGGCGACAGCGTGGTCGACGACGCCGAGCTGCCGTTCGAGTACATGCTCAATGCGCTGCGGCTGGTCGACGGCGTGCCCGCGACCGATTTCGCCTCGCGTACCGGCTTGCCCGTGGAGACGATTCAACCCGCGCTGGCCGCCGCCCGCCAGCGCGGCTGGCTGACCGACGATCCGGAAAAACTCCAGACCACCGCACTCGGCCAGCGCTTTCTGAACGACGTCATCGCCAGTTTTCTGGATTGACGCTTCCACCTCGATTTTGCCCGCGCCTACACCATTATCGAGTAGCGCGTCCGTGACAAGCGGCATAAACTCAACCGATTGGGGACAGGGCGAGTGCATCATGGATGTCGAGCAGAATCGACGTCGTCGTTTCGAGGCGTATCAATCATTCCGTCTGAAAGATGGAGTCTGGCCTGCGCGCGCGCAGCGACTGCTCGATTCTTCTTACGCGCTCTGCGTGGAAGGCCTGCAGGAACCGCTGCATCATTGCCTGGGTGATTTCGAGCAGAAGCTGTTCAAGCAGGCCGAAAGCGCCAAGCTACCCAAGCAGCAACAGGATTTTCTGATCAGCCGCCTGCGCGTGATGCACGACCGCGTGGCGTTCGAAGAGCGGTTTTTGCATGAGCTGGCCGGGGCCTTCAACGAGATCGACAAGGCCTCGCTCAAACCCGACTTACCGGTCAGCCCGCGATCGCGGCTGTCACTGCAGCTGCTCGATCAGACCGAGCAAGAAATGGTGATGTCGATCGAGCGGCTCGGCGCGCGCGGCGAAATGCGCCACAACAGCGTGCTTTACGAGTTGGGCTACCGGCTGGCGGTGCTGATCGGCGCGCCGCCGCTGGACGGTCGTTCGCTGCCCATCGGCCCCTACGCACTGACGCGCGCCATCCACACCGCCAGCCTCGTGCTCGAACTGCCGCTGGAGCATCACCTGCTGCTGATGCAGAGCGTCGAGGAGCAGCTGATTCAGGCACTGGCGCCGATCTACGACGCCGTCAACGCAAGGCTGCTGGAGGACGGCATTCTGCCCGAGCTGCGCAGCATTCCGGTGCCACGCCAGGTCAACACACGACCCGGCGCCGTGGCGCCCGAACCCGCCGCCGCGCCAACGGAGAAAGTCCGTCAGGCCAGCGCTTCGGGTGCGGCACCCAGCGACTCCATCGAGGTGCTCGAATCGCTGCGCGAACTGCTGACCCAGCGTCGCACAACCGGCAGCGCATCGCCCGATCAGCCCGCCGGTCGCGCCGCCAGCGCGGATGAATTGCAGGTCGCGCTCGGCGCGCTGCAGCAACACCTGGTCAAGGTCACCGATCAGGCCAGCCGCGAATTGCGCAGCGCGCAGCGGCTACGCGAAGAGCTGCTGACCCAGCTCAACCTCGGCAAGCCCGCCGGCGCAACGCAGACACAGCTCAGCGTTGAGCAGGGCGACACGGTGGATCTGGTTGCGATGCTGTTCGAGCAGCTCGGCCAGCAGCTGCACGGCAACGGCGAGAACGCGCACGCCCTGCTCGGCAACATGCAGCTGCCGGTCACACGCATCGCGGTGGCGGAACCGGAGTTTCTGGAAAAACGCGACCATCCTGCGCGCAAGCTGCTCGATACCGTCACCGCTGCCGCGCACGACTGGCTCGACGGCAGCGACGACGAAAGCGGCCGTCCGCTGGCGGCCAAGCTCGACCAGCTGGTCGCGCGCGCCAATCAGGAGCCGCCGACCGCAGGCCTCTACACCAGCCTGCTGGCCGATATCGAACATCATCTATCGCTGCTGACGCGCAAGGCGCAGACCGCCGAGAGTCGCCATCTGGAAGCGGCCAAGGGCCGCGAGCGGCTCGATCAGGCGCGCCAGCGGGCCAGCGAGTACATGGCCGAGCGTTTTGCACAGGCGCCGCCGCGCGGTCTGCTGCGTGCACTGCTCGATCGCGCGTGGTCCGACGTGCTGGCGCTGACCCTGCTGCGCCACGGCGAACACAGCGGCGCGTTCGAGGCACAGCTGGCGATCACCGACCAGCTGCTGGGCCGCCTGCCGATACGCGATGTCGAACAGCTGCAGGTCGACGTGGAAGTAGGCCTGCAGCAGATCGGCATGCACGCCGAAGAAGCCGTGCAGGTCGCGCAACGGCTGCTGGGGCTGGACGATCCGGATGCCAATATCGACTTGCCCAGCACCACCGATCTGGCGCTGCGGCTAAAGCAGCACCAGCGGCTGGGCGAAAGCGCCAACCAGGAATCAGCGGCTCCGGAGATCGCGCAGGAGGCCACGATCGATCCGCGCGAGCTCGCCATGCAGCAGCATCTGCGCGACCTGCCCTTTGGCAGCTGGTTCGAATTTATCGATCCCGTCAGCCGGCGCATGGTGCGACGCAAACTGGTCTGGCATTCGCCGATATCCGGCCGCTGTCTGCTGGTGACGCAGCGCGGCCAGCGCGGCGAGGAAATGAATATTGCGCAGCTCGCACACGAAATCGTGGCCGGCCGCGTCAGCCAGGTACCGGCGCAGCGCGAAGGGCTGCTCGACCGCGCCTGGCGCAGCCTCACCGGCAGCCTGCGCCAGTCCACCATCTTGGGACAAACGCAACGACAGGAGTCAGACCGTCCATGAATATCCGCGAAGTCTACGGCGAAAAGCGCCGCATCGAACGCAAGCGAGTGACCTTTCCCGCGCAGGTCACCGACGCCATCAGCGGCCGCATGATGGGCTACGTCGGCAATCTGTCCAGCAACGGCATGCTGCTGATCAGCACGCAGGCGCCGCGCAGCGAAGCACTGTTCCAGGTGAAGCTGCCGCTGCCCGAACCGGGCCAGGACCCAAGCTCCGCTGCGCTGATCGAGGTGGGCATCCAGGAGCAGTGGCACGATCACGCGGCTAGTCCAGGCCAGGTGTGGGCCGGCTACCGGATCGTGGCGATCAGCGATACCGACGCCGAGCGGCTCCACGGCTGGCTCGACCGGAACTGATCGCCTGGCGGACTGAGCGGCCGACGGCGCTTCCGCCGCGCGCCGTCACGCGCGTGGTTGTCTGGTCTTATCATGAGCAATCAGGCCGTGCGTGACGCTCACGCCTCGGCGCTCATCTGCAGGAAAATCCATGCCCGCCGCCAGCCTCGCCTCGCTTTATCCCGATCATCTCAGCACCCTGCGCGAGCGCGCCGACAAGGCGCTGGCGCTGGCCGGCTTCGATCATCTGCTGATCGCCGCGGGCATGCCGCTGCGCAAGTTTCTCGACGATCAGGACCAGCCCTTCATCGTCAGCCCGCACTTCAAACACTGGCTGCCGCTGACCGATGCACCGGGCAGCTGGATCGTTTACACGCCTGGCAGCAAGCCCAAGCTGATCTTTCTGCAGCCGCGCGATTACTGGCACGTGGTGCCGGGTGAGCCCGGCGGTTACTGGGTCGATGCGTTCGATATAAGCATTGTGCGCACCGCGGCCGAGGCCGTGGCGCAGTTGCCTGACGGGAACCGCGCGGTGATTGCCGCGGGTTATGCGGCGATGGACGGCGTCGAGGCGAACAATCCGCCGGCCGTACTCGACTACCTGCACTGGTATCGCAGCCACAAGACACCGTACGAACTGGAGCTGATGCGCGAGGCCAACCGCATCGGCACCCGCGCGCACCGCGCCGCCGAGCAGGCGTTTCGAGCGGGTGAAAGCGAGTTCGGTATCCATATGGCGTATCTCGTCGCCGCCGGCCAAAGCGACGCGGAACTGCCGTATGCCAGCATCGTCGGGCTCAACGAACACGGCGCCGTGCTGCATTACACGCATTTCGATCGCACGGCGCCGGCGCAGAGCCGCTCGTTCCTGATCGACGCTGGCGCCAGCGCCGCCGGCTATGCCAGCGACATTACGCGCACCTACGCCGCGGCTGGCGCCGCCGAATTTCAGGCCCTGATCGACAGCGTCGACCAGGCACAACAGGGCTTTGCAGGCAAAGTGCGCGCGGGCCAGAGCTATCCCGAGCTGCATATCCATGCGCATCACGTGCTGGCCGAGGTGTTGCGCGAACACGGCTTTATCCGCATGAGCGCAGAGAGCGCCGTAGCCTCGGGCGTCACAAGCACCTTCATGCCGCATGGGCTCGGTCATCCGATCGGCCTGCAAGTGCACGATGTCGCCGGTTTTCAGCAGAGCGAACGTGGCGGCACGATCAGCCGTCCAGACGGCCATCCGTATCTGCGCATGACGCGCATGCTGGAGCCGGGCATGGTGGTGACGATCGAGCCGGGCCTGTACTTCATCGACATGCTGCTGGAAGAACTTCGCGGCCAGCCGGTCGCCAGCGATATCGACTGGAACAAGGTCGATGCCTTCCGAAAGTTCGGCGGCATTCGCATCGAGGACGACGTCGTATGCACCGACGACGCACCGGAGAACCTGACGCGCGATGCATTCGCGCTGTTGAGCTGAGATCTTCGTACGCGGGCATCCACGCGATGACCGTTGAACGTACGCTGAAAAACACCTTCACGGAGCACCATCGCATCGACTCTTCGCCATCCAGCTATCGTCATTACCGCCATGTGCACGCCAGGCGCCCGCTGGGTCGCGTAGTCGTCGAGGTGGCTGTTGTGGCGTTGGCCAAGATCGCCTTGCTGGTGCTGATCGGCTGGCTGCTGTTTGCGCCCCATGCCAATGCGCCCGTTGCTGTGGAGGCGACGCCGCACCGGCTCGCACCAGCGCTGCTGGCGCCCACTACCGTCCGGCCGCAAGCGCCAATATCAACGAAGTAGCGTGGCCGGCATTAGCGCTTTCACCTTCATCGAGTAGCGCTTGAAACTTCGGCGTTTTCTGGACAAACAGCCAGCTGCAGAGCCGCACTCAACGATCCGCCAGCAGAGCCTCGATCGCCTCAGCCTCTTTCGGCATGCGCTCGGTCAGCACTTCGTGGCCATCGCGCGTGACCGCCACATCGTCCTCGATACGGATGCCGATGCCGCGCCAGCGCTCGGCCACCGAGCGATCGTCCGGCGGAATGTAAAGGCCGGGTTCGACGGTCAGCACCATGTCGGGCTCCAGCACGCGCGACTCGCCGCCGACCCGATAGTCGCCGACGTCGTGCACGTCCATGCCCAGCCAGTGGCCAGTCTTGGCCGGAAAGAAGCGCTTGTAGCTTTCGTCGGCAATCGCCGCGTCCGCGCTGCCCTTGAGCAGACCCAGTTCGCACAGGCCTTCGGCAAGCACCCGAACCGCCGCGGCGTGCGGCGCGTTGAACGGATGGCCGGGCCGCACTTCGTCGATCGCGGCCAGCTGCGCGGCAAGCACCACTTCGTACAGGGCGCGCTGCTCACGGCTGTAACGACCGCCGACCGGAAACGTGCGGCTGATATCCGACGCGTAGCAATCGAGTTCGGCGCCCGCATCGATCAACAGCAAGTCGCCCTCGCGCAGCGCCGCGCGATTGCTCTGGTAGTGCATCACGCAGGCGTTGGCGCCGCCGGCGACCGTCGGCGCGAACGCCGACACCGCGCCGCGGCTGCGCATGACGCTGAGCAGTTCGGCCTCCACTTCGTATTCGCGCCGGCCGGGCACGGCCACCTGCAGCGCGGCCAGATGCGCATCCACCGCGATCGAGGCCGACGCGCGCATCAGCCTCAGCTCGGCGCGCGATTTGTACAGCCGAAGATCGTGCAGCAGATGACCGAGCGCCACGAACTCCTTCGGCACCACGCCGCCGCCGCGCAGCTGGCGCAGCCGGCGCATCCAGCCGAGCAGGCGCGCATCGAATTCGGGCTCGCTGCCGAAATGGCAGTAGACCCTCGCGCGCCCCTCGATCATGCCGGGCAGGATGTCGTCGATGTCCTCGATCGGAAACGCGTCGTCCATGCCGAATTCGGCGACCGCGCGGTCCGTGCCGATCGACTCGCCGTGCCAGCGCTCGTGCACCGCGTCGCGCTCGCGGCAGAACAGCACCGCCTCGCCGTGCTGGCGACCGGGCAGCAGTGCCAGCACCGCCTCCGGCTCGGGAAAGCCGGCCAGGTAGTGAAAATCCGAATCCTGCCGGTATGGCCACGCCGCATCCGCATTGCGCATACGCTCGGGCGCGGCGGCGACCAGCATTACCGCATCGTCGCCGGCCATCTGCATCAGCTGGCGACGGCGGCTGGCGAACTCTTCCGGCGTGATCGCCAGCGACGCCAGACTGACGCCGCCGGCACCGAAACCGGCCGATCCGATGGCGGAAAGTTTGGGTGCCGCTCGCTTCAATGCAGGGTGCCGCTGGCCGATTTGCCGTGCGCCGTGCATTCGGTGTGCAGCAACATCGCGCCGATGCGCACGAACTCCTGTACTTCGATCAGCGCATCCTCGTCTTCGTCTTCATTGCCGAAGTCGAACGACGATGCCGCGATGGTGCCGAGGTCGCGCAGCACCTCCTGCGCTTCCTCCGACAGCTGCGCGTGTGCGCCGGTGCCGGCCAGGCCGAAGCCGCCGAGAAAGCCGCGACACCAATCGACCATCGCTTCGGCGCGCTCGGTGAGCGGACGATCGTCCGCCGGCAGCAGCGGCTCGAAGCCGAGCTCGGGATCGGCCAGTTCGGTTTCGCACTGCCTGGCCAGCTTATCCAGCAGCGCCTGATCGTCGGTCGAGGGATGCGTGGCCTCGCCATCGAGCTGTAGCGCCGACAGCAGCGCCACTTTGCCCAGCAGACCACCGCCGGCCAGATAGCCGCACAGCGAACCGTGCAGTTCGCTGGCCTCGGTGCCCAGACGAAGGCTGATGGCCAGCGTATCGAGTTCGTCGTAACCCACCGGCTCGTTGTCCGCCATGGCCGTGCTCCGTCAAAGAATGACGACCAGTTTAATGCAGGCGACGTTGCCCGACGGATTCCTTCGCAACCGGACAATGGCACGCCAAATCCCGACGGGCCTCCTGCTATAGTTTCGACCATGAGCACACCCGACCCTGTCCGTTCCGATCCTGTCCGCGAGGAGCTGGCCGCGCTGAGCCAGCAGCTTGATCGGCTGCTGGAAACGGTGCGTCGGCTGAACGAGGAAAACCGCAGCCTGCGACATAGCCAGGAGCAACTGTCCGGCGAGCGCGCAGGGTTGCTGGCGCGCAACGAACAGGCGCGCGGGCGGGTCGAAGCGATGATCCAGCGGCTGAAATCGCTGGAAAGCAACGGTTGAGCGCGTGCGGTCGGGCATGCGGCGTTTGGCGCACGGGGAATAAGGACAGCATATGAGCACTGAACCGGTCGCCCTGCGGCTGATCGATCGCGAGTTTCTGATTGCCTGCGAACCGGAAGAGCGCGAGGGCCTGATCGAGGCGGCCAGCTTTCTCGATCGCAAGATGCGCGAGCTGCGCGCCAATGCCAAGGCGCCCAGCTTCGAACGGCTGGCGGTCCTCACCGCCATCAGCGTAGCGCACGAGTTCCTGCTGCTGCGCAAGCAGCACGATGGCCAGGAGCAGCGGCTCAGCCACGGCCTCGCGGCGCTTCGCAGCAAGCTGGATGCCGCGCTGGAAATGGACGGACTGAAGCGCTGATTGCGCCTACGTGAAAGCGGTGTCGCCCGACGGCTCACGCCGCCGCGACAATCGGTTCGAGTGCCGTGCTGCCGCGCGAATTCATGAACCCGGCCAGTCCGACGCCGGTGGCACATTCGGCAGCAAGAGCATAAAATCAAACCCGGCGTTTTCTGCGATGTGCGCCAGCACACTCTTACATTTGCCTTGTTCCTAATTACGGCCCCGGGTCGGCTTCACATCGGTTGTTGCGCATGTCCGCTTCGTGCGGAAAGCCTGTAGACCATGTAGCCCTCCCACCTGATCCATTTTGGATCAAGGTCGTTTGGTGGGCAGCGGCATCGCGGTTAACGCCACCTCTTTCCGGCTGTCGCCTGCTCACGATGTCATGGTAAAGCGCCGACAACTAGCAACACGCAGCGACGCCAACCAAGCGCGCTTTCGATGGGAGACGCGCGACACGTGGACGCCACCGCCCAACGCCGCGAGCTTCGCCAGAGTCTGGCCGAACGCCGACGCGCGCTCGCCCCCGCCGAACGTATCGCCGCCGCGCAGGGCCTGCGCCGCAGCCTCGAGCAGCTGCCCGAATACCTGACCGACGCGCGCGTCGCCGGCTACTGGGCCACCCAGGGCGAGCTGCCGCTGAACCTGGTAATTCCACCGTTGGCCCAGCGCGGCCAGCAGTTTCTGTTGCCCATTGTCGGCAAGGGACAGAAGCTGAAGTTTGCGCCGTATCAGTCCGGCGACGACGTGCAGCCCAACCGCTATGGCATTCCGGAGCCGGTCCATCCGCGCGAACTGTTCGAACCTTTTCAGATCGACCTGGTACTGGTGCCGCTGCTCGGCTTCGATCGTCGCGGCCAGCGGCTCGGCTACGGCGGCGGCTATTACGATCGCAGCTTCGCCTTTCTCAACGAGCAGGTGCGCCCGACCGAGCCGCTGCTGGTCGGTATCGCCTACGCTTTCCAGGAACTGCCGCAACTCGAGGAAGCCGACTGGGACGTGCCGCTGGATTTCATTGCCACCGAGCGCGAGCTGATCGACTGCCACGCCGCCGACGACAACGGAAAGAACGCATGACCGCGAAACCCAAACACTGGCTGATGAAGTCCGAGCCCGACACGTTCTCCATCGACGATCTGAAGCGCAAAGGCCAGGAGCCGTGGGACGGCGTGCGCAATTATCAGGCGCGCAACTTCATGCGCGACGGCATGCGCCCCGGCGACAAGGTGTTTTTCTACCACTCCAACTGCGCCGTACCGGGCATCGTCGGCCTCGCCGAGGTGGCGACAGATGCCTATCCCGACCCCAGCCAGTTCAATCCCAAAAGCGATTATTTCGACCCTGCCAGCAAGCCGGAAGAGCCGCGCTGGATGCTGGTCGAGATAAAGTTCGTCAAAAAGCTCAGCCGCACCATCAGCCTGGACGAACTCAAAGGCGTCGAAGCGCTGTCCGACATGACACTCGTGCGCAAGGGCAACCGGCTGTCGGTGATGCCGGTCAGCGCAGCCGAGTGGCGTACGATTCTCGCCCTGGAATAAGTTGTAAACCGATCCGACAAACCTCCGCCCGGCGCTAGCGTTTGGACGGCCAAACCCATCCGACCGAATGAATCCGCAGGGAATCGACGCATGAGCACCAGCAACGCCAACGAAAAACGCCAGGCCGGCGAAGCCGCCATCCGCTTTGTCGAGGACGGCGCGATCGTCGGCGTCGGCACCGGCTCCACCGTGGCGTTTTTCATCGACGCGCTGGCTGACCTGAAGGATCGCATCCAGGGTGCGGTATCGAGTTCGGAGCAGTCCACCGCGCATTTGAAGAAAGTCGGCATCCCGGTACTCGACCTAAACAGCGCCGGCCCGCTGCATATCTACATCGACGGCGCGGACGAGTGCGACACGCACCGGCGCCTGATCAAGGGCGGCGGCGCGGCGCTGACGCGGGAGAAAATCGTCGCCGCAGCATCGAAGAAATTCGTCTGCATCATCGACTCCAGCAAACAGGTCGAGCTGCTCGGCAAGTTTCCGGTACCGATCGAAGTGATTCCGATGGCGCGCAGCCTGATCGGCCGCGAGATCGTCAAGCGCGGCGGCCAGCCGGTATGGCGCGACGGCGTAACCACCGACAACGGCAACTGGATCATCGACGTGCACGGCTGGCAGCTCACCGATCCCGGCGCCATGGAAAGCGACCTGAACCAACTCGCCGGCATCGTCACCGTCGGCCTGTTCGCGCACCGTCCGGCCGACGTGGTGCTGGTCGGCGATCGGGAAATCTGAAACGCTCGATGGCATGATCCGGGACTGACCGCAACGGATCGATCGCCGCCTGCGTTGATTAAACACAAGGGGAAGTAGCGTCATGACGATAGGGCTTTGGTGCTTACTGGTCGGCTTGCTGATGCCGTTTCTGTGGACCTGCGTGGCCAAGTCGCTGGGCCGTTACGACCTGCGCGCCAACCAGCATCCGCGCGACTTTCTGGCGAAGCTCAGTGGACCGGCGAGTCGCGCCAATGCGGCGCAGCTCAACAGCTTCGAGGCCTTTCCCGCGTTCGCCGCCGCCGTACTGGTCGCCCAGTACGCGCATGCCTCGCAGCATGCCATCGACATGCTTTCCATCGCCTGGGTCGCGCTGCGGCTGATCTACGGCGTGCTTTATATCGCCAATCTGGCGGCGCTGCGCAGCCTGGTCTGGTTCGGCGCCATGGGCTGCGTAGTCGGGCTGTTTATCGCTGCCGCCTGAGCGATACGCCACTCAGTCAAACAGCACCACCTGGCGTATCGCTTCACCGCGCTTGAGCCGGTCAAACCCGACGTTGATGTCGTCGAGCTTCAGCCGATGCGACAGCAGCCGATCGACCGGCAGTCGGCCGTGGCGATACAGCGCGACATAGCGCGGGATGTCGCGACTGGGCACGGCCGAGCCCATGTAGGAACCTTTGATGGTGCGCTCTTCGGCGGTGAGGCTCACCGCGGGAATGCTCAACATCTGCTGCGGCCCCGGCAAGCCGACCGTGACGGTACTGCCCCCACGCCGGGTCGCCGCGTAGGCCTGTGCCAGCACCTTTTCGTTGCCGACCGATTCGATCACGTGCATGGCGCCGCCGCGCGTGTGCTCGCGAATGGCCGCCACCGCATCTTCGCGGCTTGCGTCGATGGTTAGATCCGCACCCAGCTCGCGCGCCAGCGCCAGCTTTTCGGGCACGGTGTCCACTGCCATCAGCGGGTACGCGGACGCCGCCCGCGCGCCGAGCAAGGCCGCGAGACCGACGCCGCCGAGGCCAAAGATCGCCACGCTTTCACCGGGCGCCACGCGCGCGGTGTTGATCACCGCTCCCACGCCGGTCATCACCGCACAGCCGAACAGGGCGGCGATTTCAGGCGGCAGATCGCGGTCGATACGCACGGCCGAATGCGCCGACGTGACGGTGTACTCGGCAAAGCCCGATACGCCCAGATGGTGCTGCAGCGGCGCATCGTCCGCGTCGTGCCAGCGCATGCCGCCGCCGAGCAGGCGGCCTCCCGCATTCGCCTGCGCGCCGGGTTCGCACAGCGCCGGCCGACCGGCCGCACAGGGCTCGCAGTGGCCGCACATCGGCACGAACGAAAACACCACGCGGTCACCCACTGCAAAACCGTCGACACCCGCACCCAGCTCGACGATCTCGCCGGTCGCCTCGTGTCCCAGCACCATCGGCATCGGCCGCGGGCGCGAGCCGTCGATGACCGATAGATCGGAGTGGCACAGTCCGGCCGCCAGCACCCGCACCCGCAGCTCGCCAGCACCTGGCGGCGCCAGTTCGATAGTCTCGATGGCAAGCGGCTTCGATTGCGCGTAAGGCGCGGGCAAACCCATTTCGCGCAGCACCGCAGCGCGCACCTTCATGGCGTCGTCCTCAGCTTTTCGAGCGCGGCGCGCATCGGTGCCGGCAACGGCGTAGGACGCCGCTGGGCGCGATCGACGAACACGTGCACGAACCACCCTTCCGCCGCCGGCGTGTCGCTACCTGGACGGAACAGGCCGATGCCGTAGCGCACGCTGGAGTTGCCCAGATGCTCGACGCGCAGCCCGGCGTCGATGGTCTCCGGAAACGCCAGCTCGCCAAGAAACTTGCAATGCGATTCGGCGCACACGCCGATCACGCCGCCCGCGTGGATATCCAGCCCGCCTTCGAGAATCAGATACGTGTTGATAACCGTGTCGAAATAACTGTAGTACTCGACGTTATTGACGTGGCCGTAGATATCGTTGTCCTTCCAGCGCGTGGGCAGCGGAAGAAAATGGCGGTAATTATCGCGTTGGCTCATCGGACGTCCAGACGGCTATTCGAAAACATCAGTGTATTGGCAACGCATCAATGGGCAGCTGCGTGCGCACGAGCGTTTTCCTGCTCCTGCAGCGCACGCCACTGCACCTTGCCGGTGGCGGTCTTGGGCAGGCTGTCGACGAATTCGATCGCATGCGGCACCTTGTATGCGGCCATATGCTCGCGCGCCCAGGCGATGATGTGTTCGGCGTCGGCCTGCATACCGGAGCGCGGCACCACTAGCGCCTTGACGCTCTCGCCGCGATGCGCGTCGTGATAGCCGATCACGCAGGCTTCCTGCACCGCCGGATGGCCGTACAGCAGCGCCTCCACTTCGGCCGGCCAGACCTTGTAGCCCGACGCATTGATCATGCGCTTGACCCGATCGACCATGAAAAAGTAGCCCTGCTCGTCCTCATAGGCCAGATCGCCCGTCCGCAGGTAGCGCACGCCGTCTAGCTCGACAAACGCCGCGGCGGTGGCGGCGGGATTGTTCCAGTAGCAGGTCAGCACCTGCGGCCCGTTGACGATGACCTCTCCCGCGTCGCCCAGCGGCACGCGCTCCAGCGTCACCGGATCGACGATGATCGCGCGCGTGTTGCAGATCGGCAGGCCGAGACACTGCGCCTTCGGCGCCTGCGGCGGGTTGATATGCGTGGGCGCCATGGTTTCGGACATGCCGTAGCCTTCGATATACGGAATGCCCCACAGCGATTCGATCCGCTCGGCGACCGCCTTGGGCATGGCCGCGCCGCCGCCCGACAGCACCGACAGCGAGGCCAGCTCCTCGCCGCGCAGATCCGGCTGGTTGAGAAAATCCATCAGCATCGTCGGGATCGCCGTCCACGAGGTGACCTTGTAGCGCGCGATCAGCTGCGCGGCGCAGCGCTTGTCCCAGCGCGTCATGATCACCATCGTCCCGCCGAGCCAGATCGGCGAATTCATGCCGTTCTGCATACCGGTCACGTGGAACATCGGCAGACACGCCAGCGCGATGCCGTCCTTCGCCATGTGCACCCATTCGACCGCACAGACGGCGGTATGCATCACGCTGGCGTGCGTATGCGTGCATCCCTTCGGCTCGCCGGTAGTGCCCGAGGTGTAGGGAATCACGGCGTAGTCGCTCGCGCCCGCGCTGTGCGCGGAAGGCTTTAGTTGCGCTGCCAGCGCGTCGCTCCATGCCAGCGCGCCATCGATCGACGCGCGCGGCGCCGAAACGGCCTCGGGCACCGGCAGATCGGTTGGCGTAGTGAGGTAGTCGGAATACGTCGCCGCGATCGCATGCTGCACGATACCGCCGCTGATCAGCGGCGTGACGTTGCCGGCCAGCGCCTGGTCGAACACGATCACCGTCGACCCGCTGTCCTTGACGATGTGTTTCAGCTCGTCGTGCAGGTTCATCGGGTTGATCGGCACCACCACCGCGTCGGCGCGCAGAATCGCGTAGTACGCAATGACGAACTGCGGGCTGTTCTGCGCGTACAGCGCCACGCGATCGCCCTTGGCCACGCCACAACGCTGCTGCAGAAAACCCGCCAGCGCATCGACCTGCCGCTTGAGTTCGCGGTAGCTGATCACGCTGTCGTAGTAGATGATCGCCGGGCGCTCGGGATAGCGCGCGGCGGCGACCTCAAGGTTGAAATAGAGCGATGTCTGCGGCACGACGAGGTCGTGCGGCAAACCGGGTGGCCAGGAACTGAAATTCATAGCGGTGAATCTCCAGTACAGCAGCGGGTGGTGAGCGTGCTTAAAAGTGGCCTTCGGTCGCTTCGTAAACGGTATTGCGCAGCGCCAGCAGGCGCGGTCCGAAATCGTGGATGAGTTTTTCGCGCGTCATCGTGGACAGCCGGCCGCTGCAGTTGAACGCCAGCACGCGCGTGCGATCGGCCGATACCATCGGCACGCCGATGGCGAACACGTCGGGGTTCCAGTCGCCCAGCGAAAAGCAGAAGCCGAAGTTTTCGACATCGTGGCGTGCGCGCACCAGCCCGGCGCGAATGTTCGGCCAGGCCGCCGGATCGCATTCGCGCTCCAGCTCCAGCAGTTTTTTCTCGAAGACCTCCAACGGCCGCGCGGCCAGATCGGCACGGCCCAGCGCGGTCGTTCCGTGCGGCACGTGCGAGCCGGTTTCCAATTTCATTTCGAACGTGCGATCGCCCTGGCATACCTCGAGTACCAGCATGCGCAATCCGTCTGCCGCGCCCAGCATGACCGCCGACTGGGTGTAGTCGGCCAACTCGCGCAGCAGCGGACGCGCCACGCTTAGCACGTCGTTGCCCTTGACGAAGGCGTGGCCCAGCGCCAGCACGCCGGTGCCGAGCGCGTACTTCTCTTCGCGCGCCGAATAGCTGAGATAGCCCAGCGCCGAAAGGGTGAACGTGAGCCGCGACACCGTCGGCTTGGGCAGGCCGGTGCGCTGGGCGATGTCCCGATTGCCGAGATAACGCTCCCCGCGCTCGAAGCAGCGCAGGATCGCAAACGCCCGCGACACCGCGCTGACGAACTGGGGGTGGCTGGCATCGACCGAGCGAAAGGCGTCGATATTGCGTTTGGGATTGCCCATCCATGACTCCGCGAAAGCTCGACCCGGCAGCATCTGATCCATCGCCCACCACAGCGTTGACACTCAGAGACTGCAAAATTTACTTTCGTATGATGAAACTTAAACAGCCTGATCGAGCCGTAGCGTAGGCCGCGCCGGCTTGCCGGCGCAAGTCTTGGAAGGTGAAGAAAATTCCTGCTGCAGCGCGACAAATTAAGATTCCGTGACGCGCTTGCGTTCGCTTTCTAGCGCCGATAGCATCGGTCCGCGTAACCAAAATATTGTTTCATATAGCAGAACTTACAGCACCGTTCGCTGTTGTTTCGGCCCGGCGAGTGGGCCGGCTATTCGCTATTCGAAGCCCACATACCTACGTACGTGCGCGTTGATCCACTCAACGCGCGGGCGGAATCTCACCCCATCGTCGACAGCTCAGGAATTCCCGTATGTCCGTCACCACAGCGATCCACGATACCGTCGCGGTCATCACCTTCAGCAACCCGCCGGTCAACGGCCTCGGCCTGACCATTCGCCGCGGCCTGATCGATGCGCTCGACGCGGCGCTGGACAACGAAGCAGTCAAGGCCATCGTCCTCACCGGCGGCCCTAGCTATTTTTCCGGCGGCGCCGACATCCGCGAGTTCAACACGCCGCAGATGATGATGGAGCCCTCGCTGCACAGCGTGATCGACGCCTACGAGGCCAGCCCCAAGCCGGTCATCGTCGCGATCAACGGCACCGCGCTGGGCGGTGGCCTGGAGCTGTCGCTGGGCGTGAACTATCGCGTGGCCTCGGCCGATGCGCTGGTCGGCTTGCCGGAAGTGAAAATCGGCCTGCTGCCGGGCGCGGGCGGCACGCAGCGCCTGCCGCGGGCGGCGGGTCTGGAAAACGCGCTCAACATGATCGTGTCCGGTACGCCGGTGCCGGCGAAGAAGCTGGCCGATACGCGCCTGTTCGATCGCATCACCGACGGCGACGCGCAGGACGCCGCCATCGCGCTGGCGCGCGAAGTGGTGGCCGCGGGCAAGCCGCTGCCGCACGTGCGCGACTGGGACATCGATCATCCCAACGCCGAGGGATTTCTCGGCTTTTCGCGCACCGCCATTGCCGCGGCGTCCGGCCCCTACCCCGCGCCGCTGCGCTGCCTCGAAGCGATCGAGGCGGCGGTGCTCAAGCCGTTCGATGAAGGCATGAAGGTCGAGCGCGCGGGCTTTATGGCGCTGATGGAAACCACCGAATCCAAGGCGCTGCGCCACGCGTTTTTCGCCGAGCGCGCCGCCAGCAAGATCGCCGACGTCGGCAGCGACGTGAAGCCGCGCGAGATCAAGCGCGTCGGCATCATCGGTGCCGGCACCATGGGCGGCGGCATCGCGATGAATTTCCTCAACGCCGGCATCCCGGTGACGATTCTTGAGGTGAAGCAGGAGTTCCTCGACCGCGGTCTGGCCACCATCCGCAAGAATTACGACAACAGCGCCAAGAAGGGCCGTATGACCGCCGAGCAGGTGGAGCAGCGCATGGGCCTGCTGACGCCGACGCTGCAGTATGCCGACCTCGGCGAGGCCGACATGATCATCGAGGCGGTGTTCGAGGAGTACGACGCCAAGAAGGCGGTGTTCGAGCAGCTCGACAAGGTGGCCAAGCCCGGCGCGATTCTCGCCAGCAATACCTCCACCCTCGACGTCGACCGCATCGCCCACTTCACTTCACGGCCGCAGGACGTGCTGGGCACGCACTTCTTCAGCCCCGCCAACGTGATGAAGCTGCTCGAGGTCGTACGCGGCAAGGACACCGCCAAAGACGTGCTGGCCACGGTGATGGCGCTGGCCAAAAAAATCAAAAAGACCGCCGTGGTCTCGGGCGTCTGCGACGGCTTTATCGGCAACCGCATGATCGAGCAGTACAGCCGCCAGGCCGGCTTTCTGCTGGACGAAGGCGCGACGCCGCAGCAGGTCGACAAGGCGATCGAAAAAATCGGTTTCGCGATGGGCCCGTTCCGCATGGGCGATCTGGCCGGCAACGACATCGGCTGGGCGATCCGCAAGCGGCGCTATCAGGAAAAGCCGGACATGACCTATTCGAAAACCGCCGACCTGCTGTGCGAGCTGGGCCGCTTCGGCCAGAAAACCGGCGCCGGCTGGTACGACTACAAGGCAGGCGACCGCACCGCGCATCCGTCGGCCGAGGTCGACGCGCTGATCGTCAAGCACTCGGCCGACATCGGCGTCACGCGGCGCAAGATCGAGGACAAGGAAATCGTCGAGCGGCTGATCTATTCGCTGGTCAACGAGGGCGCGCACATTCTCGAAGAAGGCATCGCCGCCAAGGCCTCGGACATCGACGTCGTGTACCTGGCCGGCTACGGCTTTCCGGTGTGGCGCGGCGGCCCGATGTTTTATGCCGATACCGTCGGCCTGAAAAATGTCGTGGCGGCGATGAACCGCTACGCCAAAGGCTATCAGGGCGACGCGTGGAAGCCCGCGCCCCTCCTCCAGCAACTGGCCGACGCCGGCCAGTCCTTCAACACATCGGCGAAGCCCGCATGAAAGAAGCACTCATCGTTTCCACCGCACGCACCGCGCTGGCCAAAAGCTGGAAGGGCGCACTCAACATGACCCACGGTGCGACCATGGGTGGCCACGTGGTCGCGCACGCGGTCGAACGCGCCGACGTGGAGCCCGGCGCCATCGAAGATGTGCTTATCGGCTGCGCGTACCCCGAAGGCGCCGACGGCGGCAATATCGCGCGGCAGATCGCGCTGCGTGCCGGCCTGCCGGTGAGCGTGCCCGGTGCCACCATCAACCGCTTCTGCTCGTCCGGCCTGCAGTCCATCGCGATGGCCGCGCAGCGCGTCATCGCCGGCGAAGGCGACGTGTTTGTGGCCGGCGGTGTGGAAAGCATTTCCTGCGTGCAGAACGTCGCCAACACGCACATGTTTACCGAAGGCTGGCTGCGCGAAAACAAGCCGGAAATCTACTGGCCGATGCTGCGCACCGCCGAGACCGTAGCCAAGCGCTACGACATCTCGCGCGAGCGCCAGGACCGCTACGGCGCGCAGAGCCAGCAGCGCGCCGCCGCCTCGCAGGCCGCCGGACGCTTCAACGAAGAGATCGTGCCGATCACCGTATTGGCCGGCGTGGCCGACAAGGCCACCGGCCGGCTGTTCACGCGCGAGGTCACCCTGCTCGCCGACGAAGGCATTCGTCCAGACACCACGTATGAAGGCGTATCGACGATTCGACCGGCCATTCCCGGCGGCGTGATTTCCGCCGGCAACGCCAGCCAGTTTTCCGACGGCGCATCGGCCGCGGTGATTGCCGACGCGGATTACGCGGCCAAGCACGGAATGAAGCCGCTGGGCATTTTCCGCGGCTTTGCGGTAGCCGGCTGCGAGCCCGACGAAATGGGCATCGGGCCGGTGTTCGCCGTGCCCAAGCTGCTCAAGCGCGCCGGCCTCACCGTCGACGACATCGATCTGTGGGAGCTCAACGAAGCCTTCGCCGTGCAGGTGCTGTACTGCATGGACAAGCTCGGCATCGATCCGGAAAAGCTCAACGTCAACGGCGGCGCCATCGCGGTTGGCCATCCGTACGGCGTCAGCGGCGCGCGACTGGTCGGCCACGCGCTGATCGAAGGCCGCCGGCGCGGCGCGAAATACGTGGTCGCCACCATGTGCATCGGCGGCGGCCAGGGCGCTGCCGGCCTGTTCGAGGTGTTGCCGGCGTGAGCAACGAGCTGCTGATGTCGCGGCGCGATCTGGAGTTCCAGCTGTACGAATGGCTCGACGTCGTTACGCTGACAAAGGCGAGCCGCTACGCCGATCACGGCCGTGAAACCTACGACGCCGTGCTCGACGCCTGCGAACGTCTGGCCAATGAAAAGTTTGCGCCGCACTATCAGAAGGCCGACCGCATTGAGCCGCAGTTCGACGGCGAGCGCGTCACCCTCATCGACGAGATCGGCCCGGCGCTGCAGGCGTTTGCCGAAGCGGGTTTGCCTGCGGCCACGCAGGACTACGAGCGCGGCGGCATGCAGCTGCCCACGGTGATCGAGAAAGCCGCCTGGTCGTATCTGTGCGCGGCCAATATCTCGACCACCGCGTATCCGCTACTGTCGCTGGCCAACGCCCGCCTGCTGCTGCATCACGGCAACGCGGCGCAGATCGCCGCGTTCGCCGAGCCGCAGCTGCGCGGCGAGTGGTTCGGCACCATGTGCCTGTCCGAGCCGCAGGCCGGCTCATCGCTGGCCGACGTTGCCACGCGCGCGCAGTACGAGGGCGAATCGCCGTTCGGCCCGCAGTATCGCGTCAGCGGCAACAAGATGTGGATCTCCGGCGGCGATCACGAGCTCGGCGGCAATATCGTGCATCTGGTGCTGGCGCGCACGGTCGATACGGACGGCCAGAGCATTCCCGGCGTCAAAGGGCTGTCGCTGCTGCTGGTGCCCAAATATCTGGTCAACGAAGACGGTTCGCTCGGCGAGCGCAACGACGTGCGCCTGGCCGGCATCAACCACAAGATGGGCTATCGCGGCATCGTCAACACGCTACTGAATTTCGGCGAAGGCACCACGTATAAACCGGGCGGCAAGGCCGGCGCGGTCGGTTACCTGGTGGGCCCGCTGCACGGCGGCCTGGCCTGCATGTTCCACATGATGAACGAGGCGCGCATCGGCATCGGCCTGGGCGCCACCGCGCTGGGCTACACCGCATATCTGCATTCGCTCGACTACGCGCGCCATCGTCCGCAGGGCCGCACGCTCGGCTCACGCAGCAGCAAGCAGCAGCCGATCATCGAACACGCCGACGTGCGCCGCATGCTGCTGGCGCAGAAATCGTACGCCGAAGGCGCGCTCGGCCTGAACCTGTATTGCGCGCTGCTGGTCGATCAGGCGCGCGTCACCGCCGACCAAAGCGAACGCGCCGCGCTGGAACAGCTGCTCGAGCTGCTCACGCCGATCGCCAAGAGCTGGCCGTCGCAGTGGTGCCTGGCGGGCAACGATTTAGCCATCCAGATCCACGGCGGCTACGGCTACACGCGCGAGTACAAGGTCGAGCAGTTCTATCGCGACAACCGCCTCAACCCGATCCACGAAGGTACCCACGGCATCCAGGCGCTGGACCTGCTCGGGCGCAAGGTCACGATGAACGACGGCGCCGCGCTGGCACAATTCAGCGCCCGCGTCGCCGCCACGATCGACGCGGCGCGAAAGCTCGCCGGGTTGGCGCCGCATGCCGACGCCCTGCACGCCCAGCTGCAGCGGCTGCAGCAGGTCACGCGCACGCTGTGGTCCGCCGGCGATCCGCTGCTGACGCTGGCCAACGCCAGCGTGTATCTGGAAGCTTTCGGCCATATCGTGATCGCCTGGATCTGGCTGCAGCAGGCTGCGGCCGCGCACGGCAAGGACAGCGATTTCCATCACGGCAAGCGGCAGGCCGCGCAGTATTTCTTTGCGTGGGAGTTGCCCAAGGTCAGCGCGCAACTCGATCTGCTCGCCTCACTCGACCGCAGCACGCTGGACATGCGCGACAGCTGGTTCTGACGCGCCTTTTTTCAACACGATCCAACACAGTTGCCACGGAGCCTTCATGGACCTCGATTTCAACGCTGAAGAAAACGCCTTTCGCGACGAGGTGCGCGCGTTTCTGAAAGCGCATCTGCCGAGCGAGATCAGCACGCGCATCGGCCGCGGCGACGACAGCCAGATTGCGCAGGACATTCCGCGCTGGCAGTCGATTCTGCACCAGCACGGCTGGGGCGCGCCGGCGTGGCCGAAGG
The DNA here is from genome assembly GCF_013408815.1 of Rhodanobacter sp. K2T2. NCBI lineage: Bacteria > Pseudomonadati > Pseudomonadota > Gammaproteobacteria > Lysobacterales > Rhodanobacteraceae > Rhodanobacter > Rhodanobacter sp. K2T2. The sequence continues at coordinate 50,320 of NZ_JACCCA010000016.1, read as the reverse complement.
CCTTCGGTGGCACCGGCTGGAGCACCACCCAGCAATACATTTTCGAGACCGAATGCGCGCTGGCCGATGCGCCGATCCAGCTGCCGTTCGGCCTGAAAATGGTCGCGCCGGTGATGATGCGCTACGGCAATGCCGAGCAGCAGGCGCGCTTTCTGCCGCGCATTCTGTCCGGCGAGGACTGGTGGTGCCAGGGCTATTCCGAGCCCGGCTCCGGCTCCGATCTGGCGTCGTTGAAAACCCGCGCCGTGCGCGATGGCGAGGAATACGTCGTCAACGGCCAGAAAGTGTGGAACACGCTGGGCCAGTACGCGGACTGGATCTTCTGCCTGGTGCGCACCGATGCCGGCGCCAAGGCGCAGCAGGGCATTTCGTTTCTGCTGATCGACATGAAGTCGCCCGGCATGAAAGTGCAGCCGACGCGGCTGCTCGACGGCACGCACGAGGTCAACGAGATCTGGTTCGACAACGTGCGCGTGCCCGTCGCCAACCGCATCGGCGAAGAGAACGACGGCTGGACCTACGCCAAGTTTCTGCTCGGCCACGAGCGCACCAATATCGCCGGCATCGGCGGCTCCAAGCGCGAGCTGAAGCGGCTCAAAGAGATGGCCGCCGCGCGACAGCTCGACGGCAAACCGCTGCTCGAGGATGCGATGATCGCCGCGCGCATCGCCCAGGTGGAGATCGATCTCACCGCGCTGGAAATCACCAACCTGCGCGTGATCTTCGACGCCGAACAGAAAAAGGCGCCCGGCCCGCAGGCCTCGATGTTGAAAATTCGCGGCACCGAAATTCGCCAGCGCATCGCCGAGCTGCAGGTCGACGTGCTCGGCGCCGACGCGCTGGCCTTCGACGGTCACGGCGACAGCGACGACGTGCCGCGCGCGATGGCCGACTACCTCAACCTGCGCAAGCTCTCGATCTACGGCGGATCCAACGAGATCCAGCGCAACATCATCGCCCAGATGATTCTCAGGCTACGGGGATAACCAGCATGGATTTTTCATTCAACGACGAGCAGCAGATGCTGCTGGAAACCACCCGCCGCCTGATCGCGAAGGACTACAGCTTCGCGCACCGCATGAAGATTCGCGAGGGCGCCGACGGCTGGTCGCGCGATACCTGGTCGCAGCTGGCCGATCTGGGCCTGTTGGCGCTGACCATCCCGGAAGACGACGGCGGCATCGGTGCCGGCGCGATCGGCGCGATGCTGGTCTCCAACGCGGTCGGCGAAGGCCTGCTGCTCGAACCGTTTCACGCCAGCGCCATCGTCGCCACCCAGGCTATCGTGCAGCTCGCCAGTGCGCAGCAGCGCGAGCGCTGGCTGCCCGCGCTCGCCGGCGGCGAAACCATCGCCGTGCTCGCGCATGACGACGCGAGCAAAGGCCTCGGCGTCGAAGCCACACCGGAAGGCGACGGCTGGACGCTGAGCGGGCACAAGCCGGCCGTGTACCACGCCGACATCGCCGACCTGTTGCTAGTCTCCGCGCGCATCAAGGGCAGCGACGAAGTCGCGCTGTTCGCGCTGCCCGCCGACACGCAAGGCCTCACACGCCACGGCTACCGCACCGTCGACGATCAGCGCGCGGCCCATCTCGAACTCAAGCATGTTTCTGCCGGTGCCGACACGCGGCTCGGCGGCGATGCCACGACCGGCCTGCAGCTCGTCATCGATTTTGGCCTGGCCGCGCTCTGCGCCGAAGCCGTCGGCGCGCTCGACCGCATCCTCGCCGCCACCATCGACTACAGCCGCTCGCGCAACCAGTTCGGCGTACCCATCGGCAGCTTCCAGGCCCTGCAGCACCGGATGGCCGACATGCTGATGTACGCCGAACAGGCGCGCTCGATGTCCTACCTCGCCACCTCGCGCTGCACCGATGCCGACGCCAACGTGCGACGCGCCGCGCTATCGGCCGCCAAGGTTTCCATCGGCCAGGCCGCACGCTTCGTCGGCCAGCAAGCCGTGCAGATCCACGGTGGCATGGGCATGACGGACGAGCTTGATGTCAGTCATTACTTTAAGAGGCTGACGGCGTTTGAGTTGCGCGGGGGTACGACGGATGCGCATTTGCGGGGGTTGGCGCGGGGGTTGGTGAGAAAATAGATAAAGCTGTACAACTGTCGACTCCCCCACATTGAGAAGCCCCATGCCCATCAACCTCGAAAACCTTTCCCCTAAAGAACTTCAAGCGGTCATCGCCGACGCCAACGCCAAAATGAAAAATGCACACAGTAATTTGATTGAGGACATCAGAAAGAAAATTGATCATCTGCTCAGTAATAGTGGTCTGACGTTGGCTGAGATCTATCCAACCCGTGGCGGCAGGAAAGCGACGAGCAAGAAAGGTGCTGTAACCCCCAAGTACCGTGACCTTGTTGACCCGACGAAGACCTGGTCTGGTCGTGGCAAACGGCCTCTTTGGTTTACTCAGGCCATCAAGAAACGGGGGGTGACCGCTGAGAGCCTTCTGATTGATGGGGTGGCCACAAAGGCTCCCGCCAAAGCTGCAAAGAAAGCCGTGAAGAAGGCCGCTAAGAAAGCAGTCAAAAAGACCGCCGCTAAGAGGACGGCAAAAGCCTAGGTTCTGCGGTAAGTCCTGAAAGTCCAAGCCCCACATAAGAAATCGAGTGGGCTTTTTTCTTGGGCAAAATTTTGCGCTTCAAAAGTGCCTGACAAATAGTCACGTCAAGGTAAGCCATCATGGGCTCAACCCAACCTAGCCCATTACGGCGCCGGGTTGTTGGGTTGGCGCTTGCTGTTGAACCTGTGCCACCTGTTGCTGCTGAGCTTGAGCCTGCACCTGTTGACCCTGCTGCATGGCTTGTGGCCAATTTGCACTGCTTTGATTCACCGGGGTATTGAGTCCTTGCATGGTTTCCACATAAACCATCTTCCCGTCGAGCCCATGCCCCGCCTTGATTTGGCCCTCCATGGCAAAGATGCGCGAGCCGTCCGAGCCAACCATGACGTGGTCAATTTGATTCAGACCACCGGCCCGAGCCGAAACCACCAAGGACGCAGCCAAGTTGTCACTGTGAATTGTTGGCGTCCGACCATGTTCGGCATCAATTTTGCCTACCCCCGCCCTTGCCTGTTGATACATGGCGTAGTCGGGATGCTTGGGGTCATTCAATTGCTGCTCACTCAAAAGATGCTGCAACACACTTCGGTGAGCGGGCATCGGATTGGAGTGAGAGCTGTTGAGGGGGCTGCCTGGAACCGGGTCCTTGATGCTTTTGACATCATCCACATTCTCAGCGGGTCGAAGCGCACTCTTGCCTTCACCGTGTCCCGGTAAAGGAAGTCGAACGCTGGGCCCGAGGGGCGCGCCGGGCAGAGTAATGTCTGCATGGTTTTGGCGCTCAATACCGGCATGATTTAGGCCAGCCCAGGTGAAGTCCACACAGTTGTGCCGGACATCTTTGTAGTACTTATCGAAGCCAAACTTTTCGGGATGCGCACCAAATTCGTTGAGCTTGTCGTATTGGGCTTTGCTGACTTCCATCGTCCTTGAATAGATGGGGTCTTTGTAATTGATGTTGTCGTCAATAGTGATGCCGCCCGGCCCATCCATGCTTCCATGTTGGATGGGAGCAAAGCCAAAACTCTTGGGCGTGTCGTGACCATTGCTTGTCGTATAAAACATGTGCCCCGGTCCCGATGTTGTGCCAGGCGGCTCGTTGACCAAAGGCGTGCCGGGTGCAGCGAGGTAAACGGTAACGGTGTATTTATCATCCATGATGAGTCCTCATTCGCCTGTGTTGTAAAACTCGTCAACCTTCAATTCGGTCTGGATGTTTTTAAACATCGGCAGATCCTTTACGGTTTTGACCACCGCAACATAGTGACCGTAGTGCGATAGATAAAACCCGGCAACGAGGCAAGTGGATGCTCCTCCTTGGTATGCATGAAGATGCAAGTTCGCGATGTCGCTGTCTGCTTTCGGTGTAGCTCCATTGGAGACCGCCAAGATGGTTTGCTCATCTTCCGTTGGGATGGGAACCATCTTGCCCTGGTCAACCGAAAAGACCTGAACCTGAACAGGCACATCTTTTTGCTGAATCACGTTCTCGATGCTTCCATCTTGCGTCTGTGGAAAATCCAGACCCACCATGAAGCGGCGCTTGAGGTTGGCTTGACCTTCAACCACTGAGAACTCGATTCGAGCGGTTTGCCCTGCTTTGTCCATCGGGAAAGGAACAGTCACGGGCAATGCGTGATGTCCTGAGGCTGGAGGCGGCGTGGATGGTGAGCAAGCAGCGACTGCGAGAAGGCCAAAGCATCCAAACAACAACCTCGCAATCCTTGGTGCAGTGTTCACGATGAAGATTCCTTGTGAGATGCACCCTCATCCTATCGTAACTGCAATATTGCTCCCAGGTTAGGCAATTGCTTGTAAGGACGAGGGGCGACGGGGTGTCCGCGCATGTCTCGCTAGGAATATGTAACCAGGTACGGTCTGTCTAGCGATAGGTTGCAATCAGATCAATCCAGATTGAAAGAACGGGGCGCGATTTCGGTGTGATGCTTTGAATTTTCCATATGCAAGAAGCCGGACTGGTTCGCTCCCCTTGGCCGAACGGCCTGGATTGTTGGTCCCATCCTTGAGACCAACTCCGCTTCGCGGGACCAGCCTTCGGCTGTCTACAATCCAGACAAAATTGTCGACTGCGAAGGCAGGATGCCGAAGCGAACATCGGCGCAGCCGATGGCCCGAAGGGCGAGGCACAGGATGTGCCGAGTAACGTGGTTCGTCTCCTTTGCCTCCCAACGAAAATAAAAAACCCGCCACTGGGGCGGGTTTTTTATTTTGGCTGGGAGACTAGGATTCATTTCGTCCTGTCCTAACCCACTGTCCCTCAAACCCTTTAGCCACCAGACATTCTCGAAAGGTTGACCCTCCAAGTTGACCGTGTTCCAGGAAGCCTATCACGGCCCTCTGATTGCCTCACAACCACTCCTGTGTCAGCGCGTCGGTGTCACCGTAAAGCGCATGAGCCAGTTCGTAAACCAGATGGAAACCCATGTCCATGCCGCACCCGTTCAACACCACGCCGTCACTTTTGCCACGACGCAAGCCAAGCACCTTGCACACGTGATGATTGGGATGGATCGGGCGGTCATCACCGGGCAGAAACACCACCACGGAAATTTCGCGACGCATGCCTGAACGGGAAACCGAACGCAGGATGGTGAACACCCGTGTGCCCTTCGGCAGCCATTGGCGCAGTTGTTCAAGGGATGGGCTCTGATCGTTGGTGCGTGTGCGGGCCATGGCTTTGCTTCCTGTTCGTGGTTGCTGGCCTTTCACCGAAAGGCAGCAGGCGTTCGCCTGCTGCCGATGGCAGCCGCTGTGGTCCGAAGGAAGGCGCGGTCAAGGAGGGTTCGCGCAGCGGACAGGGAGAAGCTGGTGCGGCCCGCAGCCAACGGCGAGGACACGGGCTTCGATCGGCCCTTGACCGGGGAAGCCGACCGCAGGGCCGCTCTTGATCTTGGCTTCGGAAGTTGTCCCAGCCCTGGTTTTAGCCGATCTACTTTGCAGCACATCAATGGCGCAAAATCTCTGGGAACAGATGCGAGGGATCCCGACATGTCAGACGATGAGATCTACATCGAAAAGAAGGTGCCTGGGCGGATCTATGCCTCGAAAACTTTCCCTGTTGCAGTGCCGGCAGTCGATACATCAGGAGCTATCAACTCTGTTGCTCGAAGTGCGCGGTATTTCGACCGTGTTTTTCCCGAGCAGGAGGGCGAAGCCTTTGCCCAGATCAAAGGCGAGATGGTCATCCACACGACACCGTCGGGCAAAGCGCAAACCAAGCTTTTCGTCATCGAAGATCCACGAAAAGTCCGCTCGCTTATTCTTCAATCTTTCAAAATCCATGAAGACGGTGCAGTCCCCAGCCGGACCGCCAGCTTCTCACTGCATGGCGAACAAATAGACGCGTTGATAGACATGATCAATCTTGCCAAGGAGGGTGAGTTTCAGACCAACGGCAAGTTTCGACTGGATGCCCAAGCGCTCGAACAGCTCGATGTGGATCCAAAAGCCATTCGTGAGCTGTTGCAAGGAAACGCCAGTCTCCTGCAAACCATTCTCGATGAAGACTTGACCGCAAGCGATGTGGTTGCCACCGCTTATCGAAAAAAGCAGATCAAGCGTTTCGAGGCTCTGTTGGAAGACAGCACAGCTTTTGAAGAGGAGCTTGCCCAGATTTCCGGTGCCGGGCCGGAAGCCGTTTGGCAGAACTTCTTTGAGGAGAACCACTGGATCTTTGGCGGCACGCTTTTTGTCAGCGCCACCGGCGGCATTGATAGCGGCAAGCTGGAACGGGTGGTTTCCGGCAGCTCCGTGGCGACAACAGGTAAGCGGGTTGACGCGTTGCTCCGGACGCGCGGGCGCATCGGGGCGCTCTGTTTCGTTGAGTTGAAAACCCACACCACGCCGTTGCAAAGGGACAAGCCCTACCGCTCGGGGGTGTGGTCGGCGTCCACTGATTTGGTGGGGGCGATCTCTCAAATCCACCGCACCGTGCAGCTTGCCGAAGACAACGTCAAACGACTTTTACGGCCACGGGATGAGAAAACCGGCGAAGTGAGCGGACCCGATGCCTATCTCATTCGTCCTAGGTCAGTGGTGGTCTGTGGCCACCTGGATCAGTTCGTGAAAGATGGCGTGGTCAATGAAGACCGCTATTACAGCTTTGAGCTCTTCCGCCGTCATCTTCAAGGCCCTGAGATCGTCACCTTTGATGAGCTGTTGGAGCGTGCCAAGTTGCTGGTGGACTATCCCTGATAGTCCACGCTCATTTACTTTGTGCTTTTGCGTTTGGTCGTTGACCGCGCGCCCAAGACCTTCTCAATCTCTGTGGCCCAACCGACCAAGTCGGTTCCGCAAGCCATGCACCAGTCTCGGATCTGCAACGTATCCAGCCGTGAGCCGCGCTCGGCAGCGCTCACGTAAGTCTGGGAACGGCCGAGCCTTGCCGCGAAGTCGGTCTGATTTAGGCCCGTGCGCTCGCGCAGTGCACGCAACACGCCCAAGACCAGCTGGTTTTCAGGGCGATACAACGATTTGGGTGGCTGTGGGGCCGTCTTTTTCGCAAAGGCCATGACCTGTTCCCCTGAGTGGGCAGGTCATAAAGCTATACCGGGCAAGGCGTTAAGCCTGTAGCGACTAAGCACTTAGTCGCTGTTCAACTAGACGACGGAAGACGACGCTACTCTGGCCACGCCAGGGAAGGCCGCGGGACCCCTGGAATGTTGGAACGCATCCCGCATCAAACAGGGGTAGCAAATGAATAACGGACGTTTTCTCATCAGCGGCTGGTTGGCGGCGCTGGCAGCATTCGCCAGCATCAGCACTGTTCAGGCGCAAAGCAGCGGCTTCCAAGGGTTTTTGCAGCGCGCAGGTTCCGCCGTCTCTCAATCGGCATCCGCCGTCCTAGGCAAGAAAGGCACTGCATCACCCGCCGGCACAACGGCCACCACGGGCGCGTATTTCCGTCCGATCTCGCCTGCGGACGGCGGGCAGTTCCAGGGGCTGTTTGACCACTGGAAGCAAGGTGACGCATGGCCACGGGCGGCGATCTATTTCACCAAATGGGGAAGCTCGCTTCCGTGCTGGACAGCACGCGCCACGGTCTGGCGTTCGCCTACCAGCCACCATGACGAAACCTTCCAAGTGTGCAATGCACCCTTGGTGATTAAGGATGATATGGGCGGCACGCAGACACTGGGAGCGACCGGCGGTTTCGACCCATCGCAGACGAGCTACAAGCTCGATTCGGCTCAAAACATTCAGGGCATTTCCCATGCCGACTCATCGAACACGCGGGACACTGGCCCCAACCCGCCGCACAACCTTTTCTCGTTGAATTGGGGCACCCATCAAGCCCTGCTCCCGCAGTATCACGAAATCCTTTTGCGCGCGATGTATGCGTGCGGCTACGAGGATCCGACGAGCAAGGGCATCAACACCATGGCAGGGAAATCGCTATGGGTCGTTGGCTTTGATCAAGCCGGCAACGCCGACGCCGGAGCCGCCCCATGACCTTTTCCATCAAGCGCGTCGCCGCGTCTGCCGTCGTGGGAGCCGTGAGCTGGTTTGTCCTGATGGTGCTCGCGCGAAATCTGTTTTATTCGTATGGGCTGTATTACCACGGGCTACTGTTCTGGCTCATCTTTTCGGCGATCGCTTTTTACGTGCTGCCGGCTTCCGTGGGATCCAGCCACACTGGAACCGGCAAGGCAGGATCATCGAAAAACGACGACCCGCTGACGATCACCCAAGACGGCGAGTGGACGGTGATTGATGCGAAGCCGGTGAGCATCGGTGGCTATGCCATGTTTGCCTGGATTTTGGGCGCCATGTTTGGGGGCATCGCGGGGGCCGCCGTTGCGTCGTTCATCCATATGATGACCGGGGGCAACGTCCCGATGGTTTTTCTCATCATCTTTGTGGTGCTCACCTGTGTGATTGCGAAGGGCTACCTGGCTCTGATCAATCGGCACCGAAGAATTCAGCGGGCACCGTTTGCCGTGTCGGCCGCAGGCGTGCGATTGCCCAATGGTAAAGAGGTCGCCCATGCCGACGTGTATGCCTGGACAGTGCGAAACGCGCGCAATGGGCAAGTTTTTATTGCCGCCAATCACTACGCAATCGCAGGCCAGATCATGGCCCAGGGCATGATCGAGAAGAGCTATGTGCTCGAACTCGAACACAACGGCAAAGCTTCGGTGGTTGCCGGCGGCCTAAGTTCGGCGTTGGCCCATGCTGCGCGCACGGAGGCTATGCGTCGGCTGTCTGGCTTCCAATAAGAAAGCACAAACGCATCCATCAACGTGATTTTCAAGGCCGCTTTCGAGCGGCCTTTTTCACGGCAGCAGGCCGCGAGTTTGTCCAAAAAATGGATCAAACCTCTCACAAACTGACGAGGGCACAAGTATCGCAAAAGTGATATGCGTCACAGTTTTGACGGCGTGTTTTTACGCCTGATGCTCAGCAAACCTCGGCGGGTTCTCGATTCGTTTCTCTGAATTTGTTTCGGCTTGACAGGGTTCCAAACTCCACTACAAAACGGCCCCCTTTCCAGAGCAACCGTGGCCGCCGATGAAACAGTTTGATGCCGTCCGTCTGATCCTCACCACCACCCTTACTGATCGCGACATTGGCCTAGCGGCAGGCATGTCCAAAACAACTGTGGGCCGCTATCGGCGCATTGCCATGATCAAGAAATTGTCTTGGGAAAAGGTCGGTGCGCTGGATCCCGATGCCGTCCATCGTCTTTTCAATCGGCCGGCCCAGGGTGGCAAGCCCAAACGCTCGCCCGACCTGTCGGTGCTCCACGAGCAGCTGCAAAACAAGGGCATGACGTTGCAACTGCTCTGGGAGGACTACCGGCGCGAGGACCCGCACAACACGCTCTCGTATTCTCATCTGGCTGCCAAGCTTCAACGCCATCGGGAAACCCTGCCGACGGTGATGCGTCAGCATCACACACCCGGCGAGCGCGTGTTTGTGGACTACTCGGGATTGCGACCGCATTACATTGACCCGGCTACCCAACAGAAGGTGCCGGTGGAATTGTTCGTGGCCGTGCTGGGTGCCAGTTCGTTGATGTTCGCCACCTGCACCCCTTCGCAAAAAGTGCCGGACTTCATCCGTGCCCATGTGGCCATGCTCGACTACTTCGGCGGCGTGCCCGAAGTCATCGTGCCCGACAACCTCAAATCAGCCGTCACCCTCGCCAGCCGAATCCCGACCATCCAGCGGACCTATGCTGATCTCGCCCGACACTATGGCGTGGCGATCCTTCCCGCTCGCCCTTACAAACCACGAGACAAAGGGTCGGTCGAAGCCGGTGTGAAATACGCCCAACAACGCATCCTCGCCCGCTTGCGCCATCGACACTTCTACTCGATTGACGAACTCAACGCCGCCATCTCAACACTTTTGGAAGAGGCGAACGATCGGCCGATGGTCAAAGACGGATTGAGCCGTAGGGCACGGTTTGAAGCGCTGGAACGGTCGGCGCTCAAACCATTGCCGCCAGTCCCTTACGTTTACGCTGAGTGGGTGGCCATCCCCAAAGTGCCCAAGGATTATCACGTCGCTGTGGAAGGTCATTTCTACTCTGTGCCCCATGACCTCATCGGCCAGCGCCTGGACGCACGGATTACAGACACGACCGTGGAGATTTTGCGCGACCGCAAACGCGTGGCGTATCACGCTCGCAGTGCGGTGCTTGGTGGTCACACCACCACGTCAGCTCATCAGCCGGAGGCCCACCGCGCCCAAGCCCAACGATCACCCGAAGGCATGTTGGCCTGGGCAAAAAGTGCCGGACCCCAGCTGCTGCGTTTCGTCAAACACCAGCTCGATCGTCCTCAACCTTTTCTCGGCATGCCTGCCTGTGACGCACTCCGAACACTGGCCCATGCGCACGGCACCGAAAAGCTCGATGAGGTGGCGGGCCGCGCGCTCGATCTGCACTCTCCGAAGATCACGACGCTCAAACGCTTGCTCGACAACGCCGTGGCCTCGGTCAAGAAGCCACCCGCACCTCGCAATTCCAACGCGCGCGGCGCGCGGTATCACGCGGAGGTGGTGCAATGCTGACCGAAACCGTGGAAGAGTTGCAGGCTTTGAGGCTCGGGCCGATGGCGGAGCGCTTGAAGCAATGGGTAGACGATCCCAACAACCGCGGGAAGTCCCACGCCGAATGCGTGCACGCCCTGGCGCTCGCCCAAGCCCAGGCGGCCGCCGCGAAACGGTCGCGCTGCTTTTCGGCACGGGCTGATCTTCCGCCCAACATTGCCGTAGCCGACGTGTGGGCGAGTGCTGCACGTGGACTACCCGCGCAGCTGTTGGGCAATCTGAAATCGTGCGACTGGATCCGGCTCGGCCACACCGTGGTCATCACCGGCGCCACGCGAACCGGGAAAACGTATCTGGCTGCCGCTCTGGCAAAAGAAGCGGCGCTGGCTCGCTTGACCGTCGCGTTTTGGCGCGTGCCCGAGTTGCTGACGGCGTGCGCGTTCGAGAAACAACAGGGCACGTTCACCGCTTTTCTCAAACGGTTGAGCCGGATCAAACTGCTGGTGCTGGATGACTTCGCTGCCGAGCGCGCAACAGCCGACGAGAGCCATTGGTTGCGTCAACTGCTCGACGGACGAGAACGCCATGGCCTGGCGGTGATGGTGGCCTCACCCAATGCGGTCGAAGATTGGGACGGATACTTTGAAGATGTCACCGCTGCCGAAGCCATCTTTGGCCGGCTGCTTGAACGATCCAAGCCGATCGTCTTGAAGCGCATGCCGACCCCAAAAGCTCCGCGCCGCTGATCGGCAGAGACGTCGCCCCATGGGTTGCCTGACTGGGCGGACATCACTTCATCAATTCTGACCCTGTTGGCCTCTGGGTCTGGTTCGTAATGGCCAAACTCGGCGCGTGAGCGCTGGTTGCGATGACGCCACGTTTTCCCGTGGAAAAACGGCTGTGACTGCCCTGGCCAGCTGACAATTATGGTGGCCAGGCTGTTCCAGACTGATGGCCAGCGTCCCCAGCGTTACCATCTATAAGACAAGGGTGACCCGGAATTTCCCCATCCTAGAAACCACTGTTTTTAAGCGGTTTGCTTAAAAGTGGCCAGCCTGTTCCAGACTTGGCGGCCAGATGAACCAGAATATCCACCTGGATAATCTGACACCTGTTGGCCGCCAGTCTGGAACAGCCTGGCCACCATAATGGTCAATTGGCCACTTGGCGCACGCTACTCAGCTTTTTTTCAGGCTGGCGAACGTTGCAAGTGACTGGACCTGCCGCCGACTTTGAAGCGAGCCTAATCCACTATGGTGAAGTTTTACTTCGAGCGAAGAAACTGGGCGCGCTTTTGTGGCATAGCCAGCAACTGGTCAAGCCTCTTCGGTGGATGCTTCCGACGTATCAGCAATGTCGGCATCGGCACCATCAAAGACCCCGTCGAGGTATTGCGCATGGCGTTCCTGCAAATATTTGAGCGCATCCCCTTTGTCGGCCTGAAACTCCAAATGTTCTTGAAAAAACTGCATGCGTGCTTTGTTTTCATCTAACACCTGAGCCCAGGTCTTCACGAAAATCGAGATGTTACCGTTGCGGTGGATCTGGCCTGTCATCTTGTCCGTGATGCGCTGTTCTGCAAAAGATCCGTAGCTGTCGCTGATCACCCAGAATATCCAGTTGACCCCAACGGCTTTGAACCTATCATCATTGGCGACAGAGAAGGCATATCGTTCGATTTGCCCAATCTCGTCAAAATCTATTGTCACGCTCGGTCGCTTCAACTCGACTACCAAATGTGTAACCTCGTTGGCCCGGTGCCGGCGCGTTAACTTGGACAACATAAGATCGACAATGCCCCGCGTCTTGGAAACATGTTTGACGGGCTCATCAATCACGATTTCATCGTCCAAAAATTTTCGATGTGCTCGCAACACCTCTGTCAGCGACCGATCATCCACAGATAGCGAAAACTCTTCCCCGAAAAGCCAACAGTTTTCAGCGATGATGCGATGAAGCTGAGTTCTCTCTTTCAGACGTTTCTTCGGCTCTTCGTCAAAAAGGATGGCTTCCAAACCAAGCAAAAATTTCAACCGGTCAGCCACTACCTTGGCCGAACTGATGATGGAGGATAAAGTCACGTTTTGAAGCAGTCCCGCAAGCTCATCCCGCTTGCGTTGCGGCAAATTGAGCACCTCGTTCAAGATGAGTTGAAGGTCGTCGGGGCTTCGCTCAATCGCCTGCCTGAGCATGCGCAACTGAAATTGTTTGTTTTTGGTGGGAGCCTCAGCGAACTCCGGTATGTTGCGCGCCACGTTCAGCGCAACGATGTCGAACACCTGCCTTTCGACTTGTTCAACCTGGCTGGAAGGCTCGCCCACATACGGATAAATCTTCTCCGCCTTCCACTCCTCCACGAAAGTGGTGGCTTGCTGAGCTGCCTTCTCACGAAAATGCGCCTTGATCACGCTTTGGGCTTCGTCCATGGCCGCAATGATCGGCTTTTGCATCTCAGCCAGATCAACCGTGCCAGCCTTTTGCGCTGCTGTCAGAAAGGAACTCGACAGATAGGCACTGAATTGATAATCCCCGACGTGAAACCGTCGCGTCGCTTGCAAGAGCGGAAACCGTTTGTCGTTGCACAAATACAACGCCCGTTGGTTGATACCATTCCACTCGACAATTTCAAGTCTGGCCGAGTGAATTTTTCCATCTGAGATGATGTCTGTGAGGTTGAAAGCCTTCCGTTCTTTGATCGCCTTGTTCGGATCAATCAGGTAACCGCCGACGCGTGCGCTTAGCCCCTGATAGTCAGAGAGGTAGAGTGCAAATATCTCGGTCAGCTCTTCCAGCCCTCGTCTGGTTTCCAATCCACGAAAACCCTTGACCATCTCACTGATGCTGAGCGTGACGCCGGTGGTTGCTCCGGCCTCGGCTCTTTCTTCATCGGAAATCTCGACGCTCTTGATGTTGTTGGAAGACATTTCGATGGTGTAAGACCAGAGGTGACCGTCGCGTTCGTAGACCACCTTCCAGTCTGCAAATACACCGAGCGCGAAAGCTTTGAAGCGTCCCCGCCCCTCCTGCCCATGAAGTGCACGGCCTTTGGGCGTCGTCCCTCCATTCTTTTTCCATGACCCTCCGAGCTTTCGAAAATACCCAGGAGCGTCAGCGAGGGGCATTCCAAGCCCGTCGTCCCGAACGACGATCCGGTTCAAGGTCCCCAGGTCATTTTCTTCGAAAGTGACAGAAACCTGTGTCGCGTCGGCATCGAAACTGTTCCAAATAAGTTCGGACAGAGCTTGCACAGGTTTGGCACGGGTGATCTTTTCAAGATAGTCCGACTGAACTTCAACCGGGTAATGCTGAACTGCCACGGGAGAACTCCTTCTCAATGCAGCGGGACGGTAGCGCCATTCCAAGCACGCCGTTGATGCCGATCCGGCAAAGATACTGTATTGAAACCACGGATCGGTCTCATCCTTCGAGATGGATCACTTGGCGATGCAGGTTTCATGATTACTAGGGCGATCCCATCAGCCGACGTGACGCCGGGCGCAACCGGGCGACTGCCTCGCCGATATCTGCCGCCTGGGGAATTGCTTCGGAACCCGTCGCCGCTTCTGGTAAGCAATCTTTCATCCACTCGCATTCATCCCCTTGGGCCACGGAAATCAACGGCTCAACCGCCGCTTGATTGACCACGGCAAGCGTTCCCAACGCCACCCGCAACCGGTCAGTCGCATTGGCCTGCTCCGCCTTCAACTCAGCCTCTTCCACAGTGAAAGCATCAAGGTGCACCTGATGCGAACGCAGTGTGGCTTTCAAAGTTTGAACCCGGCGCTGGCAGGCTTCGAACGCTCCAAGCAATGATTGCCATGTCTTCGCCCTTGCACCCTCACCACCGCCAAAAGCGCGTGCAGTGACAACCTGCCAACGATGGTTTGCTTCCCACCGTTCGAGCTTTTCTTTTGCAGCTATTCGCTGAGCGCGGCATGTATCCAGTTCGTAGTCGGTAGCCAGCTTGGCGGCCATGCGCCGATCTCGGCCTTCGGTGTTGTGCCGAAATCGATTTGCCAAGTCGATCAATGCGGCCAGCACGCGTTCGACAGCGGCCACGATTTTCAGGACACGGATGAATATCTGCCGTTCTTCAAGTGTGTTCGGCGCCGGAGCCGCGGCATGGAACCGCGCGACCAATGAACCTGCCGGCGCATTCAATGGCGGTTTTGCCAAAGGTGCCTGCACAAGCGGCGCAACCGCCGGGACGTCAGATTGGGGCAGAATCGACGGCGCAGACGAGGCCTCGACTGCCAAACGCGCCGCCCGCGCCGTGGGGTCGGTTCGCTCTCGAATAGCATCTTCGACGGCCTGCTTACGTTGCACGTCCAGCACCACGGCATGGGCCGCTTCGTAGGCCAAAGAAGGCACCATGATTTCGCCCCGTAGCGCATCGCCACGACGGGTGAAGAACCCTCGGCGCTCCATCGCTGTCACCGCAGCGCCAAGGGTCGGCTGCGGCTCAATCGGCACTTCCTGGCGCACATAGCTACGGTGGTCGTAATCCGCAGGCAGGTCGTTGGCGGCGGTAAACCGATTGGCCAACTCCGCCCACTTTTCGTTGAGCCGTTCGACGAAGGCACCCGAACTGTTCTTGTTCGAAAGCAGCACCAGCTTGGCTCCCAACCCCCAAGCTGACGTCCCGTCCTCCTGTTTCATCTCTTCCAATCGTCGGGTCGGGAAATACAGGTGCGCGTGATAGCCCTGCTTCTCCGGCGGTTTGAGCGCACCCAGAGCATCGAGCTCGCCATCCCGATGAAGGCCCAGAGAGACAGCCGTGGTCAACTGCTCAGCGATGTATCGTGCCATTTCTTCGGCCAGGTCGCCGGCCTGCTTGTCGGTCAGTCCGAAAGGGACCGGAATGCGATAGTCGCGGGCCACCTGAGCGTCTTTGCGCTTCTCGGCGGCCTCCGCTCGCGCCCAGAGCTCCGCCGGGTCCGTGGCCCAAGCTGGGGCGCCCTCGGGAGCCACCGTAAGCGCCAGGACGATCTCTTCGCCTAACTTCCTGCGGCGGTAGTCATGCCACTGGCCCGTGCGTCGGTCCAGAAGGCGCAGGCCTAGGCGGTAAGCCACTCCCGCGATCGCCGAGTGGCCGGCGCCGCGGTTATGGGTTTCGAGGTGGGGGCGAGCGTGCTGAGACATTTTCATCATCCTTGATGAGGTCACCTCTCCTGGCCGAGAAGCAACATGCGGTCATCCTGACCAAACAATTGACGGCTGCCGACCCAAGCTAAGCACCAGCCCGCCCCCACCACACCATCAAAGCAGAGATGGCGAAGATGTCAA
Organism: Rhodanobacter sp. K2T2; assembly: GCF_013408815.1. Lineage (NCBI taxonomy): Bacteria > Pseudomonadati > Pseudomonadota > Gammaproteobacteria > Lysobacterales > Rhodanobacteraceae > Rhodanobacter > Rhodanobacter sp. K2T2. The sequence goes on along the minus strand of NZ_JACCCA010000016.1, from coordinate 34,436 downwards.
GTTGACTTGACAAACCTGAGCCCAGTGCGATTTGTCGGGCGATCAGCCCTATTCGGCTATTCCCATATCGGAAAATATTTTCGTCAGCTCCGCTCTCGACCCTGGAAAGGGCCACTGGGAAATAGCGGCGCGTTCGAGGCGTTCTACCAGCCAATAACTTAGCAACGCCGCCGGGGGATAGGCGAACAACCCCTGATCGAGCCTGCCGCGCAATTTATCCAATACGAAACCGTTGTCCCGCACAAACGTTCTCAGTGCGTCGGCAGTGTGACCATCAATCTCGGTGGCGTAGGCGGAAAGCAACTCTTCTACCAAACTACGGCCATCTCCCCCATGCAAAGAGCGCGTCAGTTCTGACGCCACGCGCTGAACGGCCAACCCGGGGGCATCGGATTCTCGGACGGCCTCCATTGCTCTGCATAGCAATTCATCCGTGGTTTCCATGAGCGCCATGCTACGGGCCACCAATCTCTTGGCCTGCGACGGGACGGCTCGGGTCGTCTTGTACATCGCATCATGGGACAGCTCAGCGATGGCATGTTGCAGCAGGGTTCGGACCTGAACCTCACAGCAAATGCTATCTGCCCCAACAGGCAAAGAACGAACCTCGTAATGATGGGATTGGTAGCTAAAAGTATCCGGGTCCTTTTCAATCTCCTCGTCCGGGTCACGAGCCTGCACTGCTGACCAGCTCGAAGATTGTTCAATGGCATTTCGGATCGGCAACAGGTCTGTGGAAGTCAGCACAACAAAACGGACCCCGACCAGGTCGGTCATGTTCCGAACGGGATCCTCATAGGCCTTGCGGATCTGCTTGCCCCTCGCAGATTGAGGATCTTTCACACGCACAGAGGCGGGCACTTTCAGAAGGGCGCCATGAGCCTCGGTTATTCCATCACAGACCCTGAGGCCCCAAGCTTCAAGTTCGGCTCGGTTTGCTTCGATGTAGGCGCCAATCTCTTCCATCAGTCGGTTTCCGTGAAGCTGCCTTTGACCTTAAATGTCGCCTCGGTTGGCGTGCGCTCTACGACTTCAAACACGGCCGGATCGGCATCGGCAGGAATGGACACCTTCACGCCCGTGCTGAACGCTAAGTTGCGCGGCCGGCGAAGGCGTGCTTTCACGTATGCCACGTCTTTCGCAACCGCATTCTTGGGAAAACCTTTGGCCGCCATTTGATCGCAATAGCTCTTTTTCACGGCGATTTCTTCGATGTGAGCGTCCGCAAAATCACTCACACTCAGGATCGTTGATGAACTTCGCAAATCAACACGCAGCGCTTCACGCAATGACTGCTTAGCGTCGTCCGTAAGCGATGCGGTCTGTATGAAAGAGATGGTGTGCTCATAAAAATCCTGCGTCAGCTTTTTAGATGACTTTTGTATCCCCATCCCAAGAAACGCGTTGTAGAAATAGGCAGCGGCCGAACGGGTTTCGGTTGCAGTGATGAGGTGATCGAAAAGAAATGCCCGATAACCCGATGCCTTGTAAGCGCCAGCCAACTCCGGAGGGCCAGCCTGCAATTCCAAGAGAAGTCCCACCTTGAAAAGTCGCTGGGTTGGAGTGAGGGTGAGCGAGCTGAGGTATTGGATGGCAACGGCTTGGGACGGGTCACTAGCGCCAAAACCGTCATGCACCTCTGCCTTGATGACTGCGAGAAACCGCCGGGGCTGGGCGCCGGCTCGGCCGCGCAGAACAATCAACATGCCGGCCGAACCATTGGTGCTTGCCTGGGCTTGGGTCAGCTTCTGCGCCATCGCTCTCGACGCAGCAATGAATGATGCTTGATCACCGCATATGGCGTGGGCCGCGGATTGGAAAAAGTTGTCAGCCTCGATCTTCTCAATGGACATTTCAATGCCATGGGAGCGATGCCCAAGAGCTGACGTCAGCCGTTGTTGGATCGCATCTAAGCCCTCCTTGGGCAGCGCTTCAACGTGGTCGGACAGACTGGGGTCTTTGATGACCTTATCGGCATCCCGAACGTAGACGCGATGGATGATCAAATCGTCTATACAAAGGTTCTTTGGGTCGAAACCCGTATCTGCAACTGTTGCAGAGACTTGCTGCGCTGTTACGGCCATGCTTCCTTTCCCCTGTGCTCATGGGCCACCCCGGAGGACAACCCTTCCAAATCGGAACCTGCGGCTAACCGCTGGCCCGAGTGTAAGGAAGTCCGCCGGCATTGTCAGAAATGCCACTGACAAAGCCATGGATCTGGGATTGCCTGACGCCTTAGCGTTGGGTCGGCTCTAAGCGTCGTGTTGGGACAACACTAAGACGCGCTCTGCGCACTATTATTTAATTCCCGAGGCCCTTCTTGGGCGGAGCTGGCGCTGACGAGGAATTTGCTGGCGCTGACGAGGAATTTTCGGACCCAGTTTCAGGAGCAATGGTGTTCACAAACGCCCTCGCCATTGCGTCGGCAGTTCTTGACAGCTCACTGGCCGGTCGAACTCTAGAAAAAATTCCAACGAAGAACAGAATTGCGAATCCGATGCCTACCAATGCCAATGTCGCGCACATATGAACGGCTACTTTGGTCGCAAATCCTTCTTTTTCGCAACGATTCAGTTTTATCCAGTCGGTGTATTGGTCGGTCTGGTCTTCAATACGCTGCTGGAGCACCGGTCCGGTGACCGAGTGATTGAGGATGTTATGGGCATCCTGTTCAGCCTTGGCGCGGCGCGCTGGATCGTAAATAATTTTGCTTTGATCGTAGAACGATTGCACCGTTTGCGAGAGAACTTGAGCGCCTATTCCCGCACGTATTGCCTCCCGCAATAGTTTATTAGTGATCTTCCCTACGGATGAGTTTTTATTCGAGCCGCTCTTTTTCCTTGACCACCATTGCAGTGGCATATTCCTAAAGCTTTGTATTGACTATCGGATGCGTAGCTACGGATTCACCGGAGTGGATCAGATGGTTACGCTCCTTTAGATATTCCCTAACAAGCTCCGCGACGGGGCCGGTGTTTGCTTGCTCGCGAGCTTCCGATGGAGTGATGCCGAACCATCCCTGCATCCATGCTGCAACAGGGCTCGAAATGGTTTCATTTTTTCTGGGGCGATGAACCATAAACTACTCCTCAACCTTCAATCCACATTTGCACGCAGCGACGTACAAACTTTCAGCTCAATCTCAACATGTGGGCCTTCCTCACACCTTAAAGGGGAATTTGGAACGTCGCAATGGGGATTGTGCGTGTGCCGATCAGTGCACGCCGCAACTCTGGCGCTACCAGCCGCCCCCAAGTTTTACGCACAACGCCTGCCAAATCTTTGAAAAATCAGTCAAATAGGGCAAATGTTAAGCAAAACCGTGAGAAGCTTTCATGCAATTTGCGTCTTTTTCCGCTTCGGTAGCGGATTGGGTCTCGTCGCCACCAACCGCAACAGCGGGCGTAGCCCTTCAAACGCCAGCCATTCGCCCCAAGGCAACCCGGGGAAGAATGCTGCCAGCTCTTTCCCCGTCCAGGGTCGCATGTAAGCCGTCGCGTGCGTGTCGGGCGGAGGGTCGCCGTTCTCGTGGCCCACGATGGCCCGGCGGCGTTCAGCAGAAAGCGAACACCCCTGCAAGGTTTGAATGACGGTCTTTCGGAGTGAGTGCACTCCGACGATGCCGTGCTCCCTCCGTGGTTTCACGCCTAAGCTGGCTAAGTAATAGGAGAAGCCTTTTGAGATGGAGTTGCCCCGACCGGCCGCGCTGTCGATGCGCATTGCAGGAAACAACCGCTCCGCTCCCGCGGCCCGCAAGGCTTCGACGCGCTCCCACAACCCGAGCGTCAAAAGGTCCGGATGGATCGGCACCAACCGCTCGCCGCCTTCCCCGGTTTTGATCCCCTGCCCATCGCTGTCCGCACAAATCTTCAAGCATTTGACGTCACCGAGCACGACGAAGTCGCGGAGAAAAATCTGTGCGATCTCGCCCACACGCGCGCCCGTGTAGAGACCAATGAGTGTGCCCCATCGGACGTGTTCCATTTTGGTTTTGGCGAGATTGGCTGGATCGAAAATCCGTTTGAGCACGGCGACGTCGAACGGCTCCCACTCGTGACCTTCTGAGCGACGCGCCGCCTTCTCCTTCTTTTTGACCACGATCAGCCCTTTCACCGGGTTGGTTGTGATGCGGTCTTTCTTCAAGAGGGCGTCGAACAATTGGGCCACATGCGAAACGGTGTTGGCTGCGTAAACGTTGCTCTTGCCCGACCGGATCAAGCCATCGCTCCACGTCGAAGCCATCGCCCGAGTGATCGCATCCACCCGCAGGTGACCGCCGATCGTTTGCGAAAAACTGGTCAGCGACCGGGACCGCTGGATCCATGTGTTGGGCTTTAAGGCTTTGCCTTCGACTTCCGCGTAATCGCGGATGGCCTCATCAAGCGTGGGCGCGCTGCTTCTGTGAGGCGCTAGACGCGCGAGGTTTCGTTCGATGATGCTGCCGTTGTCTTCCAGCATCGCGCGCAGAGCCAACATGCCGCCGGCGTTATCTTCGGGGCTTCCGTTGGTCTCGACGCTCCACCCACCGGGGCCTTGGACTTTCCACTTGCTCACCCCGCCCGGCGCGTTTGTCTGGATGTCCCCCATCAGACGGCGCACCACGTCATCGTCCCAACGCTGCTTCTCGGCCATCCTCTGATCTCCCTGAGCTACCGTGGAGAAGAGTTGAGCATATTTCGCGCCGAGCACATAGGCCCACGCCCGGGCCAGTGCCGGATCCCGTGTGGCCAGCGATCGCTTGATGATGGTTTGCCCCAGGGGCTCACGCAGTCGTTTGGGAACGACCAGACGGAAATACCAGATGCCCGTTTTTTCGCGCAGTAGATGATGTGCCAGACGCATACATGTACCGACCGAGATGTCCGGGCGCTTTCGTCAAGGCATAAAAAAAGCCCTTGAGGATCAAGGGCTTTTCAGGGCTGGCTGGGAGACTAGGATTCGAACCTAGATAGACAGCGTCAGAGGCTGTCGTCCTACCGTTAGACGATCTCCCAAAAACTGCTGGATCGATGCGCTCTGACTTTGGTGCATCGAACCGACAAACGCAATTCGGTAGGGAATTAGCGCTTGGAGAACTGGGTGGCGCGACGTGCTTTGTGCAGACCGACCTTTTTACGCTCGACTTCGCGAGCGTCGCGGGTCACAAAGCCAGCCTTGCGCAGTGGCGACTTCAGGGTTTCGTCGTACTCGATCAGAGCGCGAGCGATGCCCAGACGGATCGCGCCGGCCTGGCCGGTGATGCCGCCACCAGCGACCGTCACCAGGATGTCGAACTTGCTGGTGTTATCGGTCAGCTCAAGCGGCTGACGCACGATCATGCAGGAGGTCTCGCGACCGAAGAACTGCTCGAGCGACTTGCCGTTGACCACGATCTGGCCATTGCCCTTGCGAAGGAACACGCGGGCGGCGGAGGTTTTGCGGCGGCCGGTGCCGTAATTCTGCTGGATCGACATGATGATTCCTTAGAGTTCCAGCGCCTGCGGCTGCTGTGCGGTATGCGGATGCTCGGCACCGCCGTAGACCTTGAGCTTGCGATACATCTCGCGGCCCAGGGAATTTTTCGGCAGCATGCCCTTGACGGCGGTCTCAATCACACGCTCCGGGTAGGTAGCGAGCAGATCCTTGAGGCTGGTGGTCTTCAGGTTGCCGATGTAACCGGTAAAGCGGTGGTACTTCTTGTCGTCCAGCTTGCGGCCGGTGACGTGCACCTTCTGCGCATTGATCACGACGATATAATCGCCGGTATCGCAATGCGGGGTGTACTCCGGCTTGTGCTTGCCGCGCAGGCGATGTGCAATTTCGGTCGACAGGCGACCGAGCGTCTTGTCCGTGGCATCGACCACGAACCAGTCGCGCTTGACGTTGTCTGCATTGGCGCTAAACGTTTTCATTTCAGAATACCTGTTCTGCCGCCGTGAGGCGGTGCATATCATCGGTCGATCAGAGGCGCGAGATGATAGCGGAGCCGTCATCTACGGTGCAAGCCCGACGTTGGTCCGGCTGTGAGCTGGTAATCATAGCATGATGCACCCGCCGCTTGAAAAGTCCCCCCAGAGACGACAACCGTGTACGGCATGGCAAGCCCGGTCCGGCGGACGCAATGGCAACGGTTGTGTCCGGGATGGGCAGGTTACCGGCACCTGTCGGAGCTCTGCGTGACATGCTGCGCGGCGCGTTGGGAAACCGTTGATCCCCGGCCGCGAGCGGTCTGCGGCAAGCTGCCATGCTGTTGCTGCCACGGTTACTGTTGTCCAATGGCATTCCCATCGGGTCTTTCGCCGCTGGCAGCATTTGCTGCCATGCCGGGCAGGACCCGGCCAATGAACACCTCGTAAGCAATTTTCCAATGAAATCAGGAGCCGCCATGACTGTCCGTACCCTGACGCTGATCGACCGGCTGCTCGCTCAGTGCGAGCGCGCGCTGGAAGCGGTGGCCGGATCGCCCGCCGCGCAGCGCCCTTCACCCGGCAGCGCGGTGATGGAAGCGGATCTGGACGACGCCGAGCGCCGCCACGCCGCCGGCCTGATGCGGATCAACCACACCGGCGAAGTCTGCGCGCAGGCGCTGTACCTGGGTCAGGCCGCGCTGGCACGCCATGCCGATACGCGCGAGCACCTGCTGCATGCAGCCGACGAGGAAACCGATCACCTGGCCTGGTGCGCCGCCCGCCTGAAGGAGCTGGACAGCCGCCCGAGCCTGCTCAATCCGTTGTGGTACGCCGGCAGCTATGCGATCGGCGCCGCTGCGGCGCTGGCCGGCGACCCGTTGAGCCTGGGCTTTGTGGTGGAAACCGAGCGCCAGGTCGAGGCGCATCTGCAGGAACATCTGGAAAAACTGCCCGCGGCGGACGAACGCTCGCGCGCGGTGCTGACGCAGATGCAGGCGGACGAAGTGCGCCACGCGCAGGAGGCCCAGCAGCGCGGCGGTATCGACCTGCCCTTCCCGCTGCCTAAGCTGATGTCTCTCAGTTCGATGGTGATGAAGGCGGTCGCGTATCGCCTCTGACCCGCAGGCTTTGCGGGTGCGGCTATAAAAAAGCCGCCTTTCGGCGGGTTTTTCGTTACATCAGGTTGCGGCCGTGAAACAGCTCCTCGATCTCGCGCCGCAGCAGCGACTCGATGCGCTGGCGCTCCTTGAACGAGAGATCGTCGGCGTGCGAGTCGAACAGGTACGTGTCCAGATCGAAGTCCTTGATGTGCATCTTCGTGTGGAACATGTTTTCCTGATACACGTTGACGTCGAACATCTCGTACTTCTGGCGAATGTGCTTGGCCAGGTAGTCCTGCACCGAGTTGATCTTGTGGTCGATGAAGTGCTTCTTGCCCTTCACGTCACGGGTGAAGCCGCGCACGCGGTAGTCGCACACCACGATGTCCGACTCGAAGCTGTCGATCAGGTAGTTCAGTGCCTTCAGCGGCGAGATCACACCGCAGGTGGCCACGTCGATATCGGCGCGGAAGGTGGCGATGCCGTTGTGCGGATGCGTTTCCGGATAGGTATGGACAGTAATGTGGCTCTTGTCCATGTGCGCGACCACGGCACCGGTGATGGTGTCGCGACCGAGCTTCTCCAGCACCGGCTCCTCGGAAATCAGCATCGTCACCGACGCGCCCTGCGGGTCGTAGTCCTGGCGGGCGATGTTGAGGATGTTGGCGCCGATGATCTCGGCCACATCGGTGAGGATCTGGGTCAGCCGGTCGGCGTCGTACTGATCGTCGATGTACTCGATGTAGTTGCTGCGCTGCTCTTCGGACACCGCGTAGCAGATGTCGTAGATGTTGAAGCTCAACGCCTTGGTCAGGTTGTTGAAACCCTGCAGGCGAAGACGGGGAAGTGGTTTAACCAAGACGGCGCTCCATGGCGGTATGAGGCCAGCAGTAGAGGCGGGTTAGCGACAAGGGTCCCCGCTGAATGGTGTGACGCGCAGGCCGCAACCTTCCGCGATCATTGTGACCGGCGTGCGACAACGCAACATTGCCTTCGCCGAAAGACCGCGAAGTATGCGGTAAAACGCCGAAAAACTGAACCTTCGGCAAGTCGCTCAGGTTTGCCATAATGCAGGCCAACAGGGGACGGCAACGGCTACTGATTGGGCGGTAAGCCTTGGCTGCCGCCGGCATGAAACCATCGGCGGGAATGATAGTGGCGCAACTCAAATACCAGCTGCAGCAAGCTTTTGAAAGCTCCCAGGCGCCGCTCAGCCTTGCGCCCGATCCGGCCTCGATGGAGCGATTTCTTGCGCTTTGCCATCGCCGCCGCTATCCGGGCAAGACCGCGATCATCCGGCCGGGCGACCCGGCCAACACCCTTTATTACGTCATCGACGGCTCGCTCGTCGTATGCACCGAGGACGAACAGGGCCGCGAACTGATCCTGGCATACATCAGTCGTGGCCAGTTCATCGGCGAAATGGGCCTGTTTGTGGAGCAGGCGCAGCGCGAGTCGATAGTGCGCACGCGCACACCGTGCGAGATGGCCGAGATCAGCTACGAGCGCCTGTTTCAGCTGATGGAAACCTCGCTGCGCGAGGAATGCCCGAAAATCCTCTTCGCCATCGGCGCGCAGCTCACCACCCGAGTGCTGCGCACCTCGCGCCAAGTCAGCCGCATGGCCTTCATGGATGTGACCAACCGGATTTCGCGCACGCTGCTGGACCTATGCCAGGAGCCAGATTCCATGACCCACCCGGACGGCACGCAGATCCGCATTTCGCGTCAGGAAGTCAGCCGCATCGTCGGCTGTTCGCGCGAGATGGTCGGTCGGGTGCTGAAGCAGCTCGAAGAGCAGCGCATGATCGACGTGTCCGGCAAGACCATCGTGGTGCGCGGCACCCGCTGAGCTGCGTTCAGTCGTCGATAGCCGCCGGCTCCGGCGACTGATAAATCATGTACACGTCCGCGCGCCGGTAATGCGAATCGGCACGGGTGGACGGCTGCATCACGAAGCCGGCTTTTTCGTACATGCGCAAGGCGGTGGTCAACCGGCTGCTGGATTCGAGAAACAGCCGTCGGCCCTCGCGCCGATGGAACTCGGCAATCGCCGCATCGAGCAAGCGCCGCCCCGCGCCGTGTCCGCGAAAGCTCTCGTCCACGCCCATCTTGGTGAGTTCGTACACGCCGGGCGACTCATGCAGCAGCGCACAAGTGCCGATGATGCTGTCACCGAGCCGTGCGAAAAAGATCGCGCCGCCGGATTGCAGCACCTGCGTTTCCGGTTCGGTGAGCACCCGGCGATCGAGATCCTCGATGTGGAAATGCCGCTCCAGCCACTGCGCGTTGAGCCGATAGAAATGCTCCCGCAGCGCCGGCTCGAAAGGCACGATCTGCAGCGAAGCCGTCTCGCCCTGGCGTTCGTGGCTGTGCGAAGAAGACATGGCGCTCAGAACCACTCGACGCGTTTCACGCTGCGGCCCAGCGCCCTCTCGATTTTCTTGCACAGCTTGGGCGTGCCATTTACCAGCACCGCCTCAGCTGCGGGCTTGAGCATCGGAATGTCGTGCGATGAATCGCTATAGGCCACGCGCCAGGCCTGCAGGCCATGCGACGCCAACTCCTGCAGTTTGCGCTTGCCTACGTTGTGCGACTTCACCCGCATGCCCAGCCAGCTTGGCCGCAGCTGCGAGGCGAGCACTTCGATATCGGTCAGACCGAGCTCCTGCAGCATAGCGCTGACCAGGGTGTACTCGCAGCCGGTCACCACAACCACCCGGTCGCCCGCGGCCTGATGCCGGCGCAGCGCCAGCAGGCCATCGCGACAGAACAGCTTGGGCCGACGCACCAGCTGGGCGGCGAATGCTTTGGCCGCCGCGGCGTAGCGCGGCTCGCTGACGCCGAGCAGACCGATGTGCACTAGCGTGCGCACCGGCCAACGCCACGACACCATTAGGCCAAGAAGCAGCCACGGCACGGTAGGCAGCACCAGCAGCTTGCGCAGCAGCGAACGCTTGTAGCGATCGCGTATGAAAAGCCCGAACGAATCGGCGTGAATCAGCACCCCGTCAAAGTCGAACAGCACCACGCGTGACACCTTGGCGTCGATGATGGTGGGTTCGCCGGGCATCGCAGCGGTCGTCGCAGCTGGATCGAGCTCGATCGGTTGGGCAGCGAACGCCGCTTCATCCGGCATCGCTTCATGCGGTAATGGTTCGGTCACGGCGTACCGAACAATCGCCGCAGTTCGCTGCCCGGATTTTCGGCACGCATGAACGCCTCGCCAACCAGAAACGCCTGGATACCGCCTTCGCGCAGGCGCGCAACGTCTTCCGGCGTATGTATGCCGGATTCGGCGACCAGCACGCGGTCGTATTCGATCAGATCCTGCAGCGCCAGCGAGGTTTCCAGCGAGGTCTCGAAGCTGCGCAGGTTGCGGTTGTTGACGCCGATCAGCGGTACCGGCACGGCCATCGCGCGTTCGAGTTCCTCTTCATCGTGCACCTCACACAGCACGTCCAGATCCAGCTCGGCGGCCAGCAGCGACAGCTGCAGCAGCACGTCGTCGTCCAGCGCGGAAACGATCAGCAGCACGCAGTCCGCGCCGATCGCGCGGGCCTCGTACACCTGATACGGGTCGATGATGAAATCCTTGCGCAGCACCGGCAGCGCGCACGCGCCCAGCGCCTGCTGCAGAAACGCTTCGCTGCCCTGGAAAAAATCCGCATCGGTCAGCACCGAAAGGCAGGCAGCTCCGGCCTCCTCGTAGCTTCGCGCGATCGCCGCCGGATCGAACTCGGCGCGGATCACGCCCTTGCTGGGGCTGGCCTTTTTCACTTCAGCGATCACCGCTGGAAGGCCGGCGGCGATCTTTGCCTCGATCGCGGCGGCAAATCCGCGCGTGTCGGGCATGTCTTTGACGCGGGCGATCAGCTCGTCCATCGGCATTTTTGCTTTACGCTCGGCGACTTCTTCGGCCTTGCGCGCAAGAATGCGATTGAGAATGTCGGTCATGGCATGTCTCTGATTGGAACAACGTGGGTATGTGAATCGTGCAAGCGGCGCAGGCTGCAGTATCGCCGCTTCGGCTTGTGCAAGCACGCGGCCATGCTAGCGGCTACGCGAGCCCACTTTACGCGGATGCGGCAAGCCGGCGCGTGGCCTCGACGAACGCGTTCATTTTGTCATGCGCCGCGCCGCTGGCAATGGTCGCACGCGCCAGCTCGATGCCGTCGTCGATCGAGTCGACCACGCTGGCGGCGTACAGCGCCGCGCCGCTGTTCAGGCAGACGATGTCATGCGGCACGCCGCGACGGCCCTGCAAGGCCTCGAGCAGCATCGCTTTCGATTCCTCCACATTTTCCACCCGCAGATTGCGGCTGGAGGCCATAGCGAAGCCGAAGTCTTCGGGCTCGATTTCGTACTCGCGCACCACGCCGTCGCGCAATTCACCCACCAGGGTGGTCGCGCCCAGCGAAATTTCGTCCATGCCATCGCGGCCCCAGACCACCAGGGCGTTAAGCGCACCCAGCGCCTGCAGCACGCGCACCTGAATACCGACGAGATCGGGATGGAACACGCCCATCAGGATATTGGGCGCATCCGCCGGATTGGTCAGCGGGCCGAGAATATTGAACAGCGTGCGCACGCCCATCTCGCGCCGCACCGGCGCAACGACTTTCATCGCTGGATGATGATTCGGCGCGAACATGAAGCCGATCGCGGTTTCTTCCATGCACTGCGCGACCTGTTCCGGCATAAGGTCGATCGACGCGCCCAGCGACTCCAGCACGTCGGCACTGCCGGACCTTGACGACACGCTGCGCCCACCGTGCTTGGCCACGCGGGCGCCGGCCGCGGCGGCCACGAACATCGATGCCGTGGAGATGTTGAAACTCGACGCGCCGTCGCCGCCGGTGCCCACGATATCCAGCAGGTGACGCGTCTCACCGCCGATCGGCACCTTGGCCGACAGCTCGCGCATTACCCGCGCCGCGCCGGTGATCTCGCCGATGGTTTCCTTCTTGACGCGCAGGCCGGTCATGATCGCCGCCGTCATCAGCGGACTGACCTGGCCACCCATGATCTGGCGCATCAGCGAAATCATCTCGTCGTGGAAAATTTCGCGATGCTCGATCGTACGCTGCAGGGCCTCCTGCGGCGTGATCGTGATTTCCCGATGCGGCACCTCGCGATGCGCCGCGCTCATGCGGCGAGCTTCAGCGGCTGACCGAGAAAATTGCGCAGCAGGTCGTGGCCGTGCTGAGTCAGGATGGACTCGGGATGAAACTGCACGCCTTCCACCGGCATCGTCTTGTGACGCAGGCCCATGATCTCGTCGATCGAACCGTCCGGATGCTCGGTCCACGCGGTGACTTCGAGGCAATCGGGCAGCGAGTGCTGTTCCACCACAAGCGAGTGGTAGCGCGTCGCCTCGAACGGATCGGGCAAGCCGGCAAATACGCCCTGCCCGCGGTGGCGTACCGGCGACGTCTTGCCGTGCATGATCTGCTTGGCCCGAATCACCTTGCCGCCAAACGCCTGCCCGATCGCCTGATGACCGAGGCACACGCCGAAGACCGGGATCTCGCCCGACAGCTCGCGCAATACATCCAACGACACGCCCGCATCGTCCGGCGTACCCGGCCCCGGTGAAATCATGATGTGCGAAGGGGTCAGCGCGCGAATGCCGGCCACATCCAGCGCATCGTTGCGCACCACCTTCACCTGCTGCCCCAGCTCACCGAGATACTGCACGAGGTTGAAGGTAAAGCTGTCGTAGTTGTCGATCATCAGCAGCATTTTAGACGTATCCAGTTGATTGAAATAGATATTTACCTAAGAACGCCGGCTGAATACCCGCAAGAATACCCGCAAATTTTGTTGGTACGGGGGAGCAGATGGCCTAGAACCTGCTAGACGCAATATTTTTGCACGTATCCACACCTTTCGATCAAAGCGGTGTTTCTCGACCAACAGCGTCATGAAGTTCGTTGATCGCCATCGCCGGGGCGAGGCGCCGGTCCGCCAGAGCAGAGCCTAACGGGCATGTGCCGTGCTGCGACCCGTAAGAGGATCGAATCACTCGCCACACGCGAATCGATAGCTGCTAGGCCAGGGTGCGGGTCAGCCCATGCGATCAACGTGCAGATGTGTCAACTTGGATAGAGAGATACCATCGACCGCGACCAAGGAAAGGGCATGCCGTACACGACTGATGTCGCCCTCGCGTAAACACCTTGAAGCCGCCGTATCAAATGTCGATGCGAGGCTATGCGGCAGGCTCGTTATTTCCTGGATTAGGACCTCGAAGTGCGCTTCTCCGCACTTTTTCTGATGCACTGCTCGCTTTGCATTTTGCTTTGAACGCGTCATATGCGTCCGCACATGATGGTGAGGGCGCTGGATCTAAACTTGAGGCAAAAACCATATAGATTTTTCTGAATACCTCTTCATCTCGCGCAAATTCCCAGCTCCAGGCTTCGGACTGTTTGGCGCTCCGTTCAAGGACCTGCTCGTAGACGTTGTTGTTGATCGCCTTCACGAGGTTCACTAGCGTGTAACCGATCTTGTTTAGATCTTCGGTGGATATCTGGATGGGCTTCTCAAGCAGCGTTTTGTGCGCACGCAATCCGAGCTTGATCGCATTATTGGTGCCCAGTTTCCCAAAACGATGCACGATACAGTGCCTTAGCTGGCAAATCCTGTTGTACTCCTCCAGTACGTCGCTCAGGTTTTGCGCCTTAATACCGATAACGTGCGTCAACAGTTTCTCGACCGAGTCCTTGGAAATGAAAGTCATCTCCTCAAGAAAAGCCTCGGGGAGAAGATCCCGATGACTGTGCAGAGCCGCACCAAACGAAATCTTCTGGTCTGAGACATGATCGGCGGTAAATTCGTCAGCCAGGACCAACTGTCGGGTTAGACAGCGGAGACAACTTTCGACAGCAGAAATATAGCCAAGGAACACTAGATTGTTGAGCTGATAGTTGAGCTCCGTCGTCGACGGAACTACGCCTTGAGAGAGTGCTGCCTGAGGAACCTGCAATGCGCTAACTGTTGTCGGCGCCACTGACTCTCCGCCAATACCTGCCATCACCTCGTCCGGGCAATCAGCGAGCGCAGGCAGACTCTCTGCGTCCGTCTCCTCATTCTCGACAGCGAACAGGGATTCAACCGAATCCAGATCGGCGGCCGCATTCTCGTCTTGCGTCACTTGAGGCGCAACGCCCGAAAGTTCGACTCCACGACGAGAAACGAGGACGTTGAGTGTGCTGAAAACGGCCAGGAATTGGTCAACCGCCGAGCGCACATCAACGCTCACGCTTCCATCAATAAGGGACGGGGTGTTAAGCCGATTGATCGGAGTGGAGGTCGTGATTTGTAACGCTGCAGAAGGCACCCGACTCACGAGAAGTACTCGTCGACGTACTTCTGAGCTTTTTCAACGATTGTCGCGGCGCGCCTGTTGGCAATCAGGCCATGCGTACGCAGTTCGTTGGCGGGATCCTGTGCTGCGATGATGTCGCCAATTGTCTGAAACCGCTCCGCCAAAGCTTCCTTTTGGCGCGTTGTGATGGGAAGAACACTGATGGGAAGTGCCAGACAAGCTCGGTACGCCGACTGGTTGATGAGCTCTGCGCCGCAGTTGTGGCAGAACCGTTGAGACTCAGACAGTCTAGCCGTTCCGCAGCGCCCACACTCCGCCAAGTCAAGGTGCAACTTGACGTCCGGAATGAGCTTGGAAAAGCCGAGGCGGATTGGTTGACGCTTTTGCTCGCGCGCAAGAAAATTTACCTGCCCTCTAGCAGAAAAGCCTGCGGATGGCTGAAAGGCCCTTCGATGAATCAGAGGAGCAATATGTGGAATGAAGCGAAGATAGGTGCGATCTTCTCCGTGCTTTACGGATGTCATGGGATAGAGAAACCCCACTTCCACTAAAAATCGTAGCATGCGGCTTTGGAGGGTAGAGACCTCCTTCGTCGGAATACCAATGACTAGCTGCCTGGTGTCCGGATCCGCCCTGTTAGCATCGGCAACCTGGTCAGCCAGCTTCTGAAAAAACTGGTCGCCCGCCGCAATCACTGTGGCAAACTGAGGAACCTTTTGCGCAAGTGAGATGTACTCGGCTTGCATAAGATCGACCTGCTGCTCGATCACCGTGTTGACGCCCTGCTGTGGAGTAGACCAGTTGCCCTCGTTGTAGCTGCGAACTAGGCTCATGAGGACTCGCGGCACGCCAAACGCCGCATACTTGAAGAGATCCACCACGCCATCAGGGAATGCAGCGAGTTGCGATTTCCACGCACCCAGTAGTTGATCCATTGTTTCGCTGTAGGCTTTGTCTTCGATACTGAGCCAGGCGTTTATCGGCTGAACATCATGTCTGATGTGCAGGCGTGGGCCGTACTGAGAAGTGCCCGGATAGACGGATGCCTTGGGAGAAACAGTGGGTGACTTCAGATCTTGGAAGAGATTGAAGAATTCGACCAAGTATTCCGGTGTCATTGAAAGCGCCGCGTCATCCAGCAGGATGACTAGTCGCGACCGATTTGAGAACGCCAGGATGCAGTCGAACCACGTGTGAAGCGCGCCCACGGTGAGCGATTCATACATCTCGGCCGCACCCGCGCCGCGCCCTTCGACTTGAGAGACAAAATTCGCCAAGTCGGATTCAGACATTCCGAACGAGTGTTGGAGCTCGTCACGAATAGCCAAATCAGGGGTCTCAGTCTCTCTGAGGAAGTCGCAACCGGACAGTACAATCTTGGCAATTACCCAGCACTGGAAAACAACCAAGGCAGTGGTGGATGTCTTGAGAAGTGGCTCTAGCCTTACATACCGGGTGAAGCTGGAGTAGATTGCGGCGGGCTTCGACGCATCGCTTACGCACTCTTGGTAGACATAACGCATCTGGTGAGTCTTGCCGGTGCCGCGAGGTCCCACGAGCAATTTAGCGCCTTGGGCTGACAGTCGACGCCGAATCCCTAAGAAGAACTCATTATCCACGGTCCGCGCAAGCAGCGTTTCGTTATCTAATTCGTCCGCGCGCTCCAAAAAAGCGATTTCCCCCTGATTTGCAGCGATCATCGCTCAAGGATCTCCTTCAAAGGAAAGCGTTCTAAATCGCTTTTCGTGATGAATCGTGCGCACGCACCCCGGGAATTCGCGTCGAGCCAGTGCTGCCCTGCATCACTCGTCAGTGCCTTGTAAATCTGTGCAGCAGAGTACTGATTTGAACGAAGCGCAAACAGACAGTCGCTGATGACGGATTCACCCCGCTCCACTAGCGCTATCTTTTTGTAGAAATCTCTGCCGACCCTGGCGATGATCACATCGCCGGCCTTGGCGGTAAGGTGTTCACCGTGGCTCTTCGTACTAGTTTGGCCGAGACGGAGAGCCCGAAAGGAAGAGGAGGCAATATCCGTGGTGTGGAGGAAGTCTATGCCTGTCGCTTTGGCCACATTGGCTCCAATGCTTCCCCGTCCCACCTCAAGACTCCGCTTAGATATCGGCATCTCTTCGGCTAGATTGCGATAGCCGGCCTTATAGTGGGAATAGTCTAGCCGGAAGCTGGCTTCTTGTTGGGTGATCCGCAGCCCCTGTGAGGCAACACCTTCTGAGTTGATCCTCCTCAGCACGATGCGCGCGCGTGTTGAGTTGTCCTTGGTCAGGCAAAGAACGAAGGCCTTGACTTCAGTGCCTGCAAATGTGCCGGGCGGAAGCTCAATGACCTCTGAAATAGAGTGACGCTCTAGTAGCCAGTCCCGGACATGTCTGGACCGTTCGCCACTAATTATGCCGGACGGGACAATGATGCCAAGTTGCCCTTTCGACCTTAGCATCCACAGGTTCTGGGCGAGGAACAGAATGTCGGCACTAAATCCTGAGACCGTATGTTTAGGCAGCATGCCGGCCCTAGCAAGAATGCGCTCAAAACCGGGGCGCCAGGCGCAGGTAATGAACGGTGGATTGCACACAGCCACGTCCGCCGACTCCGGGGCCAAGCCAATTCGCATGGAGATATCCGGCTCAAGCGCGTCCTCGCAGTAATGCGAGCGAAAACGATCTAGATCGGCTCGCCGATGTTTGGGGTCGATATCGACCGAAACGCACTTCGCATTCGGCCACCGTGAACTCACCGCGTCAAGCAATGCGCCCCGCCCCACCCCGAACTCGATAGCAGTCTGTACTTCCTGATTTTTGAGGCGATCAACCAGCAGCGCACCGATAGATTGCTTCGTATAGTACTGGCCATGCATTTTGCGGCTGATACTTGCGGATGGAACGCTTGACATCGCGCCTTTACTCTTTTTTTTCTATGACAGATGTTAGCGCGTCTTCGGTGGCGCAGAACAGCGGACCCGGCTTTCGGTGGAACAAGAGGCGCATCTAGGGAACTGCTGTTGACCCAGGCCGGATGAAAACGAGTATGCACTGAGAACGATGCGCAAGGGTGTTGCTAACACGTTGCTTTGCCACGGATGAGCATGAGGTCACGACGCCCCGCTAAAGAGGCGCTACCGCTTGGCCCGGTTGCCTGAGCAAATAGTTCGGGATGCCTCACGTCGCAACCGCCATTTATTTGGCTGAATCAAAGTTGAGATATGCCAGGATTGGCCAGCGGCGGCCAGCAGGGGCGAAGGCAGCAACGTGACAAGTTTTGACGGGGAAATTCTGACGCTCGACGAGGTTGGGGCCACGCGCGTGGCGTGCAGCTGCGCCTGATCGAACCAGGCAAGCCAAACCAGAATGCCTAAATCGAATCGTTCAATGGCCGCCTGCGCGATGAATGCCTCAACGAGCACTGCTTTCCCAGCCTCTTGCACGCACGCGCCGAGATCGAAAGCTGGCGGCGGGAATACAACGAGGTACGACCGAAGAGGGCGTTGGGCGGGCTGACACCTGCCGCCTATGCGAAACAGTTAAAGTGGTCGTGGACTCTAAAACGCTCCGCTCCTCAAAGCGGAGGCACGTCGGACTCACGCTTGAAGCGGCCGCTTCCTTGTTCGAGACAGTGGTACAGCCATGAGAACCTCAAAAGCTAGCGCTACTCTTACTCCACGCTTCGATTTTGGCGACACCACGACTGCAAGCGGTGAAATTGGCACCCTCAAAGAACTACTTGCCGAGATCAACCAGGAGCAGACATCCGCCAGCGCCAAGCAGATAACCATTCAAACATTGTCGCCTGTACTGGAAGGAATCCGAAAGATAATCGGCAGAGACATCAGCCGCAGCACAGTCGCACCGTTGCCGCTAGCGGATCTCAAAGTGGTGAAACTGCTTTATCGCGAGAATATTCTTGGCAATGTGCATTTGTTTGACCTGATTGCCCCGCCCGCAGAAAACGTCAAAGCCAATCTAGAATTTAGGATCGACCTTCCTATACCTCGTACAAAAAGCCACACGCACACGATCATGTCCATTCTGGAGGCACTTGAGACGGAAATCTCGAGCGACCGGTTGGCTAGCATCAAAGGCATTCTCACAAGCCTCCCAGAAACGCTCGTGACACTTGAGACGCAAAACCTATTCATCAGTCGGCAGTTGGGCAAGATATTCAAACGCAATGCCGAAGCCAAGGCACTTGCTTACCGCAAGCTGGCTGACGCGATTAATGCCTACACACCGCATATACCACCCGCAGCCAACTCGTTGCCTGAGGCAATCTATACGTACCTTCACACACTTCGGTTCGCACATTTCGCGAACGGTTACCAGGAGATCGTCACAAAGGCATCGATCAAGGCCGGGATTACACCGATCAAGCGCGAAGTTCGAGCATTTTACTCGGAGGTTGGTGAGCGCATCGAAAGGCGCCTTTTCCTGGACTCCGGGGTAACAACGATCGCAGAATTTCCTAGTTTCGTCCGGACGTGGGCGCCTCAGCTCAAGGGGCTGGTGGTGAAAGCTACTGGGAAGCCCACAAGTTCGCGTCAGCTTCTGAGCCTCGTCGACAGAGCCACACGCGTGCTCCATATGTATTGCTTTCTAAACCTGGGCGAAAGGATTTCCGACACGGCAGTGCTGTCGCCCTTAGACTGCGTCGCCGCTCTCTGCACAATCCGACACGAGCAGGTCACCAAGACCGTGTGCGTGCCCTACTGGCATGGCCAGAAGCAACCCGGTGGCACCCTTCTTGGGCAACTGAAAACCACGCGACCCATCGAAGATCTCTTGAAGGACGATTACGTTCCGCATGAGATCAACCAGCTTATTTATAACCGGTGGTGTGCCATGGGTAATGCGCTCCTCGGCACAAGCGTCTATCACGATGCCTGGATGGCCTTTCAGGCTGCGCGCATTCAGAAGTATGCCGAATGCTTGCGGTCCAACGACATTGACGTCATCACCAAAGCAGTCCTGCGCTACCAGAGGGACTGTCTGGGGATGGTCCCCACCAGCAAAGTCAAGGCCACCTCTCACGAACTTACCGTCATGGAAAGAGCGTCTCGGTGGGTCGCACGTGAAACCTAATTGCATCGAGACGGTACACAACGCAAGTAATTTCTTACTGTCGTGGCGATAAATCTATGGACAACTGAATGTCTATGAGAACACGACGTCATCGTCGGATGAAGGTAAGTAGCAGCGGGCACTGTGGCACACGCAGTCACACCCTGATCACGGTACTTCTGTGTTGGGTAGTGGGACACTTCCGTAAGGGGGTTGGGGTACGCGCAGTTACCGTTTCCCTCTGAGACAGCCTCCCATTCGTCCAAAACCAACCCACGACAAGCCAACGAA
This sequence comes from Rhodanobacter sp. K2T2, assembly GCF_013408815.1. Taxonomy (NCBI): domain Bacteria; kingdom Pseudomonadati; phylum Pseudomonadota; class Gammaproteobacteria; order Lysobacterales; family Rhodanobacteraceae; genus Rhodanobacter; species Rhodanobacter sp. K2T2. The sequence continues at coordinate 14,756 of NZ_JACCCA010000016.1, read as the reverse complement.
GGCCACTTCGTTGGCTTTTTTATTGGCATCAAGGGAAAGGGTAGTCATATGGCAAGTTATCGCTTCGAAGTAAAAAGCGGCAAGAAGGGGGCCGCGGCGAGCCAGTCCGATTACATTGGACGCGCCGGCAAATATCTCTCCCGCGAAGACCTGGTGGAACAAGGCCACGGCAACCTACCGTCATGGGCAGCGACGGCGCGCACGCTTTGGCGAATGGCCGACAGATTCGAACGTGCCAATGGTGCAGCGTATCGCGAATACGTCATCCCATTGCCATGCGAACTGACACTTTGGCAGCAGCACGAACTGGTCATGGCGTTGGTGCACGAGTTTGCCGGTGACAAACCGTACCAGTACGCTGTGCATGCACCCTTGTCATCGCTCGCAGGCGAACCAAACCCTCACCTGCACTTAATGGTAACGGACCGAGTACCCGATGGCATTCCGCGTGAACCCGAGAAAGTCTTCACGCGATACAACGCCAAGCAACCCGAGAAGGGTGGGTGGAGGAAAGACAGCGGCGGCAAAAGTCGACTCGCGCTTCGCGATGAAATGATTGAAAAGCGGAGGCGGTGCGCCGCCCTGCAAAATGCCACGCTAGCGAAATACGGCCACATGGTACGCGTCGATCACCGAACGCTCAGCGAGCAAGGCGTCCAGCGACAAGCCGAGAAACACTTGGGACAAGCGCGGATCAGGAACATGTCGGCGGAAGACAAGAAAGCGCACGCAGACGGATCACCGCCATCATTTTGCCGAAGATCAAGAATCATGGCGTCGGTGCCCGAGAGAAGATTCATTGCGGCGCCATATGCAACGGTCACAAAGTCCGCTGGTAAAAAGCCTCGAACATCCAGGTAGCCGACGTTGCCCGGCAAACGCTCTACCTTCGCGATCCCAAAGCCCATGTGCTCCGCAACTTGTCTTTCTTCATCCAGCTCCTCTTTTGTGGTTGGCTTGTTATCGTCGGGCTCTGGCTTGAACGTTGGGTCATAGTCCACACGAAAATGCAGATCCTTGCTGGCGCTTTGGAGATCCTTGGTCAATGCAGCGGCGAAGGCTTCTGTGGTCTTGGTTCCATCGTAAGCTCCGCTCGAAGCATTCGCGGATAATGTTTTTGCTACTTTTTCTGCGATATCGGGAAAGACGTAGTTGGCTTTCAATTGTTCGCCGAGCGACTTGATGACGGCTTTCCGATCCGTCGAATCAATGAGAGTGCTAGGCGTTGCAGTTTGCGCAAACAGATGCATCGGCCCGAGAAGCAGCAGGCATAAAATGATGGGCCGATATAAATGCATCGGTAATCTCCGTAAATCGGCAGAATGATGTTCCACTTCGGAAATTTCTGCGCGGTGATGTTCGTGGTGATTCAATCAGTTCTCCCCAGGCGTCGTACTTGGGCACGCGCATAAGCGTTGCCGGGATCAAAACGCAGCGCTTGTTGAAACGCGTGCAGTGCCTGAGCAGGCTGGTGCAGCATATCGTCGACATATGCAAGATCCATCCATGCATTGCTGCGCTTCGGCGCAATGAAGATTCCTAGCTTTGCAAGCCCAAGTGCACGCTGGAAATCATGCAGATGAACCAGCGCGGAAATCCATGGCTCAAGCTGGTCTTGCGTGAGGCTGAAATCCGGATGCGCGTGGTGGTAATCGGCATATACCGTGGTGCTGTGATCGAAGCCGGCCTTGCCTAGATGTTGCGCGAAATCCTGCAGTGATGGGGCAGGACCGCGCGAAGCGCGATGCATCTTGACGAACATGCCCGCCGGAACGCCCTGCGTTTCGGGTGTCGTGCCAAGAAATGTTTTTGCCGACGGGTCATCTTTGAAATGCGCGTCGAGAAAGGCAAGCGTATAGCGCGCTATCCAGGAATAGCTTTCGCTGCGCTGCTGCGCCGTCGCGGGCCCGTGGGGGTGATCGTTGCCGAAGCGCAGGCTGTCGCTGGTGAGGTCATCGTGTTGCATGTCACGCAGCCAGATGGTGGTGACATCGGCATGCTGGATGCGATCGATGAAACTGCCCGGCTTATTGTTTTTGTTCGGGGTCAGCGGATCTTCCTGGTCGGCAAAAAACAGCAGCGGTACCTGGATACGATCTGGCGTAATGTCGGGCGCCATCACCAACAGCTTCGGGTAGTAACGCACCGACCCGTCGAGTTCCACCAGTAATTTGATTCGGTCATCCGTGGTCGCTGCGAAGGTGCTCGCCATGCCACCCCAGCTGTAGCCAAGCACGGCGATTTTATTTGTATCAACCGCAGCCAGCATTGCGGCTTGCCCGATCAATACACCGATATCGGCGGCTTGCGCACGCGTATTGGCCAAATCCACCGGCATTTGCGCATTGGTCATGTACGGCAGATGCGCGCCGCGCGAGCTGGTAGAAATCACGATATAGCCATGGCTTGCGAGATACTCGCAAAGCACGTCATCCTCGAAGGAGGCGTTGCTGTCGCTGGGGGCATAGATGACCAGCGGGAGGGGTCCCGCGGCTGGCGTTGCCGCGGTGGTGGCGTGGACGGGCTGAGCTGCGATGGCCTGATAGCCGCTTAGCGGATCGGCGCCGGCCCACGCCTGAATCTGGCCAACGACAACACGCTGGATCAGGTCTCGATCATTCACCGCACCGTCTTCGCTTGCGAGCAGTGCCAAGTAATCGCTGTAAACCATCGGCTTGCCGGCAGCACTGGCGGGGTACCACAACAGTACCTGCAAGGGGCGTTCGGGCATGGCGGTAACGGCTGCGCCAGTGAGTGGGTCGTGACCGTCGTTCCAGCTGCGGCTGCTATCGACTAGATGCACCACCTTGAAGCCGATGGCATGCGGACCCCAGGGTGCACTGAATTGCAATTGTCCTTGCGCACATACACTTGAGCCAAACAGCAACATGCACAGCCATAACCAGCGGGACATAAGCCTTCCTTGTTTGTATTCGCTAGAGCCGAGGTCGATCGGGCATCGGACCGTGCTCCGAGCTTCCGCCGAGATGGCTTTCAGTGCGCTTTCGGTGATATGTCGGCGAAGTAGGCCTGTTCGCATCCATGTGCGCTGGCTGGCATCAATCAGCAGTCGCAGTGCCCGCTCTCGCTGAACGACTGAATTACCTTACGTCAGCTTTGGGTCGAAATCTAAAAATCGCAGGTTGTCGGGTGGTCACCTGCGCCACAAGGGCGACCATCGGCCAGGAGCTGCCGCTCGAAGTGTCTCCCACGCACCCTGTAATATTAAGGCTAAGGGTCGCTCAAGAAGGGTGGTTGATGTCTCAGCTATGTGTGATCTTTGATCTGGACGGCACCTTGGTTGACAGCGAATCCCTCTGCAACAAGGCATTTATTGATTTGCTTCCAGAGCTCAGCGAGCCTGTTCATTCGCTGGTAGCGAGATATCGTGGCTGGAAGCTCGCTTCTATTTTGGCTGATCTTGCAAGGCGGATCGAAACGACATTGCCATCCAGTTTTGAGGCAACCTACCGCGAACACGTCGCCGCACTCTTTGCTAGTGAACTTAGAGCAATTCCCGGTGTACATGACATGCTGTCGGGCTTGAATCGGATGTGTTGTGTCGCATCTAGCGGACCGCCCGCGAAAATCAGGCAGGCACTGCTGGTAAGCGGGCTAGCCTCCTTTTTTGACGATCGTTTGTTTAGCTCCTACGAGGTTGGAAGCTGGAAACCTGAGCCAGAACTTTTCCTGCATGCGGCCGATGCACTCGGCTTCTCGCAGCGCCAGTGCATCGTGGTTGAAGACAGTGATGCGGGAGTGGTTGCCGCTCGCGCTGCAAACATGAAGTGCTTCCAATATCTGGGCGATATCGAGCCCGACTCTCACCCTTCCGCGGCTAGCTTCAGGCACATGTCTGAACTCCTACCCCTTATCAACGCATACGAGCGTGGCCGAGAGACTTAGCGGGGCCAACTACTATCTACGGTTGTCGCAGTACGGCCAGAAGCTGCCGTTCGTGACGCTACGAATCAGCCGATGGAAATTTACGGTAAATATTCTGAGGACGGCGGCTCTTCAGCCCCCTGCGCTAAAGCTTCCTCGACCTCATGCGGCGAGATGGACTGAACAAGGCATAGGACATCTAGCTTTGCCTTTGCACGCAGGTAAAGCTCGTCAGTGGGCTTCATACGGCGTGCGCGCACTTCTCGTTCCGTTCGTCCAAACGGATCATGCGTATTGTGCGATGCCGTTGCCAAACGACCAATTTTCCTTGGCCGTCTCAAGTAGATTGATAAACACATCCTCGGGGCGAAGTCCCGGAGCGATGGCTAGTTTCTCTGCTACGCATCGAAAGAATGCTTGTTTCTGCATTGCCGAGCGAGAGTCGCGGCAAGCTATCTGAACGACGACCAGATCATCGCTTCGTACGATATCCAGGTAATGAGGATCGCAGTCGAATTCATCGGCATCATGCTGGCTAACCAGGATGAAACGATCGTTTTCTGGCACATCGAAACTTTCACGCATGGCGGCATAGATGCTGTCACGCACAGCGACGATGTAAGCCGAGGATTTGCCGCGGCGCATGGCGATGCGAACGAGGGGCATGAGCAATCTCCTGATGGTTAGTGCTTCGCTGAAGGCTGGGAAAGATGACCGACCACGTAAACATCAACGCCATCTTCCATAGGTGGATGAATGGTGCTCTGCCACAGTCGAAAACGCAGCAACGTCCAAGTAGTGGGGTCATAAGCACGAATCGTTGCGATGGCGCCACGTTCAAGATCCATCTGCGCACCGATGCTTTCTGAATCGCGTAGCTCGCCTAATGAGGCATGCGCGGCGATGGGCAGTATTTCACGCGTCGCATGGGTTGCGATGGACAGATCGGGAGCCGTTTCCGCACACCACACCGACCAGGTATGCACGATGGGACGACCAAACGATTCGATAACACCGGCGAACCCCGTGCCACCGAGAAATGTATTCATTCCTTGCATGTCATCCCACAGATAAAAGGGTGCATACAGGTTTTCTCGATGGCCCGCGCTGCGATCAGCGTAGAGATAAGCCTTGAACGACAACTGCGGAAAATCGTCCGTGAGATGCCCCCGCTCTGCGATGCGCCGCCGAATGATGTCCATGTTGTAGTCGGCGGGCAGAACTATGCGGTACTGCATCGTGATCATGGCGTCTTCGCTTCATTCATCACGGTGCGCAGTGCCGATACTGCCGACGCCGCGTTAGGCCATCCCGCGTAGAAGGCGAGATGGGTGATCAACTCGACCAGCGCGTCGCGACCGATGCCATTGTCCTGAGCGCGCCGCAAATGAAACGGGAGTTGTTCGACCCGGTTGAGGGCGATCAGCGCCGACACCGTGGCGAGGCTGCGCTCGCGTGGCGTCAAGCCGGGGCGCAGCCAGATGTCGCCGAACAGCGTCTGGTCGGTGAGTTCGGCCAGCTTGGGAGCGAGATCGCCCAAGGATTGTTGGCCATAGTGAGGATCGAGGGACATGGGTGGCTCCGAGTGGTTTGACGGGACCTACCTTAGCGATCCAACATGATGCTGAAAATCGGGAATTAATGAACTAATAATCCCGTAAAATAGGATGGTTATATGCAACGCATCACCTTTGATCTGGACGTCATGCGCAGCTTCGTTGCCGGCATCGAACTGGGCAGCTTTGCCAGGGCTGCGGAGCGGCTGGCCCGGTCAACCTCCGCCGTAAGTGCGCAGCTGAAAAAGCTGGAAGATCAGGCCGGCACGCCACTGTTGCGCAAAGCAGGCCGTGGTATGGCGCTGACCGAAGCCGGCGAAACCATGCTGGCTTATGCGCGACGTCTGCTGGAACTCAACGATGAAGCGGTTAGCGCTATGCGTGGCACTCAACTCGATGGCGCCGTGCGCCTCGGCATGCAGGAGGATTTCGGCGAGAACGTGCTGCCGGAAATACTGGGTCACTTCAGGCGTGTGCATCCGAAATTGCGCGTGGAAGTGCACATAGCGCGCAATGCGGTATTGCTGCAGTCGCTGGGCGCGGACCAGCTCGACTTAGCTCTGGCTTGGGAAACCGAGCCGGGCACGGCGCATGCCGAGCACATATGCACGTTGCCGATGCGATGGATCATCGGTGATAGCGAACAAATTACCACACTGCGCGAAAGTGGCGAACCGTTGCCGCTGGTAGTACTCGATGCACCTTGCCTGATGCGAACAACAGCGATTGATGCGCTGGATCGCGCGGGTATTTCCTGGCGTATCGCGTTCACCAGCGCGAGTCTGGCGGGAACCTGGGCTGCGGTGAAAGCTGGCCTGGGAATCAGCGTGCGCACGCCACTAGGTTTGCCATCGGAGCTGCGTGCGCTAGATGCGCGTGACGCACGTCTCCCCTCGTTGCCAACCCTTGGCCTCGCGCTGTATCGCAGTGAAGCGGAACCGTCAGCAACCGTGACTCGCCTGGCCGAACTGATCCTGCAACGCCTGCATAAATCAATTCAATCATAGGCGAGAAGTGCTTACGATCCAGCGCCAGTCCAGAGCGGCACTTGGTATGCGCGGGACGAAGGTCATAGAGGTTGCGCCCGTACTTGCTGCTGCGGAAGCGACCACGCGTCTCATCGCCACGCCCATCACATTGCTGGTTTCGGATCCCGCCGAATTCATCGTGGATCACGTGGCGCGGCGCTTCAGAGCCGATTTAATACGGGAACTGCTATGGCGCTGGATAGCCAACTCGTGGTGGCCGGCCTGAAACAGCGGCTAGTGCGTTCATGCTCAGGCGATATCCCTAACCTAGACGTAGACGCTCACGCCGTTTGACGAAATGTTCTTGTCGAACAAATCGAGCCGATATCGTGAGGAGATATGAATGCGAATCGAGGAGCTAATCGCCACATGCGGATATGATCAAGATGGTATGCAGGCGCGCTGCAGAGCGTTACGAAATCGCCTTAATAGATCGAATAACAGGCGTGTTGTCGCTAACAGCTGAAGAGGAGGCTGGTCTACTTATTGTTGGACGTACGCCCACGCCCCGGCTGTAATCAGCGTATCGCCTTGGTTTGCGTCATAGCTTCACTGAGAGCTTTCACCACTTGTGTGCGTAGCCACGCATGAGCGGGGTCGCTGTCATGCCTGCGATGCCAAGCCAAAATTACCGGCGTTGCCATCAACTCGATGGGCACACGTCGTGTTTCCAGGCCGAGTGCATCGCAAAGCGGTTTACATAAGGTCTCGGCGACGATAGCGATGACATCCGTCTGTGCAACGACTGCCAATGCCAACGATGCTGTTGGCAGCGACGCCAAGACCCTGCGTTCCAGTCCTTGCGCGGCCAGTGCGTCGTCAACCGCATCGTGAAAACGGCCGCGGCGCGATATGGTCACGTGGTCGACACGTGCCAAGCGCTTGGTCGTGAGAGCATCACGCGCAAGCGGATGCCCATGGCGAAAAACGGCAACGAGACGATCCGTGGCGAGCTTTTCAAACACGATCTCAGGGACGCTGGGTTCGGTAGCACCGATCTCGAGATCGACCTGGCCCCGAATGAGATCCTGGTCACCACCGGGAGCCTCGGCGAGCCAGCGCACGCGGAGATTCGGCGTGGTGTGCGCGAGCGTCGCCGTGAGCGCTGGCGCGAGTGCGCCGACGAGCACGTCGTGACCACGGATCGTAAAAACGCGATCAAGTGTGGCTAGGTCGAGCCGGCGTCTCGGCTTCAGCAATGTCTGAGCTTGGTCCACCAACGCATGTACTTCGTCGCGGATCGCAAGCGCATAGGGCGTAGGTGTCATGGTGCGGCCGCTGCGTACGAGGATGTCGTCGCCCGTGACATGGCGGATGCGCGAGAGCGTGCGACTAACGGCCGGTGGCGTGAGGTGCAAACGTTCGGCTGCGGCGATCACGCTGTTCGTCTCCAGCAGGGTGTCCAGCGCGATGAGCAGGTTTAGATCCATTGCATCAGGGTAACTTATCGATTGCCTAAATTGCACTGGAAATCATGACTTGATACGGATATCGTCGTTTCCCATGCACATTCAGAAAGACTCGCCATGAACACCACCACGATGCAACGCGTGACCGAAAGCGCCCCTCCGCACGACATAGAACTCCTGCCTGGCGTCACCGATGCGGCCCAAGCGGCGGGCGCCCGCCTGCTTACCCTTTTCTCGCCGCATGCACGGCCGCATGATCGCGCCGAGATGCTCGATGCCATTCGACGCAACGAACAGGCTTCGCTGGTCGGCCTACGCGAGGCGCTGGAAACCCTGCGACCGGGGATCGGCTGGGTCGAAGAGGAACAAGAGACGGCGCCACTGCCTCCAGGCGAGTGGTGGGTAGTCGACGCCGTCGAAGGCAACGTCAACCACGTCCATGGCATGTCTGATTGGGGTGTCAGCGTGACGCTGATGCGAGATGGTATGCCCGCGCTGGCCGTGTTCCACCAGCCGATGGGCAACTTCACATGGACAGCGGTGCGTGGCGCTGGCGCCGACATCAATGGTCGCCGGCTAAAGGTCTCGGACAAAACCATGCTCGATGCCGCCATCGTCGTCACGGGTCAGGCGGAGGCCGGTCAGCAAGAAGCGAACCGCCGCATTGCCAACTCGGTTGAGCACATGCTTCAACATGCACTACTCGTGCGTACTACGGTGCCGTCGACCTTTCCGATGTTGCTCATCGCGGCGGGGCAAAACGATGTGTTCTGGCAGGTCGAGACGGTGTTGTCGGGTATCGCCGCCGGCATTTTGCTGGTGGAAGAGGCAGGCGGCACGGTGACATGTATCGATGGCTCACCCTGGTACCCCGGCAAGCGCGATGTCCTGGTCGCTGCGCCAGCGTTGCACTCAGCGGCGGTCGACGCGCTGCGAACCACGCATTGAGCTGGAGCACGCAGAAATGAAACTAGTGATTTTTGCCGCCTCGGGCGCCACCGGACGCGAATTGGTACGGCAGGCGCTTGCGCGCGGCCACGAGGTTGTCGCTGTTGCGCGCGACCCGGCACGCATCGAGCTGGGCGATCACCCGAATCTTCAACGCGCCGCGGCCAATGTGCGCGATCCGGCATCGGTCGCTCAGGCATTGGGTCACGGTGCGACAGTGCTGTCCGCGCTCGGTACGGTGGGTCACGACAAGTACGGCCTGCTTGAGGCCGGTGTGCGTGCATTGCTCGCGGCGCGCCCGCAGCGACTTGTGACGCTCGGCGCTTATGGCAGCGGTGCGTCGGCTCGCGCCGCGGGATGGGCAACGCGAACACTACTGTCCTTCATGGGTGAGAAGCTCGCCGATAAGATAGCCGCTGACACGGTGGTTCTGCAGGCCGGCGGCACGGTCTTCCACGCGGGGCCGTTGTCGAATCGGCCACGGTCACCTCACCGGCGAACCGTCGGTCTCACGAATGCACCGCATCGCTTCTTCCCTGCCCCGGTCAGCCGAGCGACGGTCGCCGCAGCGATGCTGGATGAAGCCGAGTCACCGACGTTCGTGGGCCAAATTGCAGTACCGCTGGACCGGTAAATGGAGTTTTGAGCGAGCCCACCGAAGGTATGGAACGCCACGCGAGAACGATGTTCTCGATGGCTCGTCGACTCCCATAAAAGCAATGTCATGCTCCCCGGGCCCCAAGTGATTTGCAAGCGCATAACTGCGTGAACGATGGCTGCGTCCATGCTGGATGAGGCCGAATCGCCGAGATTCTCCGGCGCCATTATCCCGCCTGAAGGTTAGTCGTATGAATACGATCACGTCCGCTCCGTTTGTCCCTCTCCTAGAGCAGCTTTTCGCCGACTCCGAACGAACGAAGCGAGAGTTCAAAGAGCGAATGGGAAACCTGTCGCCGGAAGATCGCGCGGCGTTGATGGCCAACACCGATCCGCTGGAACTCTACGCTAGAGCCAAGGACGTTCACCTCGCTGTTTCTCGTGAAACCGCAAATTTGCTCTACATCCTGGCACGTAGCAGTGGTGCACGAGCGATTGTCGAGTTTGGCGCCTCCTTTGGCGTTTCGACCTTGCATCTGGCTGCTGCGCTTCGGGACCTTGGCGGTGGCCGACTGATCAGCTCCGAGTTCGAGCCCTCAAAGGTGGCACATGCGCGCGAAAATCTGTCCTGTGCGGGGCTCCTCGATCTCGTTGATCTAAGGGTGGGGGATGCGCTGCACACTTTTGCGCGCGACCTCCCTTCGCAAATCGATCTCTTGTTTCTAGACGGCGCCAAGCCTCTCTATCTGCCAGTGCTATCGCTTACTGAACCCTATCTTCGGGCGGGAGCGTTGGTAATTGCCGATAATGCAGATGGAAGTCCCGACTATCTAAGACATATCCATAACAGCCGAAAATATCTTTCGACGAGATTCAACGATCTCGAGCTCGCGATTAAGCTGGGTGAGACGACATAAGTGCGATAAGGCCGTCATAAGGCGTGGCCGAGTCCCTGATGATGATCGATAAAAAGCCTTGATGAGAAGAGCGAGTTCTTCATCTTCCGCATAGAAGTAGGCGATTGGCACATTCAGTACTTGGCCGAGTTTACCTAGCGTGCTCGAATCCGGAGTGTGCTTGCAGCGTTCGTACTGAAGGAGGATCCGTAGATACAAAAGCCAGCGGCCGAACGACATCTTGACCAGTACCAGCGCGCCAATCAGGGACAACCGAAATCAACGATCAGCTTCACCGGAATTCGCAGAGTCGGGAGCTGCCTTCGCCCTACCCCCGATAACAGCGGCTAATCTCTCGGCCCTGACTACGCCACTGGCTGAGAATGGAGGTGCGACGATCGAGTTAAGCACCAGCGGATCCATTGGAGACGACGAGATCATCACCGCGTCGTAAATATTTTTAGCCTATGCATACTGCCGCCAAAATTATCGACCTGCTTTCGAAACGTGGGCCAGAAGCTTCAATCTGCCCGTCAGATGTTGCGAGCGCCCTGATTGATGATGAAATGGCATGGCGGGCAAAGATGCCAGCCGTGCGCGAGGCGGCAGCCGCCTTGGCTCGCTCAGGCCGCATCGTCATCACGCAAGGCGATCAGCACATTGATCCCCATGAGGCATATCGAGGCCCTGTCCGGCTGCGGCGCGGGCCTGCGTTCTGATGAGCGCACCGAACACTCACCGCGAAAGGCTGTAACTGGTTTCGCCAGGAACGGCAGCGGTGATGCTAGATCAGCCGATGGAAATTTGCGGTAAGTATCCTGAAGGCGGCAGCTCTTCGGCCCCCTTCGAAATAGCTTCCTCCACTTCATGTGGCGAGATGGGCTGCACCAAGCATAGGACATCCAGCATTGCCTTCGCGCGTACGTAGAGTTCGTCAGTCGGCTTCATACGGCCTTTGCGCACTTCTCGCTCGGCGATTTCCCGAATCGCAAGTTTATTAACTTGTCCAGACAAGGTTGATGCTTCGCTTACGAGGAGGCATCTGAACTGGGTCTCGTGAAGAATTTTCAGCCGACGGAGCTCTTCGAAAGTGCGAGCTTGATTTTCCAGATGTCGACTAAGCCCAATGCGCACGTCTAGCAGTTGCTCTCTGCGCTCTGTGGACTCCGCTCGAGCATATTCCGCCCTGATCCAGGCTCGCAACTTTTGGGCGATCAAATATAGGTCCCCACTTTCCTGCCCGTCACACATAAGGGGTCCAGACCGATATGGTTGACAAAAATGCCTCTACTAAAACGTTACGGGCGGGGTGCAAAAAAGCATGTGAATTCGATCGTAAAAAAAAGTAAAACTGTGGCTTAAATGGACGTGTCGACCAGGCGTCCACGCGCCGGATTTGCAAGCACGTGAGGACCTGGAAACTAGGGGATTTGCAGGAATAGTCAAGCGCTATTGCATTTTCGATCGGTTACCGGGCCCGCCCATTTCGCACGTGGACCGGCTCTGAGTCGCACTAATAATGCATGCCTGACGCCGAATGCGGCACAGCCCCCCACGAAGGTACCGCTGTTGAAGGTCGATCGGAATGGTTCTAGATGACAAGCAAATTGTTCTGGGGATGACTTTCTCAGGCGTTGAACTGAAACAGGACATGCCGGGGCAAGAGCCCACACGTACTTGCGTGATAATTTCCCGTTATCGTAAAGGCGGGTAACATCGGGGCACTTTTTTGCAGGGCCGCACGTGGCCGCACGCCCGCGATCCACGAGAATTGTCATCCCGCAGCGTTCGCGCTTTGAGAGAGGGGAAATATGGAAGCGGAGGTCAGAGCCAATCGAAATCCTCTTCGCTCAGCGCTAGAGGATCACGAATTTCGCAAGCTCGCGGAGCATATCCCTACCCTATGCTGGATGGCTGACGCTGAGGGATACATCTTCTGGTACAACCCTCAGTGGTATGAATACACCGGCACTACCCCAGAGGACATGCAGGGCTGGGGATGGCAGAACGTGCAAGATCCCAAAACCCTTCCCGAACTGCTCGACCGCTGGAAAGAGGCCATATCGTCAGCGGAGCCTTTTGAAATGGTTTTCCCAATCAAGGGTAGGGACGGGAATTTTCGACCGTTTTTAACGAGAATCACGCCAGCCTTTGACCAAAATGGAGCACTGGCGAACTGGTACGGCGTCAATACGGACATTTCGCGCCAGATCGATGCGGAGGCTGCATTCGCGAAAAGCGAAGCCAAATTCCGCGTTCTGTCCGATACGATGCCGCAGATTGTTTGGTCTGCCACAGCAGACGGCACACAGGATTATTTCAACGCGCGCTGGTACGAGTACACCGGCATACCCATCGGATCAGTCGACAGCAGTATGACCGCTGCCGCAATACACCCTGATGAGTTAAATCACATCACCGCTGCCTGGCTTGCCGCTCTCGCATCCGGCTCGCCGTTCCAGTTTGAATGCCGACTGCGGCGGCGTGATGGCACTTATCGCTGGCATATGACACGGGTCAATCCGGATCGCGATGCCAGTGGTGCTGTGAGCAAATGGTACGGCGCCTGCACGGATATCGAGGAGATATTTCAGGCTAGGCGAATTCTGCAAAAGTCCCAGAATGAGCTTGAGGCCGAGATCGCCACTAGAACAGGCGAGCGCAACATGTTGGCAACCCTCGTCGAAACCACCGACATGTTAATCATGGCGATCGACCTGAATTTCAACATCCTCGCGATCAACCGGGCGACCGTTGACGAGATGCAACGCATCAACGGTGTTATCGGACGCGTGGGTGACAATCTACTCGATCTGTTCGCTGGGCAGCCCGCACAGCAAGCCGCCATCGCGGCTTCTTGGAGTCGTGCTTTTGCCGGCGAGGAAGATGCCTTTATCGAGACGCATGGCACCCCAGAACTCGTCAGTGGTCAGTACGAAATTAAATTCCGACGGTTGTTTAACGCGGCGGGCGAGACCATCGGCGCTTTCCACGTTGCGACGGATGTAACACAGCGCCTGCATCAACAAGCCCTGCTAGCGCAGGCGCAAGAGGCGCTGGTGCAATCGCAGAAACTGGAAGCCATGGGCAAGTTGACCGGCGGGGTGGCGCACGATTTCAACAATCTGCTTACGCCCATCCTAGGGACGCTGGACTTGCTCCAGCGACGCGATGTCGGCGGGCCCCGCGAGCAGAAGCTCATTGGCGGGGCCATTCAATCAGCCGAACGGGCGAAAACGCTGGTTCACCGACTACTCGCCTTTGCCCGTCGGCAACCGCTACAGGCATCAACGATTGATGCCGGCAAGTTGCTGGAAGGTGTGGCGGATCTGATAAGCAGCACCGTGGGTCCGCGGGTCACCGTTGTGGTGGAGGTCGCCGCCGACCTGCCTTGCGCCAAAGCTGATCCGCATCAGTTGGAAATGGCGATTCTGAACCTCGGCGTGAATGCGCGCGATGCAATGGACGGTATCGGGCAGATCACAGTAATGGCAGACTGCGCCGTAGTAGGACCCGGCGAGATAGAGAGCTTACAGCCCGGTGTCTACGTGCGACTTAGTATCTCCGATACCGGTCAAGGCATGGATGAAGAGACAAAGCGGCACGCCATCGAACCTTTTTTCTCGACCAAAGGGATTGGCCAAGGCACGGGCCTAGGTCTATCGATGGCCCATGGACTTGCTGTGCAACTCGGTGGTGGTCTAACCATCGACAGCGTGCCCGGAGCCGGCACCACGATTACGATCTGGCTACCCGAAAGCAGCTATCCCGCTGAGTGCGGCGAAGTATCGCCCGTTGAACAAACACCCTCACGCCAGAGCGGCAACGTGTTGCTCGTGGATGACGAGGAGCATATCCGCGTCATTGCGGCGGATATGCTGACTGAACTCGGCTTCGTCGTGCGTGAAGTCGATTCGGCGACGGCGGCTCTGCGCACGCTAGATGAAGGTTGGAAACCTGATCTTCTCATTACAGACCATCTGATGCCCGGCATGACCGGGGTCGAGCTGGCGCACGCAGTGCGAATCCGGCTGCCAGCGACCAAGGTTCTGATCGTGTCTGGGTTCGCCGAGGCCGAAGGGCTTGACCCTGCCCTACCGCGCCTCACCAAGCCCTTCGTGCGAAGCGAACTGATGGCAGCATTAAGCGAACTTGATAGGACGTTTACCAGTCGCGGCTAGCCTTCGCGGATATTACCGAAACTCAATTGCTGAGGTTGGCTGAAGAGCATCGAAGCAAAATCGCAAACTTGGTTGTCGAAGGGCGCTTGTACCTTCCTGAATGCTGCCGCTCGCGACCGGCTCAAATGAGTCGAATAGCGACACGAGGAACTGTCTCTGTCCGGCCAACAACGGCCGGTCGGCTGATCCAATTGCGCGGCCAGAAACGGACGGTCAAAAAGATTTAATTGATCTCAGGGGAATGTACGGTCATTGG
>NZ_JACCCA010000015.1:26550-89080 GCF_013408815.1 Rhodanobacter sp. K2T2 | reverse complement strand
CGGTCCAGCGTTTGATTTCTTCTTCCATCACGATGCTCATGGGGGTGCTCCCTTGGGAAAGTAACACCTGAGCAGGATTTCAGTGGGTCATTACATCGTCGCGCAAGCGGCCGTTGAACGATTCGATGTAAGCGTTCTGGTTCGGCTTACCCGGTTCAATCAGGCGTAACTGCACGCCACGCTCGTGCGCCCAGGTGACCATCGCCTTGCCACAGAACTCTTTGCCGTTGTGCCCAAGGGCAGGCTTCGCGCTGGCTGCGAATCACCTTGGGCAAGCCACGGCTGAGCGCGAGGCAATCCATCACCCGCGTCACGCCGAGGCCTGAGATCGCGCCGACCGACATACCGCTTTTGGCCTGACGCAAGGCAAAAGCGATCTGCTCTTCGCTGAACTTCGATTTTTCATAGCGAAACCGCCTCGCTGCTTGGGGTTAGTTCCGCCGAACTTCTAGATTTTTGGATGGCTCAAATAGCTGGAGGAGGTTACCCTCGACTTAGCCCATTGCTCGTTCCAATTCGGGAATCAGCTTGAAAAGGTCGCCGACCAAGCCGATGTCGGCGATCTCGAAGATAGGCGCTTCGCCGTCCTTGTTGATGGCGACGATGGTACCGGCGTCCTTGATGCCGGTGAGGTGCTGGATGGCGCCGGAGATACCGATGGCCATGTACAGCTCGGGGGCGATGATCTTGCCGGTCTGGCCGACCTGCATTTCGTTCGGTACGTAGCCTGCATCCACAGCAGCGCGCGAGGCGCCTACGGCAGCGCCGATCTTGTCGGCAAACTTGTAGATGATGTCAAAGTTTTCTTTCGAGCCGACGCCGCGGCCGCCGGAGACGACCTTGCTGGCGCTCTGCAGGTCGGGGCGATCGCTGCTGCCCTGCTTAAGTTCGACGAAGCGCGTATGTGTCGGCAGCGTAACGTCGAGCGAAAGTGCCTCGATCGGCGCGCTGTTCGCGCCGCTGTTGGCGGCCGGCCACGAGGCCGTGCGGATGGTAGCCACCACGGCATGATCGGCATTGGCCTCGACCGTGACGATAGCGTTGCCGGCGTAGATCGGCCGCTTGAAGGTGTGGCTCGATTCGACGCTCATGACGTCGCTGACCTGAGCCACGCCGAGCAGGGCGGCGACGCGCGGTGCGACGTCCTTGCCGAACGTGGTGGACGGCGCAAACACATGGCTGTAGCCGTTTGCAGCCTTGGCGATCTGCGGCGCCAATACGGCGGCGAGCGGGTGCGCGTTCTCGGCGCGGGCGACGGTCAGCACTTTGCTGACGCCTTCGATCCTGGCGGCATCGGCGGCGACCGCGTCGATGCTGTCACCGAGCACCAGCACATCGATGGACTCGGCTTTGACGGCAACGGCGGCGCTCACGGCGCGGGCGGTGGACGAATTGAGTTTGCCGTCCAGATGTTCGGCAATGACGAGAATCTTGCTCATGGGAAATCTCCAGGATTTCTATATAAATGTCGGCGGCCGGATGTCAGGTTGCTTCTTACAGCAAACCTTTCTGCTTCAGCGCTGCAACGAGTTCGGCGGCATCCTTCACCATCACGCCTTTGCCGCGTTTGACCGGGGGCGCGTAATGGGTGGTTTTCAGATGGTCGTGTGCTTCCACGCCCAGCGAGGCGAAATCGATGCTGTCGATCGGCTTGGCCTTGGCCTTCATGATATCGGGCAGCTTGATGAAGCGCGGCTCGTTGAGGCGCAGGTCGGTGGTGATGACGGCCGGCAGCTCGACTTCGATGGTTTCCAGGCCGGCGTCGACTTCGCGCGTCACCGTCGCTTTGCCGTCGGCAATCTCGACCTTGCCGGCAAAGGTGGCCTGCGGGCGATCCCACAGGGCTGCGAGCATCTGGCCGGTCTGGTTGGCGTCGTCGTCGATCGCCTGTTTGCCGACGATAAACAGCCCGGGCTGTTCTTTTTCGATCAGTTTGAGAAACACCCGCGCCGCGGTCAGCGGCTGCACGGCGTCGGAAGTCACCACGTGAATGGCGCGGTTGGCGCCCATCGCCAGGCCGTTGCGCAGATGGGCGGTGAGGTCGGCCGGGCCGATACCGACCACGACGACTTCCTCGGCCACACCCTTCTCGCGCAGGCGCAGCGCCTCCTCCAGCGCAATATCGTCGAACGGATTGGCCGACAGCTTGACGCCGTCGGTGACCACGCCGCTGCCGTCGGGTTTGACCTGAATGCGCACGTTGTAATCCACCACGCGCTTGTAGCCGACCAGAATTTTCATCAACGATTCCTCTAAATAATGTCCACGGGGACGCGTGTAGCGATGAGACAGTGCACTATTCTAACCCGAGCGGACGTCCGGCCCGACTGCGTTCCGGCCTGTGAAGCGGCTATCTGGCAGATTTACGGGTGAGGACTTCAGTATCATGCTCGATCGTCGTATAAAGCGGACACGAAAATTGCCGTTTGAAACGATTCCGCTGTTCAAGCGGCATTTGGACGCAGCGGTCGGAAGACGACGTATGGCGACTGTCCGGTTCGGTTTCTGCGCTTTTCTCAATGAGCAGCCATGCCCCTTCGCCTCTCCATTGTGATGTGTACCTACAACGGGGCGGAGTATCTGCAGGCGCAGCTCGACAGCCTGCTGGCGCAGACGCGTTTGCCGGACGAGATCGTGATCAGCGACGACGCGTCGACCGATGCCACGATGATGACGCTCGATGCGTTTGCCGCAATCGCCGGGAAGCACGGTGTCGACGTCAGGATTTCGAGACACACCGGCAATGTGGGCTTTGTGGAAAACTTTTCCTCGGCGCTGCGGCAGGCCACCGGCGACGTGGTGTTTCTTTGTGATCAGGACGATGTCTGGTGCCCCGATAAGCTGGCCGTGATGGCGGCGCGATTCGCGCAGGATCCAGATCTGTTGCTACTTCACAGCGATGCGCGGCTGGTCGATGCGCAGGGCCGGTCGCTGAATTGCTCGATGTTCGAGGCGCTGCAGATGACCGCCCAGGAAAAGCAGGCCATCCACGATGGCCGCGCGTTCGAGGTGGTGATGCGGCGCAGTTTCGTGACTGGCGCCACGGCAGCCATGCGTCGCGAGGTGATTGGGCTGGCGCTGCCGATCGCAGCGGACTGGATTCACGATGAATGGATCACGGCGGTAGTGTCGGCGGTCGGAAAAATGGATTTCGTCGACGCACCGCTGATCGACTACCGCCAGCACGGTGGCAACCAGATCGGTGCGCGCAAGCGCACGTTGGCGACGAAGTGGCAGGATCTGATTCTTCCCCGCGGTAGGTTTCTGGCTGACGAGGCGACGCGGTTGAGGCGCCTGGAAACGTTTTTTTCGCAGGCCGGTTTCTTCGATGGCACGGCACGGGCGTCCCAGGTTGCATATAAGCGCGCGCACTTCGAGCGTCGCATGGCGATTGGCCGGCTGCCCCGCTATCGGCGAGCGATACCTATTTTGCGGGAAGCTTACGCGGGCGACTACCGACGTTATGGCACCGGCATTCGTTCGATGCTGCGGGATCTGTTACGGCATGACTGACACCCTCGCGACCGATACGTCCGCGGTATGTGCGGTCATCGTGACCTACCAGCCGGATGCTGCCGCCCTGAACGCGCTGCTCGATGCCGTGACGCCACAGGTCGGCGCCGTGGTGGTGGTCGATAACGCCAGCGACGGCGTCTGGCGGCAGGCCATAGAGCATACTCGGCCGGACGTCGCCCTGCTGCGTCAGCCCTGCAATGTCGGGCTGGCCTTCGCGCAGAATGCGGGCATCGATTGGGCGCGCATGCACGGCTGCCGCCACGTGCTGCTGCTGGATCAGGACAGTGAGCCGGGTGTGGGTATGGTGGCGGCTTTGTTGAAGGCGCTCCAGGCGCTTTCAACGGAAAACAAGGTGGGTGCTGTCGGCCCGCGTTTTCATGACCGGCGCGAGGATCGCGATGCGCCGTTCGTACGCGTGGGCTTTCCACGCAGCCAGAAGCTGTGGTGCGAGAGCGAGGCGCAGTGTATTGCCTGCGATTTTCTGATCAGCTCGGGTGCACTGATTCCGCTGGACGTGATCGATCAGTTGGGCGCGATGGATGCTGGGCTGTTTATCGACAATGTCGACATGGAATGGAGCTTCCGTGCTCGTGCCAAGGGTTACACCTTATATGGCGTCTGTGCGGCGACCATGCATCATCACCTGGGCGACGAGCGGCGAGCGCTGCCGTTTGGCTTGGGCAAGATCGTGGTACATGGACCGTCGAGGCTGTACTACATGATGCGCAACCGGCTGCGGCTGTACGGCATGCGGCAGACGCCTTTCGTCTGGATCGCGCAGGACGTGCCGCGTGTGCTGGTGAAGCTGCTGCTGTTCGGCGTGCTGATCGGGCCGCGCTGGCGCAACCTGCGTTTCATGCTGCGCGGACTGTGGGACGGATTGATGGGCCGGCAGGGCGCTTGCCCGGCCGACCTCTTGCGCTGATACATCCGAAACCTTGCCGCCGCGAGGACGCGACGGCAACGCAGTCACATGTTCTGGTAATTCGGCCCCGAGCCACCTTCCGGCGTCACCCAGTTGATGATCTGGTACGGGTCCTTGATATCGCAGGTCTTGCAGTGCACGCAGTTGGCGGCGTTGATCTGCAGGCGCTTGCCGGCCGCATCGTCGACGATCTCGTAGACGCTGGCCGGGCAGAAGCGCGTGCAGGGGTTGCCATATTCCTCGGCGCATGTCGTGACGCAGATCGACGTGTCCGACACGTGCAGGTGAATCGGTTGATCCTCGTCGTGCTCGGTCGCGGCAAAGTACACGCCGGCGAGACGGTCGCGCGGCGGTAGCGTGCGCTGCACATAGTCGCGCTTTGGCTCTTCCTGCGCACCGAGCTTGTGCAGCGACGACCAGTCGGCCTTGTTCTTCAGCGTCCACGGCGACGCGCCGCCCAGGGCGGTTTCCCACGCGGCGTTCAGCAGGCCGAACCACAGGCCTTTCTTGAACGCGGGTTTGATGTTGCGGACTTTCTTAAGCTCTGCCACCACGTCGGAGGCGCGCAGCTTGGCGTCGAAGCCGGCGGGCTTCAGCTCATTGGCCACCAGATGTTCGGCGGCGAGCATGCCGCTCTTGATCGCCTGGTGCGTGCCTTTGACTTTCGGCACGTTGAGCAAGCCAGCGGTATCGCCGATCAGCAGTGCGCCGGGCATCTCCACGTTGGGCAGCGACTGGTAGCCGCCGGTGACGATGGCGCGCGCGCCGGCGGAAAGAATTTCGCCGCCCTCGAGCAGCGGCTTCAGCGACGGATGGTTCTTCCACTGCTGGAACGCTTCCCACGGTTTGTAGTCGGGGTCGCTATAGTCTAGGCCGCTGACGTAACCCAGGGCCACGCGGTCGCCGTCCAGGTGATAGATGAAGCTGCCGCCGTAAGTGTGGCTGTCGGCGGGCCAGCCGAAGCTGTGCACGATCTTGCCCGGCGTGGCGCGTCCTGCCGGCAGCTGCCACAGCTCCTTGATGCCGATGGAGTAGGCCTGCGGATCCTTGCCCTGGTCGAGCTTGAAGCGCTTGATCAGCTGCTTGGTCAGGCTGCCGCGCGCGCCCTCGGCCAGCACGGTGACCTTGGCCTTGATGTCGATGCCCTGCGCGTAACCGGCCTTGTGCGACCCGTCCTTCGCCACGCCCATGTCGCCGATGCTGACGCCGGCGACCGAGCCGTCCTCATTGAAGATGGTGTCGGCGGCGGCAAAACCGGGGAACACGTCGACGCCCAGCGCCTCGGCTTGCGGTGCCAGCCACGCACACATGGCGCCGAGCGACACGATGAAGTTGCCGTGGTTGCGCATCCCGGGCGGCACCGGCAGCTTGCGCCCGCTGTCCTTGCTGAGCAGCCAAAATTCGTCCTCGCCTGCCGGGACGCAGATCGGCGGCGGATTGTCGCGCCAGCCGGGCAGCAGCGCGTCCAGCGGCTGCGGTTCGATGACCGCGCCGGAAAGAATCTGCGCGCCGATGGTCGAGGCCTTCTCGATCACGCAGACGCTGACCTCGGGTTTGAGCTGTTTCAAGCGGATCGCAAACGACAGCCCGGCCGGCCCGGCACCGACGACGATCACGTCGTATTCCATCGTCTCGCGCTCGCTCATGGCTGGCTCCGTAGTTACTAAGTTGTGCGTGGGTCGGTTGCAAACCGATGATCAGGCGGTATTGTCCGGGTTCGTGTGCGGCGCGGCAACGCATGCCGCATAACGTCCAATCCCTGTCGGACTTGCACTCTGTTAACCGTGCAACGCGATAATCGGCAGACATATTCAAGGAGAGACCATGAATTCGACGTCGCCGATTGCCGATCTCGACCTGCGCCGCGCCACGCTGTGCCAGCTGCTGCACTGGCTGGCGAGCGGACGGGTGCAGGCGCGCGCGCTGTCCGAGGTGTATCTGGAGGCGATCGAACGGATCAACCCGCAGATCAATGCCTATATCGATCATCGTCCCAGCCTGATGCAGGACCAGGCGCATATGGCCGATCGCCGCCGCCGCGACGGCGCGATCGGTCGGCTCGACGGCATTCCGATCGCTTTGAAGGACAACTTCGACGTCGCCGGCTGGCCAACGCGCGCGGGCCTGCCGGGGCGTCGTGAGCCGGTCGAGCACGACGCGCATGTCGTGCAGCGGCTGCGCGCATCGGGTGCCGTGCTGGTGGGTCGAACCAATATGGACGAAGGCGCGCTGGGCACCGTGACCGACAACCCTCATTTCGGCGCCACGCACAATCCGCATCGTCACGGGTATACCGCCGGCGGTTCCTCCGGCGGCGCGGCGGCGGCTGTCGCGGCTGGTCTCGCTGTCGCGGCCATCGGCTCGGATAGCCTCGGCTCGATCCGCATTCCGGCCAGCTACTGTGGCGTCTACGCGCTCAAGCCCACGCATGGCGAACTATCGGCGCGCGGTTTGGTGCCGGCCGCGCGCCGTCTCGATGCCGTTGGACTGCTGGCGCGCGGTGTGGACGATCTCACCGTGCTGCTGCAGGTGCTGGCCGGGTACGACGCCGACGACGCGCGCTCGCGCCGGCGCCGGGTGGCGTTTGCGCTGCCGGACTGGGAGCCGGGTCATCTGCGCGCGGGCTTTCTGCCCGACCTCGCCGCCATCGGCGTGCAGCCGGATGTGATCGACGTGTTCGAGTCGGCGATGGCCAAGTTACCGCATGCGCTGGGCGATCGGCGCACGGTGGATTTCGACGACTGGGATTTCGCGCGCACGCGCCGAGCTGGCCTGTTGTTGATGGAAGCCGAGATGCTCGGTACGTTTGCGGCGGATCTGGCCGACGCGCAGCACCCGGTGTCGCCGCGCTTCCGCGACATGCTCGGCTACGCCGCTGGCAAGAGCGCCGCCGACTATGCTGCCGCCGATCGCGTGCTCGATGCGGCCACGTTGAAGATGCGTCGACTGTTCGCCCAGGTCGACGTGCTGATTCTTCCCACCACCTCGCAGGGTGCGTTTGCACTCGATGGCCCGATACCGGATTCGCAGGCGGATCTGGCCAGCTTTGCCAGTCTCGCCGGCTGCCCGGCGGTCAGTCTGCCGATGGGCACCTTGCCCGATGGCATGCCGATCGGCCTGCAGCTGGTCGGTGCGCGGGGCTCGGACCTGCGCCTGCTGGAACTGGCCGCGGTGTGTGCCGCCACCCTCGACGCCGAGCCGGCGTATCCGGTGATCGCCTGATCATCGCGTACCATGTGAGGTCTTGCATCTACGCGTGCATCTACGCGCCCGGGTCGCCCGGTCATCCACACCACTGCGTATCGTTTTATCCAGGCCATGACCACTGATTTTCTGCCGCCGCATTCCCATCTCGATGACCTCGAAGCCGAGAGTATCCACATCTTCCGCGAGGTGGCGGCGAGTTTTCGGCATCCGGTGATGCTGTATTCCATCGGCAAGGATTCTTCGGTGCTGCTGCACCTGCTGCGCAAGGCGTTCTTTCCGGCCCGCCCGCCGATGCCCCTGCTGCATGTCGATACGACCTGGAAGTTCCGCGAGATGATCGCCTTCCGCAATGAGGTGGCCGCGGCCGGCGATGTCGAGGTGCTCGTGCACATCAACGAGGATGGCGTGCGCCAGGGCATCTCGCCGCAAACGCACGGCGCCACCGTGCATACCGACGTGATGAAGACGGTGGCATTGAAGCAGGCGCTGGACAAACACGGCTTCGATGCCGCCATTGGCGGTGCCCGTCGTGATGAAGAGAAATCGCGGGCCAAGGAGCGGATTTTTTCCTTTCGCAATGCGCAGCATCGCTGGGATCCGAAGAACCAGCGCCCCGAGTTCTGGCATACCTACAACACGCATATCCGCAAGGGCGAGAGCGTGCGGGTTTTTCCGTTGTCCAACTGGACCGAGATGGATGTCTGGCTGTACATCCAGCACGAGAATATTCCGGTCGTGCCGCTGTATTTCGCCAAGCCGCGGCCGGTGGTCGAGCGTGACGGCGCCCTGATCATGGTCGACGACGAGCGTTTCGTTCTGCATCAGGGCGAATCGGTACAACTGCGCGAGGTGCGGTTTCGCACGTTAGGATGCTATCCGCTGACCGGCGCGGTGGAGTCGTCCGCCTCGACGCTGCGGGAGGTCATCGATGAAATGGTGCGCTCGCGCAGCTCCGAACGGCAGGGGCGGGTGATCGACCAGGACCCTTCGGCATCGATGGAGCGCAAGAAGCAGGAGGGCTACTTCTGATGACCGACGCCAAGGGTTTGCTTCGCTTCATTACCTGCGGTAGCGTCGACGATGGCAAGAGCACGCTGCTCGGTCGCCTGCTGTACGACGCCGGCATGGTACCCGACGACCAGCTCGCCGCTCTCACACGGGACAGCCGCAAGTTGCACGCGGAGCTCGGCGACGCGCTCGATTTTTCGCTGCTGACCGACGGCCTCGATGCCGAACGCCAGCAGGGCATCACCATCGATGTGGCCTACCGCTACTTTCATACATCGCGGCGCAGCTTCATTGTGGCGGACTGCCCCGGGCACGAGCATTACACGCGCAACATGGCCACCGGCGCCTCCCACGCGGAACTCGCCGTGGTGCTGGTGGATGCGCGCAAAGGCCTGCTGACGCAGACGCGCCGGCACACTTATATATGTGGGCTGCTCGGCATCCGTCAGGTGGTGCTGGCGATCAACAAGATGGACCTGGTCGATTTCGATCAGGTTGTGTACGACGCCATCGCCGACGAGTATCGCGAACTGGCGCAGTCGCTCGGCATCGACCGCGTGCAATGTCTGCCGGTGGCCGCGCCGACAGGAGAAAATGTGGGCAGCCGTTCCGCGCGCATGCCTTGGTACGACGGCCCATGCCTGCTGGAGCTGCTCGAGTCGATCGACGTGGCGGCGGCGCAGGTCGGCGACTTCCGCATGCCGGTGCAGTGGGTGAATCGGCCGGATCAGTCGTTTCGCGGCTATGCCGGCACGATTTGCGGCGGCAGCGTGACCCGCGGCGACGAGGTGGTGATTCAGCCAGGGACGCAAACCGCTCGGATCGAGCGCATCGTCGGCCCTGGCGGCGATCTGCCCAGCGCTTCGCGTGGGCAGGCGGTCACGCTGTGTCTCGATCGCGAGGTCGATGCCAGTCGTGGCGACGTCATTTCCACGGCGCTGCGCCCGGCACCGGTGGCCGATCAGTTCAACTGCCACGTACTGTGGCTGGGTGACGCGGTGATGCTGCCCAACCGTACCTATCTGCTGAAGATCGGCGCGCGCGAGGTGAATGCTCGCGTCATGTCGATCAAGTACAAGGTCGACGTCAACACACAGGCGAAGCTGGCGGCGCGTCTGCTCGAACTGAACGAGGTCGGCTACTGCACGATGGGGCTGGATGGCGATATAGCTTTCGAGGCGTTCGCGACTAATCCCACCCTCGGCGGTTTCATCCTGATCGACCGTCAAAGCAACGCCACGGTCGCCTGCGGCATGCTCGACTATGCGCTGGGCCGTTCGTCCAACGTGCAGTGGCAGCATGTCGATATCGACAAGGTAGTACGCGGCAGCAGCAAGGGACAGCGTCCGCTGTGCCTGTGGTTCACCGGGCTTTCCGGTGCCGGCAAATCGACCATTGCCAACCTGGTGGAAAAACGGCTGCACACGCTGGGTTATCACACCTATCTGCTGGACGGCGACAATGTGCGCCACGGCATCAACAAGGATCTGGGTTTCACGCCCCAGGATCGTGTCGAGAACATCCGTCGCATCGCCGAGGTGGCGCATCTGATGGTGGATGCCGGGCTGATCGTGCTGGTGAGCGTGATTTCGCCGTATCGCAGCGAGCGGCGTTCGGCGCGCGAGCTGTTCGCCGAGGATGAGTTCATGGAAGTCTTCGTCGATACGCCGCTGGAGGAGTGCGAGCGGCGCGATGCAAAAGGCCTGTATCAGAAGGCGCGCGCGGGGCTGATCCGCAATTTCACCGGTATCGATGCGCCGTATGAGCGGCCCGAGTCGCCGGATGTGCACCTGCTTTCATCCGGTCGGCACGCCGAAAGTCTGGCTCAGCAGCTGAGCGAACAGCTTTTGGCCAGAATTGTTCCCTCCTACGATGACGAGGATGAACCGGCGCGTTAGATCGCCGACGTAAGCGGGCGCAACCCGTTGGCTGGATAGTGGGTGAGTGCATGGCGTCGAGCCTTTCGAAAACTGCTGCGCAACGTATCGATCTGCCCGGTGCCGATATCACGCTGCATCCGGGGTGGCTGGCGTCGCACGAGGCCGACGCGCTGTATGCGGACCTGCTGGAAAGCGTAGCCTGGGAGACGCACTACATAAAGCTGTTCGGCCGTGAGGTCGCTTCGCCGCGGTTGAGCTGCTGGATCGGCGACGCGGGTACGGGCTATACCTATTCGCGAACGCGCTTCGAGCCGCGGCCCTGGCCGGAATCGCTGGCCAGCTTGCGCGGTCGCCTCGAAACAGACTGCATGGCGTCCTTCAACAGCGTGCTGGCCAATTTCTATCGTGACGGCAGCGACTCGATGGGCTGGCACAGCGACGACGAGTCGGAGCTCGGCGCGCGACCGGTGATCGCCTCGCTGAGCCTTGGCGCCACGCGACCGTTTCGCCTTCGTCGCCGGTTGCCGCGTGGCGTTCGTGTACAGCGCGGCGACACGCTGTGCCTGCCGCTGACGCACGGCAGCCTGCTGCGTATGGCCGGCGATACGCAGCGGCTTTATCGTCATGAGATTCCCAAGACGCGGGAACCTATCGGCGGGCGGATCAACCTCACCTTTCGCTGGATCGATTCGAAACAGGATTGAACACGTCTAAACGTGGCGCTTATGGTCGCCGCTTGGATTGACCGGAGCAGGCGGCGATAATGCGTGACTTTCCCGTAGGCTGCCGTCATGACCGACAAGACCGTACTCAATGCCACCCACCGCGCGCTGGGCGCCCGCATGGTCGACTTCGGCGGCTGGGACATGCCGATCAACTACGGCTCGCAGATCGAGGAACATCATGCGGTGCGTCGTGATGCGGGCATGTTCGACGTATCGCACATGACCGTGATCGATCTGCACGGCGCGCGCACCCGCGAGTTTCTGCGCCACCTGCTGGCCAACAGCGTCGACAAGCTCAAGGTCGCCGGCAAGGCGCTGTACTCGTGCATGCTCAACGAGCGTGGTGGCGTGATCGACGATCTGATCGTGTACTACTTCGACGACTCGCATTTTCGTCTGGTAGTGAACGCCGCAACGCGCGCCAAGGATATTGCCTGGATCGAGCGGCAGGCGCGCGCTTTCGACGTGGAGGTGAAGGAACGCCCCGAGTTCGCGATGATTGCGGTGCAGGGTCCGAACGCGCGTGCCAAGGTGATCGGTTTGCTGCACGAGGCGGATCGTTTGCGTATCGAGAAGCTCGGCAAGTTTTCCGCTGCCGCCGCACAGGGGCCTCGCGGTATGCCGCTCTTCGTCGCCCGCACGGGCTACACCGGCGAGGACGGTTTCGAGATCATCGTGCCGGAAGAACACGCCATCGCGTTGTGGGAGGCGCTGGCCAAGGCCGGCGTCGTTCCCGCCGGGCTCGGCGCGCGCGATACGCTGCGACTGGAGGCCGGCATGAACCTCTACGGTCAGGATATGGATGAGGACGTCTTGCCGTGGGAGGCCAATCTCGCCTGGACGGTGGCGCTGGACGAAGGACGCGACTTCATCGGGCGGGCCGCGCTCGAGGCGCAAAAAGCCGCAGGGGTTCCGCGCGCGATGGTCGGCCTGGTGCTCGACGACAAGGGCGTGCTGCGGCACGGTCAGAAGGTGCTCACGGCCCAGGGCGAGGGCGAGATTCTTTCCGGCAGCTTTGCCCCGACGCTCAACAAGGCGGTGGCGTTCGCGCGCATTCCCGCCGGTGATCCCGGCGACATCCGCGTGGATATCCGCGGCCGCGAGGTGCCGGTGCGTCTGGTGAAATATCCCTTCGTGCGCGACGGCAAGCCTTGCGAAGGTATCTGAAATCCACGCCCGGGCTGGTTCAGTCGCCGGACGTTTTGCGCTGCGCCGTATGCGGCTAGAATCCACCCATCCCCCTGCTACCCAACCACTGGACCCGATCATGAGTGAGATTCCCGGCGATCTGAAATTTCTCAAGTCCCACGAATGGGCCCGCGTCGAAGACGACGGCCTGGTTCGCGTGGGTATCTCCGACCATGCCCAGAGCCAACTTGGCGATCTGGTGTATGTCGAGCTGCCGGAAGTCGGTGCCGACATCAAGGCGGGTACCGGCGCTGCCGTGGTCGAGTCGGTGAAGGCGGCATCGGACATCTATTCGCCGATCTCCGGTGAAGTGGTCGAGGTCAACGAGATCCTCAGCGACAAGCCGGAGACCATCAACGAAGACGCCTACGGCGACGGCTGGATATTCCTGGTCCGACCCAGCGACCGCGCCGAGCTCGACGAGCTGCTCGATGCCAACGAATACGAAGAGCTGGTCGAGAACGAAGATCACTGAATCTTCGCTTTCGCGTCAAAGATCAACGGCCGCCTTTGCGGCCGTTGATCTTTTCGAACACTCGATTTCTCGATCACGCAAAACGAAGCTATCGAGCGGCTGCGACGGACAGTGGGCTGGTCGATAGGAAGAAGGTGTCGAGCCGAAAAATTTTCACACTCACGCATGCGATGGACGGCTCGTCGATTCCATCTCCAGATGACACATCGCGACGGCAAAAACATCGCCGATCGGCGCGAAGATTTCTCTTCGACGGGTTCACCCGCGGACGATCGGCAGGCTCCTTCGCGTCCGCTTCGAGCGAAGCGTCGGCCTTCAGAAACGAAAAATTCTGGCTCGACAAAAATATATTTTCGTCATGCCAGTGGCGTCCCGTTCATGTCCGCGGCGGCGATCGGATGGAAAAATTTGCGCGCTATTTTCAAGGCATTGAAATACCTTGATTTTGATCCGGAAAGAGAAGTTTTGTATTAAAACCCTTTGAAACAAGGGTTTTTGATGTCTTCGCGTATTTGAATGAAAACATTGTATGGACGTCTGGACGTCCATAGGAATATTTGTCTATGCCTCCGGAAGCGTTGGTGTGCCGGGGTTTGAGGGGGCTACAAAGGGGGTGAAGTGGATTGATTTCATGGCTAAAATCAATTGACAGCTGAAATCTTCAGGGATAGCTTTCGCAACAGATCACGGGGAATGTGCGTTATGGCAACAGCAAAATTCATTAAGCCGTATGTCGAGCACGGTGAAAAGGCAAACGCGGTACGCAAGATCACCGTCTCGATTCCGCTGCATGTTTTGCGGCGGCTTTCCGATTTGCGTACACACCGTCAAGTGAACAACCTTCGGCACGCTACCAACAGCGACTTGTTGGTTGAGGCGTTCCTGCACGCTTTTACTGGGCAACCACTGCCAACTGATGAGGAGCTGAGACGAACTATGGCCACTGCCAAAAAAACCACCGCAAAGAAACCGGCCGCCAAAAAGGCTGCCAAAAAATCCACCGTAAAGAAGGTTGCCGTCAAAAAGACCGCCACCAAGAAAGCCGCCGTGAAGAAAGTCGCCGCCAAGAAGGCTGTGAAGAAGGCGGTAAAGAAGGTTGCTGCCAAGAAGCCGGCAGCGAAGAAGGTTGCCGCCAAGAAGCCGGCTGCCAAGAAAGCCGTGAAGAAAGCTGCACCGGCCAAGGTGGTCAAGGCCACCAAGACCTCCAAGAAGTAAGCAAGGCAACACGTACACCAATAAAACTAGGTCATCGATACTTCTTTCCCCGCGGTGCCCAGCGCGGGGAAAGCACTTCGAAAAGATTCGTCCCGGCTTGCCGGGACGCTTCGTTTCAGGAGTCTGAAACATCCAGCGACCCCTGTTGGGGGGGCTGACAGGTTCCATGCGATCGCGGGAACCACGCGGTGGCGGCGTAAGGCGAATCGTCTTGGGTGGTTTGGCGCGGCCGCTTCGGCCTTACGCTGAGAGCACTCGCTATTTGCCGTGCTGCCTCATTGGGGTTACCTTTCACACATCCGCGCCGCGACCCGTCAGGGGACTGGTCGCTCCTACAGGGGGAAAAGCGCGGGTATCTATTCGATACCCAAGCGAGAGACCATGGATACCCGATACTCACTCGATACGCGTCGTCGTGCGCGCGGGGCTGCGAAGCCCCTGGTTGTTGCCGTCATTGTTGTACTCGCCGTACTGGTGATCGGCGCGTGGTTTCTGATCATCAAGCCGCATCAGGAGATGATGGCGGAGGACGCCGGAGGCCGCCCGTCCGCACTGATCGCGCCGTCGCCTGGAGCAGCCCCGACGCCACCGGCGAATGTGGCATCCATGGACGTCAACCAGCTGCTCGATGAAGCGCGCCGGGCCATCAACGAACAGCGCTATCTCGCGCCAGCGGGAAACAACGCGTTCGAATTCTATCTACGCGTATTGGCCAAGCAACCGGGCAATCAGGTGGCGGCCGATGCGTTGCGTGAAACGTTCCCGTATGCGGCGACATCCGCGGAGCAGGTGATCAACGCCCGCGACTTCAACGAATCCCAACGTCAGATCGATCTGTTGGCCAAGGCCGACCCGGCCAACTTCACTTTGACCATCCTGCGTTCCAAGCTCGACGCTCAGCGCAAGCTGCAGGACAAGCAAGAGCAGCAGGCGATCGATCAGCAGAAGGCGCAGCAGCTGGCGGCGCAGAGGGCCGCCACAGAAAAGGCCGAAGCGGACAAGCTGGCTGAGCAGCAGAAAGTTCAGGCCGCCGAAACGGCGCAGCTGAGGACGCGCCAGGCTAGTGCGGCGACGCAACCGGCCCAGCAGCAGGCCGTAGTGGCAGCGCCGACGGCTGCCGGCCAGAGCGAGCGCGCCGCGGCTGGCGCTATCGGGAAAACCAGTGAGGCGGTTCTGGTGAAGGGTGCCGAGCCCGTGTATCCGCCGAGCGCATTGCGCGCTCACCAGGCCGGCTGGGCCGTGGTGGCATTCACCATCGATCCCAATGGCCGCACCAGTGACGTCCACGTTACGAACTCTCAGCCCAGGCACTTATTCGATCGTGCCGCCATCGATGCGGTGACGCGTTATCGTTTTACTCCGGCGATGAAAAACGGAGAGCCTGTCGCCAGTACGCGGGAGCAAAGAATCGAGTTCAACCTCTGATCGAAGATTCAGCGTGCGAAAGAACGGTGCAGAGATGCGCCGTTCTTTTTGGTATTTGCTGCGGAATCAATGCGGCTTTCGAGTTTTGCGGGGCTTGCCGCTTTTCTTTGTTGCAGCCCCTGGCGCGGTGGCGCTCTCGATGCCCGCCCAATCGACGTGCGGCAGCCCCAGCAGGTTGTCGAACACCATGGGCATGAGTCCGCTGGGCACTGGCCCGGTCGAGTTCCACAGGGTCACCACGCCGGCGCGGTACTTCGGAAAGAAGCCGATCATGGTGCGATAGCCGGCCACGGCGCCGGCGTGATAGATCAGCGTTTCGCCGCCGTAATTGTAGACACGCCAGCCCAGCGCGTAGTACGCGGATTTCAGTCGCGCGCTGCGCCAGGGTGTGGCGCCCAGTTCGGTCGGTGTGACCACGCCGGGTGTGTGCAGCACATCGAGCAGGGATTGGGGAAGGACGTCCGGACGTGCGCCCATCTGCGCGGCCAACCACTTTTCCATATCGTGCAGGCTGGCGTTGACGCCGGCCGCTGGCGCGACGCGGTAATAGGTTTCCGTGGGCTCGAACGGGATCCAGCCGTTTGCCGAGGGTCGGTGCGGCCGTGCCCAGCTCGGGCTGGATTCCAGCGCAGCCAGGCCGTAGCTCGCCGTGGTCATGCCCAGCGGATAAAAGATGCGCTTGTCGACCAGGCGATAGAAAAAGTCGCCGGTGCGCGCCAGCACGATGTCGCCGATCATGCCGAAGGCCACGTTCTGATAGCCGTAGCACTGGCCCACGCCACAGGCCATGTCCACTTCATCGAGCTTGCGCACGAGCTCTTCGTAGGACACCTCGCCTTCGAGCATGCTGTCGTAGGTGTTGCGCGGCAGCCCGAGGCGCTGGCCGAGGATGTCGCTCACCGTCGCTTGCGCGCTCGCCTGCGCGTCCTTGAGCTTGAAGTACGGCAGCACATCGACCAGCTTGGTATCCCAGCTCAGCTTGCCGTCCTGGACCAGCAGGCCGGTCAGCGCGGTGGCAAACGCTTTGGACAGCGAGGCGAGTCGAAATACGGTGTCGGGTGTGATCGGCTTTTGCGTCGACACGTCGGCGTAGCCGACGGTGCGTTCCAGTACGACCTTGTCGTCGATCACCACCGCGGTCGCCAGGCCAGCCACGGCGTCACTGTCGGCGAGCCGATCGAGCCAGCGTTGATAGTCGGCCAGCGTGTCTTTGATACGTGCAGCCGGCAGGTTCTGCTCGACCGCTGCACCAGTGGCGACTTTCGGCGGCGCGGTGACGGCAGGCTGGGCGATCACCGCGGGGCTCGCCAATGCGCCTATGCTCGCGATCAGCAAAAAACACTTTTTCAAAGGCATGGTTTTTTTGGTTTCATGCGGCGAACGAGCGGTCCGCGATTGGATGATATGACGCGTATGGGCGTCGGAATCGACTTCTTATTTCTTTGATTGTCTAGCACTGGATGTCAGTCCACAACGGATAGGACGGTTTTTTGCGTTAGCCGGCAAAGGCGTCGATGTAACGCGGCGCCGAACCCTGTGTGGACGCCCTTGTTTCGGAGCGCGCGCGCTCTGCCTTGAGCTTTGACATAAAGAGCCGGCCTTGGTTCGTCGCCATCGCCACACCGAAGCCGACACGCGCGTCCGGCATCTGGCCAACGTGCGTCAATCGTCCCGAAAGAAACAGCGGCGTCGACAAGCGTGTTTTTGCGTTGCTTTGTCTATCTACCTTCACGCATATCCGTTGGAGCGCGATCTGCGCGTGCTAGTCTTTTTGCGAACGCCCTGGATAAGCCCGTGAACTCATTTCGTGACGCTGTTGTGGGCAAACCTGACGCGGGTCAATCCGCCGCACCGATGCTGTCGGCAGTGGCGTTTTTCTTCGTGATGACGTCGTACTACATCGTGCGACCCGTGCGCGATCAACTCAGCGGTGCGGTGGGCTCACCGTCGCTCCCGCTTTTCTATGGCGTGGTGTTTGCCGTGATGCTGCTGTTCACGCCCGCCTTCGGTCTGCTGGTTGCTCGTTATCCGCGAAGGCAGCTGCTGGGTTGGAGCTACAGCTTTTTCATCCTGTCGCTGCTCGCCTTCGCGCCGGCCTTCATGGCGCAGGATCGCATCGGAGCGCGTCAGCTCGGTGTCGCCTTTTTCGTGTGGGTCAGCGTGTTCAATCTGTTTGTGGTGTCGCTGTTCTGGAGCTTCATGGCCGACATCTTTTCCAGCCTGCGCGCGCGCAAGGTCTTTTCACTGATTGCGCTGGGCGGCATGGCGGGCGCGATCTTCGGTCCGCTGATCACCAAATTTCTGGTGGTGTGGATCGGCGTGGCGCCGCTGCTGGTGGTGTCGGCTGTCGCGCTGGGGCTGGCGCTGGTCATTCTGTTGACGATTTCCGCGCAGCACGATCGCCAGCCGGGCAGCCATGGTGACGAGGCGGTGGGCGGTTCGCTCTGGGCCGGCGTGCGCGAACTGTGGACGAGGCCGTTCCTGCGTTACATGGCGCTGCTGATGCTGTTCGGTGACGGCATCGGCACGCTTGCCTATGCGCTGGTGGCCGACTACGCCAAGGCGCATATCGTCGGCAATGTCGCGCGTACGTCGTTCTACAACGATCTGGATCTCTACACCAATCTGCTCGGTGCGCTGCTGCAGCTGACGCTGACGCCATGGCTGCTGATTCGGCGTGGCGCCGGCTGGGGGTTGGTGCTGGCGTCGCTGGTCAATGTGGCATTGCTCGCCGGCGTGGCGTGGGTCGGTGGCGGCGGTGTCGTGCTGTTCGGCTACGGTGTATCCGTGCTGGCGGTAATGATTGTCACCACACGTGGCTTTGCCTATGGCATGACCAAGCCGGCGGTCGATTCACTGTACACCCGGGTGCCGCGCGAAACGCGCTACAAGGGCAAGAACTTCGTCGAGACGGCCGTCTGGCGCCTGGGCGATGTGCTGGTCACCAGCGGCGTGAATGGCCTGCATGCGTTCGGTTTGGGTGTGGCAGGGCTCGCTGTGGTTGGCACCGGCGTTGCGGCTATCGCCACTGTCGTTGCGCGGCGCGCAGGATGGTCCGCCGATCTGGCGCCGGAGACGCCTCAGCAGGTGACGAAAGCAAAGCACATCGATGAATAAACCCGATCTTCAGCTGGTGATGTAGCGCTGCAGGTGTTCGATCTGCTCGGCCTGCGCGTCGATGACCGCCTTTACCAGATCGCCGATCGAAATCACGCCGACCACAGCACCGTCCTTGACCACGGGCAAATGGCGAACGCGGCTGTCGGTGCATAGGCGCATGCAGTCGAATACGTCGGTATCCAGACTTACCGTAAGCGGTTCGCTGTGCATGATGTCGGAGACGGCCGTGGCGGCCGACGAACGCCCCTGCAGGATCACTTTACGCGCGTAATCGCGTTCCGACACGATGCCCAGCAGATGCTCGCCCCGCATCACCAGCAGCGCGCCCACGCGGTGCTCGGCCATTTGCTTGATCGCGTCGAGCACCGGGGCGTCCGGCGCAATGGTGAAAATCGTGCTGTCCTTGCTTTCGAGCAGATGTCGGACCTGGTGCATGACGGGGTCTCCTGCAGGCCCGGACGGGCCGAGTTCAGCGAGTCTACTGCGGCGCCATGACGGGCGGTAGTGACCTGCCGAAGCCGGTTGAAAGTGCGCGCTTGCCGTTCATCGCGGTGGTTCAGCTCGACTGTCGCGGCGGCCGGTGTTCTTCGATGAAATACAGCGGGCGCCGCTTGCTCTCGGCGTAGTTGCGTCCCAGGTATTCGCCGATCACGCCAAGCGCCAGCAGCTGCACACCGCCGAGGAACAGAATGACCAGTATCAGCGTAGGGTAGCCGCGCACCACATCGCCGTAGAACAGCGCGCGGATCAGCACGAAGAAACCGTAGACGAAGGCAAAGCCGGCGGACGCGACGCCGACCCAGGTGGCCAGCCGCAGCGGTGCGGTGGAAAACGAGGTGATGCCCTCGATCGCCAGTTGCGCCAGCCGCCAGTAATTCCACTTGGTGATACCGGCCTGGCGAGGGTCGCGCAGGTAACGCACGGCGGTCTGCTTGTAGCCGATCCAGCTGAAAAGCCCTTTCATGAAACGTTGGCGTTCGCGCATCTGGGCCAGCGCATCGAGGGCGCGTCGCGACAGCAGGCGGAAGTCGCCGGTGTCTCGAGGTATCGCGGTATCCGATAGCTTGTTCATGCTGCGATAGAACGCCGCTGCAGTGAATCGCTTGAAGCGTGTTTCGCCAGCGCGCGCGCTGCGCGTCGCGTAGACGACGTCAAAGCCGGCGCGCCACTGTTCCACCAAGGCCGGAATGAGCTCGGGCGGGTCCTGCAGGTCGGAGTCGATCACCACAGCGGCATCGGCCGTCACGTGGTCGAGGCCGGCCGTCATTGCCGCCTCCTTGCCGAAATTACGCGAGAGCTTGAGCGCGCCGGCGCGTGGATCGCTCGCGACCAGGCGCTCGATGATGGACCAGGTGTCGTCCTTGCTGCCGTCATCCACGTAGAGCACGTCGCAATCCAGAGCGAGACCGTCCAGCACCTTGCTCAGGCGCTGATGAAAAGTCGTCAGCACATCCGATTCGTTGTACGCGGGAACAACAACGGTGAGTTGCGGCATGGCAGGCGCCGGGGAAGGGATGCGCCATGCTAACCAAGTAGCGTCGATCAGGCGAATAGGTTGAGGAGACGCTCAGCGCTTAGCGTGTGGCGGCGCGTTGCCTTCGATATAGCCTGGTCCGCCGAGCTGGCTCATCTGCTGTTCGATCCAGCCGGCGCGGCGCAGCACGTACGCGCTGGGCTGGTCGGCATGCAGGCGCCGCGGGCTGGGCAGCACGGCCGCCAGGCGCGCGGCTTGCGACGGGCCGAGCCGCGCAGGCACCGTATGAAAAAACGCGTCGCTGGCGGCGCCGACGCCATAAACCCCGTCGCCCAGCTCGGCGATGTTGGCGTACACCTCCAGAATGCGCTGTTTGGGCCAGGTCATTTCGATCAGCACGGTGAAATACGCCTCAAGCCCCTTGCGCACAAAACTGCGCCCGTTCCAAAGGAACAGATTTTTTGCCGTCTGCTGGCTGATCGTGCTGGCGCCGCGCAGTCGGCCACCGTCGTCGGCCTCGTCGATGGCGCTGTGGATCGAGTCGAAATCGAAGCCGTGGTGGTAGGGAAACTTCTGATCCTCGCTAGCCACCATCGCCAGCGGAACCCATGGCGATATCTGGCTCCACGGCACCCAGCGATGGCGCAGATGAAAATTCGGCTCGTGATGCACCCATGCGCCGATCTGGCGTTCCACCATCACGGCCGATGTCCACGGCGGTATAAAGCGCAGCATCAGCACCATCAGCCACGTCACACCGAACCAGGCCAGTGCGACGATCGCCAGGAGGCGCAGCAGGCGACGCAGCGGAGATCGTCGGGAAAACTCGGACATGGGCGACACGCTATCGGAAGTCCAACGAGTATAACGGCGTTGTTCCCCAGCGTCCGCGCCCCCATTTGAAAGAGTTGTCGGTGCGGCTCGCGCAGCCCCGATACTTCGATCTCACGAGGACCACCGTTTTGGAAAAGCTGCCAGTCGACGATGTTCTTTACCGGTTTCTGTTGGAGCACGCAGGCATTCGCGGCGCGCTGGTCCGATTGGGCCCGGCATGGCGCGAGGTGGCCGGCCGTGCGCAGTATCCGCCGGCGCTACACGCGGTGCTGGGTGAAGCGCTGGCCGCCAGCGCGCTGCTTACCGGCAACATCAAGCTCGATGGCGCGCTGTCGATCGAGTTGAAAAGCACCGGTGCGCTTCGCCTGCTGTTTGCCGAATGCAATGACCAGGGCAGCCTGCGCGGCCTCGCTCGCTGGAACGATCCGCTGCCCGAGCCGCTGCAGCTGCAGGCGCTGCCCGAAGCCATCATGGCGATCACCATCGGCAATGTGGAGCGCGGCCAGCGCTATCAGGGCCTAGTGGATCTGCAGCACGCGAGCTTGGCCGACGCGTTGGAAAATTACTTCGTTCAATCCGAACAACTGCCGGCGCGGATCGTGCTGGCCACCAGCGGCGACTATGCCGTCGGCCTGATGCTGCAAAAGGTTCCCGATGAAGGCGGCCGCGACGCGTCTCACGACGCGGACGCGTGGAATCGCGTGGTCCAGCTCACCGCTACGTTGGGCACGGAAGAACTGCTCGCCACGGCGCCCGCGCAGCTGCTGTATCGGCTGTATCACGAAGAGTCGGTTCGACTGTTTGAATCGCGCCCTCTCGCCTTCGGCTGCAGCTGCAGTCGGGAGCGTGTCACGGCGATGCTGCGTTCGCTGGGCCGCGAGGAGGTGGAGGCCGCGCTGGAAGCGCGCGATGGCGAGATCGAAGTGATCTGCGAGTTCTGCGCGCAGCGCTACCTGTTCGATCGTATCGACGCCGAGCACCTGCTCAGCGAGAGCCCCGTGTTGAGTACCCCGGATACGGCGCAATAGCCATCGGGTTGGCTTGACGTCGAGCGGCGCTGGCCGCGTGCCTTTCGCAGCGCCGTCGATCGACCGATCAATTCGGTCGCGGCGGCGTGACCGAGCCAAGCCACGTTTCGGCGGCCTGAGCGGCGGCGAACAGAAAGCCCTGGCCATAGCGGCAGCCGACTTTCATCAACGCCTGTCGCTGCGATTCTTCCTCGATGCCTTCGGCGATCACCTTCATCTGCAGCGAATCGGCCAGCACCTGGATTGCGCGAACCAGGGCGAGGCCCTGAGTTTCCTGATCGTCCGCCGGCAGTTCGGTGATGAAGGATCGATCGATCTTCAGCGTCTCGAACGGATATTGGTGCAGATAGCTCAACGACGAGTAACCGGTGCCGAAATCATCCAGTGCAATGCCGACGCCGTGGCTGCGCAGGTTCTGCAGCATCTGCTTCACTTGGTTCGGATTTTCCAGCAGCGCACGCTCGGTGACCTCGATACGAATGCAGTGCGTGGGTACGGCGTAACGATCGAACAGCGCAAGCAGCTTTTGATCCAGGTCCGGTGAGCGGAAGTGCCGGCCCGAGACGTTGATGCTGATGAAACCATCGGCACCGATCAGCTTCATGCCCTGTTTGCATACCTGCTCGAAGATATGCCAGTCGATCGCCTCGGCGCAGCCGCAGTCTTCGGCAATCAGCAAAAAGTCCTGCGGCAGCAGCAGGCCGCGCTGCGGATGGTGCCAGCGCAGCAGCGCCTCGTAGCCGGCGACCCGGCCATCGGCCAGTTCCACGATCGGCTGGTAGAACGGCACGAATTCGTTACGGCTGAGCGCATGGCGAAGATCGCTCTCCATGTCCAGCAGCGACAGCGCCTGGCGTCGCAGCCGCTCGTCGAACATCGCGGCGCGATGGCGGCCGCCGTCCTTGGCGTTGTACATCGCTGCATCGGCGTCACGCAGCAGCTCTTCGGGCTGCTTGTAGTGCGGGCTGGAAAGGGTGATGCCGATCGAGGCCGAGGTGAAGATTTCCTTGGTCCCCAGCCGGAACGGCGTCTGCAGTTCGACGATGATGCGCTCGGCGACGACCATCGCCTTGCTGGTGTCGGCGATGCCCTCGAGCAGCACGGCAAACTCATCGCCGCCGAGGCGGGCGACCACATCGCGGGTTTTCAGGCAGGCGCGGATGCGGCCGCCGACCTGGAACAGCAGATCGTCGCCGACCAGGTGACCGACCGAATCGTTGATCACCTTGAAGCGATCCAGATCGATAAAGAGTACGGCGAACTGTTCGGCCGGATTGGCGGTATAGCGCTGCATCGCCTGTTCCAGCCGCTGTAGCAGCAGGGTGCGATTGGGCAGGCCAGTGAGCGAATCATGCAGGGTTTCGTACTTCAGCCGCCGCTCGACGCGCTCGCGCTCGGCGATTTGTTCGCGTAAATCGCGATTGGCCAGCGCCAGCGCGCGGGTGCGTTCGGTGACGCGTCGCTCCAGCCCCGCATACGCCTGTTTCAGCGATGAATCGGCGTAGCGCCGCTGCAGCGCGTTGGCGATGTGGTAGCTGACGAAGGTCAGCAGTTCCTGGTCGCGCTCGTGATAGTTGTGTTCGAGCGAATAGCTTTGCAGCGCGAGCACGCCCATCACTTTGTCGCCCCAGACCAGCGGCACGCCAAGCCAGCAGACCGAGCGCGTGCCGAAGTGGGCGATTTCACCGGCCTCGACCAGCCGATCGATGTCGGTAGGGAATGCCAGGAGCGGCCGCCCGCGGCGCAGCACATATTCGGTGGCGCCGCGGCCGTGCGCGCGCGATGGCCGCACGTTGTCGACTTCATCGACCGAATAGGGAAAGGTCAGCTCGTTGGTTTCCTCATCGACCAGCGCGATATAGAAATTACGCGCGTAGAGCAGGCCGCTGATGGCCTGATGTACGGCGGCGTAGAAATTGTCCAGACTGATCGGGGTATTGGCCAGTTCGGCAATACGGAACAGCGCGGCCTGCAGACGTTCACCGCGCTGGCGCTGCAGCACCTGCTGACGCAGCACGCGGTTGGCTTCGCGCAGCGCTGCCGTGCGATCGGTCACCCTCCGGCCCAGCTCCAGATGCGCCTCGCGCCGCTCCAGCGCGGTCTGTACGTGCTGTGCCACATAGTTCAGCAGCTCCAGGTCGTGCCGCGAATAATGCGTATCCGCGCGATAGCTCTGCACCACGATGCCGCCGACGACGCGCCCCGCGCGCAGCAGCGGTACGCCCAGCCAATGCTCGCAGCGGGGGCCCACCAGCACGAATCGTTCGCCGAACTGTCGCTCCAGCTCCTCAGTCGAGCCCATCATCGGGCGACCCTCCTGCAGCAGATTCCAGGTCAGGCTGTGCAGCACCTCCTGCAGCGGCATGTCCTGATCGGGCGGCGGCGGATCGGTATCGACCGTGTCGACGTAGTAGGGGAACCGTATGGTGTCGCTCGTGGCGTCGTGCAGCACGATGTAAAAGTTCTCGGCATACATCAGGCTGCTGACGATCGCGTGCAGCGAGCGCATCATTTCCGGCATGTCGTGCTCGGCGCCGGCCTGCTCGGCAATGGCGTACAGCGCCCGCTGCAATCGTTCGGCCAGTGCGAGCCGAGAAATGGCCTCGTACAAACGGCTGGTTTCGGCCAGCTGGCGCAGGCGTGTATTGCCCAGTCGACCCAGCCATGCCAGCTGTTCCCGCACGCCGTCCAGCAGTGGCCTGCCGTCCCATTCCAGCGTCATGACGCGGTCGCCTTGCGGGTCTTGCGCCAGGTCGAGCTGAGTTTCCGCAGCCGCTTGCTCGTCCTTCGGCCGCCAGCGTAGCCGTCCCTCGACGCCCAGGCTGAGCATCATCCGCTCGCAGATCTCCATCACGCCGGCCGCGTCGACCGCGTCGAACAGCTTTTCGACCGCGTAACGCAGGGACGCAAGATCCCGCACCACTAAAAATGGCAGGGACGGGCGGGTCGTGGGTGTGACGCTCATGCGACGTGATCGCTTCCGGGCCGCGCTTGTGGATCGAGGTATCGGTACGTTATTTTCTTGTGTAAGCTTATATCGCGTAAGTTGGCTTGGTAGCCAGCATTGTTGACGCACGGGGAACACTCATAACCTTCCAAGGTCCTTCAGGGGCCTGAAACTGCTTTTTCTTGAGCTGGTGGGGAATGTTTGGCCTGATCAACGGTGTTAGTTATTTGTAAAGTTGAGTTATACTGACCACTCAAGACATTCATTCGGAAACGTTGCCCAGACAAGCCGATGCGCCGACTTTATTCGCCCCTGCTGATGCTTCTGCTGCCGCTCGCCGCGGCCGGGCAGTCTGCGGTCGGCGACGACGCGACGGCCCAGCAGTTGCTTTCACAGCAGCCGGCGCAGATGGCTCCGGTGGGCGCTGGCGTATCGGTCCCGCTGTGGCTGGGTTCCAACGGGCATTTGCTCGCTCTGAAGGCCGACCAGGCAAGCGGCGCCGATGCGCTGCGCAGCAGCACCCTGTTGTCGTTTCACGTGGTCGATGCGGCCAGCGTCAACTCGACCGGTCTGCAATATGGCCTGGCGCCCAATCTTCAGGCCAACGCCGAAGTCAGTCAGCGGACCTGGGTCAACCAGCCAATCCGTATCATCGGCAGCGAAGTCGGGGCTACCTACAACGCCGGCCGTTACAGTCTGGGCCTCAGCGTGGGCGCCAACAGCACGCAGGACAGCAGCGCGACCTTGCCACGCATACTTCCTAGTGCGGCAGCGGGCGTGGATGGCCTATCGAGCTTCGACAGCAGCTCTCAGGTCAACGCGCGCGGTCGCCTGGCGTTGGGCAGTACCAGCGGCATCGATCTGGGTGCCAGCGTAGGCCGCATCCATCTGCTGCCGGGTAACCTGCTGGGGGTGAATACGCTGGATCAGAAAGCGTTGAGCTTCGGCGTGGATCACGGTTCGCTGAGCGGCATGCTGATCGGCCGTACGATGGAGCCTCAGGTCGGTGTTCCCGGTGGCAATATCGCCCCTGACCGTCGCTGGAACAGTATCGATCTGGGCGTCACCTGGCGATTGCCGTGGCGCGGCCAGCTGAGCGTGGGCGCGCAAAACCTCTGGTCGTCCGGCACGTCGACGAATACTCCGGTAGGCCCCGAACCGGATCAGTCGCGCACGCCCTATGTGCAATACCACCAGGATCTCTGATCGTCCGGCAGCCAGCCGATGTGACTTGGTGATCTCGATGACGCCGTCGCCTATGCGACGGCGTTTTCGTTGGTGTTGAAGGGGAACGAATCGGGCCGACGCGACCGGCATCAATTCTTTCGGATGCGCAGATCGCCGCTGAACGTTTCGACATTGATCTTGCCGCCGTCGCTGCCCAGATGCACGTCCAGGCTACTGCCGGGTCCGTGCTCGGCTTTCTCCGGCGTGCCGAAATCGCTGCGCAGATCGCCGCTGAAGCTGCTGGCATGCAGCGAACCGGCGACCGTCGCGGGTAGTTGCAGCAGCACATCGCCGCTCATGCTGTCGATGCCGAGGCTGCCGTCGGGAGCGATGCCGCCGGACAACTGGACATCGCCAGATACCGTGCTCAATGTGAATTTTTTCCAGGGGCCGCCGCTGGCCTGGATATGACCGGAAATGGTCTCCAGTTTCGCCTCGTTGCCGAGTGTCGGTGCAAGGATGTCGCCGCTGACCGTCTGCAGCCCGGCCGTGTCGGCATGACCACTCAACTCGATATTGCCGCTGACGCTGTTCACCTTGAGCGACGGCGTGCGTGCGCTGATGCGCGCCCGGCCGCTGACGCTGTCGATCTGGATACTGCCTCCGTCCAGCCCATCGAGGACCACCGCTGCGCTGACGACATTGACATCCAGCGCGGCGGCCTTGGGCACATGCAGTTCCAGCGTACTCGGCGACATCCTGCTGTCGCTGCTCCAGTTGAGCCAGCCGGAGCCACCCTGCGGTTCGACCTTTATCGAGAGATCGCCATTGCTGCCGGTGATCGCCAGCGGCTTGCTGCCGTCGCCGAGTTGGCCGGTGACCTGCACCTCATTGCGATCCCAGCCGCTGATCGTCACATCGCCTGCCACGTTGCTCACGCTGACGCGGACGGTGGGGCTGGCTTCATGGTGCAGGTTGATCGGCGTTTCGGCCAATGCTCGACCGACGCAGAGGCATAGCAGCAGGGGAATGTAGCGTGCGGTTTTCATAGTTAGTCCAGGTGTTGATCAACCCGCGTCGCTGGCCAGCTGACGCAGCTGGCTTTGTTGACGCTCGGTTTGGATAAGCAGACGCTGCAGCGCCGACGAATGGGGCGCCTGTTGCATCGCCTGCTGCAGCTCCATGCGAGCCGCATTCAGCTGAGTTGCCGCACCCGCCAGTCGGGGATCGGCGGGCTTCCAGTTTTGCACCGAAGGCGCGCTGGCGACCGGCGTTGTCATGGTTGCGTTTCTGGCATGCCATCCAATGGCGCCGGCCAGCGCCACCGACGCGGCAAAGCTGGCGGCGATCAGCCAGCGCCGTCGGCTTCCCGATGGCGTTGTCGCTGTGGGCGCATCACCGGCTGCGGTGGATTCGGCGTCGCCCAGCGCGGCGTCGATCGACGCCCACAGATCCTGACGCGGCGCCAGCGGCTGGCGCAGGTCCCGCATTTGTCGACGCCATTCAAATTCGTTCATATCACTCTCCCGCATCAGCGGATCCCAGCATTTTGCGTAGCAGACCGCGAGCGCGGTGCAGTTGTGCTTTGGACGTACCCACGGCCATGCCCAGCTCGTTGCCGATATCTTCGTGTCGCCAGCCTTCGATATCGTGCAGCACTAGTACCGCGCGGGCTCGCGGCGGAAGCAGCGCGATGGCGCGTTCCAACTCCTCGCGTTCGGCTGCGCAGAACGGCGTCTGACCGGGATCGGGCAGGTGTTCGTCGTCGACCATGCTCACCGGATCTGCGCCGCGCGCGCGAATGTCCATCAGTGCGACATTCACGGCGAGCCGGTACAGCCAAGTACCGAAAGCGCTTTCGTAGCGAAAATCCGGCAATTTCTGCCAGGCGCGCACGAAAGCGTCCTGGGTCAGATCTTCCGCTCGGGCGTGGTCATAGCCGGCGAGTCGAAAAACCGCGCCATGCACGCGGCCAACATGCAGGTGATACAGCCGCTGGAACGCGCGCCGGTCACCGCCTGCTGCTGCGCGAACGTCGTCACTGTCGTTGGCTACCGCAGTGGCGACGGGTGACATGAAAAGTCCAATGGCGTGGCTGGCGAGGGTCATCTTGCCAGCTTGGATGCATCCGGGCGCAGAAGGGTTTGAATCGAGCTGCACGTGATGCGTGCCCCGCACTGTGCGCTCTCTCGCCTTGGCGCAGTTTCCGCGTGAGCTCGTAAACGTCCACCGACCGCGCCCCAGGACTCAGATGTTCACGATGATGCCGCTTTTCGACGTGGCTGTTCGACTGCCGCGGTCAGGGCGAGTGCCACACGCTGTTGCTCGTCTCGCAGAGCGTCGGGCAGGCGCGGCGCAAACGTATCGAGATAGTCGCCGATTGCGGCGAGTTCATCCCGCCAGGCGCCGTTGTCGACCTCGAGCAGTGTTTCGAGACTGGCGCTATCGATTTTCAGACCGTCCAGATGAAGTTCGCCGACCTGCGGCAGCGTGCCGATAGCGGTCTCGACACCGGTAACGCGGCCTTCGACGCGATCGATCATCCACTGCAACACGCGCAGGTTGTCGCCAAAGCCGGGCCACAGGAACTTGCCGTCCGTACTTTTGCGGAACCAGTTCACGTGGAAAACTTTCGGCAGCTTGGCACCGGCCCGGTGGAACGACAGCCAGTGCGCAAAATAATCGCCGTAGTGATAGCCGCAGAAGGGTTTCATCGCCATCGAATCGCGGCGAAGCACGCCCACCTCGCCGGTCGCCGCCGCCGTGGTTTCCGAACCCATCGCCGCGCCCATCAGCACGCCATGCGTCCAGTCGCGAGCCTCCATCACCAGCGGCAGCAGCGAGGGGCGACGGCCGCCGAACACG
Source organism: Rhodanobacter sp. K2T2 (assembly GCF_013408815.1). Lineage (NCBI taxonomy): Bacteria > Pseudomonadati > Pseudomonadota > Gammaproteobacteria > Lysobacterales > Rhodanobacteraceae > Rhodanobacter > Rhodanobacter sp. K2T2. The sequence continues at coordinate 60,081 of NZ_JACCCA010000015.1, read as the reverse complement.
ATCGCACTCAGCGGCACGCCCTGCGGCGCCTCGGCTTTGTCCGACCAGGTCGGGCACTGTTTGGCGCTGACGGTGAAACGCGAATTCGGGTGCGCTGCAGGGCCGTTGGCAGGGTCGTAGGGGCGGCCCTGCCAGTCGGTGACCGGGGTACCCGGCAGGCCTTCCCACCACGGCTGGTTGTCGGCCGTTACTGCCACGTTGGTATAGATGGTGTCGTGCGCAATGGTGGCCAGCGCATTGGGATTGCTGCTGTCGCTGGTGCCCGGGGCCACGCCGAAAAAACCGGCCTCGGGGTTGATGGCGTATAGGCGTCCATCGTCGCCTGGTCGCATCCAGCAAATATCGTCCCCGATCGTCCAGACCTTCCAGCCGTTCTGGCGATAGCCTTCCGGCGGAATCAACATGGCGAGGTTGGTCTTTCCGCAGGCGGATGGAAAGGCGGCGGCGATGTAGTGCGTTTCTCCCTGCGGATTTTCGATGCCGACGATCAGCATGTGTTCGGCCAGCCAGCCTTCCGTATGCGCCTGATTGCTGGCGATGCGCAGCGCGTGGCACTTCTTGCCCAGCAGCGCGTTGCCGCCGTAGCCGGAGCCGTACGACTGGATCGAAAGCTCTTCGGGAAAGTGCATGATGAAGCGGCGATCGGGATCGAGTTCACCCGTGGAGTGCAGGCCTTTGACGAAGTGTCCCTCGCGCTCGATGCGCGCCTGCGCGGCGACACCCATGCGGGTCATGATGCGCATGTTGGCGACGACATAGGGGCTGTCGGTGATCTCCACGCCGCAACGCGCCAGCGGCGAATCGATCGGACCCATGCAGTAGGGAATCACGTAAAGCGTGCGGCCGACCATACAGCCGTCGAACAGCGCGTTCATCTTAGCGTGTGCGTCGGCCGGCGCCATCCAGTGATTGTTCGGTCCGCTGTCCTGCCGGTCGGTGTGGCAGACGAAGGTCAAGTGCTCCACACGCGCCACGTCCGACGGACTGGATCGATGCAGATAACAGCCGGGATGCGTCCGCTGGTTCAGCTCGATCAGCTCGCCGGTCCGCAGCATTTGCTGTACCAGGGATCGATATTCGGCGTCCGAACCGTCGCACCAATGCACCCGCTCGGGGCGGGTCAGTGCGGCCACGTCGTTTACCCACTGCTGCAGTGATTCGAGCGAGCTCGCCATCGGTGTCCCTCTCTGGTCTTGCGTGAATTCAGAGCGGAAACGGTAGTTTGCAGAGATTGGCATTGCAAGGCGTATCGCAACAATGCACTCAGCGCAGGCGATACACCGCCCGCATGGGGCGATGCGGATTACGCTGGGATCAGCGTGGCGATCATGTGCTCGACATAGGCGTCGAACTCTTCATGGTTGATGCGCGGCAGGCCCAGCGTGAAGTTCAGCTGCAGAAAGCCGACATAGGCGGCGTAGGTCAATCGGGCGCGGTTGAGCGCTTCGGGCGAGGGCAGGCCGGCCTCGCTGTAGGCGGTGGTGAGAAACTCCATCCGCCGCTGCGATACGCGCGCCATCACCGGGACCACCTGCGGGTGATCGAGCGCCTTGAGCAGGGCGGCGTAAACGCGATGGGGCTGCAGCTCGTGCGCCACGCGGCGAAACAGTTCCGGCAGACGCTTGCGCGGGTCCGCGATCTGCTCGATCTGGTTGATCACCTCGCGCTCGCCGTACTGCTCCCAGCGCTCCAGCGCGGCGTTGAGCAGCGCTTCGCGCGTGCGGAAGTGCCAGTAAAAGCTGCCCTTGGTCACACCAAGCTGCCGCGCCAGCGCCTCGACCGCCAGGGCGCCCACGCCCTGTTCGGCAATCAGGTGCAGCGCGGCTAGCTCCCAATCCTCGGCGGAAAGGCGGGTACGTTCGGGTTTGATCGCGACGTTCATGCGAGCATGGTAGCCACACGTCCCGCGTTTGTAATGCGGTGCCGGCGCAAACGGCGAAAAAACCGCGTCAATGGCCCCGCGGGTACGGCAAGCCGGCGTATTGACGGCGCTTGCCGAGTCAGCCCATACTCTTCCGTATGGTTGCCCAGAATACCACCGCCGTCGAGTTGAGCCGTTTCCCCGTTGCTGATCTCGAGCTGGCGGTGGAAACGCATAACCCGGATGGCCGGCCGGCGCTGCTTTTTTCCCACGGCTTCGGGCAAACCCGCGGTGCCTGGTACGGCGCGGCATCGGCCTTGGCGAAGGAAGGCTGCCGCTGCGTGACTTTCGATTGCCGCGGCCACGGGCAGAGTGATCGGGTAGCTGACGGCGCGTACCGCATGGAGCAATTTGCCGATGACTTGATCCGCCTCAGCAAGGCCCAGCCCGAGCCGCCGATACTGGTCGGCGCGTCGATGGGCGGATTGATAGGCATGCTGGTGGCTGGAGAAGTCAGGCCGTCGCCGTTTCGCGCGCTGGTGCTGGTCGATATCACACCGCGCTGGGAGCCGGCCGGGGTCGAACGCATTCTTGGGTTTATGAAGGCGCACCCCGAAGGGTTCGCCGATTACGCCGAAGCGGCGGACAAAATCGCCGGTTACCTGCCACAGCGTCGCGAGCGCAAGACCGAGGAACAGCTTCGACCGCTGTTGCGCCAGGGCACCGACGGCCGGCTTCGCTGGCACTGGGATCCGGCCCTGCTCGCCGGCGTGGTGAACGATAGCGAGCGCTACCAGCCGCGTCTGCTGGCGGCAACGTCGAAAATCGATGTACCGGTATTGCTGCTTTCCGGCGCACGCAGCGACGTAGTCTCGAGCGATACCGTCAACGAGTTTCTGCTGCGGGTACCGCACGCGCGGCACGTGGAAATCGCCCAGGCCACGCACATGGTGGCGGGCGATGCCAATGATGCCTTCACGCGTGAAGTGACGCGGTTTGTGCAAGATTTGACCCGGTGCGGTCCAGCCGAGTCGAAAGCGAATCTGCAAGTGCATTGAACGACGAAAAAGCTGGATCGACCCGATAACCGGCAAATCGCCGGTGCTGTTCAACCGTGATGAGGTGTTGACATGTCCGTGTTACTGACCATTCTGGCGGCGCTGATTGCTACCGGTGCCTGCGCATATCACCGTACCAGCCTGCGCACGTGGGCGATCGCCACGTTGGCCGCGACGTTCGTGGTCGGGCTGTTCTCGGGCGCCATCGGCACCATGGTGATCCTGCTGATCATCGAGCTGGCCATCGCGGTACCGCTGCTGATGGTGAGCTTCCGTCGCCGCAACATCACGGCGCCGATCCTGAAAACCTTCGCCAAGGTCACGCCGAAGCTTTCCGACACCGAGCAGACGGCGCTGGAAGCCGGCACGATCGGGTTCGAGGGCGAGCTGTTCTCCGGCAAGCCCGATTGGAGCGTGCTGATGAGGCAGCCCAAGCCGGTGCTGAGCGTAGAGGAGCAGGCGTTCATGGACGGTCCGGTGGAAGAGCTTTGCGGCATGCTCGACGACTGGCAGATCACCCACGAGCTGGCGGATCTGCCGCCGAACGTGTGGGACTTCATCAAGAAGAACAAATTCTTCGGCATGATCATTCCGAAGTCGTACGGCGGTCTACAGTTTTCCGCGCTGGCGCATTCGGCGGTGCTGCAGAAGCTGTCGACCATCTCCTCGACCGTGGCTTCGACGGTGGCTGTGCCCAATTCCCTCGGGCCGGCCGAGCTGCTGCTGCATTACGGCAGCGACGAGCAGAAGAACCACTATCTGCCGCGTCTCGCGGTGGGCGAAGATATTCCGTGCTTTGCATTGACCGGTCCCTACGCCGGCTCCGATGCCACATCGCTGCCCGACTACGGCATCGTCTGCAAGCAGACCGTCGACGGCGTCGAGACGCTCGGTCTGAAGCTCACGTTCAACAAGCACTACATCACACTGGCGCCGATCGCCACCGTGGTCGGCCTGGCCTTCCGCATGTACGATCCCGAGCACCTGCTCGGTGAGAAGGAAGACCTGGGCATCACGCTGGCGCTGCTGCCGCGTGCCACTCCGGGCCTGCAGATCGGCCGCCGTCATTTCCCGCTGAACGTGCCGTTCCAGAACGGTCCGGTGCAAGGCAAGGACGTGTTCGTGCCGATGTCCACGCTGATCGGTGGTCCGCACATGGCCGGTCACGGCTGGCGCATGCTGGTGGAATGCCTGTCGGTGGGTCGCGCGATTTCGCTGCCGTCCAGCGCCACGGGTGCCGTTCGCGGTGCGGTGGCCGCTACCGGCGCGTATGCGCGCATCCGCAAGCAGTTCGGTTTGTCGATCGCCCGCTTCGAGGGCGTGGAAGAGGCGCTGGCGCGCATCGGCGGCCTGACCTACGCCACGGCGGCGCTGTCGAAGTCGACCGCGGCCGCGGTGGACCGTGGCGAAAAGCCGGCGGTCACGTCGGCCATCGCGAAATACCATGCCACCGAGTGGGGCCGCGAGGTCGCCGCCAACACCATGGACGTGCTCGGCGGCAAAGGCGTGCAGATGGGGCCCAAGAATTACGCCGGCCGTTCGTTCCAGGCCGTGCCGATCGCCATCACGGTCGAAGGCGCCAACATCATGACGCGCAGCCTGATGATCTTCGGTCAGGGCGCGATTCGCTGCCACCCTTACGTACTGAAGGAAATGCAGGCGCTGGCGATCGCCGACCGCAGCGAACAGCTGAAAACCTTCGATCGCCTCCTTTTCAGTCACCTGGGCTTCGGCGTGTCCAATGCCGTACGCAGCTTGGTGCTCGGTCTGACCGGGTCGCGCCTGGGCGAAAGCGCCGGCGACGCTTATACCCGTCGCTATTACCGCAAGCTCGACCGCTACTCGGCTGCGCTGGCGCTGTGCGCCGATGTCTTCATGGGCGTGCTGGGCGGCAAGCTGAAATTCAAGGAGAAGCTGTCGGCCCGTCTGGGCGACGTGCTGAGCAATATTTATATCGCCAGCGCCATGCTCAAGCATTACGAGGACAGCGGTCGTCCGGAATCCGATCGCCCGTTGCTGGCCTGGGCGTTCCACGAGTGCATGTGGCGCACGCAGACCGCGCTGGACGGCGCGATCCGCAACTTCCCTGTGCGTCCCGTGGCATGGCTGCTGCGTGCCCTGGTGTTCCCGTTCGGCCGTCGCGAAGTACCGCCGTCCGATCGTCTGGGCCGCCGCGTCGCCGCCTTGATCACCGGGCCGAGCGAGGCGCGCGATCACCTGCTGGAGTACGTCTATCTCACCCCGACGCCCAATAACGTGGTTGGCCGTCTGAACGCGCTGCTGCCTGAAGTGATTCTGGCCGAGCCGGTCGATCGCAAGTTTGCCAAGGCGCAGAAGAGTGGCCAGTTCAAGTCGCTGGAATACGTCGATCAGCTGGCCGAGGCGGAGAAGGCTGGCGTGCTGACGGCGACCGAATCGGCGCTGCTCAAGCATGTGCGCGAGAGCCTGTACGAGTTCATCTCGGTGGACGATTTCCACACTGACGAACTGCGTGCGTTCAAGACGCGTGCCGATCGTCAGGCCGAGGCGCAGGCCGACGCATGGATACGCAAGCCCGAAGTGCGCACGCCGGAAAGTGCGGAAGGCTGAGACGCGAGGACCTGGCGTTAGTCAGGGTCAAAAAGCGGCGGGCAGTGAATCTGCCCGCCGCTTTTTTGTGCTTGTTGTCTTCGAGCAGCGCTGAACGTGACGTCGCCGCTTAGGCGGCTGCCGCAGGCTGGCCGGCCAGTACGCAACGGCTTTTTCCGGCGCGCTTGGCTTCGTACATGGCGCGGTCGGCGGCCTGGATCAGCTGCTCGTCGGCGTTCTGCCGATCGGTATGAAGATAGGGCGCCACGCCGATGCTGGCGCCCACACGTGCAGTGATTTGGGTTTCGCCGATCGAAAACGCATAGGGCTCGGCCAGTGCGTCACAGAGCGACTGACACAACTGCATGGCCAGCCGCGGGTCATCGATGTCCTCGAGAATCAGCGCGAACTCGTCGCCGCCGAGCCGTGCGACAGTGTCGTTACTGCGCAGTTGCCTTTGCAGGCGCGCGGCGATTTCCTGCAGCAGCACGTCGCCGGCGGGGTGGCCGTGCTCGTCGTTCACATTTTTAAAGCCGTCGATATCGATGCAGGCCAGGGCAAAGCCGCCGCGTTGGCGCTGCGCGCGCTGGATCGAGCCACGCAGGCGATCGTGGAAGAGCATGCGGTTGGGCAGGCCGGTGAGCGTGTCATGGCTGGCCTGATGGCGCACCATGGCCTCGATGCGTTTGCGTTCGGCAATTTCCACCGTGAGCTGCTGGTTGCGCTCGGACAGCGAGGTCAGCGCCTGCTCCAGTTCGGCGCGCGCGGCATACAGTTCGAGAAAGACGCGCACCTTCGATTGCAGGATCACGTCGTTGATCGGTTTGGCCACGTAATCCACCGCGCCGGACCGATAGCCTTTCAGTCGGCTAAGGTCGTCGGCATAGGCGGCGGTGACGAAAATGATCGGCGTCTCGCGCAGTTGTTCGGTTTCGCCGAGCAGGGCGGCGACTTCGAAGCCGTCCATGTCCGGCATGTTGACGTCGAGCAGGATCAGCGCGAACTGATGATCCAGGCAAAGCGCGAGCGCCGCATTGCCGCTGTTCGCCTCGAATATCTCTGCGCCGCAGCGCGCCAGCAGTCGGCGCATGGCGACCAGGTTGGCGGTGGTATCGTCTACAACGAGAATTTTTGGCGGCATCGGATTCAACGCAAGGGTTGGGCCAGACAAAGGCGGTTGAGCAGCGGAGCGATCTCTTCCAGCGGCAGGCAATAGTCGGCCCCCGCTTGTTCCAGCGCGGCTCGGGGCATCGCCGGGGCTTCGGCGCCCTCGGGCGTCTGCACCACGGCCACGCCACCGCGCCGGCGTATTCTCGCCAGTCCCTCGGCGCCATCGCTGTTCGCTCCAGTAAGCACCACACCGATCAGATCGCAGGTATAGACGTCGGCCGCGGAATCGAACATGACGTCGATCGACGGCCGGGAATAGCGCACCTGATCGTCCACGGAAAGGGCAAAGTGGCGATCGTTCTCCAGCAGCAGGTGATAACCTGCCGGTGCCACATGCACGGTGCCGCCGATGGCCTGCTGTCGCTCGCGCGCCTCGACAATCGGCAACGTTGAATGACTGGCCAACAATGCGCACAGACCCGACACGTCGGTCGAAGTATGACAGCAGATCAGCAGGGTTTGCGTCAGTCGTCGATCGAGTCCGCCAAGTATCACGCGCAGCGCGTGGAAGCTGCCCTGGGAGCATCCGATGGCGATCGCCTCAGGCGGACGCATCGTGCTCACCGGAGGGGGCCTGCAGCTTTCGACGGTAGAGCCGCTGGCTGGCGTCGACGGCGGTGAAATCCGCGGCGGCGGGAGCAAAATCGAGGCTTTCGCGCAGTCCCAGACACAGGTAGCCGCCACGCACCAGGCTGTCGCGAAACAGCGCGAGCGTGCGATCTTGCAGCGGATTGGAAAAGTAGATCAGCACGTTGCGGCACAGCACCAGATGCGCCTCGCAAAACACCTTGTCGGTTACGAGGTTGTGATTGGTGAAGGTGATGTTCTTGCGCAGACGTTCGTGCAGGCGGATGAAGTCGTAGCGTGCGCTGTAGTAGCTGGAAAGCGACTGGCTGCCGCCCGCCTCGATGTAGTTGCGCGACCACAGCTGCGCATCCTTGGCCGGGTAGATGCCTTCGTGCGCGCGCTTGAGCGCCGCGGGATTGAAGTCGGTGGCGAAGATGTGGCTGCGCTCGTAAAGGCCGGCTTCTTCCAGCAGAATTGCCAGCGAATAGACTTCCTGACCATAGGCGCAGCCGGCCTGCCACACATTGATGCGCGGGTAGGAGGCCAGCAGCGGCAGCACCTGTTCGCGCAGCGCGCGGAACATCAGCGGATCGCGAAACATCTCCGATACCGGCACCGAAAGCCCTTCGATCACCTGGGTGACGAAATCCGCCTTGTGCAGCAGTCGCGCGGTCAGCGCGCTGATGCTGTCGCAGTGATGCACGTGCATCAGCTGGCGCACGCGCCGGGTCAGCGAGGCCGGCGCGTACTGGCTGAAGTCGAAGCCGTAGCGGCGTTTGAGCGCCGATACGAACAGATCCACCTCGATCCGTTCCAGTTCGATATCAGGCAGCGGTGTCGACATGCGTGCTCAACGCTGCAGCCAGACGCGGATCATCGAGGCGAGTTTGTCGATGTCGATCGGTTTGGAAAGATAATCGCTGGCTCCGGCCTCGATGCATTTCTCGCGATCGCCGCGCATGGCCTTGGCGGTCAGCGCAATGATCGGCAGGCGGGTAAATTGCGTTTGCGCGCGGATCGCCCGAATGGTGTCGTAGCCGTCCATCACCGGCATCATGATATCCATCAGTACAAGTTCCGGCGCCTCGTCGTCGGCCAGCGCCTTCAGCGCCTTCTGGCCGTCCTGCGCCATCGTAACCGCCAGACCCCAGCTGCGCAGCACCTTGGACAGCGCAAACAGGTTGCGCATGTCGTCGTCCACCAGCAGTACCCGTCGGCCGGTCATTTCGGCGCTGGCCAGCGTGTTGCCGCCGTTCGCCAGATGCCGGGGCGCATGCTGGATGCTGTGCAGGAAGAGGCTGACCTCGTCCAGCAACCGCTCGGGCGAGCGAGCGCCCTTGATCACGATCGAATCGGTGTATTGCCGCAGCAGCAGGTTTTCCTCGCGGCTCAGATCGCGGCCGGAATACACCACGACCGGCGGCACGCCCTCGGCCGAGCCGGACAGGTGTTCGAGCAGCTGCAGTCCGGACATGCCGGGCAGGCCCAGATCCAGCACGATACAGTCGTAGCGCGTGGCGGCGGTTTTCTCCAGCGCTTCCTCGGCCGAGCCGGCTTCATCGATCAGCACGTTGTCGGCTCGTAGCATCGTTCGAACGGCCTTACGCGAGTCGGCCTCGTCGTCGACGATCAGCAGATGGCGCTGGTGACCCTCGGCAAAGTGCAGCAGCTTCTCGAAGGCCGCGCCGATCGACTCGCGGCTTACCGGCTTGGTGAGAAAGCCGACCGCGCCCAGCTCAAGCCCGCGCGGGGCTTCGTCGGTGGCGGAAATGAAATGCACGGGAATCGCGCGCGTGCCGGCATCGGCCTTGAGCCGGTCCATCACGGTCCAGCCGTCCATCATCGGCAGCATCACGTCCAGCAGAATGCCGGTGGGATGATGCTCACGGGCCAGCTGCAGGCCGTCTTCGCCATTGCTGGCTGCCAGTGCGCGATAGCCCTTGCGATGGATCATGTCGATCAGGATGCGGGTAAAGGCGGCATCGTCCTCGATCACCAGAATGCACGTCTGTCCTGGTTCGATCGCGCGGCGGTCGTCGTCGATGTTGTCCGGCCGTAGATGCTGATGCGCCGTGCCGCTGCGCACGAAGGGCGGTGCAGCGGTACGCGGAGCACGGTCGATCGCGTCGTCGGTGCGGTCGGGCGGCGTCTCCGGCAGCAGTATGGTGAAACAGCTGCCGCGGCCGGTTTCGCTTTGCAGCAGGATATCGCCGCCCATCAGCACGCTCATCTTGCGCGAAATGGCCAGGCCGAGGCCGGTGCCGCCAAACTGCCGGCTGGTACTTGCATCGACCTGTTCGAACGCGTTGAAGATGTGCTGAAACTTGTCGGCCGGAATACCGATGCCCGAATCGGTCACGCTGATCGCGATCACCGACTGTCCGACCAGGTCTTCCGGAACAGCCAGTTCCGCATCCGGACGTCCGATACGCACGGCAACGTTGCCCTTGGCGGTGAACTTGAACGCATTGCTCAGCAGGTTGTTGGCGATCTGTTCGAGCTTGGCGCCGTCGGTACGCAGAATCGCCGGAAGGTCCGGATCGATAACGATGGTGAAGCCGAGACTCTTCTTTTCCGCCACATGCGCGAACGTACGCATCAGCCGGTGCTGCAGGTCGGCCAGCGGAAGCTCGTCGATCATCAGCTCCATCTTGCCGGCCTCGATCTTGGAAAGGTCGAGGATGTCGTTGATCAGGTGCAGCAGGCTCGTGCCGGAGTCGTGGATGATTCGTGCCGATTCGATCTGCTCCTCGTCCAGATTGCCGGTGTCGTTGTCCGACAGGCTGCGCGACAGGATCAAAAGGCTGTTCAGCGGCGTGCGCAGCTCGTGCGACATGTTGGCCAGGAATTCCGATTTGTACTGGCTGGCGCGCGCCAGCTCCTGGGCCTTTTCCTCGGTTTCCACCTGAAGATCTTCCAGCACATGTTTCTGCCGGTTGAGACTGTCGGTCTTTTCGCGCAGCTCCTCGTTCGAGGCCTGCAGCTCTTCGGCCTGCACGCGCAGCTCTTCTTCGGAAGCGATCAAGCGCTCGGACTGCTCCTGGAGTTCGACCGTCTTGGCCTGCAGCGCCTCGTTGTTGTCGCGCAGAACTTCCCGCTGCTGGCGCATGACCAGTTCGGACAGGCGCAGTTCGTCGGCCTGTTCCTGCGTGCGCTCGAGCAGGTCCAGTGTGTTGACGGCGCGATTGAGGTTTTCCAGGGTCAGCGCCACGATCGGCAGCAATTCATCGAGCAATTGCTGATGCAGCGCATCGATGGCGGTAAAGCCGGCCATCTCGATCACACCGATCAGCCGGTCGCGAAACAGCACCGGCAGAATGGCGATGGTGTTGGGCAGCGCGGCGCCGCTGCCCGAATCGATGTGTACGTAGTTGGCCGGCACGTTGTCGACAAAAATCGGCTTGCGCTCAATGGCACATTGACCGACCAGACCTTCACCCGGCGTAAAACTTTCTGCGGAATGGGCGCCCAGGCGCAGGCCATAGCTGCCCAGCAGATCGAGTCGAAAGCGGGTTTCGTCGAACGAATAGAACAGACCCACCCCCATCTTGAACAGCGGCGCCAGTTCGCTGGTCAGCCACTGGGCAAACTCGCGATGCGTGGTGGCTTCCTGCAGCCGGTGCGAAATGCTGCTGACCTGCGTCTTCAGCCACGTTTGCCCCTGCGTATCGATGGCCATCTGCTTGAACACCTGCAGACCGCGCGCGATCTTGCCGATCTCGTCCTGCCGGTTCAGTCGGCCAATCTCGAAGTCGTGATCGTGGTTCGACAGTCGTGCCATCAAATCGGTGAGCCGATGCAGCGGTCGCGTCACCAGTCGCGAGGTGAGCCGCACGATGGTGAAACCGAGCAGCAGCCCAAGCAATATCGCCGCCAGGTTGACCATGCGGGTGGTGCGCAGCGAGCTGTCCTGGCGCTGGGTGCGTTCGGCCAGCAGCTGGTTTTCCTCGTCGGCCATGCGGTCGAGCACGCCCTGCAGTTCCTCGAGGGTGACGGTGCGTTTTTCCAGATAGCTGGATTGGATGCGCTGGCGTTCCAGTACCGCCGCCGCCGTATCGACAGCGGCGAGCTGCGACAACGGGCCGAGCACGTTGAGAGTGAATTCCTGATGCCAGCGGGTCGCCATGGTCTCGATGGCGCCGACACGCGACTGCTGGATGGCATTGTCCGCGGTCAACCGGCGCAACCGAGCGAGGTCCACGTAGATGTCTTTGTTGCCACCGTCGAATATGGCGCGCTGATCCGCGCGTTGGTCCGCGCGCTGGGACAGCAAGTAACCGCGCGCGCCGATCTGCTCGGTCTGCACTGCGCGGCGCACGTCAGCAATGGCCAGCATCACCTCGTAGGTATGATTGGTCCACTGGCGATAGACATGCTGCTCTCGCAGCGAGTTCATCGTGACCACGCAGATCAGTAGAAACAGCCCCAGCAGCAGGCCGATGCCGAGTGTGATCTTGCGCTGCAACGGCTGATTGACCAGCCATGATTGCTTCGATAGTGGCGTGGAAGTCTGTGGCATGCGCGGGCCGTCAGGGTTGATGGGCAATTCGGTGGGAGGCATCGGACGATGGGCCACGCAACAGAGTAGCCGTTGTCGCCGTTATGCCATAGCGGCGCGCGTTCGCCAGCTTTGTATGACAATAAGTCAGCGATGGCGTCGGAAAGGTACGATCGAACCGCGACGTAGCGCCACCGTCGCCAGGGCTGCGGTGAGCAGCGAGCACATCAGCAGCGCCACCACCGACGCTTCGGCGCCGAAAACGCCGCCGCTGAGCCACGCCGGGCCCGTGCGATGGGAGACCAGCCAGCCATCGACCGTGCTACCGGAAACCGGGATGCCGTAGACCGTGCCCTGCATGATGTTCCATCCGGCATGCAGGCCCATGCATGCCCATAGCGAGCGGGTGACGTGGTACAGCAGGGCCAGCATCACCCCGGCTTCGACGGCGATGGCTGCCGAACTCCACAGCGTGGCACCCGGGTTGAAGCTATGCGCGCCGCCGAAAAACAGCGCCGAGACCGCAACGGCGATCCACGTGCCACAGCCTTCCTCCATGCTGCGAAACAGCACGCCGCGCATCACGATTTCCTCGCCGATGCCGGCGCCAACGCCGGCTACCAGCAGCTGCGGCAGCCAGTTCACCTGCGGATTGGTGCCGGTCACGTGATAGACGCCGAGCAGCCACAGCGCGCCGACGATGGTCGTGAACAGTGCCGCCCCCGTCACCAGGCCACCGACGCCGAAAGTGGGCAAAGTCGCCAGCGACCATTCACGCATGCGCCGCCGCTCGATCCGCTTGACCAGAACGAGATAGGCGATGACTGTCGGCAACAGTTGCAGGCTCAGCGTGACCAGCGCCAGTTTCAACGGCGACGCGGTTTTCGGGGTCCAGCCAAGCATCCCCAGCGCGAGGTGAATGACGAAGCCGACGCCGAGCAGCATCGCTGCGAAGAAGGCGATTCGCCCTGCCGCCGAAAACACCAGCCAGCGCTGCCAGCGCGGCGCATCGGGCGGGGTGACGAAGGCGAGCGAAGCGGCTTGCATGGCAATTCCCGGTGATGGTCGTTACGTCGCTCGAACGTCCGCCGCGCGGGCTTTGTCTGCAACTTTGCCGCAGATCAACCGCAGCGCTTAGGCAACCACCGACGCGGCGTGCTCGCGCGTATTGACAAAACGCACCTGCGGCCAGCGCTCCTGCGCCAGCTGCAGGTTGACGCGCGTCGGCGCGATGTAGACCAGCTCGCCGGCGCCGTCGATGGCGAGGTTCATCGCGTTCTTCTCGCGGAATTCGGCCAGCACCTTTTCGTCGTCGCAGTGCACCCAGCGCGCGGTGGTGACGGTGACGGGTTCGAAGCTGGCGTCGACGTTGTATTCGTCTTTCAGCCGATACGCCACCACATCGAACTGCAGCACGCCCACCGCACCCAGGATCAGGTCGTTGCTCATCAGCGGCCGGAAGAACTGGGTGGCGCCTTCCTCGCTGAGCTGGGCCAGACCTTTCTGCAGCGCCTTCATCTTCAGCGGATCGCGCAGGCGCGCGCGGCGAAAAAGCTCCGGCGCAAAGTTCGGGATGCCGGTGAAGTTGACCGACTCGCCTTCGGTGAACGTGTCGCCGATGGTGATGGTGCCATGGTTGTGCAGGCCGATCACGTCGCCGGGGTAGGCGGTTTCGACGATCTCGCGGTCGCTGGCCATGAAGGTCAGCGCGTTGGCGATGCGAACCTCCTTGTTGGTGCGGGTCTGCATCATTTTCATGCCGGCGGTATAGGTGCCCGAGCATACGCGCATGAAGGCGACGCGATCGCGGTGCGCTGGATCCATGTTCGCCTGGATCTTGAACACGAAGCCGCTGAGTTTTTCCTCTTCGGGCTCGACCTCGCGGGTGAGCGTGGCGCGCGGGCGTGGCGAGGGTGCGTTCTCGACGAAGAAATCCAGCAGCAGCTGTACGCCGAAATTGTTCACCGCCGAGCCGAAAAACACCGGCGTCTGCCGACCGGCGAGATATTCGTCCATGTCGAAAGATGGCGCCGCGCCCTGCACGAGCTCAAGTTCCTCGCGCAGCTCACGCATCGCCTCGTCGCCGATCTTTTCCAGCAGGCCCGGCGCGTCGAGCCCCTTGAAGATGGTCGAGTCCTGACGGGTGAAATTCTTGCCCGGCTCGAACACGTGCACTTCGTCCAGCAGCAGGTGATATACGCCCTTCAGGCGCTTGCCCATGCCGATCGGCCAGGTCAGCGGGGCGCAGGCGATGCCCAGCACGGATTCCACTTCGTCCAGCAGTTCGATCGGCGAGCGGCCCTCGCGATCGAGCTTGTTGATGAAGGTCATGATCGGCGTGTCGCGCAGGCGGCAGACCTCCATCAGCTTGATGGTGCGTTCTTCCACGCCCTTGGCGCAGTCGATCACCATCAGTGCCGAATCCACCGCGGTCAGCACGCGATAGGTGTCTTCGGAAAAGTCCGCATGGCCCGGCGTATCGAGCAGGTTGACGATCTTGCCCTCGTATGGAAATTGCATCACCGACGAGGTCACCGAAATGCCGCGCTCTTTTTCCAGGGCCATCCAGTCCGACGTGGCGTGGCGTGCGGCCTTGCGGCCCTTGACCGAGCCGGCCATCTGGATCGCGCCGCCGAACAGCAGCAGCTTTTCCGTCAGCGTGGTCTTGCCCGCGTCAGGATGGCTGACGATGGCAAACGTGCGGCGGCGGCGGGTTTCTTGAAGATGCGAAGACATGCGGGCGGGTCGGCTGGAGCGTCAACCCGTAATGATACCGCGGATCGGCCGCGCGCCCGTTCCGCTCGTAGGTTGGCGGTGAGCGCAGCGAACCCCAACGTGACGGAATATACGGCGTTGGGGTTCGCTGTGGTCATCGCGAACCTACGTGGGCAACGTGTTAGTCGGCGGCGTTGATGGCACAAATCCACCTCACAACTTGTAATTTACGCCGAACAGTACCGTGCGCCCGTAGGTGTCGTATTCGAGCGGGCTGGACAGGGAAACGCCGTTAGGCAGGTTTGAAACCTGCACGGTGGTGTCCGGAGTGTTGGTGAGGTTGTTGACCTGCAGCAGCAGTGACAGGCCGCTCCAGCGGCCTTCGGTGAAGTCGTAGCCGAGCTGCAAGTCGGTTTGCTTGTTGGGCAGGATCTTCGTGTAGCCAAGCTGGTCGAACAGCGCCACAGCTTCGCCGGTGAACGACGACCGGTATCGCTCGGCAATGCGCACGGAGAATCCATGTTTTTCGTAATACAGCTGCAGGTTGGCCACCTTGCGCGACAGGCCTGGCAGGGTGCTCGGGCTGCCGGGAATGGACGAGATCGCGTTGGTGGGAATGGAGCTGTTTGTGAGCGAGAAGTTGGCCTGCGCCCCAAAACCATCCAGCGCATGCGCGATCAGACCGCCTTCCAGCGCGCCGGATAATTCCAGCCCCTGCATGCGCCCACCGGTGCCGTTTTCCGGTCGGGTGAACGCGCCGAAATTGCTGGTCGGCGTGAGCGTGGGAGTGTCGTTGACGTAGTTGGAAAAGTCGTAATTCAGCGTGGTCTGGTTGTAGATGTAGTTGAGGAGATTCTTGTTGAACACCGCTACCGCCACGTAGCTGGACGTGCCGAAGTATTTTTCCCACGACAGGTCGGTGCCGACCGCGATATACGGCAGCAGCTTCGGGTTGCCGCCGCTTCCGGACCACAGCACCTGACCCGTGCCGGGGCCGTCGGTTACAACGGCTACGCCCGCCGACGTGGCCACCTTCTCGTCGTCGATGCGACCGCGCGCCATCGTCTTGGCCAGGCCAAATCGCAGGTATTGCTGATCGCCTAGCTCGGCGACCAGGTTCAGGCTGGGAAGCGCCTTGGTATAACTGGCCCCGCCATCGATGCGGCCGACCAGGGTGTCGCCATCGGTCTGCAGCGCTTCCGACGACTGGTCGGTATGCACGACCTGCACACCGGCGTTGCCGCGCAGCGGGATACTTCCCAGCGAGGTGTCGATGTTGAATTTGAGGTAGCCCAGCGGCACCTTTTCTTCCACCGAGTAGTTGCGGCTGAAGTCGCCCTGGCCGTTGCGCTGGGTCAGATAAAACTGGCTGCCCAGCGCGTCGAGCACGTTGTAGTTGAGGATGCCGGGTATGCCGCCGTAGCCCAGCGACGTGGGGCCCAGCAGATAAGCCGGGTCGATCGGCACGCTGAAGTTGTGGTTGTAAGTGGCGTCATCGGAACCGTTGCCGTTGAGCCACGCGAAAAACACATTGGCCTGCTTCACCTTGATGCGATCGGAGTAGTCCACGCCGAGATTCATGCTGTCGAAGATCCAGCCGAGCTGTCGCGTGGCTTCGAGGCGGATGGCCTTGATCGAATCCTTTTGGCTGTCGAACTCCTCGCGGCCGTTGTAGCCGTAATTGTCCGGATCGGTGAACACCACCGTGCCGGGGGCGGCCAGATTCACCGCCGGACGAAAATCCGGATAGCCGTTGTCGGCCGGCGTGTTGAAGTCCACGCTGGTGAACGCGCCGTCCGGCAGGCCGGCGAACAGGTAGGCATCCTGCAGTTTTTTCTTGGCGCTGGAATAGGAGAGATCGGCCGTGCCGGACCAGTCGCCGCCGAACTCGAACTGGTTGTTCCAGCCGGCGGAGAAGAGCTTGTCGCGTTCCTTGGTGTAGTCGTTCTGCAGAATCGGCGCGATGTTGGTCATCGAGCCCGAGGTGACGACAGGATAAGGTTGCGCCTGCGTCAATCCGACGTTGCTGTAGCTGTGTGGGACAGTGTCGTACGGGCTGCTCGACCACTGCGCGTCATTGCTGTAAGTGCGTTGGCGGAAGGCGGAGTAGTAAAGATCCAGCGTGGAGTGGTATGCCTTGCTCGGCGCCCATTCAAGTACCGTTATCAACCCGTTGCGTTGCTGGCTCTCCGACTTGGCACGCAGGGCCATGCCTTCCTGCGACAGCACGTTGTCCGGTATGCCTGGCGTATGCGGGTAGTTGTAGTTCTGCTCAATGCCGGCGGGGCCGTTGTCGACGCTCCAGTACCAAGCCTGATACTGCTTTTCCTGGATCGGCGAATCGAGCTGCGCGAATCCCACGGCAACGCCGAGCGTGTGGTCGAAAAACTGGTCGATGTAGGAGAAGCTGGCCCGATGCCCCGTATCGCCGACGCCGCTGCCTGGATTGAGGTTGCCGTTGGAGGTGGACTCACCGCGAAGGTTCGCCGAAATGGTCCGGTTCGGCAGGTCCAGCGGTTTGATCGTGTGCAGATCGACGGTGCCGGACAGGCCCTGGCCGATCAGGCTGGCGTCGGGCGTCTTATAGACGGCCACGCCGCTGATCAGCTCGGACGGATACTGGTCGTATTCTACGCCGCGGTTTTCGCCGATGGTGGCCTGCTCGCGTCCGTTGAGCGTGGTGCCGGCAAAGTCGGGCGACAGGCCGCGAATCGAGATCTGGTTGGCGCGACCGTCGACGCGCTGCGTGGCCAAGCCGGGCAGGCGGGCGAGACTTTCGGCAATGCTGGAATCAGGCAGCTTGCCGATATCTTCCGCCGAGATCGCTTCGATGATGTCATCGGAAAACTGCTTGGCCTTGATCGAATTCTCGATACTGGCCCGAATGCCGGTGACCACGACAGTGTCCAGCGTGCTGGCCAAGTCCTCTGGTTTGGCGGCGGGCTTGACCGGTTTTGCCGCTGCCGTTTTAGTGTCCTTGGCGTCTTTATTTGCGGTAGCCGCAGCAGGCTTCTGGTCCTGGCGGCCTTGCGCTGTCGTCGCTGAATCTTGCGCCGAGACGGCCTGGCTAGCCGCGGCTATCAGCAAAGCTAGCGCGCATGCGCTGGCGAGCCTCTGGCGTCGGCCCTGCGGTGCCCGCGTGTGTGCGAACGGCGTCCGCCTAAAATCGTTCATGCAGCTTCCCTACCCTGGAATACATCGCGCCATCACTTGGCGTCCTTTTTTGAGCCGCTACCCGACGGCGCCGGCAATATGCCGGTGAGGTCGTAGGTTTCGTGTCCCCTCCGCCGAGCATGAACGAAAGAAATTGCCGCTGTCATCATGCGATGCAGCACCGACAAGAGCAGACCCCGGTGCCGCGCCCAAAGTTTTAATCATTCCAGGTGTCGCATCACGTCGACCGCGGTCAAAAAAACCCGAGGATCGCTCCCCGGGTTCTTTGATTTCGCGCTGACGGTGAGGGCAGCGCGCTATGAAAGCGAAGCTTACTTCGCTTCCTTCTCCATCAGCTTCTCGACCATGCTGGCCGGCACTTCTTCGTAATGATCGAAGATCATGGTGAAGTTGCCGCGGCCGCTGGTGGCCGAACGCAGGAAGTTGATGTAGCCGAACATTTCCGACAGCGGCACAAAGCCCTGCACGAAGGCCGACATGCCCTTCTGGCCCTGGTCGGAGATGCTGCCGCGACGACGGTTGATGTCGCCGATGACGTCGCCGAGATAGGTCGCTTCGGTGACCACTTCCAGGGCCATGATCGGCTCGAGCAGCTTCGGTTTGGACATCTTCTGTGCCTCGCGGAAGCAGGCGCGCGCGGCAATTTCGAAGGCCAGCGCCGAGGAGTCGACGTCATGGTACTTGCCGTCGATCAGGCGCGCCTTGAAATCCAGCACTTCGTAGCCGGCGACCTGGCCCTGGCGCGACTCGACTTCGATTGCGTGCTGCACGGCCGGGATGTACTCGCGCGGGATGCGGCCACCGACTACTTCGTCGGAGAACACCACGCCCGAGCCGGACTCGCCTGGCTCGAAGATGATCTTCACTTCGGCGAACTGGCCCGAACCGCCGGACTGCTTCTTGTGGGTGTAGGTGTGCTCGACGGTCTGGCCGAACGCTTCGCGGAAGCTGACCTTTGGCTTGCCCATGTTGGCGTCTACGCCCAGCTCGGTACGCATGCGATCCAGGGTGATTTCCAGATGCAGCTCGCCCATGCCCTTGAGCACCGTCTGACCGGTTTCCTTGTCCACTTCCATGCGCAGCGACGGATCGGCCTTGACCATCTTGTAGAGCGCAGTGGACATCTTGTCGACGTCGTTGCGCGTCTTCGGCTCGACCGACACGCTGATCACGGGGTCCGGGAAGCGCATGCGCTCGAGCAGGGCCGGGTGCGCCGGATCGCTCAGCGAGTCGCCTGTCTCGGTGTCCTTCATCGACACGAACGCGCAGATGTCGCCGGCGCGCACTTCGTCGATTTCCTTGGTCGCATTGGCCTGCACTTCCACGATACGACCCACGCGCTCTTTCTTGCCGCGGGTGACGTTCTGCAGCGTGTCGCCCTTCTTGATCACGCCCGAGTAGACGCGGCAGAAGGTGAGAGTGCCGAACTGGTCGTTGATGACCTTGAACGCCAGCGCGCGTGCCGGTGCGTCGTCGCGCACTTCCTGTTCGCCGATGACGTTACCGTCCTCGTCGACCATCGAGATGCCGCCGTTCTCGCCCGGGTAGGGCATGTAGTCGACCACGGCGTCCAGCAGCTGCTGCACACCCTTATTTTTGTACGAGGAGCCGCAGAACACGGGCACCAGCTTGCCGGTGACGCAGCCCTTACGGATGCACTCCTTCAGCACCTTCGGATCGTGCTCGCCGGTGTTGATGAGCTGCTCGAACGCGTCGTCGTCCATTGCCAGCGCGGTTTCCAGCATTTCTTCGCGCAGCTTCGGCAGCTGATCGATCCAGTCGTTGTCGACGGTGGAACCGAACTTCAGGCGGGCCTTCGCTTCTTCAAAGGAAACGGTTTCCCATTTGCTGTCCTTGTCGTCCGACGCCCAGATATAGGCCACGTTGGCAACCAGGTCGGCCATGCCGCAGAACTCGTCGCTGCTGCCCAGTGGAATCTGGCACAGCAGGGCCGGCGCGCCGAGGCGCTCGCGGATGCCCTTGACGCAGTGCGCGAAGCTGGCGCCGATGCGATCCATCTTGTTGATGTAGCAGACGCGCGGCACGTTGTACTGGTCGGCCAGGCGCCAGTTGGTTTCGGTCTGCGGTTCCACGCCGGCCACGCCGTCGAACACCACCACGGCGCCGTCGAGCACGCGCAGCGAACGGTTCACTTCGATGGTGAAGTCCACGTGTCCCGGGGTGTCGATCACGTTGATCTGGTGACCCTTCCACTCGGTCGACACGGCGGCCGACTGAATGGTGATGCCACGCTTGCGCTCCTGCTCGAGGTAGTCGGTCGTGGTCGAGCCCTTGCCGTCTTTCGTGTCATGCACGTCGACGATCTGGTGCTTTTTGCCGGTGTAGTACAGAACACGCTCGGTCGTCGTGGTCTTGCCCGCATCGATATGCGCAATGATGCCGATGTTGCGATAAAGGGTGAGTGGTTTGTTTCTGGCCATGACCTGGTTTCCGAAATGTCGAGCGTGGTTGGATGAGTAATCGTTGGGTATATAACGTCGATCGGCGGGCCGCACGGGGCCGTCCGCCTTGCGGCCGCGCTTCATAGGGCGTGCCTTGAACCCGGTTCAAAGGCATCGCCGGTGAAGATCGGCAGCGGCTAACTCATGATTTTAGCGTGTTTTCGGGTCCGAGTTGTGATTCGGCCGATTTTCATGCGCACCCGCAGCCGCCGCGCCGTGCTGGGGCAGGGTTTTCGGCTCGCGATGAGCGCCGTCGGTTGGGTGGAATAGGGGCTTCGTCAGCCCTGGATGGCTGTCCGAGAACCCGGGGCGGCGTGGTGGTTTACCGCTGCGACCCGCGCGCCGGAAACGGCACGACCTGGGCCGAGGCCGATCCGGGCTGATGCCAGTACGGCGTAGCTGGCCACTGGCCATCAAAATTGACGCCGCTGGTCAGCGCCTGGCCGACCTGGCCCCGGTCCAGATGCGGCGCGAACTGCGCCACGAACTCCAGCGCTTGCTCGCGCAGCGGACTCTCACGCCGCAGCACGATCCAGGTAGTGCAGGTCGGGAACAGGTGATCGGCCGGCAGCGCGCGCAGGTGCTCCGCGTCCGACGGCTGCAGCGCCATCTCGGCCAGAATGCCTACACCCATGCCGGCGTGGACGTAGGTTTTGATCAGGTCGGCGTCGCCGGCGGTCATGGCGATCTGCGGGTGCAGGCCCGCCGTCTCGAAGATCTGCCGCAGCGACGAATCCGCTTTCAGCGACGAGTCGTAGCTGATCAGCGGCACGCCGGCCAGTTCCGCCAGGGTCAACGGCCGCGTCAGCTGGGCAAAGGCGTGTTCGCGCGGCACCAGGGCGACGCGATGCCAGCGGTAGGCCGGCAGCGCCAGGCCGTTGGTTTTCGGCGGCCCGCCCGACGTGCTGACGATGGCGATATCGGCGCCGTCGCTGTCCAGCACGTCGAGCAGCAGGGCATCGGCCGTCGGCTGAAGGTGCACGCTCAGGTTGGGAAAGCGCTGGCTCAGCGCGCCGATCGTTGCAGGCAGGGCGAAGCGCGCCTGGGTGTGCGTAGTGGCGATGCGCAGCATGGTGCGCGTCACCCCATGCATGGTGGCGACCACCGAGCGGATCGAATCCACTTCGGCAAGGATCATGCGGGCGCTTTCCAGCACGCGGCCACCGACATGGGTCAGGCTTTCCAGGTTGCGCCCGCGCCGGTTGAACATCGGAAAGCCGAGTTCTTCCTCCAGGTGACGCAGGTGCTTGCTCAGCCCGGGCTGGGTGGCATGCACGCGCTCGGCAGCGAGGGAGATATTGAGTCCGCAATCGACGATCGCGACGAGGTGGCGCAGCTGGGTCAGGGTCATGGCTTGTTCGCAATGCGTGTTGGGGGCTGGCTGGGATCCGGTTGAGGAGAAGACGCTACCCCCGCGAACATCGCCCGTTCTTGCCGCATGGCGAACCAGTGCAAAGCGCGCCGCTAGCCCCGGCGGGAGCCACAAAGATGTTGGGCTGCACAATAAATGTCATATGGACGTCTATACATCCATAATGAATGACGAGTCAAGCGCGCATTTCATGCCGGTCGCGGATAATCGCGCCAGCAAGTAGCCGGAATCTATGGTGGCGACGTCACGTATTCGTGCTTCGTGCCCGTATGCGCATCGAAGATTTGCCGATGCTGCCGGTACGACCAGTGATCGCTGCGTCGGTAGTAACCGGCGACCCATGTCTGAAGTTTTTCCAGCATCGCATCCTGCGCTTCCTTCGAGGCGTACTTGTGCGGTTCCCACGGGCGCCGCCGGTTGTTGGCCAGACAGGTCTGGAGCCCCGGATTGAGAAACACCAGCCGGTCGCAGCGCATCGCTGCAGCCGATACGAGCTCTCCGTAGCAGCCTTCGATGACCCAGCGCGAATGAGCATCGAGGAAAGCTTTCAGTGAGCGATCAATCGCGGTGGACGAACGCGGCACGGCGATCTGTCCGGGCTCCCATACGATCGTGTCCAGATCCAGATGAGCCAGCGCGTGCTGCTTGGCCATCGCCTTCGCGTACGTGCTTTTGCCGGAGCCGGAATTGCCGAAGATCAGAATTTTCATGACTTGCGTGTTGGCGAAATTCGTACGTGCTGCCGCGCAGATTCAATCGGCATGCTGCGAGAAATGGGCTGCCGCGCATGCCAGAGATTCGCAACGAAAAATGCGCTGCCGAGCAACGATACGAAGGCACCCGCATCGCCGAGCCAGGGGGCTGCGGCGGGCAGCACCCGCTCCAGTGCGACGGCGAATATTCCGATCGAAGAGCACACAAATCCGAGGCCAGTACGTTTGTCATGCTTCCGGAAACTGGCGATACCGGTGATAAGACAGACCAGCACAACGGCTAATTCCATGTAGAAGTGAGGCATCGTCAGCTCCTGGCAGCGTAGTTATGCGGCGTTCGTCGACACCAGCAGATCTTCGTAGAACGCGCCGAACGGCTCGCTGGGATGCGCGATCTGGATTTCCAGAATCCACAGTCCGCTCGTCGGCGAGGCCTCCAGCGCGCCGAGGTCGCCGCCCTTGTGAATCGCGTGGGGAAAATCGCTGACGCGATGACCCTTGACGGCGTGATTGAGCCGGTAGCCCATCGCCTCGGCACGTTCGTCGGCATATGCGTATAGCGCCTGGCCGCTCAATCCTCGATTTCGCCAAGTGTCGGCCACTTCGTGGAACAGCGCGCGCGCCGCTTCGGCGCAGGCCTGGCGCTGTGGCGCGTCGCCCACCACAAACGTGTCGCCGACATCGCCCTCATGACCATCGAACACCAGGCCGAGGTCGATGAAGTAGCTGTCGTTCTCGCCCAGGCGTACGGCGGGGTCGGATGCTTGCCGATACGTTTTGGTGGTATTCGGGCCGATACGGATCAGTACCGGGTGCCAAAGTCGTTCCATGCCCAGCTTGCGAAAGACTTCGGCCGCCTCCAGCGCGGCCTCGTCTTCGGAGATGCCTGTGCGCATGCGGGCGCGAATGCCGTGCAGCGCTGCCCAGCTTTTGTCGCGGGCGAGCTGCATCCGTTCGATGTCGTAGCGTTTGCCGACGGCTTCGCGCGCTGTAGCAGGCATGCTGTCGAAACCCAGGGAGAGTTGCTGACGGAGTGACACGATCAGCCCAAATGCAAAAGCAGTAAAGCGATCAGCGCGGGTAGCGCCTGAATCCACAGAATCTTCCGGCTGGCCGTGAGGCCGCCGAAGATGCCGGCCACCAGTACGCAGACGAGAAAGAATGTTTTTACACCAAAGCCGGCGACGCCGAGGCTCAGGCCCCAGATCAGCCCCGCCGCGAGGAAGCCGTTGTACAGGCCTTGATTGGCCGCCAGCGTTTTGGACGCTTCGGCAAACTCCGCGGTGAGGCCGAAGGCGCGGCGGCCGGCTGGTTTGGTCCACAGAAACATTTCCAGGATGAGGAAATACACGTGGAGCAGCGCAATGATGGCGATGACGACAGTGGCGACGACGGACATGAGCTTCCCCGGGTGGCGACGTCCGCCGGCGGTTGCGGCGGTGATCGTGTCGGCCAGTGTCGCAGCCGGATCAGCCCATCGCAAATTCGCCGTTCAGTGGCTCAGTGTGGAACTGCATCGATAGGTAGGAGGGCCGGTGGAACCACGTCCACCGGCATAGCCAGCTGCCGCAGCCAGCGATAGTGCGACGCGATGCCCGCGGCAAAGCTGCGATGCGTGCGATAAGTGATGCCATATTCTCGACAGGTGGCCTCGACTACGCGCGCTACGGCCGGGTAATGCACGTGCGAAATGCGCGGAAACAGATGGTGCTCGATCTGGAAATTGAGCCCGCCGATCAGCCAGCTCAGCACGCGGCTGTCGCGCGAAAAATCCACCGTGGTCTCCAGTTGGTGGATCGCCCACGGCGTGTCCATCTGCCGGCTCTGGGCGTTCGGTGCGGGAAAGTCGGCTTCCTCGACCACGTGCGCCATCTGGAAAACCAGCGCCAGCAGCACACCGGCCACGGCCGAGGTGGTCGTGTAGAACAGCAGCACCGCGCCGATCGAATGGAGCATCAGCGGCAGTCCGAAGGCGAGCGTAAAAAACACCAGCTTGCCGATCACGAAGCCCACCAGGTCCCAGCCATGCGGTCGATCGAACGGGCGCTCGCCGACTCTGCCGGTAATCATGTCGCGGAAGTCGCCATAGACATGCCAGCGAATGGCGGTGACGCCGTAGAGTACCCATAGATACAGGTGCTGCCAGCGGTGCCAGGGACGCCATGGCTGTTCGGGCGACAGTCGTCCCAGCACGCCCAGATCGATATCGCTGTCGTGCCCGGCCACATTGACCCAAGTGTGGTGAAAGCGTGCGTGCTTCCACTGCCAGATATACGAGCTGCCGCCGACCAGATCCAGGGTCAGCGCCATCAGTCGGTTGATCCAGCGCCGATCCGAATACGCCTGATGGCCGCCGTCATGCATCACGTTGAAGCCGATGCAGGCAACGGTGCTGCCGAGCACCGTACTGATCGCCAGAGCCAGCCATCCATTGGTCGCGAAAAACACCAGCGCAATGTAGCTGGCGGCAAACATGGCCAGGATGACGGCGGTTTTCAGATACATGGCCGCACTGTCGCGCTGGCGGGTGCCGCTGTGCTTGAACTGCGCGTCGACGCGTCGACGCAGTTCGCGATGAAAGCGGTTGTCGCCGTTGAACTTCAGGCGTTCGGACAGGGCGTCGGGTAACGGCGCCGCGGCGGCCGTCCTGCGATGCGATAAATCGAAGGACATGGGCAGCCAGACGAGTGATGTGATTGCCAGCCTAGCTCATTCGCGGTTATGCGCGCGTTGTGGGGCCTTTCGACGACAGGGGCGGCTAAACAGCCGCCTTGAACGTCACGACCAGCACGTCGCGATGCGCCGGCTTGGTCGGATCGAACGGCGTCACCGCGGTTACGCCGTGGCTGACCTTGGCGTCGTCGACCAGGGCCGCGTCCAGCGGGTGGGTAAGCGTGAAGCTGCCGAGCAGATTGCCGCTGCCGCCGTGGATGGTCGTGATGCCGCTTTCGATATTGGTGCGGTCGATCAGCAGCACCAGCACGTAGTCCACACCGTCACGATGCACGCCTTCGGGCGTGGGTTCGCCTGCTTCGCCAATGGTAGCCTCGATGCGGAACTGGTGTACCTCGACGTGCCAGTGCGCCACGCGCGGCGCCAGCGAGCCGAACAGCGCGTGGCTGAACGCAAGAATGCGGCCAAAGCTGGGGCCGTCGGTGATCTTCGGCCGGATCGGCACGAACCAGCGCTCGATGCCGCCCTGCAGCTTGTTGTGCTGCAGGGTCTGCACGTGCGGCTGCTGTGGGTTGCGGGTGATGCCGCCGTCGGCGTCGATGGTGAACGTGGCATGGCGGCGGCGACGCTTGCGCCCCTTGGCGGCCAGATAGGCGTCGGGCGCCAGATCGTTCCAGCTTTCGGTAAATGTCTGCCAGTCTTCCAGCGAGCGGGGATCGCCCAGCAACCCATCCATGGTCTCGGCGCCGAGGAAGGCAAAGCCCTCGCCTTGCAGCCGGGCGTGCAGGGCGGACAGATCGGATTGAGTAGTCATGCTCTTACGTTACCAGCAGCCAAGGCTATGCAGATATTCGGGTCGGCCATAGCTTGGGCTTCATCCGCCAGGAAACGCGGCATCCAGCCACGCCGGCACAGGAATATTTTTTTCGCGCAGAAAGTTGGGGTTGAACAATTTCGCCTGGTAGCGTGTGCCGGCGTCGCAGAGAATCGTCACCACGGTGTGGCCTGGGCCCAGCTCGCGCGCAAGCCGAATCGCGCCGGCCACGTTGACGCCGCTGGAGCCGCCCACGCACCAGCCTTCGTCGTGCAGCAGCCGATGCGCCAGCGGAACCGATTCGTCATCCGGGATGGACCAGGCCAGATCGATCGGCGCGCCGTCGAAGTTGGCGGTAACGCGGCTGGAGCCGATGCCCTCGCTGATGGAATGGCCGCTGGCGATCAGTTCGCCGGTATTGACGTAGTTCGCCAGCGCCGAGCCGGCCGGATCGGCTAGGGCGATGCGCACTTGCGGCTTGCGCGCTTTCAACGCGCGACCCACGCCCGCCAGCGTGCCGCCGGTACCCGACGCGCAGACGAAGCCGTCGACTCGGCCATGCGTTTGCTCCCAGATCTCGGTGCCGGTAGTGACCTCGTGGAAATCGCGGTTGGCGGTGTTGTCGAACTGGTTGGCGAACCAGGCGTTGCCGGGATCCGCCGCGTTCATGGCCTCGGCGTGCGCGCGGGCTTGGTGGGCGTAGTGGCCGGGATCCTTATACGGCACGGCGGGCACCAGCCGCACTTCGGCGCCGGTGAGGCGCAGCGCGTCGATCTTTTCGCGGCTCTGCGTTTCGGGCATGAAGATGACGGTGCGATAGCCGAGGCTGGCGCCCAGCAGGCCCAGGCCGATGCCGGTATTGCCGGCCGTGCCCTCGACGACGGTGCCCCCGGCGCGGATCAGCCGACGATCGCGCGCGTCCTGCAGCAGGCCCAGCGCGGTCCGATCCTTGATCGAGCCGCCCGGATTCATCAGCTCCGCCTTCGCAAGCACCTCACAGCCGGTGAGTTCCGAGGCATGACGCAGGCGCAGTAGCGGGGTGCGGCCGATGGCGCTGGCGAAGTCGGTGTGATGGCTCATGGGTAGGTTTCGCCACTGGCTGAAGTCAGAAGCCAAGTCTAGAGCGAATTGGTCTGATCAAAGGCGATCGGGCCGCCGGTGTAGCGGATCGCCGCCAGGATGGCGTCAGTCCCCGGTCCGACGCGGCTGCGCATTGGCGTAAAAGGATGTTTGTCTATTTTCTTGGCGATCGACAGTTTATACGTTTAGATGTTTAGACGTCTATTGACAATAAAAATGTCAGCCTTTACTGTCGACTCACTCATCGAGACCGGCTGAGGGACAGGCCCATTGAAGCCGGGGCAACCTGCGGAATGTTTTCGCAACGGTGCTAATTCCTGCGGAAGCGCCATCTGGCGCCAATCCGGAAGATGGGCGTCATGTCTCTCGCAGCGCTTTGCTGTCGATCCTACGCATGACGACCTTTCCGGCCCTTCGCAGGACGATGCCGACCGGAGAGACCGAATGACCTGTTCGCCCGAAGCCCTTGCCGCCTCCAGCACCAGCGCCGCGATCGACGCGATACTGGCACCGCTGCGCCACCGCCCCAGCCTGACCGTTCGGCGCAGCATGCGCCGCGTCACGCTGACCCCGAAATACGGCAGCGACGCGGTCGAAGTCGACGTGCGCTATGCGTGGACGGGGGCGCCGGATGCACCTACGCTGATCGTGCAGGGCGGCATTTCGGCCGATCGCGATGTGGTGACGCTGGATCGCGGTGCCGCGCCGGGTTGGTGGCAGCCGCTGGTCGGCGCCGGTGCCGCCATCGATTTGAATCAATGGCGCGTACTGTCGATCGACTGGCTGAGCCCGGCCGAGCTGGGCACGAATGCCATCTCCAGCGAGGATCAGGCCGACGCCCTGGCCGCGCTGCTACAGTCGCTGAGTGTTACGCAGGCCTATGCGTTTATCGGCTCTTCCTATGGCGCCATGGTGGGTCTGGCGTTTGCCGCGCGTCATCCGCATGCGGTCGATCGACTGGTGCTGCTGGCCGGGGCGCATCGGCCGCACCCGCTGGCCACCGCCCAGCGCAGTGTGCAGCGCGGCATCGTGCGCATGGGTCAGGCCAGTGGGCAGGTTAATGAGGCGCTGTCGCTGGCGCGTCAGCTGGCGATGACCACGTACCGCGGCAGCACCGAGTTCGGCAAGCGCTTCGCCGGTGGTCCGGAGTTTCGCGACGGCCGCTTCCATTTTCCGGTCGAGGATTATCTGGAGCACGCCGGCCGCCGCTTCGTCGAACACTTCGACGCGGATCGCTTCCTGGCGCTGTCCGAATCGATCGACCTGCATGACATCGCGCCGGAGTTGGTGCCCGTGCGCTCGACCCTGATCGGCTTTCCGTCCGACCGGCTGGTGCCGTTGTCCGACCTGTGCGAGCTGCAGAGTCGGCTGCACGGTTCGGCCACGCTGGAAGTGGTCGATTCGCCGTACGGCCACGATGCCTTTCTGAAAGAGCCCGAACAGCTCGCGCCGCTGCTGCGCGGCGCGCTGAATTAATCGATGCGGCCTGATCGACTCAAGCCTCTCTTGCATCAACACATCAAACGGTTCCGGAGACTTCCATGAGCAAGTGCACCCCCTGTACCACCGCCGTGCGTGCCGGCATCGAAACCGATACCCAGCACGGTGCGGTAGTGCCTGCGCTGCATTTGTCGAGCAACTACAGCTTCGAGGGCTTCGGTCGCAAGCGCGCTTACGACTATTCGCGCAGCGGCAACCCGACCCGCGATCTTCTCGGCAACGCGCTGGCCGAGCTGGAGCAGGGTGCCGGTGCGGTGGTGACCTCCAGCGGCATGTCGGCGGTTGCGCTGGTGCTGGAGCTGGTACCGGCCGGCGGCCATGTGTTGGCGGCGCACGACTGCTACGGCGGTACCTGGCGCCTGCTCGATGCCTGGGCAAAAAAGGGCCGTTTCACAGTGGATTTCGTCGACCTGACGGACAGCACCGCGTTGGCCGCCGGCCTCGCCAAGAAGCCGGCGCTGGTGTGGGTGGAGACACCGTCCAACCCGCTGCTGCGCATCACCGATATCCGCCACGTGGCGCAGGCCACCCACGCCGCCGGCGCGCTGCTGGTCGTCGACAACACGTTTCTTTCGCCCGCGCTGCAGCAGCCGCTGCTGCTCGGTGCGGACGTGGTCGTGCATTCGACCACCAAATACATCAATGGCCATAGCGACGTGGTCGGCGGTGCGGCGGTAGCCAAGGACGCCGCCGTCTACGATCAGCTGAAATGGTGGGCCAACTGCAATGGGCTCACCGGCGCGCCGTTCGACAGTTACCTCACCTTGCGCGGCCTGCGCACGCTGGCCGTTCGTCTGCGTCAGCATCAGGAAAACGCCGAGCGCATCGCCAGCCATCTGGACGGCCATGCGGCCGTGCGCAAAGTCTATTACCCGGGCCTGAAAAACCACGTGGGCCACGCGCTTGCGTCGCGCCAGCAGCAGGGTTTTGGCGCCATGCTCAGCTTCGAGCTGGAGGGCGACGTGAGCCAGATCGAGGCCTTCGTCGACGGGCTGGAATATTTCTCGCTGGCCGAATCGCTGGGCGGCGTCGAGAGCCTGGTCGCGCATCCTGCCTCGATGACGCATGCGTCGATGGCCCCCGAGGCTCGCCACGCTGCCGGCATTGCCGACAGTCTGCTGCGCCTCTCGGTCGGTATCGAGGACGGCGACGATCTGCTGCGCGATATCGATGCCGGGCTGACCCGCGCACATGCGCTGGCAGCCAAAGCCGCCCGGGCTGCCGCTGTCGGCCGGGTCCACGCATGAGTTCGGCGGTCGTCGTGCCTGCCGCCCCGCTGAAATCGCCGGCACCTTCTGCATCGGCATTCGCGACAGGCATTGTGCTGCTGGGTACGGGCGTGGTGGGCGGCGCCCTGCTCAAGCTGCTCAACACGCCGGCAGCGGCGAGCATTCGACTCGTCGGTGCGGCGAACTCGCGTCGCCAGTACACCGAGGCGGCAAGCCTCGCCAGTAAGACATTGCGCGAGCAGTTGAACACTGGCGGTGATCCGCGCGATGACGCGCTGCTGCTGGCGGCTCTCGATGCTTGCGATGCCAGACACAAGGTGATCGTCGATGCCACGGCCAACGCCGCGCTGGCGTCACGCCACGCCGAATGGCTGGGACGCGGCTATCACGTCGTCACCGCCAACAAGGCGCTGGCCGGCGGCGAGCTGTCTGGCTGGCGCGCGCTGCAGGCCGCGACCGCGCACGGAGCGCGCTACGGCGATTCGGCGACCGTCGGTGCCGGCCTGCCGGTGCTCTCGACGCTGCGTCGCTTGCGCCAGTGCGGCGACAGCCTGCTCACGCTGGAAGGCGTGTTCTCCGGTTCGCTGTCGTGGCTGTTCAATCAGTACGACGGCAGCCAGCCGTTTTCCGCCCTGCTGCTGGAAGCGCGCCGGCTCGGCTATACCGAGCCCGATCCGCGTTCCGATCTTTCCGGCGACGACGTCGCGCGCAAGCTGCTGATCATCGCGCGCAATGCCGGCTTTGCGCTGGGCGTCGACGAGGTCCAGGTCGACAGCTTGGTGCCTGAAACGCTGCGGGCGATATCGGCCGAACAGTTTCTCGCACGGTTGGCCGAACTGGACGAGCCGCTGGCCGCCCGCTACGCCGAAGCGACATCCAAAGGCAACGTGCTGCGCTTCCTCGCGCGGCTCAATCAGCGCGGCAAGGCTCGTGTCGGCCTCGCCGAGGTTCCGGCCACGCATCCGGCCGCGCGCCTCTACGGCACCGACAACCAGTTCGCCCTCACCACCTTGCGTTACAACACCCAGCCGCTGGTAATCCAGGGGCCGGGCGCCGGGCCGGAAGTCACGGCGCAGGCACTGCTGGCCGACGTTCTCGCGCTTTGCTGATCCGCAGTTTGGCGGGTTATCTCACCTGCAGCGGGCCGACCGTGACGGTGCCGATTAAACCCTCAAAGGCCTTGTCGGCTTCCGCGTGCAACTGAGCGACCACGGTGTTGGCGTCCTCGGGAAACGGCGAATATCCCCGGAGGTAAACGATTCCTCCGGTATTGGCGGCATCTTCCAGCGGGGCAATTTCATGATTGAACCGGCGCATGGCGCGTAAGCCGGCGACTTTATCGCCGTACGTCGACTGCATTTTTTTCAGCAGCGCCTCGGAGGCCTGAATGTCCTGTTCGCTGCTTTTGGCGCGAGCGATGGCGTAGGATCTTTGATGGTCGAAATCGTTTCTTTCGGCCGCCAGGGCAAACCATGCCAGCCCCAGCGGACGGTTTGCCGGAATGCCCTGCATATCGCCATTGAAATACATCAGGCCCAGTGCAAACTGTGCGTCCTTGCTGGCCCAATAGGCCGCCTCCTCGAGTTCCGAGGCTCCGTGCTGGTTGTGACCGTTCTGGAAATAGTAGCGAGCTTCGCAGGCGTAATAGTCGCCGGGAAGAATCTGTTCCAGGCCTCTGTTGCAGTTGTTGATCTTTTCATCCGCCGGCACGGCCTGCGTCGCAGCCGGGGACTCGGCGAAGGCGGCAGGGACGGACCCGAAGACATTGAGTCCGAGCAAAACCAACGCGACTTTCATCGATAGTTTCACGCCGATCTCCGTTGATTGTGGGTTTGTGAGATAGGCGAGCCATCGAGAAAGTGATCGGCGCATCCCGTCATACAACTGCAAACGTACGACTCGCCATGTTGTTTACTCTGGGTCGGGATCGCTGCCTCATTCACACAGAAGAGGCGCCGCTCAATCGTTGTGCGCTTCCTCACGCGCTTCTTCGATGGATGGCGTGCGCCAGCCGGACTTTACGCCCCACAGAAAAAACACCAGGCCGATCACGGCGACCACGGCCAGATCCCAGCCGAAGGGGATGTAGTCCAGGCCGCCGAATTTGACGCTGCCGATGCGCGACACGCCCGCCAGGGCGATCAGATAAAACACCAGCCACCAGGCGCCTTTCATCTGCCGGCCGAAATCGTGGAAGCCGCTCTTGTACTGGTAGTAGAGATAGATCGGCAACGCCACCACGATCAGCAGAATGATCTTGCCGGTGAGCGGCCATTTGGCCCAGTACAGCAGCTCGGCCGACATGATGAAAGCGATGCCGGCGATGATCGGCAGGCCCGTCAGCCGGAACGGGCGATGCAACTCGGGCGCCGTGCGGCGCAACGTCATCACGCTCACCGGGCCGGTCAGGTAGGAGATGATGGTGGCCACCGAAATCACCGCCGCCAGCGAGTCCCAGCCGCGGAAAAAAAACAGGAACAGGAACGACACCACCAGGTTCAGCCACATCGCCGGCCGCGGCACGCCGGATTTCGGATGCACGTGGCCGAGAATTTTCGGCAGGGTGCCATTGCGCTCCATGCCGTAGATCATGCGGGCAGTGGTGGCGGTGTAGGTCATGCCGGTGCCGCTCGGGCTGACGAAGGCGTCGGCGTACAGCAGAATCGCCAGCCAGTTGAGATTGACGATGATCGCCAGCTCGGCGAACGGCGAGCTGAAGCTGATGCCGTGCCAGCCGGCCTTGGCCAGCATCGCCTGCGGCACCGAGCCGAGATAGGCCACCTGCAGCAGCACATAGACCACGGTAGCGATCAGGATGGCGCCGACGATGGCAAATGGAATGCTCTTGCCGGGATTGCGTGCCTCACCGGCCAGATTGACCGGACTCTGAAACCCGTTGAAGGCGAATACGATGCCGGCGGTGGCGACGGCCGTGAGGATCGCCGCGAAATCGTTGGTGTGGTTGCCGCCGTTGATGCCGACGGAAAGATTTTCGCTATGGAAGCCGCTGGCAATCAGCGCGACGCCGGTGGCTGCCGGAATGATCAGCTTGATCACGGTGATCACGGTGTTGGAGTGCGCAAACAGCTTCACGCTCCAGAAGTTCAGCAGGAAGTACATGATCACCAGCACGGCGGCGATGCCGAGGCCGGTATGACTGAGTTCGCCCTTGCCGGCCGTCACGTGATACAGATCCTGAGCCCAGCCCCATTTCCAGCCCGACATGTATTGCACCGAGGCCTCCGCCTCGACCGGAATCACCGAGACGATCGCGATCCAGTTGGCCCAGCCCGCGATAAAACCGACCAGCGAGCCGTGCGAGTAATGGCCGTAACGCACCATGCCGCCGGATTCGGGAAACATCGCGCCCAGTTCGGCGTACGTCAGCGCGATCGTCATGATGATCGCCGCACCCAGCACCCACGCCCAGATCGCGCCGGGGCCGGCCAGCTTGGCCGCGTTCCATGCACCGAACAGCCAGCCCGAGCCGATGATCGAACCCAGGCCGGTCAGCATCAGGGCAAACGGGCCGACGTCGCGGCGAATCGAACTGGATGAGGACATGGAGTCTCCTGGATACGGTGCGAAAGGTGGTCGCCATCCCCGACGGCGCAATTGTTCGATGATGACAGAGGGGGTAGGGACTGTCAGCCCGAGGCACGTTCATACCGCGTCGCGCGGGGAATACATCGGTTCGGCACGATAGGCGAACGGATCGGGCGAATCAGCCTGTCGGTCGGGATGGCTTCGGTAGCGTATCGGTCGGTGGTTCGCCGTCCTCGCGCCTCAGCACTCGATCACGTTGACGGCCAAGCCGCCGCGCGAGATCGAGGCTGGATCGATATGCGTTGAAGCGCATGTCGATTCGGGCGAGGGTGAGCCGTGAACCGGCGAACGGTGAAATGGCCAAGCCGTCCTCGCGCCTCAGCACTCGATCACGTTGACGGCCAAGCCGCCGCGCGAGGTCGAGGCTGGATCGACATGCGTTGAAGCGCATGTCGATTCGGGCGAGGGTGAGCCGTGAACCGGCGAACGGTGAAATGGCCAAGCCGTCCTCGCGCCTCAGCACTCGATCAC
>NZ_JACCCA010000015.1:0-26453 GCF_013408815.1 Rhodanobacter sp. K2T2 | reverse complement strand
CACGTTGACGGCCAAGCCGCCGCGCGAGGTCTCCTTATACTTGTCCTTCATGTCGCGACCGGTATCGCGCATGGTCTTGATCACCTTGTCGAGCGAGACGTGGTGCTTGCCGTCGCTCTTCAAGGCCATGCGGCTGGCGTTGATTGCCTTGACCGAGCCCATCGCGTTGCGCTCGATGCAGGGAATCTGCACCAGGCCGCCGATCGGGTCGCAGGTGAGGCCGAGGTTGTGCTCCATGCCGATCTCGGCGGCGCTTTCCACCTGCAGCATGTTGCCGCCGAGCGCGGCGGTGAGTCCACCTGCCGCCATCGAGCAGGCCACGCCGACCTCGCCCTGGCAGCCGACTTCGGCGCCGGAGATCGAGGCGTTTTCCTTGTACAGAATGCCGATCGCGGCGGCGGTGAGCAGAAACTCGATCACGCCGTCGTCGTTGGCTTTCGGGCAAAAGCGCTCGTAGTAATGCAGCACGGCCGGCACGATACCGGCAGCACCGTTGGTCGGCGCGGTGACCACGCGACCGCCAGCGGCGTTCTCCTCATTGACCGCCAGCGCGTACAGATTGACCCAGTCGAGAATCGTCAGCGGATCGCGCAGCGCGGCTTCGGGCTGGTTGCGCAGTTCGGCCGCCATGGCGGGCGCGCGGCGCGAGACTTTCAGGCCGCCCGGCAGCACGCCCGGCGAACGCAGGCCGCGGGCGACGCAGTCCTGCATCGCTTTCCAGATGGTCATCAGACCGGCGCGGATTTCTTCTTCGCTGCGCCAGACCTTTTCGTTGGCCATGGTCAGCTGCGCGATGCTGAGGTTGTGCTTTTTGCACAGTGCCAGCATCTGGTCGCCGGTGGAAAACGGGTACGGCTGTTCGGTGGTATCGGCGACGATGCGGTCGTCTGCGGCTTCGTCGTTATTGACCACGAAGCCGCCGCCGACCGAGTAGTAGTCGCGGCTGGCCAGCTCGTTGTCGTTGGCGTCATAAGCGGAGAAGCGCATGCCGTTGGTGTGGAACGGCAGCTTCTGGCGCTTGTTGAAAACCAGGTCGCGCTTTTCCTCGAACGCGATCGTTTTCTTGCCGAGCAGCTGCAGCTGCTGCGTGCCGCGAATACGCTCCAGCGCGGTAGGGATGCGATCAGGATCGACGCGATCGGGATGCTCGCCCTCCAGTCCCAGTAGCACGGCTTTGTCGGTGCCGTGGCCGCGGCCGGTCATGGCCAGTGAACCGAACAGCTCGCAGCGTACGCGCACGACCTGTTCCAGCACCCCATTGCCATCCAGCCAGCGCTCGGCAAAGCGCGCAGCGGCACGCATCGGCCCTACCGTATGCGAGGAGGACGGCCCGATGCCGATCTTGAAAAGGTCGAAGACGCTGACGGCCATGGCATTGCTGCTGATCGAAGAAGGTGACCGGGTATTCTACGCGTCGCCATCAGCCATTCGCAGCCGCATGTCCGACCTGATCCTCTACCAGCGCGATTATTGCCACCTGTGCGATCAGGCGTTGGCCGTGCTGGCCGAGGCGCGCGCGCCGGATTTCGATAGCCTGTGGGTAGATGACTCGGTCGATCTGGTGCAGCGCTACGGCAACCGCGTGCCGGTGCTGCGCAACGATCGCGATGGCCGCGAGCTGGACTGGCCTTTCGATGCGGCGTCGGTGCGCGCCTTCATCGCCGGCGTGGATTGACCGGCCAGCCCAGCGCGATGCAACCGCGGATTACTTGGCGACGAGCTGCAGATGGGCGGTGACTTTGACGTCCGCCGCAATCACCGAGGTATCGGCGTAATCGCCGCCGCCCACGCCAAAGTCCAGGCGCTTCAGCGAGCCGGCAACATCCAGCACGGCGCCCGCGCCCTGCGGCTTGAAGGTCACAGTCAGCGTCACCGGCTTGGTCACGCCGTGCAGGGTGAGGTTGCCGTCGGCCAGCACCTGCGCCCCGGACTGGCGAAAGCCGGTGGTGACGAAGTGCGCCTGCGGAAATTTCGCGACGTTGAAGAAATCCGTGCCGGGCAGGGCAGTGTCGCGATCCTTGTCACCGGTTTTCGCGCTGGCCAAGTCGACGGTGACGTCGAACTTCGACGCGCCGAGATGCGCCGCGTCGTAGCGGATCGCCGCGGTCCACTTGCCGAAGGTGCCGCTGAAGCCTGCCCCCTGGAATGTGCCGGTAAAGCCCAGCGTGCTGGCGGCCGGCTGTACGGCGTAGTCGGTGGCGGCCGCGACGGCCGGTGCGGTGAGAGCGAGTGCGAGCAGAGCGGAATAAATGGCTTTCATCGAGATTCTCCTGGGAAATATCATTCGGTCGGTGACGCGAGCATTACGGTCGCGGACGGCCGAACGGCATCATCCGGCGCAGCACGTTGTCCTTGTCGAACACGTGATGCTTCAGCGCGGCGCCGACATGCACCACCAGCACCGCCACCAGAAACCAGAACAGGTACTCGTGCACGGCGAACACAGTATCGGCGATGTTTTCGTTCTTGGCCGCCAGCGACGGCAGGTTGAACAGCTTGAACCACTGCAGCGGCTTGCCGGCGACGGAGTTGAACCACCAGCCGCTCAGCGGAATGGCGGCAATCAATACATAAAGCACGCCATGAACGGCGTGCGCAGCGATCTGCTGCCAGCGAGGGCCGGGCTCATCCGGCGGGCGGCGATCGATCAGCCGCCACAGCACGCGCAGTAGGAACAGGGCCAGCACGGTGAGGCCGATCGACTTGTGCAGCGCCAGCCAGTTGATCTTCTGCATCGGTCCGTGCGCCAGATCCATCAGCAGACCGAAGATGCCGTTGCCGATGATGGCCAGCGCCATGATCCAATGAAAGAACCGAGCCACCGTACCCCAGCGGCGATTGTCGTTGCGCAAACTCATGGTGTGTCCTTGGTCGAAGGCTTTGCATCGTCGCCACGAATGGCTTCGAGCGCCATCCAGATCGCCACGTCGTGACCGATCGAATGGGCAAACGCGGTGATGCCGAACGACTCGCGCTGCAGCGATGCGGTGGCGGAAAAGCCGGCTACGGTATGCATGCCGTAAATGGTGGTGGCGAGGCGGTTGAAGGTGAACATCAGATCCATCGGCTGGGTCACGCCGTGCAGGGTCAGCTGGCCGTGCAGCACGCCGTGCTGGTCGTCCTTGCGCTCTACGCTGGTGCTGACAAAGTGCGCATAGCGATCGTGCGTGCAGTCGAGCAGCGCAGGCTTGCACACGGCCGCATTCCAATCGGGGTCGCCCATATCCACGCTGGCCAGGTCGATGTCCAGTTCGGTGGCTGCCGTACTCCAGTCTTTCGGATCGAACTGCAGCCAGCCTTTGGCGATATGCAGACGTCCAAATGGCCGCGAGTAGCCATCGTGGTCGATGCTGAAAAGCACCTGGCTATGCACCGGATCGTAGTGATAGCGGGCACTGGCCGCATGCGCGGCGAGCGGCATCCCTAGCAGCGCGGCGCAGAACGGCAACAGGCGTAGCGGGTGGTCTCGAAACATGTCGGCGAGTCTGGCTGATCTTGTTTGGCCACGCTAGCAGGTCGCGCTTGGACGCACTGTTTCGCTGGCGCGTTCAGTGCTGCGCTCGCTGCCGAGAGCCAGTTTTGGCATGATGAACCGGGATCGGGGGATTTGTGCATGGCTGCATCGCGTTGGCGTCAAGGTGTGTTCGCGCTTGTCTTGCTGGTCACCTGTGCCGGCGGCATGGCTCAGGTCGACCCATCGACCAAGGCGCCGATCGCGCGCATGCCGGGTATGACTGGGCCGGTGTCGACGCTGCCCGCACTCGACCCGGTATCGACCTCCACCACGCCAGCACCGCTGGCGACGCCGCAGTTTCGCCGCTACGGCGTCGATGAGGGCGTGCTGCGCGGGTCGGTGTACGCGGTGGCGCAGGATCGTCACGGACTGATGTGGTTCGGCTCGGCCGCCGGCTTGATGCGCTACGACGGTGTCAGCTTTCAGGCGTTTCGCAACGCGCCGGACGACCCTCGCTCGCTGCCGGCCAACCAGAGCTACGCGCTCTACGTCGATCGCGACAACAAGATATGGGCCGGCGGCATCTCGACGGGCCTGATCGTCTACGACCAGCTGACCGAGCGCTTCCAGCAATGGACGCACGACGATGCCAAACCTTCCAGCCTTGCCGACAACGAAGTGTGGGGAATGACCCAGACGACCGACGGCCAGCTGTGGGTCGCCACGGGCGAAGGACTCGACCGCATGCGCAAGGACGGTCAGGGCTTCGATCATGTTCCGCTGGATATCGATGGCACGCACGCCGCCTCCTTCGGCGAAACCCGCGCGCTGCTGTCCGAATCCGATGGCCGGCTCTGGATTGGTACCGCGAAGGGCCTGTATCTGCGCAGCGCCGGCGGCCGCCTGCGCCGAATCGCTATCGATCCGGCGTTTCATGGCAATCCGGGCAAGATCTGGCGCATCGAAGGCGGCCTCGCCGATCCGCAGCAGCGCGAGGTTCGCGTGGCGATCGATGGCGGTCTGCTGATCATTCACGACGACCTCGTCGCGCACCCATTCGCGCCGCAGGTGCTGTCCTCACTGCGCGTGGTGAGCAGCACGCGCGATGCGCAATCTCGACTGTGGATCGCCACAGTCAGCGGCATGCTGCTGGACGAGGGCAACGGCCGGCTGCAGCCCATCACCGGACAGCCGCTGCTACCCGGCGGGCTGCCCAGCAACAAGATCTGGCAGACCATGCTGGATAGGGAAGGCGGACTATGGATTACGTTCGACCAGTCCAGCGTGGCGTATCTGCCGCCGGCGTGGAACGGCTTTACCCGCTTTACCCACATACCGGACGATCCGAACAGCCTCAGCGGTATCGCTGCATCGGCCATGGCTTTTGCGCGCGATGGACTGCTGTGGGTCGGCGGCAACGATGGCTGGATAGACAAGCTCGATGTAGGCACCGGCACGGTCACGCACGTCATTCGCGATATGCATACGCAGATCATCGCGATGGCGGAAGATCCGCGCGGGCGCCTGTGGATCGTCAGTTCCGGCGCGTTGCACGTACTCGATCACGGAAAACTCATTGCCGTACCTGCCGGCGATTCGCCCATGCAGCGACCGGTGCTGATCGTCGTTGCCGACGATGGCACAGCCTACGTCGCTTCTTGGGGCGGTGGCGTTGTGGCCGTCAATCCAGAGACACTGGCGATTACGCCATTGCGTCTCGAAGCCGGCGCGTCGCCGTCGGTGACCGACGACACCTTGCTGCCGGAACAAATCAGCTTTCATGCGGGCACTCTCTGGTATGTCAGCAACGGCGGCTTGCTGCGCTGGGATGCTTCGGCGAAGGAATTCGTCTTCGTGCCGGGTGTACCGCAAACCACTGTACGCGGTGCTGCATTCGACGCCACGGGGTTCTGGCTGCTTGAATCGTCGACCATCGCGCACTACCGGTATGCCAGCGGCCGTGCTGTGCGCGACGACATCATCGATTTCAAGCACGAGCCGTTTGTCTCGGATCTGGTCGACATGCAGGTCGATCGCCTGGGGCATCTCTGGCTTTTGGCCAATCCGGGCCTGTTTCGTTTCGACGCGGTCAGTCGCCGCTTTCAATCGTTCGGTCCCTCACAAGGTCTCTCCAACGCGGACTTCAGCGGCGCAATGGTTGCCGAAGACGGTACGATCTTCGCGACCAACAGTGCCGGCGTGCTGATGTTCCAGCCCGAGCATCTCACCGCGATGAATAACGCGGCCGCATCGCCGCCGCTGATCTTGACTCGCGTAAGCGTGCGCAGGGAAGGGGATGTTTATGAACTGCCGCTTGCCGGTAGCGCGATATCGCTGGGCTGGCGCGATCGCGACCTGCGGGTGGACGTGCGCGCCGCGTCCTTCATCAGTCCGAAAGGCAACCACTACCGGTTCAAGCTCGGCGGTTTCGACAACGGCTGGGTCAATGTGGACAGCCGCGGCGAGCGCGATTTCGCCGGGCTACCTGCCGGAAACTACACGTTACACGTGCAGGGCGCCGGCGAGAACAGTGCGTGGAGCAGCCTGCCGACGCCGCTGCGGATTTCCGTACAGGCGCCGCCGTGGAATCGCTGGTGGGCGTGGGCCTCCTACGTACTGATGATCCTCTTTACCGCCGGCCTGGTACTGCGCGGCTGGCGTCGGCGCCTGGCGCAGCGTCATCGCATGCAGATGATCGAGCAGCAGCGGCAGCTGGCCGAGGCGGCTAGCGCAGCGAAGACGCAGTTCCTGGCCACGCTCAGCCATGAAATCCGTACACCGATGACCGGCGTGATGGGCATGGCCGAATTGATGTTGACCACGCCACTGACTCCACTGCAGCACGACTACACCAAGGCGATGCAGCGATCCGGCGGCATGCTGCTGAAGCTGCTCAACGACGCGCTCGACCTGGCACGCATCGAGGCCGGGCGGCTGGAGCTGGAGCCTGCGCCGTTCGACCCGCGGCAACTGCTGGACGACGTGAGCCAACTGGAGCAGGGCCTGGCGCATATGAAGGGCATCCGTTTCGTGCTCGATGTGGCGCCCGATCTGCCCAAGTGCGTGATCGGCGACGCGGTGCGCATCAAGCAGGTGCTGCTCAATCTGGCCAACAACGCGCTGAAATTCACCGAGCGCGGCAGCGTGACACTGCGCGCGCAGCGTACGGCGCAGGGTCTGGTTTTCAGCATCAGCGACACTGGGCCGGGTATTCCCGAAGCGAGCCGGGCGCGCCTGTTTCAGCGCTTCGAGCAGGAAGATGGGCCGCATCGCGGTGCCGGCAGCGGCCTGGGTCTGGCGATCTGCCGCGAGCTGGTGGAAATGATGAGCGGCAGCATCGAGCTGGAGTCGCGCGTGGGTCACGGCAGCAGCTTCCATGTACGTCTGCCGCTGTCCGAGCCGGCGCCGGTCCAGCACTCGCCGGCCGTCGCCACGGCGCATCGCCGCTATCGCCTGCTGCTGGTCGAAGACGACACCATCATCGCCGCGGTGATTTCCGGACTGCTCGAACAGCAGGGCCACACGGTGCGGCATGTAGCCAACGGTTTGGCCGCGCTGGCTGAGCTGGGACACGCCAGCTTCGATGCGGTGCTGCTCGATCTGGATCTGCCAGGCGTGGACGGCTTCCAGATCGCCCGGTTGATTCGCCAGCGCGAACACGACGGCCAGCGCCTGCCGATCGTGGCGGTGACAGCGCGTTCGGGTAGCGAGGACGAGATGCGCGCACAGGCGGCGGGTATGGACGACTTTCTGCGCAAACCGCTCAGCGGCGAGCAGCTGGCGCAGGTGCTGGCACGCGTGATCGCTCGCACACAGGAGGTGACCGACGACGAGCCTTGAGCGCGTCGTTACGGCCTACATGTCGAACTTTTTCAGCTCGAAGCCCATCTGCTGGTATTCCCGCCAGCGCACGCGTGAGCCATCGCGTTCGGCCGGATCGGCGGCGACCACTTCGAGCACGCGCTGAAACTGGCCGGTGACGCAGCCGTCGCGCAGATTGATCAGCAGCGGACGATCGGCCGTCTCGATGCCTGGTGGCACGATCAGCACGGCCGTATCCGCGTCGTCGTCATCGCCGGCCAGCTGATGCGGAATCCACACGTCTTCGTCGAACGCCCAAAGCAGCTCGTCGATCGCTTCGGCCTGTTCGAAGTCGCGGGTCAGGATCAGTGTCGGCTGCTGGGCTGCGAACGCCTTTTTGGTCAGCTCGCACACGAGCAGCAGCGGCTGCTCGCGAAAGCGCGGCTTGTCGATGAGGTAGAAGTCGGCGCGGGGCACGGGATTTAAGCGGGGAACGGGGAATGGGACGCGCGCAGCGCGAACGCCAAAGGCGGCCCGAAGGGCGAGCGGCGAAGCCGCGAGTAAACGGGGAACGT
This sequence comes from Rhodanobacter sp. K2T2, assembly GCF_013408815.1. Taxonomy (NCBI): domain Bacteria; kingdom Pseudomonadati; phylum Pseudomonadota; class Gammaproteobacteria; order Lysobacterales; family Rhodanobacteraceae; genus Rhodanobacter; species Rhodanobacter sp. K2T2. The sequence goes on along the minus strand of NZ_JACCCA010000015.1, from coordinate 18,623 downwards.
CCGCATCGCGGAGATCCTTCGCAGCGACGCGGAGTCAAAAAGACGGAAGAAGACGAGGGCGCACGAAGGCTCACGCTCGCCGCGAGCTGTGCGTTCCCTGCTCCCTGTTCCCCGTTCCCCGCTCTTCATACCCGATCCATCAGCCACTGCGTCAGCAGCGCGACCGGCCGACCGGTGGCCAATCCTTTGCGACCTTCGTCCCACGCCGTGCCGGCGATATCCAGATGTGCCCAGCGCTGGCCTTCGGTGAAGCGCGAGAGGAAGCAGCCGGCGGTGATCGCACCGGCGCTCTTGCCGCCGATATTGGCGATATCGGCAAAGCCCGAATCGAGCTGGACCTGGTAGTCGTCCCACAGCGGCAGGCGCCAGGCGCGATCGAGTGTTTTCTCACCGGCCGCGATCAGTTCCGCGGCCAGATCGTCGTGCTTGCTCATCAGGCCGGTAGCGTGTTTGCCCAGCGCTACAACGCAGGCGCCGGTGAGCGTGGCGGCATCGATGATGGTGTGCGGGTGGAAGGTCTGGGCGGTATAGGTCAGCGCGTCGCACAGGATCAGGCGGCCTTCGGCATCGGTGTTGAGCACTTCGATGGTCAGGCCGGACAGGCTGGTGATCACGTCGCTGGGGCGGTATGCGTCGCCGTCGGGCATGTTTTCCACCGCCGGCACCACGCAGACCAGGTTGACCTTCAGCTCCATTTTCACGGCGGCGATAAACGCGCCCAGCACGGCCGCGGCACCGCCCATGTCGAACTTCATCTCTTCCATGCCCGGGCCGGGCTTGAGGCTGATGCCGCCGGTATCGAACGTGACGCCCTTGCCGACAAAGGCATATGGCTTGTCGCCCTCGTTGCCGTTCTTGTATTCCAGCACCACCAGCTTGGGCTTGTTGACCGAACCGCGCGCCACGGCCAGCAGCGAGCCGAAGCCGAGTCGCTCCATTTCCACGTGGTCGAGCACGCGGCAGTCGACCTTGTCGCCCTGGCCATCCGCAAACGTCTGCGCCTGTTCGGCGATGTAGGCCGGGTTGCAGATGTTCGGCGGCAGGTTGGCCAGTTCGCGGGTGAATTCGATGCCGGCTGCAAGCGCGCACGCCTGGTCGAGTCCGGTCTGCGCGTCGGCGTTGCCGGCAAAGCTGACGTTGGTGAGGGTGACCTGCTTGCTCTTGTCGCGTGGCTTGAAGGTCGCGGTATAGCGGTACGCTGCGTGGTCGGTCGTCAGCGCGGCAATGCGCACGCGCCACGCGCTGTCGCGCCCGGGCACGTCGACTTCGGTGAGGTACGACACGGCGTCGGCCACCGGCAACTTGCCCAGCGCGCGGGCCGCTTCGATGCTCACTTTCTGGTAGCGCGCCTCGTCGAAAGTCTTCTGTGAGCCCAGCCCAATCACCAGTACGCGCTTGGCGGTCACGCCATGCGGCGCGAACAACAGCGTGGTCGAGCCGGCCTTGCCGGTGATGTCACCGCTTTCCACCTGGCGCTTGATGACGCCTTCCGCGGCGCTGTCCACGCGCGCAGCAGCGCTGGTCAGCATGCCTTGCTCATACACGCCCACCAGGATGCAGGCGGTGTCGACGGTTTCGGGGGCGGCGGTGCCGAGGCTGAACTGAAGTGTCATCGGGTGTTTCCTGTGCGGGCGCGACAGCGGTCGAACCGGCTAGACTTAAGGTTTGCCGACCGTATCGGTCATGGCGAAGGATCGATCAAGTTTATCTCATGCTGAGCATTCTCGACCGCTATTTCCTACGCGAGCTGGCGCAAACCGTAGCCGCCACCGTGGTCGTGCTGCTGGTGGTGGTGGCAGGCAGCGCGTTTGCCAAGGTGCTGCAGCAGGTCGCCAACGGCAGCTTTCCGGCCAGCGTGATGTTTCAGGTGCTGGGCCTGCAGACGCTCGATGGACTGACCAATATGGTGCCGCTGGCCAGCTTTCTCGGTGTGCTCATGGGCCTTGGCCGCATGTATCGGGAAAGCGAGATGCACGTGCTTGCCTCCTCCGGCATGGGGCCGGGCGGATTGCTCAAGCCGGTGCTGATTCTCAGCGCGGTGCTGGTGGTCATTACGGCAGCCGTTTCGCTGTGGGTGGGCCCGTGGGCGGTCAGCACCAGCAACAACATGGTGGCGGTGGCCAACCGCTCGGTGATCGCGGCCGGCCTGGATGCGGGGCGCTTTACCGATCTGCCCGGCAAGGGCGGCATCATCTTTGTCGACACGCTGAGCCGCGACGGCAGCAAGCTCGGCCACGCCTTCGTCGAAACGCAGCGCGATGCGGCCGGCGGCGCCCTGCATCTGAAGGTGGTGAGCGCCGACCACGGCGAGTTGTATCAGGAAAGCAACGGTTCGGACCGCTTCATCACCTTCCGCACCGGCTGGCAGTACGACATACCGCTGGGCGCGGACAACTGGCGCAAGATGCAGTACGAGCGCAACGACACGTCGCTTTCCAGCGTGCAGTCCGACGACGACGACAACGATCCGAGTCACTCGATGGATACGCTGACCTTGCTGCGGTCGCACGATCCTCTGGCACGCGCCGAGCTTGCCTGGCGCGTCAATTCGCCACCGCTGACCCTGGTGCTGCTGCTGCTGGCGCTGCCGCTGTCACGCCAGAGTCCACGCGAGCCGCGCTATGGTCGTCTGTTTCTCGCCATCGTGACTTTCTATCTTTATTACGTCGTGTTGGCGCTGTGCCGCGGCCAGATCGCCAAAGGGCACTGGCACAGCGAGGCACCGATGTGGGCACTGCATGTCTTGGTCATATCGATAGCCGGCTGGCTGCTGTGGAAGCAGTATTCGCCACGCAGGCTTCGTGCGAGTCAGCGCGCATGAGCGGGCTGACATGAGCGTGTTCAATATCAAGCGCGTCGATCGGTTGGTGATGATGAGCGTCATCGGCTCGGTGCTGATGGTGTGGCTGGTTCTGACAGGGTTCGATGCAGTGACCCAGTTCCTGCGCCAGCTCGAAAGCGTCGGCAAGAACGGTTATACGCTGAATAACGCGATCGTCTATGTGATGGTGACGTTCCCGCGCCGGCTTTACGAGATGTTCCCCAACGCGGCACTGATCGGCGGCCTGCTGGGGCTGGGCGGCCTGGCTTCGACCGGCGAGCTGACCGCGCTGCGCGCGGCCGGTATGTCGCGCCTGCGCATCGCCATCTCGGCGGTTGGCGTGGTGACGCTGCTGATCATCGGCGTGGTCATCATGGGTGAAACGATCGGCCCGTGGGGAGACCAGAAAGCGCAGTCCATGCAACTGCGCATGAAGAACGCCAATGTCGGCTCCACCAGCAGCGGCACCTGGGCGCGTGACGGCAACAACTTCATCAACGCGCGCGGCAGCATGCTGACCAGTCACGAGGGCATCAGCAGCGTCGAGCTGGCCGATGTGCGCATCTTCACCATGACGCCGGACGGCCAGCTGACCCGGTTCGAATGGGCCAAGTCGGCCGAACACAACGGCAAGCACTGGCTGCTCAAGGATGTGCGTGACAGTACGCTGGATGCGACCGGCGTACACACCACCACGCTCGCCACCCAGCCGTGGGCTACCGGCCTCAACCCGCAGGTGCTGGCGCAGTCGATCATCCTGCCGCAGTACCTCTCCATGCGCGATCTGCGGCGCAATATCCGCTATCGCGCCGCCAACGGCGAATCGCCCGGTGTCTATGCCGTCGCCTTCTGGGGTCGTGCGCTGTATCCGCTCAGCGTACTGGTACTGGTGCTGTGCGCCATGCCGTTCGCGTTCGGCGCGTTGCGCTCGGGCGGCCTCGGCAAGCGCATCTTCATCGGCATGCTGCTGGCGATCGGCTGGTACTTTCTGCAGAAGGCGATGGTCAACTTCGGCACCGTCTACGGCATGCCGCCGCTGCTGGCGAACCTGCTGCCTATTCTGATACTCGCCACGGCAGGCTGGTTGTATTTCCGCCGCAGCGGCTGATTCCGGTTTCGCCAATCGCAAGCCTTACCCGCTTAATTTTTCAATTCAAACTGCGAGAGTCCGCCATGCGAGTTGTCGATTTACGCAGCGACACGGTCACTCAGCCGACGCAGGCCATGCGCGAAACGATGTTGCTGGCCGATGTCGGTGACGATGTCTACGGCGAAGATCCCACCGTCAACGCACTGCAGCAGCGACTGGCCGGCGATCTCGGTTTCGAGGCCGGACTGTTCGTACCGACCGGTACCCAGTCCAACCTGCTGGCCCTGATGGCGCACTGCGAGCGTGGCGACGAATATCTGGTCGGTGCCGATGCACATACCTTTCGCTGGGAAGGTGGCGGTGCCGCCGTACTCGGTTCCATCCAGCCACAGCCGATTCCGCAGGACGCCGATGGCACGCTGCCGCTGGACAAGGTGCTCGCGGCGATCAAACCGGTCGATCCGCATTTTCCCCGCACCAAGCTGCTGGCACTGGAAAACACCTGGTGGGGCCGCGTGTTGCCGCAGGATTATCTGAAAGCCGCGCACGCTCTGACTCGCGAACGCGGGCTCGGGCTGCATCTCGATGGCGCACGCCTGTTCAATGCAGCGGTCGCCGGCAACGTCCCTGCGCGCGACATCGCACAGTATTTCGACAGCGTGTCGGTGTGCCTGTCGAAGGGATTGGGCGCGCCGGTCGGTTCGGTGTTGGTCGGCTCGCAGGCGCTGATCGACAAGGCGCGGCGCTGGCGCAAGGTCGCCGGCGGCGGCTGGCGCCAGGCCGGCCTGCTCGCCGCGGCGTGCATCTACGCGCTCGATCACCACGTGACGCGTCTGGCCGACGACCATCGCCGCGCCGCCTATCTGGCCGGCCGCCTGCGCGAGATCGCCGGCGTCAACCTGCTCGGGCAGTTCACCAACATGGTCTACGTCGACGTGCCTGCTGATCGCCTGCGCGATTTGGACGTCCATATGAAGGCGGCCGGTATTCGCATCAGCATCGGGTATCTGCCGACGTTGCGGTTGGTGACGCATTTGGATGTGGATGATGAGGGGATGGAGAGGGTGGTCGAGGCGTTCCGCTCGTTTTTTGCTCGCGGGTAGTTGGCGCTGCGTTTTTTCGCTAGTTTCTGCCGTGAATCTTCGCGGGTTTTGATGGATTGAAGCGAAGAGCTTTCGCCCTCCAAAGGAGGGCGAAAGCTCTTCAGTTTTTGGATTTCACTAGTGAAGACGACGAGCGAGTTACAGCTGGATGAGTCAAATCAGCCCGCTGCAGGCGCCTTCTTCCCCACCACCGTCACCTTGTCAAACTTCCGAATAAAATCCCGCACCTGCGGATACACCGTCTCGCGCCAGCGGCGGCCGCTGAAAATGCCGTAGTGGCCGGCGCCCTCGATCACCTTGTGTGCGCGGCGCTTTGCCGGCACGCCGCTGCACAGTTCATGCGCGGCTTCGGTCTGGCCGAGGCCGGAGATATCGTCCAGCTCGCCTTCGATCGTCAGCAAAGCCGTCGTCTTGATCGCCGAAGGCGTGACGCGTTCGCCGGCAACGTCCCACAGGCCGCGCGGCAGCAGGAATTCCTGGAAGACCTTTTCGATGGTGTCGAGGTAGAACTCGGCCGGCATGTCGAGCACGGCGTTGTATTCATCGTAAAACTTGCGGTGCGATTCAGCGTCTTCCATATCGCCGCGCAGCAGGTCCTGATAGAAATCCCAGTGCGAGTTCAGATGGCGATTCGGGTTCATCGCGATAAACCCGGCATGCTGCAGAAAGCCCGGGTACACCTCGCGGCCGTAGCCTGGATAGTTGGCCGGCACGGCGTGGATCACGTTGCTTTCGAACCACGACAGCGGCTGGGTGGTGGCCAGATTGTTGACGCTGGTGGGACTGCGGCGCGGGTCGATCGGGCCGCCCATCATGGTCATGCTGCGCGGCGTTTTCTCGCCGCGCGCGGCCATCAGCGAAATGGCGGCGAGCACCGGAACGGTCGGCTGGCAGACGGAGATGACGTGGACGTTGTCTGCGCCGATATGGCGAATGAATTCCTCGATGTATCCCACATAATCATCGAGATCGAACCTGCCCAGTTCGACCGGCACCATGCGCGCATCGACCCAGTCGGTGATGTAGACCTTGTGGTCGTGCAGCAAGGTGCGCACGGTGTCGCGCAGCAGGGTGGCGTGATGGCCCGACAGCGGCGCGACGACGAGTACGATCGGATCGTGCTTCATCTTTTCGATGGTGGCCGGATCGTCGCTGAAACGCTTGAAGCGCTTCAGCTGGCAGAACGGCTTGTCCAGCGCCACGCGTTCGATCACCGCGATCTCGTGATCGTGCGCCATGGCACTGGTGATGCCGAATTCGGGTTTTTCGTATTCCTTGCCCAGCCGGTGCATCAGCTCGTAGCCGGCCGCGATGCGCTGTGCGCCGCTGAGCTTGCCGAGCGGGCTGCTGTTGTCGTTGAGCATGCGCGCGTTGGCCTGCGCGAAGTAGCTCAGGGGACCGAGAAACGCACGCTGCCATTCATGGAGTTGATAAAGCATCGAAGAGACCGGCGGGATGAAAGGAATTCTCCCATCTTAGCGCGCTTTGCCTCAGCCTGTTGCAATGCCGCAAATCCCTGCGAGTTTCGTTCAGAAACTTTTCTAATCAGTCACTTGGACGCGAACGTGGTTTTGCTCAGCGGTATCGGCAGCGCAGCAGGAGTTCGTCCACGCCTTGCGTGTCGCCCATGCCTTCGCGCCATGCCAGCGGCTTCTGGAAACGCACGCCCAGCGGCATGAACACGCGGTTGTACCACCACATGGCGCGCTTGCGCTGATGGGTGAGAAACCAAAGCCCGACGTCGAGCAGGCGCGAGGATTTGGGTTGCATGCCGTAGACGGCGCTGTGTTCGATAGTGAAACCGTGCTGGGCGAGACGGGCAACGATCTGCGCCGGCTCGTAGCGTCTGCAGTGGCCGACGAAGTCGTCGAAGGCGGTCCAGGCGTCGGGATGCAGCGGCACGGAGAGCAGCAGCGTGGCGCCGGGCTTGGCTGTGCGCGCGAGCTCGGCCAGCGCGGCGTTGTCGTCGTCGACGTGCTCGAGAATGTCCAGCGCGCAGATCAGCTCGAAGCGCGCGTCGCTGCAGGGCAGTGCGCCGATCATGCCGTGCACGGCGTCGGCGCCGCGCTGGTGCAGGCGGTGCAGGGCGGCGTGGCTCAGATCGACAAAGCACGTGCCCTCCAGCGGCATGCGCGGGCGCAGGCCCGGCGCCACTTCCAGTCGATGCGGCGCGCTGGCGGCCAGTTCGCTGAGCAGGGGCCAGGTGTTGAAGCGATCCGGATCGATCAGCTGCGAGTCGGCCCATAGCGTCTCGTAGAAGCCGCGGTTGGCGCGGATCAGTTCGGCATCGTTGCGGGTTTGGGCGGGCGAGCTGGACATGGGCGAATGGAATCCTGCGTGGATTGAGCGGGAGGCTTCAGCCGAGCAGGCGAATCTCGGTGCCGGCGGCCAGATCGTGCAGCGTCCGCCGCCGCGGGTTGAACAACGCTACCGCAAACCACACCGTCCACGCGACCAGCACGGCCCACAGCGTAGGGTGCAATCCCAGCGTCGGTTCAAGCAGCAGCAGTAGCAGCGGCGCCGCGGCGACCAGCAGACGAATCACCGAATGCCGCAGCGAGGGCGTCGTCCCTACCGTGGTGGTCAAGCGCATGCGCCATGGCCGCATGCCGACAGTCTGCCCGCCGCGCCGCCAGGCGCTGATGAAATACGCCGCAACCACCAGACCCTGCAATACCTGATACCAGGCCGGCACCGAGGTTGCTGTGCCGGTGCGGATCAGCTCGCCACCGGTCGCCAACTGGCACAGCAGGCCCACCACCATCACGATCGCCACCACGATCAGCACGTCGTAAACCAGCGCCAGCAGGCGCCGCCACAGCGGGCAGGGAATATCGGTGGTGTGCAGCGTGGTCGGCATCGGCGGCGTGTCGCTTGCGTAGTACGCGCGCAATGGCCAGCATCGTGCGCATGAAGAAGAAGGAAGAAAACTCCGCCAGTATCGCCGAAGCCGATCGGCGCAGCATCGCCGCGTTTCTGGAGCGCGTATGGTCCGAGGATGGCCTGGCCGATCGCACATTGGAGGCGTATCGCCGCGATCTGGAAGCGCTGGCGGCGTGGCTGGCCACGCGGCAGCGTACGCTGCGCACCGCCCGGCGCGAGGATATTTCCGGCTTTCACGGTCGTGCCTCCGACAGCGCGCAGCCGGTGGCGATCCGATCGATCGCGCGGCGGCAGTCGGCCTTTCGCCGCTATTACGCGTTTCTGGCGCGCAACGAGCCGGGCTTCGCCGACCCGACGCTGCTGATCGAACGGCCGCGCATGCCGCGCAGCCTGCCCAAGGCGCTGGCCGAGCGCGAGATCGTCGGCCTGCTCAATGCGCCGGATGTCGCCACCGTGCTCGGCCAGCGCGACCGCGCCATGCTTGAGCTGATGTATGCGTCGGGCCTGCGTGTGTCCGAGCTGGTTGAGCTGCCGCTGGCGGCGCTCAACACGCGTCAGGGCGTGCTGCGGGTCACCGGCAAGGGCGGCAAGGATCGGCTGGTGCCGGTGGGTGAAGTGGCGCTGGAGTACATCAACACCTACCTCGCTGGCGCGCGGCCGGAGCTGGCCAAGGGCCGTCAGCCGCTGGCGCTGTTTCTCAGCCGGCGCGGCGAAGGCATGACCCGGCAGATGTTCTGGACCCTGGTGAAACGCTACGCGCTGAAGGTCGGCATCAACGCCCAGCGCATTTCCCCGCACGTGCTGCGGCATTCGTTCGCCACGCACCTGCTCAACCACGGTGCCGATCTGCGTGCGCTGCAGATGTTGCTGGGGCACAGCTCGCTCAGCACCACGCAGATCTACACCCTGGTGGCGAAGGAAGGCCTGAAGCGGCTGCACGCGCAGCATCATCCGCGCGGTTGAGCAGTTGCGCTGAGACTTAGACGTCTGCCCACATGCGCATGAGGTTGGCGTGCGACTTGCTGATGGCATCGAACGTCGCACTTTTGCCTTCGCGTCCGAAGATGTTCCGTTTGGCGTTTTGCAGGTCCCACAGCAGTTCGCGCTTGCTGGCGTCGCGGACCTGACTCTGCACCCAGATCACCGCGGCATACCGCGCGCCCTGGGTCACCGCGGCGACGCGGTGCAAGGAATTGGCCGGGTAGGCGATGGCGGAACCCGCATCGAGCTTGAACGCGCACTCCATGCCGTTGGCATCCACGATCAGTTCGCCGCCGGCATACGTTTTCGGATCGGTCAGGAACACCGTAATCGCCACGTCGCTGCGCACGGCACTGCCCATGCCGCCCATCACAGGCGCATCCACGTGCGGCCCGTATTCCATGCCGAGGTCGTAACGATTGAACAGCGCCGGCGTGACCGCGGATGGCAGCACCGCGGCCTGCAGCATGGCATTGCGCAGAAAACCGTCGTAGACGATTTTCTGCAGCTTCGCCTGGCTTTGCGTGTCATGGGTGACCTGCAGATTTTTCTTGACCTCGCGTGCCGACCAGCCTGCCGTGCTGGCGCCGTCGATGAAGGACGCGCTGCCGAGCTCTCTGCGCACGGTGTCGAGTTCGTCGGCGGTCAATACGTTGGGAATGCAAATGATCAAGTGAGTCGCCCGGTTGTTCGAAGCCGTGATGCTGCCGAGCCTGCAATTTCCCCCGCCGGCCCGGTCGAGGTCAAGCGACGCCCAGCCGCTGCTTTCCGATAGCTCAGGGGCATTCAGTCGCCTGTGCGAGAATGCGCCATCGACGCGGTTATCGGGCGTCCGTACTGAATACACGAGGTTCTGGATGTCGATGTTGAAACAATGGCTGTTGGCCGCCGGTCTGGTCGCCTGTTCTTTCGGTGCAACCGCGGCGGAGAACGCGGCCTCGCCGGCCGCGCCCACGGCTGCGTCCGCCGCGAGCGCCAGCATCGGCCAGGGCGTGACGCCGGCGGCCGAGAAAATGGTGCGTGAGTCGATCGCCAAGGTGTCGTCCAAGGCGGTTATCGACGAGATCGACGTCGCGCCGATACCGGGCTTTTACATGGTCATCGTGTCGGGGCAGATGCTCTACGTAAGCGCCGACGGCAAGTACATGCTCAACGGCGAGTTGGTCGACCTGAGCAGTAAGCAGAACACCAGCAAGCTGGCGTGGGCGAACTTCCGCAAGGCGCAGATCGCCAAGGTGCCGGCCTCGCAGCGCATCGTGTTCGCGCCGGCGCATCCGAAGGTCACCATCAGCGTCTTCACCGACGTCAATTGCGCCTTCTGCCGCGCGCTGCACGAGCACATCGCCGATTTCAACAAGGCGGGCATCGCGGTCGAATACCTCGCGTGGCCGCGCGAAGGCGTGACGACGACGGCGGGTCGGCCCACGCCGACCTATACCGAAATGGTTTCGGTCTGGTGCGCCAGCGACCGCAAGGCCGCTTTCAGCGCCGCCATCGATGGCAAAGCGCCCAAGCCGGCGACTTGCACCAACCCGGTCAAGGATCAGTTCGACCTCGGTTTGAAGCTGGGCCTTGACGGCACGCCGACCATTTACGGGCCGGATGGGCGCGTGCTGGGCGGTTATGTGACGCCCGATCAGCTGCTGCGGGCCATTGAGGATGGTTCGGACGTCAGCGGTAGCTGATCCGCCGTATGGCGCGCGGCCGCTGAGCGTCCGTGCCGCGATGCCGTAGTGCAGCATCGTCGGGACCGCATCGGTTAGAATGGGCGTTTTCCGCATAGCGCCGTTCCCCGCATGATCGCACTCGACGGGCAGAGCGCCCTCTCGCCATTCCGCCTCGAACGTCTCAATGCCCGCCTGGATGCCCTGCATCACGGCGTGCGCGTACAGGCTTCGTGGTTCGTCTACTTTGTCGACACCGATACGGCGCCGCAAGGCACGCTGCGCCAGCACCTGCTGGCGGTGCTGGAAGCGAAGGACGCCAAGCCCGAGCCAGCCACGCTTTGGGTCGTGCCGAGGCTGGGCACCATCTCGCCGTGGTCGAGCAAGGCTACGGAAATCCTGCACGGCGCAGGCTTCGGTGCGGAAGGCTCCGACATCCGTCGCGTCGAGCGCGGTATGGCCTGGCAGATCACCGGCCTGCCCGCGGCAAGCGCGCCGTACCACGCGGTAATCATGGCCGAGCTGCACGACGCGATGACGCAGTCGGTGCTCACCCGCATCGACGAGGCGCAGGGACTCTTCCTGGTCGGCCAGCCCGGCGATCTGGTACATATCGCGCTTGGCGGCGATCCGAAAGCTGCGCTGGACGAAGCGAACGGCCGGCTCGGTCTGGCCCTGGCCGACGACGAAATCGAGTATCTGGTCGACCGCTACGCCGAACTGGGCCGCGACCCGACCGACGCCGAACTTTTCATGTTCGCGCAGGCCAATTCCGAGCATTGCCGCCACAAGGTATTCAACGCCAGCTGGACACTGGACGGCGTCGATCAGGACAAGAGCCTGTTCGGCATGATCAAGCACACGCACCAGCAGTCGCCGGCGCATACCTTGTCCGCCTACTCGGATAACGCGGCGGTGATCGAGGGCAGCGTCGGCAAGCGCTTTTTCCCCGATGCGAAGGACGGTATCTGGCGCGCGCACGAAGAGCGTATCGACTTCGCGATCAAGGTGGAAACGCATAATCACCCCACCGCGATCGCGCCATGGCCTGGTGCGGCCACCGGCGCCGGTGGCGAAATTCGCGACGAGGGCGCCACCGGTCGTGGCGGCAAGCCGAAGGCGGGCCTCACCGGTTTCTCGGTGTCCGACCTGCGCATTCCCGGCCACCCGCAGCCGTGGGAGATCGACCGTCCGCTGCCGCCGCGCATGGCCAGCGCGTTCGAGATCATGCGCGACGGCCCGCTGGGCGCGGCCGCCTTCAACAACGAGTTCGGCCGTCCCTGTCTGGGCGGTTACTTCCGTACGTACGAACACGAAACCGGCGAATCCGGTCTGCGCCGTGGCTACGACAAGCCGATCATGCTGGCCGGCGGCCTGGCCAACCTGCGTCCGGGCCATGTGCTGAAGCACGCCGTGCAGCCGGGCAACAAGGTGATCGTGCTGGGCGGGCCGGCGATGCTGATCGGGCTCGGCGGCGGCGCCGCTTCGTCAGTGGCATCGGGCAGCTCCAGCGCCGAGCTGGATTTCGCCTCGGTGCAGCGCGACAACGCCGAGATGGAGCGCCGCTGTCAGGAAGTGATCGACACCTGCTGCCGCCTTGGCGATGCCAATCCCATCGTCAGCGTGCACGACGTGGGTGCCGGCGGCCTGTCCAACGCGATCCCCGAGCTGCTCAACGACGCCGGCGTCGGTGGCGAGATCGACCTGTCGAAGATTCCCTGCGACGATCCGCAGCTCTCGCCGATGCAGGTGTGGAGCAACGAATCGCAGGAGCGTTATGTGCTGGCGATCGGCCCGGAACACCTGGCCGAATTCGAGGCGATGTGCCGGCGCGAGCGCTGCCCGTATGCCGTAGTCGGCGACGCTACGGCGGAACGCCGCCTGCGCGTGACCGACCCGCGCCGCGACCTGGTGGTGATCGACCTGCCGATGGACGTGCTGTTCGGCAAGCCGCCGCGCATGCATCGCAACGCCAGGCACATCAAGCCGCGCATCGACGTGCTGCCCGATCTCACCGGCATCGGCATGAACGAGGCGCTGCTGCGCGTGCTGCGGCTGCCGGTGGTGGGCAGCAAGAGTTTTCTGATCACCATCGGCGATCGCACCGTGGGCGGCCTCAATCACCGCGACCCGATGGTCGGACCATGGCAGATTCCGGTCGCCGATTGCGCGGTAACCCTGTCGGATTTCGAGGGTTACGTCGGTGAAGCGATGGCGATGGCCGAGCGCGCGCCGGTGGCCGTGCTCAACAGCGCACATGCCGCGCGCCTTGCCGTTGGCGAGGCGATCACCAATATGGCCGCCGCGCCGATTGCCGACCTGGGCGAGATTCGCCTGTCGGCCAACTGGATGGCGGCGGTGAACCATCCGGGCGAAGACGCGGCGCTGTTCGATGCGGTGAAGGCCGTCGGCATGGAGCTGTGCCCTGCATTGGAAATCTCGATCCCGGTCGGCAAGGACTCGCTGTCTATGCAGACGCAATGGGAGCATGAAGGCAAGCCGCAGCGCACAGTCTCGCCGGTGTCGCTGGTGATCACCGGCTTCGCTCGCGTCAGCGACGCGCGCCGCACGCTGACGCCGCAGCTGCGGCTGGATCACGGTCACTCCGATCTGTGGTTGATCGATCTGGGCGCGGGGCGCGATCGTCTCGGCGCCTCGGCGCTGACCCAGGTGTTCAACCGCGGCGGCGGCGTACCGCCCGATCTGGACGACCCGAAGCGGCTCAAGGCGCTGTTCGATCTGGTGCAGGAAGCGAACGCCGGCGGCCTGCTGCTCGCGTATCACGACCGCTCGGACGGCGGCGCCATCGTGACCCTGCTGGAGATGGCCTTTGCCGGCCACTGCGGTCTGGAAATCCATATGGACGGCTGGGCCGAGGCGACCCTGCGCGGCCTGTTCAACGAGGAGCTTGGGGCGGTCCTGCAGGTGGCCGAGGCCAACCGCGAGCCGTTCGAGGCGCTGCTGGTCAAGCACGGCCTGGCGGCGATCAGTCACCGGATTGGACGGCCGAAAGAAAAGCTCGGCATCAAGCTCTTCCTCGGCGGCGACACGCTGTTCAAGTGGAACTGGAGCACGCTGTTCGAAGCCTGGAACGACACCAGCTACGCCATGCAGCGCCTGCGCGACAACCCGGCCAGCGCCGATGCCGAGCGGCATTGGCGGCGCGACGATGCCGACCCCGGCATCACGCCGAAGCTCGGTTTCACCGCCAGCGAGAATATCGCCGCGCCGTTTATCGCCGCGTCCAAGGGCCGCGGCGTGCGGCCGCGCGTGGCCGTGCTGCGCGAGCAGGGCGTCAACGGCCAGGTCGAAATGTCGGCGGCGTTTACCCGCGCCGGCTTCGATGCGGTCGACGTGCACATGTCCGATCTGGCCAGCGGTCGGATCAAGCTGGCCGACTTCCGCGGCCTGGCCGCTTGCGGCGGCTTTTCGTACGGCGACGTGCTCGGTGCCGGCCGCGGCTGGGCTACCTCGATCCTGTTCAACGACATGCTGCGCGCGCAGTTCACTGCGTTTTTCGCCGACGAGACCAAGTTCGCTCTGGGCGTGTGCAACGGCTGCCAGATGATGTCGCAGCTGAAGGACATCATCCCCGGTGCGCAGCATTGGCCGAAGTTTCTGCGCAATGCGTCGGAGCAGTACGAGGCGCGCGTGGCCACGCTGGAAATTCTCGATTCGCCCAGCCTGTTCTTCAAAGGCATGGTCGGTTCGCGCATTCCGGTGGCGGTGGCGCACGGCGAAGGCCGGGTGAGCTTTCCCAACTCGTGCAGTCCGGCGAAGGCGCATGCGGCGGTGCGCTTCGTCGACAACCGCGGCAAGCCCACCGAGAACTATCCGCTCAACCCGAACGGTTCGCCCGGCGGCCTGGCCGGCTTCACCGCCGCCGACGGTCGCGTGACGATTCTGATGCCGCATCCCGAGCGCGTGTTCCGCAGCGTGCAGATGAGCTGGCATCCGGAAAGCTGGGGCGAGGATTCGCCGTGGATGCGCATGTTCCGCAATGCCCGCGTGTGGTGCGGCTGATCGTTTTTTCCGGCACAAGGCGGCGCTGAGCGATGGCTCGGCGCCCCAGGTTTTCGCCGGCGCTGTGGTTTGGCACGATCGCGTGGGGCGTGGCCTTGGCGCTGGCGCCGTGGTGGATCGGCGTTCCGCTGCTGCCGGCGATGGCGGCGGTGCTGCTGCTGTTGGAACATCGGCTGGCGCCAGAGCATCGCTGGTTGCTGCGTCACGGCCTGGGCTGGGGTTTGCCCGGCGCGTTGTTCGCGTTGCAGCGCGCGCTGGGAGGGGGCATTTTCGCGTGGGTCATCGCGCTGCTCGGCATGCTGGTCGGTTACACCCTGCTGGCCGGCCTGGAGGCGTGGCTCGATCGCGATGCGCGGCGGGCGTTCAAGGTCGACACCGGTGCCGACGGCACGAATCAGTCCGACGCCGCAACATCGGACTGGCCGCGCCTGGCGCGTGCGCCGGTCGGGCCGCCGGCGGAAATCATCGAACTGCAGGCGCCGCGCTGGCGCGAAGGCACTGAAGGTATCGACGACCCCTACGGCGGTCGGGTAGTGCATCGCGACGGCGCGTATTGCTTCGATGACGGCACCCGGATCGATGGCGTCGGCGCGCAGGCCGCCTTCAGTCCTTCGGGACGCTGGTTCGCCGCGCGCCTGCCTAACGATCGCGGCATCGCGTTGCGCGATCGCGATACCGGCAAGCTACATCGGCTGCTCGGATGGCAGTTGGACGGCTGGTATCGCGAGCAGCCGTGGCTGATCCGCCGTCACGGCGATATGCCGCTTTCCCTGCGCGCCGTGTTGGGTGACGACGCGGTAGCGGATGACTGAGTCCGTTAAACCTTATGTGCGCAGATTACGTATAGGTTTGGTGTGGCCCGATGGTATGACGCCATGATGCGATTCAATGACATGCTCCGGCGACGCTGCGCACGGTTTTGCAGATGTGGCTGTGCCGCCGATTCTCCCTTCACACAATCTCAAGCATACTTCCCGCGTGAATAGCCCCGGTTCCCCCCTCTCGCCGTTTGCCACCGAACTCAGCGTCATCGTGGTGTCGGCTGATAGCGGCCAGATGATGCGCGATTGCGTGCGTCGTCTGCTCAACACCACGTTGGCGTTGGAGGTGATCCTGGTCGACAACGGCTCCGACGACGGCGTGCCGCAGGCCATCGGGCGCGCGTATCAGGGCGACCCGCGTCTTACGGTCATCTATAACCGCGCCAACCTGGGCTTTGGCCCGGCGATGAATATCGGCGCGACCCGGGCGAGAGGAAAGTCGCTGCTGCTGCTCAACCCCGACTGCCTCGTGCTCGAGGACGATCTGCGCGACCTGCTCAATGTGCTGGCGCGCAATCCGAAGGCCGGTCTGGTCGGCGCGGTGGTATGCGATGAAGAAGGCCATCCCGATCCGGCCTCGTGGCGCCGCGATCCGCTGCTGCGCCGCGCGGTCAATACGATGTTTGGCCGCGCTGGCGAGGGCGTCAACATCACTGAAGAGATTCCCGAAGAAGTGATCGAGGCCGAAGCGGTTTCCGGCGCGCTGATGCTGATGCCACGCGCGGTGTTCACCCGGGTCGGCGGCTTCGATCAGGATTATTTTCTGCACTGCGAAGACTTGGACCTTTGCCGTCGCGTGCGCGACATGGGTTACCAGGTGCTGCTCGCCGGCGATGTGCGCGTGACGCACGCCAAGGGCACGTCCAGCGCGCACCGGCCGGTTTTCGTCAGCCGCAACAAGCACCACGGCATGTGGCGCTGGTTTCGCAAGCACGATCCGGCCGCGCGCAACCCACTTATCGCGGGCGTGGTCTGGTTGGGCATCTGGGCGCATTACTGGCTGAAGGTGCCGGGGCAGCTGTTGAGCCGCCGCAGGAAGTAGCAGAAGCGGGGAACCACCCGAGGTGGCCCGGCGGGGAACGGGGAATGGTTAAAGCAGAGCATGCGATATGTAACGTTACGAAGTATTTCCAGTTCGCAGCCATTGCAGTGTGAACGTCATGACACGTAGCGATAAGCTGCCGTTCCCCGTTCCCGACCAAAACAGTCATGCCCAGCACGCGCTCCACCACCACGCTCGCCACCCTCGGCCTTCTGGCAATGACCGCCGTGTGGGGTTCGACGTTTTTCCTGATCAAGAACGTAGTGGCACGCATGCCGGTGGCGGATTTCCTGGCCGTGCGTTTTGTCGTGGCTGCGCTGGTGATGCTTGTCTTGTTCTTCCGCCAGGTGTTCCGGCTTGAGCGTCGGCAGCTGCTGCGCGGCCTGCTGCTTGGCGTGATCTACGGCGTCGGCCAGCTGCTGCAGACGTGGGGGCTATCGCTGATTGCGCCCAGCGTCAGCGGCTTTGTCACCGGCATGTATGTGGTGTTTACGCCGCTGCTGGCGATGCTGTTGCTGCGCCATCGCATGCCGGGCGTGATATGGCTCGCCGTGCTGCTGGCCACGGCCGGGCTCGCGCTGCTGTCGCTCAACGGCGTGTCGGTCGATCTGGGCGTGTGGCTGACGCTGGCATCGGCACTGATGTACGGCCTGCATATCGTCGGGCTGGGGCAGTGGTCGCGCAGCGGCGAGGCGTTCGGCATGTCGGCCGTGCAGATGGTGGCGATCGCCGTCGTCTGCCTGCTCGCCACCGTGCCGCATGGCCCGACGCTGCCGCCGGATCGCGCTGCGTGGTTTGCCGTGCTTTACATGGCCCTAATCGCGGGTGCAGGCGCCATGCTGATGCAGACCTGGGCCCAGTCCCACATGCCGGCGGCGCGTGCCGCGATTGTGATGACCACCGAGCCGGTATTCGCCGCGGGTTTTGCGGTGGCTTTCGGTAGCGACGCGCTGACCTGGCGCATGCTGGTCGGCGGTGGGCTGGTGCTGGCGGCGATGTACACGGTGGAGCTGATGCCGCGGCGCGGTGACGGCGAGCTGCCGGCCGAGGCGATACATCATGAGGTCTGATTTTTTTTAAGCGTTTTTTTATCCGATGTTTCGCAACGCGTTGGGTCACGTTACCCGAGCAAGCGATCCGAATCACTTGAACACTGTGTCGACCTAAGCGCGCGCTCTTGGTCGGCATGACTTAGGCGCTATCATAAAAGCCAGAACCAAGCAATCTGCCGGAGTAAGGCCCGTGCATTGGCAGCCCCGCAACAATTCAAACGGTTGTAAGTGAACCTGGCACCGTTTTCACACCGTTTTGGGAAATGCCTCACCGAACGCTTCAATCGGACGTTCTGCGAGGATGTCCTCGATTATCACCTGTTCGCCTGCGTGCAAGATGTGCGCGAGGCAGCGCACGTGTTGCTGATCGGCTACAACGAGCAACTGCTTCACGAATCGTCGAGCAGCATAAATCCACGAATACCGACAGCACGTCGTTGGGGGTTCTACTTTTGAAGTGTCTGCTTGACGAAAGAGCCTACGACACAGCTATTTGTCATGAATAAAATCATTCTCTAAAAATCTCACAGTCGGTGTGATAGTTTGATTGCAAAGAGAGTATTATTTTTAAGCCAAGATGCATCTTGGCTATGTTAATCACCTAAAGAAGAAGGAACTCGTCATGATAACTAAATCAAAACTGCGTTTGATGTTGATAGCTGCTTCACTAATTGGCGCTGGAGTGTTTGGAGTTACGGCACCCCCTGTACGTGCAGCCGCTCTGAGTTCAACGATTGCGCTAACGTGCGAGCCTGACACCTGCGACGTAACTTCAGTGCCGTCCAACACCGTCTCGTTTCGTTGGGGTTGGACTTACGGCAACCCGTATTCAAGTACCACCTGTAATAACTCATCTTCCTGCACGCTTCTTTGTAAGACCAAACAAACGACAGTCATGACGGCTTCCGCCCTAGACGGCACGGGAGCCGTTATCGCTAGTGCCTCTCACGCTACAGCATGTAATCCCAATCTCCCGTGAAAAGAAACGACTACCGGGGTTAGGTTCACTTCCTCAATGTTGATGTCTCATGAGAAAAGCCCGTCCATGGCGTAATGCTGTTCACTTAAGCATTGCATCGTAGCCAAGGCGTCCCAAGAATCCGGCCTTCACCTGTTGAAGGCCGGATTTTTTTGTGTCCCTGC
>NZ_JACCCA010000014.1:0-113209 GCF_013408815.1 Rhodanobacter sp. K2T2 | reverse complement strand
ACCTCGGCCTTCCAGGCCGAGGTCCGTCAAAATATCCAAGACTCGCTACCCCGTGAATCGAAAAGCCGCTCCGCTTAAGTGAACAGCATTACGCCCACGTCGAGACATACGTGAAGTCCGAAACCCATAACGCATTGGGTCGATCCGCTCGAAACTGCCGGTTCACCTTGTCCTGCGGGCATGTGATCGCTTTGTCGCTAACCGTGGTCTTGACCACCTTGCCGCGCCTTACCCCCCTTGAGCTGCAGGCGGCGCATCAACCGTTCCACCGTGCAACGGGCCACCCGCCTCTGCTCGCGTCGCAGCTGATGCCAGACCTTTCGTGCGCCATAGACCTGACGGTTCTCGTCCCACACCCGCCGAATGTCGCCGCACAGCTGCTCGTCTCGCTGGATACGCGCCGGCGCCGTGGACGGATCGGCCTGCCGGGCGGCGTGGAGGTAGTCTGTCGACGGGGCGATCGGCAGTACCTTGCAGATCGGCTCGACCCCGTAAGCCTCGCGGTGTTCGTCGATGAATGCCTTCATGGCTTGAACCGGCGGTCGAGCTCCGCCTGGGCAAAATACGCCGACGCCTTGCGCAGTATCTCGTTGGCTTGGCGAAGCTCGCGGTTCTCTCGTTCGAGCGCCTTCAGTCGCTCATGCTCCGACGTGCTCAGCCCCTCGCGCTGACCCACGTCACGCTCGGCCTGCTGCAGCCAGCGGCGCAAGGTCTCGGCCGTACAGCCTATCTTGGTCGATATCGATGCGATCGCCGCCCACCGCGAGGCGTACTCGCCTTGATGATCGCGCACCATCCGAACCGCTCGCTCGCGTACTTCCGGGGAATACTTCGTTGCTGTCTTCATCGCTCCATCCTCTCAAGAGTGGGAGCCTCCGGGAAAGACGGGGCGATTCAAAACCGCTTCCACTTGCGCTGTCGGGATGCTACCAGTCGACCCCAGCAGCCATTGATGCTTGAACCCGTAAACACCGTCAAGTTTGGCCAGTTCACGGCCTCGCGATTCTTCTGTGATTGCTGATACGCACATTCGAGCGATTGTCGCAACAACCTGTGACAATCAACGGAAGGCTTGGGTTTAAGGAAGTACTTGGGAGCAATGTTTCGCCGTTTGGCGGAGCAGAAGAAGAGTTGAGTGGATGGGAGGCACCTGATGCCGGACCATGTGCACATGTGGCTAACGTGCCTGTGCCACTTCATATCAATAGGTGGCGCACTTTAGAATTGAATTTGCCGGAGAGTGGAAGCGGAGTTTCGTTGGGCAAAGTTTGTGAGCCCAAGGGTATTTCATATCGACAGTGGGGCGGAACGAAGAAAGGATTCGGACATACATTCAGAACCAAGAGGTGGAGGACAAGCGGCTGGATCAGCTTCAGTTGCTGAGATAGCCGAGCCACCTTTGATGGCTAATTCAAGGGAAGCGCGCAGCGCTCCAGCTAGCCGCTTTGAGCAGCTCACATATCTAAAGCCCCGGGCTCGGCTGGGAAATACTTACTGGTTATTGGCTCCCAACCAGGCCAGCGGGCAGCTGCATGGTGATGCAGTGCAGGCTGCCGTTCTGCCAGATCAGCGCACGACAGGGCACCTGCACGACTTCGCGGCCGGGGTGCGCGGTGCCGATGATGTAGGCGGCTTCGTCGTCGGCTTTGTCGCCGTAGGCCGGGACCAGCACCGCATCGTTGACGATCAGGTAGTTCGCATAGGACGCGGCCAGGCGACGACCTTCATCGAGAATAGGCTGCGCCCACGGCAGCGGATACAGCTGATACGGACGGCCATCGCTGGTGCGCAGCGCAGCCAGTTCGCTGGCCATGCGCTGCAGTTCTTTATGGTGCGGATCGCTGGCGTCATCGCAGGCCTGGAACACGATGCGTTCACCCGGTGCGAAGCGGGCGAGGGTGTCGATGTGGGCGTCGGTGTCGTCGCCTTCGAGGTAGCCGTAGTCGAGCCACAGCACGCGATCGGCATGCAGGCCGTCGCGCAATATCGCGCTCATTTCCTCACGCGTTTGGTCGGGATGACGCTGCACCAGACAGCGCCAGGTGGTAAGCACGGTGCCGTGGCCATCGCTTTCGATGGCGCCGCCTTCAAGCGCCCAGTCGATGCGGCGATGGCCGGCCGTTCCGAATACGCCGGCATTGACGAGACCGGCGACCAGGGCGTCGTCCTGCGCCGAACCGAACTTGCCGCCCCAGCCGGTAAAACGAAAATCGGTGAGCTGATATTTTTTGTCGCCGGCGCTCAGCGTGATCGGGCCGGAATCGCGCAGCCAGGTGTCGTCGTAGGACAGCTCGACAAAGCGCACGCGCGACAGGTCAACGCCATGCTCGCGCAGCTGCGCTTCGACGTGCGCATGCAACTCTGCATCCGGCACCACGATGATCAGCGACTGGAAGCGCACGACGGCGGCGGCCAGCGCAATATAGGTGGCTTCAACACTGGCCAGGCGATCGGCCCAGTCGGTGCCGGCGTGCGGCCAGGCGATCAGCACCGCGGACTGTGGCTCCCATTCCGCCGGCAGGCGCAAGCTGTGGTTGGTCATGCGAAAAATTCTCGGGCGGTTAGGGAAAGCATCAGGTTGAAAATAACCAAAATTGAGCCGTCATTCCGGCGCAAGCAGAACGGCTTCAAAACAGCGCAGCTGGTCAATCCAGTGCCTTCCAACACTTATCCAGTCACTAAATTCCGGCTTGCGCCGGAATGACGGAAGATTGGATCATTCGGAGTCTGGCTGAACGCCGAAGTAGCGGATTGTACGACAAGGTTTTTGCAGGCACATAAAAACGCGGCATGCGTCACCACAGGCTGCGTTCTTGAAGACCCCATCATTTGGCAGTGCTCAGGCGACCGTGTTCAGTTAACCGCCGCGGGGTTGGTATTGTTTCCCGCCGGCGTATTCAGCACCGAGTGGATGACGTGGCTGCGCTCGAAATACACGATGAAGTTCGCGTAGTCCCAGCGGTTGATCACCGGATGCTTGCTGCTGTCGCCGCCGCGAGGTGACAGCTTGCTCTGCGGCGTGCCGTAAGTCCTTTCTACCTGGGCCATGCTCATGCCGCGGGTGGGCAGGTGCATCCCGTTTTCCTGCTGCACGCGATGGATCAGCAGGTTGTCGCCGTGGGTCTGTGTCTGCGGCGCGGCGCTTACGCTCGACGAAACGGAGAAACTGCCGATGGCTGCCAGCGCGATGACGACCGGCAAACGGCAAATGGACTTGACCATGGTTCCCCCTATCCCTAACAAGACTGTGTGCGTGCAAGACGTTTGTACGCAAGGCTGTATGCCGCCATGTTGTAGCAAAACCAGCGCGTGTGCGCCATGCCATGACACGCTTAATGCCGATAACGCCACACGGCGGCGCGTATTCCCTAGCATAAGGCCGTGCCGATTCTAACGAACGGTCACCCGATCGGCACTCCGCTGACACCCGCGCTATGCTCCCGCCAGGGCAAGAATACCTTGATCCCCGCTATCATGGGCGGCTGCGGGCCACGGCCTGCCCGATTCGGACACCGGCGACACCATGATTGCTTTTCGACACTTTGCCTTGCGCCGCGGCACCCGCCTGCTGCTCTCCGATATCGACCTGGTGATCCAGAGCGGCTGGCGGCTGGGCGTGATCGGTCGCAACGGCTGCGGCAAGTCCAGCCTGTTCGCCGCGCTGCAGGGCAAGCTGGACGGCGATGCGGGCCAGCTGGATATCCCGGCCAAGCTGCGGCTGGCCTCGGTGGCGCAGGAAACCCCGGCGCTGCCCGATGCCGCCATCGACTACGTGCTGGGTGGTGACGAAGAGCTTGCCGCCGTGCTGCAGGACGAAAGCGACGCTGCCGAAAGCGGCGACACCGAGGCGATGGCCCGCGCGCATCAGCGCATCGAGGAACTGCACGGCTACGACGGCCGCGCGCGCGCCGGCAAGCTGCTGCACGGCCTGGGCTTTCCGCCGGAAACTCACGAACGTGCGGTGCAGGAGTTCTCCGGCGGCTGGCGCGTACGGCTCAACCTGGCGCGTGCGCTGATGGCACCGTCCGAGCTGCTGCTGCTCGACGAGCCGACCAACCATCTCGATCTCGATGCCGTGCTGTGGCTGGAGGAATGGCTGCGCCGCTACCAGGGCACGCTGCTGATCATTTCGCACGATCGCGAGTTTCTCGATGGCGTGATCACGCACACCATGCATCTGAACGATGGCAAGGCGAAGATGTACACCGGCAACTACAGCGCCTTCGAGCGTCTGCGGGCCGAGCAGCTGCGCCAGCAGCAGATCACGCACGAGCGCGAACAAGCCGAGCGCGCGCATCTGCAGTCCTTCGTCGATCGCTTCAAGGCCAAGGCCAGCAAGGCCAAGCAGGCGCAGTCGCGCATGAAGCGGCTGGAAAAGCTGGCCGGCACCGAGGCGGTGCGCGCGGAGCGCTCGTTCCACTTTCAGTTTGCCAAACCCGACCGCCTGCCGGACTCGATGCTGCAGCTAGAGGACATCGTCACCGGTTACCCCGACGACAAGGGCGGCCCGGACAACATCATCCTGGACAACGTGCGTTTTAGCCTGGAAGCCGGCGACCGCATCGGCCTGCTCGGCCCCAATGGCGCCGGTAAATCGACTCTGGTGAAAACTCTGGTCGGCGAACTCGATCCGTTCAGCGGCGAGCGCAAGGCGCACAAGGATCTGAAGATCGGCTACTTCGCTCAGCACACGGTCGAGAGCCTGCGCGAGGGTGCCAGCCCACTGGAGCATCTGATGGACAAGGCGCCGGGCGTGGCGACCCAGGTGATGCGCGATTTTCTCGGTACCTGGAATTTCGCGGGCGATCGCGCATTCGAGTCGGTCGACGGATTCTCCGGCGGCGAGCGCGCGCGTCTGGCGCTGGCGCTGATCGCCTGGGACAAACCCAACCTGCTGCTGCTCGACGAGCCGACCAACCATCTCGATCTGGACATGCGCGAGGCCCTGGCCGACGCGCTGTCCGACTTCGACGGCGCGCTGGTGCTGGTATCGCACGATCGCCACCTGCTCGGCCTGGTCTGCGACAGCTTCTGGCGCGTGGCCGACGGCGTGGTGGAAGGTTTCGACGGCGATCTGGACGACTACGCCAAGTGGCTGCGCTCGCGCGGCGCGGCCAATAAAAAGGCGGCGAAGGCCGGCGCTGCGGCCAAGCCGGTCGCAGCTGTCGTCAAGGTCGAGTCGCCGGAAGAGCGCAAGCGTAACCACGCCGCCGCGCGCGAGAATGAAAAAGTCTCGCGCCAGCGGGTGAAGAAAATTGAAACTCGCACCGCAACGATCGACGCCGAGCTGACCAAGCTGGAGGCCACGCTGGCTGATCCGGCCACGTATAACGGCCCCACCGGCGAGATGATGCGGCTGGGCCAGCGGCAGACGGAACTGCGCAAGGAAAAAGATGCGCTGGAAACCGAGTGGCTGGAACTGCAGGAGCAGCTGGAAGCATGAGTTCGCATGACGGGTAAGCCGGAGCCGACCGTGTACGTGTGGTTGCCGGCCTTGCCGGCGACCGGCGCCGCGAGCGCGCTGCGAGCGCTGTTGGTCCGCGCCGATCGGCTTGGCGATGGACGCGCCGGTTATCTGACCGGCCTGGGCGATTACTTCGCTGGCGCCGATAACGCTTTGGCCGCCGCCGCGATCACTCGCGAACATGTGGCTCACGACGCCGGTACAGATACCTGGCTGTCAGCGGACCCCGCCTGGGTCCAACCGGAAATGAACGGCGTGCGGCTGCTGGCCTGCGGGCAATTGCAGCTGACGATGGACGAAGCGCTCGCCTTTGCCGATGCGTTGCAACCGGCGTTCGACGACGCGGGCATCGCGCTGGAAATCACCACGCCCGATCGCTGGCATCTGCGCCTGCCGCCGAATACGCCGCTGCCGACGTTCTCGGCGCCCGAGCAGGCGTTGGGTGAGGATCTTTCGCAGCACCTGCCGCAGGGCGCCGAAGGCAAGCGCTGGCGCGTGCTGATCAACGATATCCAGGTCCTGCTGCATCAGCATCCGCTCAATAGCGCGCGGCGGGCGCGTGGCCTGGCGCCGGTGAATAGCCTGTGGCTGTGGGGCGGCGGTGCGCTGTCGCCGCCGCTGCCCAGTACATTGACCGGTGTGATCAGCGACGATTTGCTGCTCAATGCGTTAGCCGCGCGCGCTGGCATCCAGCGTCTTGCGCGAACGGAAGACGCCGTTGCCGCCGCCACGAATGGATGGCTGATCGATCTGCAGGACTTGCCGATACGCGAGATCGAATCCGCGTGGTTACCGGTTATCGAAACCTTGATGCATCGCCACTCGCTGCGTCTGCACTTTGCCAACGGCGAACGCTGGCAGAGCAAGCCGTGGCATCGCTGGCGCCTGTGGCGCAGGGCAGCACGTTGATCACGCCGGAATTGCGCCGACGGGCGATCAGCGGCACGCCCAGCGGCTGGCCCGAGGCAGTGCACGTCGTGCTGCAGCAGATCTACGCCGCGCGTGGCGTGTTCACACCCGATCAGGTCGAACACCGCTTGGCGCGTATGCTGTCGCCGCAGGCGCTGGGCGGCATGCCACAGGCGATCGAGATACTGGTCGAAGCGATCCGCGACGACTGGCGCATCGTGATTGCCGGCGACTACGATTGCGATGGTGCCACCGGCACTGCCGTTGCGGTGCGTGGCTTGCGCATGCTGGGCGCGAAGCGGGTGAGTTACGCGGTGCCGCATCGCTTCATTCACGGCTACGGGCTCAGCGCGGCGCTGGTTGAGTCGATGCAGCCGACGCCGCAGCTCATCGTTACCGTCGACAACGGCGTGGCCAGCGTGGCGGGCGTCGCCGCGGCCAGGGCGCGCGGTATCAAGGTCATCGTCACCGATCACCACTTGCCGGGCGAGCAGCTGCCTGCCGCCGACGCCATGGTCAATCCCAATCTGGTCTACGTCGACCAATGCGGGCACAGCAGCCCGCCGTGCGAGGTTTGCGCGCACGACGCGATCTTGAACGAGAGCTTTCCCAGCAAGGCGCTGGCCGGCGTGGGCGTGATGTTCTATTTGCTGCTGGCTTTGCGTGCCAGGTTGCGCGAGCTGGGTACATTCGGCGCAACGGAGCCTGATCTTTCGGTCCTGCTCGATCTCGTGGCGTTAGGCACTGTCGCCGATCTGGTACCGCTGGATTTCAATAACCGCGTGCTGGTCGAGGCGGGCCTCAAGCGCATTCGCAGCGTTCGCGCCTGCGCCGGCATTACGGCCTTGATCGAGTCGGGCAAGCGCAGCGTGGCGACGCTGTGCGCCAGCGATCTGGGGTTCGTCGTCGGCCCGCGCTTGAACGCGGCGGGTCGACTGGAGGACATGCGTCTGGGCATCGAGTGCCTGCTCACTGACGACGTGGGGCAGGCGTATCGCTACGCCGAACAGCTCAGCGCCATCAACCTGGAACGGCGCGACCTGCAGGCATCGATGGTAGCCGAGGCCGAACAGATGGCAGACGCTGCCGCGCACACCGATGCCGTCGGCGTGACCCTGTTCGAACCGTCGTGGCACGCTGGCGTCGTCGGGCTGGTGGCTTCCAAACTGAAAGATCGGTTGCACCGTCCGGTGATCGCTTTTGCGCCAGCGAGTGAAGACAACACCGACGAGCTGCGCGGCTCGGCGCGCTCGATTTCCGGCTTCCATATCCGCGATGCGCTGGCCGTCATCGACGCACGGCATCCGGGCTTGATCGAGCGTTTTGGCGGCCACGCGATGGCGGCCGGATTGAGTCTGAAGACCGGCGACTACCCGCGTTTTGCCGACGCGTTCGACGCGGTGGCCCGTGAGCTGATCGATGCGGATCAACTGCAGGCCGTGCTGTACACCGACGGCGAATTGCCTGCCGGCGCCGCGTCGCTGCATCTGGCCCGGCAGCTGCGTCAGGCCGGGCCGTGGGGGCAGGCGTTTCCGGAACCGCTGTTCGACAATGCGTTCGAGTGCCAGAGCTGGAAGCTGATGGGCGAGCGCCACCTGCGTCTGCAGCTGCGCGATCCGCGCGACGGCGCCATGCACGATGCGGTGATGTTCAACGCTTACCACGGTATGCCACCGCCGACGCGTTTGCGCGCGGTATACGAACTGACCATCAACGACTGGCAGGGTCGCGAAACGCCGCGGCTGCTGTTGCGGCATATCGAAGCGATCTAAAACGATAGGTGGCCTGACTGCCCACCGACGTCGGGTATGTTATTCACGACGATCGAAGCAAGCTGCTGCTAGATTCTGATTCATTCACTATTCCAAGGAGCAAGCGATGATCGAACAGATGCAGGGACTGCTGGCGGGTACGCTCGGCTTTCGCGCCATTGGCCAGGTTACGGCGGACGACTATGCGCGCATCATCGTGCCGGATGTCGAAGCGGCGTTTGCATTGAACCGCAAGCTGCGTCTGATTTATCACATCGGTCCGGAGTTCACGGGTTTCGATCCAGGTGCCATGTGGGATGACGCCAAGCTCGGCATGCGTCACCTCAGCGGCTGGGATCGGGTGGCGCTGGTCACCGATGTGCAGTGGCTGCGGATGACGGCCACGGCGATGGGTTTTGCGATTCCCGCGGAATTCCGCCTGTTCAGCAATGCCGAACTGGCACAGGCGATCGGCTGGATCAGCGAGCCACCGCGCGTCTAGTTGCCGACATTTGCGCAGCCCGTCGCATCAACGCGCTTGCGTTGGGACGCCGTATCTGTTTTAGTCGGGCCATGATTTCAATGATTGTCAGCTACTCGACCCCCGACGCGCTTGTCGCGCAGTTCGTCGTGCTTGCCGGCAACACCAATAACAACGCGAATAATAACGCCAGCCGTTGGCGGGCCCTCGCGTAGTTCGGATTTCACGAAAGACACGCGAAGAAGGCCCGCCCAGTGCGGGCCTTCTTCGTTATGGCCAGGGATGGCCGGTATGCCGGAAATGCAGGAACCATTCCCGGCAGGGCTAAATTTCTGATCAGACAAGCAAAAGGGGTAGTGCGATGTGTTCGATTTTCGGAATGTTCGACCTGCAATCCGGTGATGACCTGGCACAGTTGCGCCGCCAGGCCTTGGAGCTGTCGCAGCGGCAGCGTCATCGCGGCCCGGACTGGAGCGGCGTGTTTGTGGACGCGGGCGCGATCCTGGTGCACGAACGCCTCGCCATCGTGGACCCGGCCAGCGGCGCGCAACCGCTGCGCTCGCGCGACGGCGCGCTCGCACTGGCGGTCAACGGCGAAATCTACAATCACCGCGAGCTGCGTGCCGGCAGCGATTACGACTTCACCACCGGATCCGATTGCGAAGTCATTAGCGCAATGTATCGCGATGGCGATACCGATTTCGTCAACAAGCTCAACGGCATCTTCGCCTTCGCACTGTGGGACGGCGAAGCGCAGCGTTACCTGATTGCACGCGACCCGATCGGCGTATGCCCGCTGTACTGGGGGCACGATACGCACGGTCGTCTGTGCGTGGCCTCGGAAATGAAATCGCTGGTCGGCCTTTGCGCCGATGTCGCGGCGTTTCCGCCCGGGCATATCTACGACAGCGCCAGCGGCGAGCTGCGCCAGTATTACGTGAAGCCTTGGCGCGACTATGCGCATACGCAGGGATCGTCGGTCGAGCCGGCGGTTTTGAAACTTGCGTTCGAGCAGGCCGTGCACCGCCAGCTGATGACCGACGTGCCTTACGGCGTGCTGCTGTCCGGTGGTCTAGATTCCTCGCTGGTCGCCGCGTGCGCCGCCCGCTTTGCGCGCGAACGCATCGAGGACGAGGATCGCAGCGAGGCCTGGTGGCCGCGGTTGCATTCGTTTGCGATTGGCCTCGAAGGCTCGCCCGATCTTGCCGCGGCACAGGTCGCCGCCGATGCGCTGGGCACCGTGCATCACGGTTTCGTCTATACCTTCTGGGAAGGGCTGGACGCGCTGCCCGAAGTGATTCGCCATATCGAAACGTATGACGTCACTACCATCCGTGCTGCCACACCGATGTACCTGCTGGCGCGCCGCATCAAGGCGATGGGCGTGAAGATGGTGCTTTCGGGCGAGGGATCGGACGAGCTGTTCGGCGGCTACCTGTATTTCCACAAGGCGCCGTCGGCCGAGGCGTTCCACGAGGAAACCGTGCGCAAGATCGATGCACTGCACAGCTACGACTGCCTGCGCGCCAACAAGGCGATGATGGCCTGGGGCGTCGAGGCGCGCGTGCCGTTTCTAGATCTGGAGTTCATCGACGTGGCGATGCGGATCGACGCACAGCACAAGATGGTCGACAAGAGCGGTCCATCCAACCGCAAGATGGAAAAGGGCGTACTGCGCGAAGCCTTCGACGGCGCGCTGCCGGAAAAAATCCTGTGGCGTCAGAAAGAGCAGTTCAGCGACGGCGTGGGTTACGGCTGGATCGATGGACTGAAAGTGCAAGCAGAGCAGGCCGTGACCGATCGCGAATTTGCTGCCGCCGCTGCGCGCTATCCGTTTAATACGCCGGCCACCAAGGAAGCCTATTTCTATCGCCGCATTTTCGAGCAGCACTTTCCGGGTGAGGCGTGCGCCGCCACCGTGCCCGGCGGCAAGTCGATTGCCTGCTCGTCGCCAGCGGCACTGGCCTGGGACCCGGCGTTTGCCCACGCGGCGGATCCGTCCGGTCGTGCGGTGCGCGGCGTACACGACGACGCGCTGGCCTGAGAGTTCTTCAGTGCCGAGGCCTGCACGCAGGCTTCGGCACCCGGTCGCATTACAACCGCGATCGGCTAATGGCTATCCCGCGGCAGTCCACGTGTTTGAGCAATCTGCTGATAGTTTTCAGCGCCTTCGAGAATGGCGCCGGTTTCCATCTGACCGACGATCTTGCGCTGGATTTCCTGCCATGGCGTTTGTGAGGCGGGATAGGCGTAGCCGCCGGCCTCGGTCAGTGCACGCCGCCGTTCGGCCAGCTCTTCATCGCTGATCAGCACGTTGGCGGTGCCCTTGCCGAGGTCGATGCGGACGCGATCGCCGGTGCGGATCAGCGCCAGTCCGCCCATCACGGCGGCCTCCGGACTGGCGTTGAGAATCGATGGCGATCCCGAGGTGCCCGACTGGCGGCCGTCGCCGATGCAAGGCAGGGCGTGCACACCTTCGCGGATGAGATAGTTGGGCGGACGCATGTTCACCACTTCGGCCGAGCCCGGGTATCCGACCGGCCCGGCGCCGCGCATGAAAAGCAGGGTGTCGGTGGTGATGCCGAGCGCCGGATCGTCGATACGGTGGTGGTAATCTTCCGGTCCGTCGAATACCACCGCAGGGCCTTCGAAGGCTTCGGGATCTTGCGGGTTGCTGAGGTAGCGCTCGCGAAACTGCGGGCTGATCACGCTGGTCTTCATGATGGCACTGTCGAACAGATTGCCGCGCAGCACGATGAAGCCGGCATCTTTTTTCAACGGGTCGGCGAACGGGCGGATGACCCGATCGTCCTCGATCGTCGCATCGCGGCAGTTGTCGCCGATGGTTTTGCCGTTTGCCGTTATCGCATCCTCGTGAATCAGACCCTGCTTCATCAGCTCCGCCACGACCGCGGGTACGCCGCCGGCGCGATAGAAATCCTCGCCGAGGTATTCGCCCGACGGCTGCAGGTTGACCATCAACGGTACCTTGTGGCCGTACGTCTGCCAGTCGTCGATCGCCAGTTCCACGCCGATATGGCGGGCGATCGCCGCGAGATGAATCGGCGCGTTGGTCGATCCGCCGATGGCCGAATTGACCACGATCGCGTTGAGGAATGCCTCGCGCGTCAGGATGTCCGAGGGCTTCAGATCCTTGGCCACCATCTCGACGATGCGCTTGCCGGTGTAGTACGCGATTTCCTGCCGGTCGCGATAGGGCGCTGGGATCGCTGCCGAGCCCGGCAACTGCATGCCGAGCGCTTCGGCCAGGCTGTTCATCGTCGTCGCCGTGCCCATCGTGTTGCAGTAGCCGGTCGACGGCGCCGACGACGCCACCAGTTTGATGAAGCCATCCTCGTCGATGGCGCCAGTGGCCAGCAGCTCGCGCGCTTTCCATACGATGGTGCCCGAGCCGGTGCGCTCGCCCTTGTGCCAGCCGTTGAGCATGGGGCCGACCGAAAGCGCGATGGCCGGGATGTTCACCGTCGTCGCCGCCATCAGGCAGGCGGGCGTGGTCTTGTCGCAGCCGATGGTCAGCACTACGCCGTCGATGGGATAGCCGTAAAGCACCTCGACAAGGGACAGATAGGCGAGGTTGCGATCGAGGCCGGCGGTGGGGCGTTTGCCGGTTTCCTGGATCGGGTGCACCGGGAATTCCAGCGGTATGCCGCCTGCTTCGCGGATACCGTCGCGCACGCGTTCGGCCAGCACCATGTGGTGGCGATTGCACGGTGAAAGATCGCTGCCGGTCTGGGCGATCCCGATGATCGGCTTGCCCGAACGCAGTTCTTCCAACGACAGGCCGAAGTTGAGATAGCGCTCCAGATAGAGCGCGGTCATGTCGATATTGTCGGAATTGTTGAACCAGGCGCGCGAGCGAAGCTTGGGTGGGGCGGGATTGTTCATGGTGGGCTGCGGATTACTCAGGAAGCGTGGAGAGGCGATAAATCATGCTGTGCATGTAAGGCTTGCCCGGATCGACGCGAGCCGAGACAAAGCCTGGCTCATTGGGCGCGTCGGGGAATTTCTGCGGCTCCAGCGCGACGCCGTCGCCCATCCGGTAGACGTGGCTGTGCTTGCCGATAAAGGTGCCGTCGAGGAAGTTACCCGTATAGAACTGTACGCCGGGCTCGGTACTCAACACCTCCAGCACGCGGCCGGAGGCGGGGTCTTCCAGTCGTGCGGCCAGCTGCGGCGTCTTGGTTACGCCTTTGTCGAGTGCGAAATTGTGGTCGTAGCCGCGGCCGAAAACGATTTGCTCGTCGCGACCGTCGCGAAGGCCATCGGCAATGACGCGCGGCGTGCGGAAGTCGAACACCGTGCCGGCAACCGGGCGCAGCTGGCCGGTCGGTATCAGCGTGGCATTGACCGGCGTGATCGCGCTTGCCGGAATGGTGAGGCGCTGATTCATCGCGCCACCGGGCGAACCTTCGCCGGCGAGATTGAAGATGCCGTGGTTCGTCATATTGACGATGGTGGGCTTGTCCGTTTTTGCCTCGAACCGGATGCCGAGGTTGCCGCTCTCGTCGAGCGTGTAGGTAACGGTGGCATCGAGATTGCCGGGATAACCCGAATCACCGTCCGCGCTGTGATGCGAGAGAACGACGCTGGCAACGGGGCCGCTCTTCACTGAAACAACCTTCCAAAGGACTTTATCGAAACCGTTGCCTCCGCCGTGCAGGCTGTTGGTCTTGTCGTTGAGCGGCAGCTGGTAGGTTTTGCCGTCCAGCGCAAATCGGCCTCCGGCGATGCGGTTGGCGTAGCGTCCCACGGTCACGCCAAAGAAGTTGGGATGATCGACGTACGAACTCAGATCGTCGTAGCCCAGAATGACGTCCACTGGCTTGCCGTTGCGGTCCGGTGCGACAAGCGATTGCAGCGTGGCGCCATAGGCGAGGATCCTCGCTTTGACGCCGTGTGAATTACTCAGTGTAATCGCGTCGACGCTCGTGCCGTCTTTCAGCTGTCCTGCTGCAGCGCGACTTGCTTCTGCTGCGAAAACGTGTCCACTACACGCCATCAACACGGTTAAAACGCCGGCGGATGTGATCTTAAGCGAGATGCTCATATCTACTCCTGTTTGGTTTCGCGAGTGGTCGTTGACGCATGAGGATTGCGTGGATAGTCTATTACTCAGACAAGATAAGCGATGATGCGCGTCGCAGTAAAGAACATTCCATCCATCGAAAGGCGATCGAAATGCTGCGCGCTGCGTCCTCCCGACGGCGCCAGGCTGGGACGATGAAAAAGCGTGGCTGCTGCCGTCGGTAACCAGCCGTTGATGCAGCGGGATGGCAGACTGGCTTCGATGATGACAAGAAAAACTGGCCGCCTGTTTCCAGGGCGGCGTACCGTTCCGCAACCGGACAATGCGGACCGATCAGCACTACACCGATGAAGACGTCCTGAAATCAACTGAAAGGTACTCACCGTGAAGGCACAAACATTACTGATCGGCATCGCAACGATGGGTTTGGCGTTCTCGCTCGCCGCCTGTTCCGGCGGCCGCGGAGGCTCGGATAGCGCAGCCGCGTCGTCCGATAACAAAGGTGCGCTGGTCGGAGTCGCCATGCCGACCAAGGTGTCCGAGCGCTGGATCAAGGACGGCAACGCCGTGAAGGAAGACCTCGAAAAGCTCGGCTACAAGGTCGACCTCGAGTACGCCGACAACAAGATTCCGCAGCAGGTTCTCCAGGTGAGCAACATGATCACCAAGGGCGCGAAGATTCTGATCGTCGCGTCGATCGACGGTGGCTCGCTGAGCGATCAGCTCGACGCCGCTGCCAAGGCCGGCATCAAGGTCATTTCCTATGATCGCCTGCTTACCGGCAGCAAGAATGTCGACTATTACGTCTCGTTCGACAACTACAAGGTTGGCGTCGATCAGGCCAACAGCCTGCTGACCGGCCTTGGGTTGCTCGATGCCGATGGCAAGAAGACCGACAAAAAGGGCCCGTTGAACGTCGAGCTGTTCGCCGGTAGCCCGGACGACAACAACGCCACGTTCTTCTTCAACGGCGCGATGGATACCCTCAAGCCTTATATCGCTGACGGCTCCATCGTCGTGAAGAGCGGCCAGACCGGTTTCACCCAGGTCGCCACGCTGCAGTGGGATCCGGCAACCGCCAAGGCCCGCATGCAGAACCTGATTGCGAAGTCGTATTCCGACGGTGCAAGCCTCGACGGCGTGCTCTCGCCCTATGACGGTATGTCGATCGGCATTATCTCGGCATTGCAGGGTGCGGGTTACGGATCGTCCGCCAAGCCGCTGCCGGTCATTACCGGCCAGGATGCCGAGGCCGCGTCGGTCAAGTCGATCATCGCCGGCCAGCAGTACTCCACCATCTACAAGGACACGCGCAAGCTTGCCGACCAGGCTTCGGTCATGGCCAACGACATCCTGACTGGCAAGAAACCGGAAACGAACGACGACAAGAGCTACAACAACAAGGTCATCACCGTGCCGACCTATCTGTTCCAGCCCACGGTTGTCACCAAGGCGAATTATCAGCAGGTGCTCATCGACAGCGGCTACTACACGCCGGCACAGCTGCAGTAATGGTCGCTCGCCGAAGCGCCGGTCGTCGGTTTGCCCGTGACCGGCGCTTCGGTTCCTCATCATTCTTCTCATCCAGGAAGAAGCAGAAAACGTGACGACAAACATTCTCGAGATGCAGGGCATCACGAAGACGTTTCCAGGCGTCAAGGCTTTGCAAAACGTCTCGCTCGGCGTCAAACGTGGTCATGTTCACGCCATTTGCGGCGAGAACGGCGCAGGTAAATCGACGCTCATGAAGGTGCTCAGCGGCGTTTATCCCGCGGGCAGCTTCGATGGCCAGATCGTCTTTGAAGATGCCAAGGTCGATTTCAAGAACATCAACGATTCCGAGGCCGCCGGCGTCGTCATCATTCACCAGGAGCTTGCGCTCAGTCCGTATCTCTCGATTGCCGAGAACATCTTTCTCGGCAATGAGCAGCAGACGAGGGGCTGGATCGACTGGAACAAGACCAACCTCGAGGCATCCAAACTGCTCGCACGGGTCGGCCTGAAAGACAATCCGATCACCAAGATCACCGACATCGGCGTGGGCAAGCAGCAGCTGGTGGAGATCGCGAAGGCGCTTTCCAAGCGCGTCAAGCTGCTGATTCTCGATGAGCCGACAGCAGCTCTTAACGACGAGGATTCGGCGCATCTGCTCGAGCTGATCAAGCAGCTGCAGAGCCAGGGGATTACCTCGATCATCATTAGCCACAAATTGAATGAGATCAAGGCGATCGCCGACGCTGTGACGATCATTCGCGATGGGCGCGCGATCGAGACGCTCGATATGCATGCCGATGAGATCAGCGAAGAGCGGATCATCAAGGGCATGGTCGGGCGCGAGCTCGAAAGCCGCTATCCGGATCACACGCCGACGATCGGCGAGGAGCTGCTTCGGGTCGAACACTGGAACGTGTTTCATCCGATCGACACGACGCGCCAGATCGTCAAGGATGCCTCGATCTCCGTTCGCGCCGGCGAAATCGTCGGCATCGCCGGGTTGATGGGGGCAGGGCGCACCGAGCTGGCGATGAGCCTGTTCGGCAAGAGCTACGGCGTGAAGATCAGCGGCAAGGTCTTCAAGCGCGGCGTCGAAATCGACACCGGTACGGTGTCGAAGGCGATCCAGCACGGCATTGCCTATGCGACGGAGGATCGCAAGCGCTACGGGCTCAACTTGATCGACGACATCACCCGCAACGTCTCGGGGTCGGCGCTGGGCAAGCTGGCGGGCCTGTTCGGTTTCGTCGACGACCACAAGGAGGCGACGGTCGCCGGGAAGTACCTCAAGAGCCTCAACATCAAGGCGCCGAGCGTCGACTCGATTACCGGAAAACTGTCGGGCGGCAATCAGCAGAAAGTCGTGCTGTCGAAGTGGATGTACGCCGATCCGGATGTGCTCATCCTCGACGAGCCGACGCGCGGTATCGATGTAGGCGCGAAGTACGAGATCTACACCATCATTCATCGGCTCGCCGACGAGGGCAAAGGCGTGATCATGATCTCGTCGGAGCTGCCTGAGCTGCTCGGCATGTGCGACCGCATCTATACCCTCGCCGAGGGACGTATCACCGCCGATGTTCAGCGTTCGCAGGCGACCGCCGAAATCCTTATGCAGCACATGACCAAAGAGCGGGAGAGATCCACTAGTGACAACGTCTAACGAAGTGACGAAACCCGTCGGCGAGGCAAGGAGGATACTGGGCTATCTCACCGGTCAGCTTCGCCAGGTAGGCCTGTTTACTGCCCTGATCGTGATCGTGCTGTTTTTTCAGATCACCACGCACGGCATCACGTTGCGCCCGATCAACGTCTCCAACCTCGTCATTCAGAACAGCTACATCCTGATCCTGGCGATCGGCATGGTGATGGTGATCATCGCCGGTCATATCGATCTTTCTGTGGGTTCGGTCGTGGCCTTCGTCGGCGCCATGGCCGGTGTCATGATTACCGAATGGCATATCGCATGGCCGATCGCGATCGTGCTGTGCCTGATCCTCGGTGCGCTGGTCGGTGCCTGGCAGGGCTTCTGGATCGCGTACTTTCGAATACCGGCGTTCATCGTCACTCTGGCCGGCATGCTGGTGTTTCGCGGGGCCGCGCAGATCGCGCTGCAGAATCAGCAGATATCGCCCTTTCCGGAGGCCTTCCGCCGGTTGGGTTCCGGTTTTCTGCCCAGCTTCGGCACTAGTGGCTATGAGCCACTGACGCTCGCGCTCGGTGTTCTCGCCTCGATCGTGCTGATCTTCGGCTCACTGCGTCAGCGCTGGGCGCGCCACAAGTATGGGCTGGAGTCCGAGCCGCTCTGGTGGTTCGTGCTCAAGCTGGCTTTCGGTGCCTTCCTGATCATCTATATCGCCTTTTTGCTGGCGAGCTACAACGGCACGCCGATCGTTCTGGTGATCCTCGGCCTGCTCATCGTCATCTATGCCGCGGTGATGGCGCGCTCGGTCTTCGGTCGTCATGTCTATGCGATCGGCGGGAACCTGCACGCGGCGGCGCTCTCTGGCGTCAAGACGCAGCGCGTTACCTTTCTGCTGTTCGTCAATATGGGCGTGATCTCGGCGCTGGCCGGTCTGGTGTTCACCGCTCAGCTCAATCTGGCGAGCCCTAGCGCGGGATCTGGCTTCGAGCTCGACTCGATCGCGGCGGTATTCATCGGCGGTGCCGCGGTTACCGGCGGCATCGGTACCGTGACGGGAGCCATCGTCGGCGGACTGATCATCGGACTGCTCAACAACGGCATGTCGATTCTCGGCGTCGGCACGGAATACCAGTCCCTGATCAAGGGACTCGTGTTGCTGGCGGCCGTGGCATTCGACGTCTACAACAAGCGCCGCACCGGCGGTCGTTGAGAAACAGCGGTCCGGTATGTATCGACTCAGACCTGCATCGACTGGCGCGTGTCTTCCAGCGCCAGTTCCACCAGCACCCGCATCGCCTCGCTGGCGGCGGCCGGGTCGCTGGCCGCAATCGCATCGAGCACGCGACGATGGTCGGGGATGGGATTGCGCGGCAGGTCGCGCTGGCGGTGTTTGAATTGCGTAGTCCAGCTCACCGCTGCGCATACGCTGGCGCTGAGAACGATCAGCGCATCGTTGCCGGTGGCGTGCAAAATCGCGTTGTGAAAATCCCGGTCGGCCATGCGGCCGGCTTCGCTGGCCAGCGTATGCCGCGTCATCCCAGCCAGTGCGTCGCGCATGCTCTTGAGCGCGGCCTTATCGCGCCGCTCCGCTGCCAGTGCAGCGGCAGCAGGCTCGACGATAGCGCGAAGTTCGAACAGGCTGCGCACAAAGGCGACGTCCGGTTGCCCTGCAAAGGCCCAGCCCAGTACTTCCGGGTCGAGCAGATTCCAGCGGTTTCTCGGCAGGACACGCGTGCCTGCCTTGGGCCGGCTTTCGACCAGACCCTTGGCCGCAAGCACCTGAATCGCTTCGCGGTACGCGCTGCGCGATACGTCCAGCAACTCGGCGAACACGATTTCTCCGGAAAGCACCTCGCCTGGAAGATATTCCCCAGCCAGGATCGCAGCGCCCAGCTTGTGGGCAATCGCGCCGTACAGGCGCCGACCGGTACCGCGGGGTTCGCGCGCGCGCTTGATCGGTTCTGCTGGCGTGATTGTCTTGCTCAAGAGCTCACCCCTCGGTAACGAATTTCAACGTTGAACGGCATACACGCTCCGAGGTCAGAAGAAACCGTCGGCATTGCAAAACCAGCATACGCGCCTTAACCTAATTGTCTGAGTAATTAATGGTGGTGGAGCATAATGTCGAACGACGGCAAGACCCAACTGACGGATGACGCGATAATGGATTTCCGTTCGATCGATGCCACGACCGGCCAGCCCTTCGGCCCCCGTTTTGAAACAGACGGCATTGCCGAAGTCAACGCGGCCTGTTCGGCAGCCGAGGCCGCATTCGACGCCTATCGTGCGACCGATGCCGAAGCCAGGGCGGTTTTTCTCGAACGTATCGGCGCCGAAATTCTAGCATTGGGCGACGATCTGATCGTCACCGCGATGCGCGAGAGCGGCCTGCCGCGCGCACGTCTGGAAGGCGAACGCGGCCGCACCGTCAATCAGCTGAAGCTGTTCGCCGGCGTACTTCGGCGCGGCGACTGGATGGGCCTGCGCATCGACCCGGCAACCCAGAGCACGACGGCGCCGGCGCGAGCTGATCTGCGCCTGCGAAGGATTCCGCTGGGACCCGTCGCCGTATTCGGCGCGTCGAATTTTCCGCTCGCCTTCTCCACGGCCGGCGGCGACACCGCTTCGGCGCTCGCCGCGGGCTGCACGGTCGTGGTCAAGGGTCATCCGGCGCATCCGGCGACGGGCGCCATGGTTGCCGGTGCCATCCATGCGGCGGTGAAGGCCAGCAGCCTGCCATCGGGCGTATTTTCGCACCTGGTCGGTCCAGGCACCGAACTGGGTGCGGCGCTGGTCAAGCACCCCGCCATCACGGCGGTGGGCTTTACCGGATCGCGCGCCGGTGGTTTGGCGCTGGTCAAGCTGGCGCAGGCGCGCGAGGTTCCCATTCCCGTTTATGCGGAGATGTCGAGCATCAATCCGGTGCTGCTGTTGCCGGAGGCACTGCGCGCGCGCGGCGCGGAGCTTGGCAAGGCCTTTGTCGGATCGCTGACGATGGGCGCCGGCCAGTTTTGTACCAATCCCGGCCTGCTGCTGGCGATCGAGGGCGAGGGTCTCGATGCTT
This sequence comes from Rhodanobacter sp. K2T2, assembly GCF_013408815.1. Classification (NCBI taxonomy): domain Bacteria; kingdom Pseudomonadati; phylum Pseudomonadota; class Gammaproteobacteria; order Lysobacterales; family Rhodanobacteraceae; genus Rhodanobacter; species Rhodanobacter sp. K2T2. Next base: position 93,354 of record NZ_JACCCA010000014.1, on the reverse strand, counting down.
TCGTGTCGGCGGCCGCCGAAGCGATTTCGGGCGCCGCCGCGCAGACGATGCTGACCGGCGCAATTCATTCGGCTTATGAACACTCGATCGACGCGCTTCAGCAGCATGGGCAGGTGCATACCATCGCCCAAGGCCCGGCGGGCGACGGTGGCAACGCCGGACGCGCGGCCCTGTTCTCGACCAGCGGCCGGTCGTTTTTGTCTGACAAGGCGCTGGGAAAGGAAGTCTTCGGCGCGTCGTCCTTGCTGGTGCGCTGCGCCGATGAGGCCGAGCTGCAGTCGGTACTGGTAGCGACGGAAGGCCAGCTGACCACCACGCTGCAGATGGACGATGCCGATATTGATACGGCCTCTAGGCTGTTGCCACTGCTGGAACGCCGCAGCGGGCGCATCGTCGTCAACGGTTGGCCGACTGGCGTCGAGGTGACGCATGCGATGGTGCACGGCGGACCGTATCCGGCTACCTCCGACGGGCGGTCCACTTCCGTCGGCAGCCTGGCCATCGACCGTTTTTTGCGGCCGGTTTCCTACCAGAATTTCCCGTCGCGGCTGTTGCCCGCCGTGCTGCGCGATGACGCCGGCCTGCCGCGACTGCTCGATGGCATTGCCACGCACGGATGATCGCCGCCCATATGCCACGCCCTACCGCACTTCGTAAATCGGCGAGTGCCGCATCTCCATGAAGAAAGGAACAACATGACCTTGCGCCTTCTGCAGCATCGTGACGAGAGCGGCCATCGCTCCGTCATCGCCTCCACCGGCAACGGCGACGCCTTTGTGGTTGGCGTCGACAGCGTGCGCGCGCTCGCGCAGCTGGCGATCACCATGGGCACGGATCTCGCGGGCGCGGTGGCGGATTGCGGCTTTGGCGAGTCGGTGGACGTTGCCGCCGAATTGGCCGCTGGCCGGCTGCTCGCGCCGATCGATCACCCGGATCCGGCGCATCTGTTCATGACTGGCACGGGCCTCACTCATCTGGGATCTGCCGAAGGCCGCGACAAGATGCATCGCGCGGCGGCAGCGGCCGAGAAGCAGACCGATTCGATGCGGATATTTCTCGAAGGTGTCGAAGGCGGCAAGCCGGCTGCTGGCCAAGTCGGCAGCCAGCCGGAATGGTTCTACAAGGGCAACGGGTTTGGCTTGGTCGGTCCCGGCCAGCCGTTGACGTCGCCGTCGTTCGCGAAAGACGGCGGCGAAGAACCCGAGCTGGCGGGCATTTATCTGATTGGTGAAGACGGCACACCGTTTCGCTTGGGCGTGTGCCTGGCCAACGAATTCAGCGATCACGTCACCGAGCGCCACAACTATCTCTGGCTGGCGCACTCCAAGCTGCGGCAGGCGGCGCTGGGGCCAGAATTGCTGGTCGGTCCGATGCCGGCACAGATTGAAGGCACCAGCCGTATCCGGCGCGGCGACGCGGTGCTGTGGGAAAAGCCGTTCCTTTCCGGCGAGGAAAACATGTCGCACAGTTTCGCCAATCTTGAGGCGCATCATTTCAAGTACGACGTATTTCGCCAGCCGGGCGATGTCCATGTGCATTTTTTTGGCACCGCCACGCTGTCGTTCTCCGACGGCATAAAAACGCAGGTCGGCGATCAGTTCGAGATCGAGGCGGCGCCGTTCACCTTACCTCTATGCAACCGGCTGGCGATCGCGTCGGAACAGACATTCAGCATCAAGGCGCTTTGAGATGAGTCCGATACGAGTGGCGGTGATCGGCCTGGGCAAGATCGCCCGCGATCAGCATCTTCCCGCCATCGCAGGCAATGATGCCTTCCATCTCACGGCCCTGGTGGATCCAAGTAGCACCTCAAACGTCGAGGGGGCTGCTCGTTTCGATACCCTCGAAGCGCTGTTCGACGATGGCCTTGCGGTCGATGCCGTGGTTCTTTGCACGCCGCCGCAGGTTCGCTACGAGCTGGCCGCGAAAGCGCTGGCGCGGGGCGCGCACGTCTTTCTCGAAAAACCTCCGGGCGCGACGCTGGCCGAAGTGGCGGCACTGGAAGAGCAGGCCAAGATCAGTGGCTTTACCCTGTTCGCCGGCTGGCACTCGCGTTACGCCGCCGGTGTGGAGCGCGCGCGCGCGTGGCTGGCCGATCGGCGTATCGAGCGCGTGTCGATCATCTGGCGCGAGGACGTTCGCGTGTGGCATCCGGGACAGACGTGGATCTGGGAACCGGGTGGTCTGGGCGTGTTCGACCCCGGCATCAATGCATTGTCTATCGCCACGCGTATCCTGCCGCGCGCGTTCTTTCTGCGCTCCGCCGTCCTTTCGACACCGTCCAATCGCGCGGCGCCGATCGCCGCCGAAATGACGTTCACGGATACCGCAGGCGTCGAGATAGCGATGGATCTGGACTGGCGCCAGACCGGCCCGCAAAGTTGGGACATCGTGGTCGAGACCGATGCCGGCACGTTGAAACTCGCCAACGGCGGCGCGGTTCTGGAGCTGCCAAGTGGCGTCGAGCGCGCTGAGGATCGTGAGTACGCCGGGTTATATGCGCACTTTGCGGCGCTGATCCAGAACGGTCGTAGCGATGTGGATACGGCTCCGCTGCGCCTGGTGGCCGACGCATTTCTGCTCGGGCATCGCAAAACCGTCGAGGCGTTTGACGACTGATGTATCCCGGGCCAGTGCTTTAGGCTGCGCGCCGTCCGGTTAGCCCGTCATTTCGCACCAAACCATGGCGCTGGCCGAGCGCTGAGGCCAAGCCGGCAGCGCTGACCGCCGGTTGTCGTCTGCTATTATGGTGGGTCGAAAAACCGGTAAGAGCGAACCCATGATCGAAACCAATCCCATCCTCGCGCAGATTGCGGACCTCAGCGGCCGCGTCGAGTCGCTTCGGGGGTATCTTTGACTACGCCACCAAGCGTGAGCGTCTCGAAGAAGTAACCCGCGAGCTGGAAAGCCCCACCATCTGGGACGATCCGGCACGCGCGCAGGAGTTGGGCCGCGAACGCGCCCGCCTAGACACCATCGTCAGCGGTATTGATAGCCTCACCGCCGGTCTCACCGATGCCGGTGAACTGCTGGAGATGGCCATTGCCGACGGCGACGAGGAAACCGCACAGTCGGTCGTGACCGACGTGGCGCGACTCGATGGACAGATCAGCAAGCTGGAATTTCAGCGCATGTTTTCCGGCAAGATGGACGCGACCAACGCCTTCGTCGATATCCAGGCTGGCGCCGGCGGCACCGAGGCGCAGGACTGGGCCGAAATGTTGCTGCGCATGTACCTGCGCTGGTGCGAATCGCGCGGCTGGCAGACCGAGCTGATGGAAGTCTCCGGCGGCGACGTGGCCGGCATCAAATCCGCCACCTTCCGCGTGGAAGGCGATTACGCTTACGGCTGGCTGAAAACCGAGATCGGCGTGCATCGCCTGGTGCGCAAGTCGCCGTTCGATTCGGACAATCGCCGCCACACCAGTTTTACCTCGGTCTTCGTTTCGCCCGAAGTCGATGACGACATCGATATCGATATCAATCCGGCCGACCTGAAGACGGACGTCTACCGCTCCTCCGGCGCCGGTGGTCAGCACGTCAACAAAACCGAATCGGCGGTGCGCATCACGCATATTCCGACCAATACGGTCGTGGCCTGCCAGACCGGCCGCAGCCAGCACGCCAACCGCGCCACCGCGATGAAGATGCTGGCCGCCAAGCTGTACGAGCTGGAAGTGCAAAAGCGCAACGTCGAGCGTGATGCCTTGGAAGCAACCAAGTCCGACATCGGCTGGGGCAGCCAGATCCGTAATTACGTGCTCGACCAGAGCCGCATCAAGGATTTGCGCACCGGTATCGAGCGCACCGACACGCAGAAGGTGCTCGACGGTGACCTTGATGAGTTCATTGAGGCGAGTTTGAAGTCCGGCTTGGAAGCGGGCTCCAAGCGCAGTGACGCATAATGTCGCGGCGAGTAGGGGCGAAGGATGAGTAGCGAGGGCGCGACGATCCGGTCATATCGCGATCTGGTGGCTTGGCAGCAGGCGATGCGGCTGGTGGAATCGGTCTACGCCCTGGTTTCGTTGTTGCCGGCGGACGAGCGGTTTGGACTGGCATCCCAGCTTCGCCGATCGGCGGTCTCGATACCTTCCAACATTGCCGAAGGGCATGCGCGTGAGTCGACAAAGGAGTTCATTCGCTACATCGCTATCGCTCGAGGTTCACTGGCTGAACTGGAAACCCAGCTTGAGCTTATATCGCGTCTGAAAATGACCGAAGCTGGGCAGTTGGATCAGACTCTTTCTTGCTGTGATGAGCTAGGTCGTATTCTTCGGGGACTGCGTAAATCCCTGGACAACAAACTTGAGGCGGCGCATCAGTGATGCGCCCTCGCTACTCGTCCCTCGCCCCTTTCTGAAATCCCGAAATGACCGATCAAATAACTGACCCCGCCGAGCCAATCGTCGACGAAAACCGCCTCATCGCCGAGCGTCGCGAGAAACTGACCGCGCTGCGCGGGCAGGGCATCGCGTTTCCGAACGACTTCAAGATCGACAGCTTTACCGGCGACCTGCAAATCGAGTTCGCCGACAAGGACGTTCAGACGGCCGAAGTGATCGAGGCGGCGGCGCGGCGGGTGAAGGTGGCCGGTCGCATCGTGCTCAAGCGCGTGCAAGGCAAAGTCAGCTTTGTGCAGCTGCAGGATTACACCGGGCGCATCCAGCTGTTCATCCATCAGGGCACGGTGGGCGAGGCTTACGAGGCGTTCAAGGGTTGGGACGTCGGCGACATCATTGGCGCCGAAGGCGTGCTGATGCGCACCAAGACCGGCGAGCTCTCCGTGCGTGCCGACAGCCTGCGCCTGCTGACCAAGAGCCTGCGTCCGCTGCCGGACAAGTTTCACGGCCTGGCCGACGTGGAGCAACGTTACCGCCAGCGCTATGTCGACCTGATCGTAACCGAAGAGGCGCGGCGTACGTTCGTCACGCGCTCGAAGATCATCGGCTTCATGCGCCAGTGGCTGGAAGCGCCGCCGCGTCGTTTCATGGAAGTCGAAACGCCGATGATGCACGTGATTCCCGGCGGCGCCACGGCCAAGCCGTTCATCACGCATCACAATGCGCTGGACATGGACCTGTACTTGCGTGTGGCGCCGGAGCTGTATCTGAAGCGACTGGTCGTCGGCGGCTTCGATCGGGTATACGAGATCAACCGCAATTTCCGCAACGAGGGTGTGTCGACCCGACACAACCCCGAGTTCACCATGCTGGAGCTGTATCAGGCGTACGCCACCTATCACGAGATCATGGACATCACCGAATCGGTGATCCGCGATACGGCGCAAAGCGTACTCGGCACGACGCAGCTGACCTGGGACGGCGCCGAAATCGACGTCGGCCCGGCGTTCCGCCGCTGGCGCATGGAGGACGCCGTGCTGGAGCACAACCCTGAGATCAAGCGCGAAGAGCTGCGCGATCGCGACGCCATGGCAGCACATGCCGCGCGCCTGAAGGTGCAGGTCAAGCCCGGCTACGGCTGGGGCAAGCTGCTGCTGGAAATCTTCGAAAAGACGGTCGAGCACACCCTGATCCAGCCGACCTTCATCACCGATCATCCGGTGGAGGTGTCGCCGCTGGCGCGTGAGAGCGATACCGACAAGGGCATCACCGATCGCTTCGAACTGTTCATCAACGGCAAAGAGCTGGCGAACGGGTTTTCCGAGTTGAACGATCCGGAAGATCAGGCCGCGCGCTTCCAGGCGCAGGTCGACGCCAAGGACTCCGGCGACGACGAGGCCATGCACTTCGATGCCGACTATATCCGCGCGCTGGAAGTCGGCCTGCCGCCGACCGGCGGCCTGGGCATCGGCATCGACCGACTGGTCATGCTGCTGACCGGATCGGCCTCGATCCGCGACGTGCTGCTTTTCCCCTATATGCGCCCGGAGGCCTGAGATGTGGTTTGCCATCGTTGCCAATGACGTCCCCCATTCGCTTGAAGCTCGCGTCGCCAATCGGCCGCCGCATCTGGCGCGGCTGCAGCAGATGAACGACGAAGGCCGTTTACTTCTGGCTGGCCCGTTTCCGGCGATCGCCTCGGAAGATCCGGGCCCTGCCGGCTTTACCGGCAGCCTGATCGTCGCGGAATTCGCTTCGCTGGAAGAAGCCGAAAGCTGGGCCAAGGCCGATCCCTATATGGCCGCCGGCGTCTACGCTGACGTCAAAGTGCGGCCGTTCCGCAAGACGCTGCCCAGCGCGTGAGCGGCGCGCCAGCCATGACCCCAATGCTGGATGAAATCCGCCGCCGCCTGGAGGTCGCCTTTGCGCCGACCGCGCTCGAAGTGCTGGACGAGGGCTACAAGCACGCGTCGCACGGCAACGCCGGCAAGGGGCATTTCCATGTGCGCATCGTCAGCGCGGCCTTCGCCGGCAAGCTGCCGCTGCAGCGTCACCGTATGGTTTATGCGGCGATGGAGGGGTTGATGGATAACGGCATCCACGCGCTTTCGATCGATGCTGGTGATAAATAGTTATTTATAACAATAAGATAAGATTATTATCTAAGCTTGTTTCTGCACTGCGAGCGCATTGCAGCCCCGTTCGTGGTTTGGCACAGTGACAAGCCCGACCACTGAAGGCGTTACCTGATGAATCTATTGATGACCGCATGCGCCTGACCACGATCAAACTTGCCGGTTTCAAGTCCTTTGTGGACCCGACCACCCTGCAGCTGCCGAGCAACATGATCGGCGTGGTGGGTCCGAACGGTTGCGGCAAGTCCAATATCATCGACGCGATCCGCTGGGTCATGGGCGAGAGCGCGGCCAGCCGCCTGCGCGGCGATTCGTTGACGGACGTGATCTTCTCCGGCTCCAATTCGCGCAAGCCGGTGGGTCAGGCCACGGTCGAGCTGATCTTCGACAACAGCGACGGTTCGGTGCAGGGCGAATACGGCCAGTACGCCGAAATCTCGGTCAAGCGCCAGGTCACCCGCGACGGCCAGTCCGCCTATTATTTGAACGGCACGCGCTGCCGTCGACGCGACATCACCGATTTGTTCCTCGGCACCGGTCTGGGTCCGCGCAGCTACTCGATCATCGAGCAGGGCATGATCAGCCAGATCATCGAGGCGCATCCCGAAGAGCTGCGCACACATCTGGAAGAGGCCGCCGGCATCTCCAAATACAAGGAGCGGCGCAAGGAAACCGAGAGCCGCATCAAGGCCACCCGCGAGAACCTCGATCGCGTGCGCGACGTGCGCGACGAGGTCGACAAGCAGCTCGACCACCTCAACCGTCAGGCCCGCGCCGCCGAGCGCTGGAAGGCTTTGAAGGAAGAGCAAACGCGCAAGGAAGCCGAGCTGCGCGCGCTGGAATACCGCGGCCTGAAAAGCCAGCACGATGGCGAAGGTGCCGACCTGTCGGCAGCGGAAACCGAAATCGAGAAGCAGCTGGCCGGCCAGCGCCAGATCGAAGCGCAGCTGGAAACCGTGCGCGAGCGCCATACCGGCGCCAGCGAACATCTCAACAGCGTGCAGGCCGAGGTGTACAAGGTCGGCGCCGAGATCGCCCGCGTCGAGCAGCAGGTGCGCTACAGCCGCGAGACCGCCGATCGCCTTCAGCGCGCGCAGGCTGACGCCGAGCGCGAGCACGCCGAGCTGGCCGCGCACATCGCTACCGACCGCGAGCAGGTGGAAGCGCTGCGCACCGCGCTGGCCGAGGGCGAGCCGAAACTCGAAGCGCTGCAGCAACTGCAGGACGACACCGCCGAAGCCCAGCGCGAGACCGAAACCAAGCTGGCCGACTGGCAGCAGCGCTGGGACAGCCACACCCGGCATGCTGGCGAATCCAGCCGCGCGGCCGAAGTCGAGCGCACCAAGCTCAATTACCTCGACCGCCAGAGCGTCGATCTGTCCAAGCGCCGCGAGGCGCTGGAAGCGGAGCAGAAGGCGACTGACGTCGCCGCGCTCGACGCGGCCGGCGAACAGCTGCATGCCGATCACGACACCCAGCGCGAGCGTGTCGAAACGCTCGGCAGCCTGCTCGATCAACACAAGCTCAGCCATGAAAAGGTGCTCGACGAAGAGCGTCAGGTCCAGTCCAGCCTCAACGAGGCGCGCCAGCAGCTGCAGTCGGCTCGCGGGCGCCATGCGTCGCTGGAGGCACTGCAGCACGCGGCCCTGGGCCAGGAAGAGAGCGCCGCCAGCGGCTGGCTCAGTCGCCTGGGATTGAACAAGTCGCGCCGGCTGGGCGAAGCCTTGCAGGTCGACGCGGGTTGGGAAACGGCGGTGGAAACCGTGCTGGCCGGCCTGCTCGACGGTGTGCTGGTCGACAGCCCGCTGGGCCTGGTGTCGGAATTCGATAGCCTGGGCGAGGCCGATATCGCTTTGCTGGCGTCCGCCGACGGCAGCCAGGGCGCTGCCGACACGCTGGCCGCTCGCGTGCACGGGCCGGCTGCCGCGTTGCAATTGTTGGCGAACGTGCAGACGGCCGACACGCTGGAGGAGGCCAGCCGCCGCGTGGCGTCGCTGCGCCCCGAGCAATCCATCATCACCCGCGACGGCGACTGGTTGGCGCCGCAGTGGGCGCGCGTGCGCCGCGCGCAGGGCAATCAGGTCGGCGTGCTGGCGCGTGAGCGCGAGCTGCGCCTGCTGGCCGAGCAGATCGCCACGCTGGAAGCGCAGCTCGAAGAAGACGGTGAGCGCCTGGAAAGCCTGCGTACCGGCAAGTTCGAGGTCGAGCGGGCGCGTGACGATGCCCAGCGCGAGCTCTACAACGCGCATCGCAAGCAGTCCGAGTTGGCCGGTCAGCTGCAAAGCCATCGCGGCAAGCTGGAAACCGCGCGCGCGCGCGCGGCCAAGGTCGGCGAGGAACTCGACGATCTGGCCAACCAGCTCGACGAGCTTCAGGGCCAGACCCGGGAAGCTCGCGCCCGTCTGGACGAATCCGTCGGCTTGATGGGCGATCTGGAAGACGAACGCCGCGCGCTGGAAAACGAACGGCGCACCCTGCTCGAAGCGCGCGAAGAAGCGCGCATGAATGCGCGCGAGGCGGCCGACCAGTCGCATGCGCTGGCGCTAGGCCTGGAGTCGCGACGTTCATCGCTGTCGTCGCTGGAACAGTCGCTCGCCCGCATGGACGCGCAGCTGGCGCAGATCGCCGCGCGTCGCGCCGACATCGTCGAACAGCTGGCCGCCGGTTCCGATCCGATCGCCGAACTCGAAGCCGAGCGACAGACCTATCTCGACCAGCGCCTGCTGGTCGACAAGCAACTGGTCGAAGCGCGCCGCGCGCTGGACGACTGCGACGGCGAATTCCGTCGCCTGGAGCAGGAGCGCCAGCGCGCCGAGCACGGCCTCAGCGCGCTGCGCGAAGGGCTTTCGCAAAAGCGGCTGGCGGCGCAGGCGCTGCAGATGCGCGCCGAGCAGCTGGCCGAGGCGATCCGCGAATCCGGTCTGGAACTCGAAACGCTGCTGGCCGAACTGGCCGAGGACATCGACGCCAATCAGTGGCGCCAGCAGCTCGGCGAACTGGGCCAGAAGATCGTGCGGCTGGAGCCGGTCAACCTGGCCGCGATCCAGGAACACGCCGAGCAGAGCGAGCGCAAGACCTATCTGGACAATCAGCTCGCCGATCTGGTCAGTGCGATGGAAACTCTGGAAGGGGCGATCAAGAAGATCGATCGCGAAACCCGCCAGCGTTTCAAGGAGACCTTCGACAAGGTCAATGCCGGCGTGCAGGAGCTGTTCCCGCGGCTGTTCGGCGGTGGCCATGCGTATCTAGAGCTGACCGGCGACGACCTGCTCAATACCGGCGTGGCGATCATGGCGCGCCCGCCGGGCAAGCGCGTGTCCAATATCACCCTGCTGTCCGGTGGCGAAAAGGCGCTCACGGCCGTCGCGCTGGTGTTCGCCATCTTCGGCCTCAACCCGGCGCCGTTCTGCCTGCTGGACGAGGTCGACGCGCCGCTGGATGAAGCCAACGTCGGCCGCTTCTCCAGCCTGGTGCGCGAAATGAGCGAAAAAGTGCAGTTCATCTTCATCAGCCACAACAAGGCCACGATGGAAGCGGCCACCCAGCTGTGCGGCGTGACCATGCGCGAGCCGGGCGTGTCGCGACTGGTGCAGGTGGATCTTGCGGAAGCGGCTAAACTCGCAGGCGCCGCTTGAGGAATTTACGATGACCATGCAACCCGTGCTCGCTTTTGCCTGGAACCCCGCCGTCGGTGTTCCGCTGCTGATCGTCGCCATCATCATCCTGGCGTTGATCTGGCTGTTCGGACAGCCGAAGAAAGAGCAGGGCAAGCGCCGCGCCGTACCCAGCGCGTCGTCAGGCGAACGTCGCGAGCCCCGGCTTGGGGATGACGACATCGACGACGACACGCCCTCTTTCAGCGCGCGCGATGCCTCCTACGACGATGCCTTCGACATGCCGCTCAAGCCGAAGCAGGGCGAGCTGGACGTCGGCATGCGCGCCGAACTGGAGCGCCTGGGCGCCACCTTGTCCGGCGAGCGTCCGAGCAGCAAGCCGATGCCGTCGAAGCTGGTCGGTCACGCCGCGTCCATCGTCGATGCGTTGCGCGCACCCAGCGTTCCCGACGAAGGCAGTGCTCTACCGCAGCCGGAGATCTCGGTGGCACCGGTGCCCGCGGCTGCGCCCGCACCGGCTCCGGCCCCCGCGCCCAAAATCCCGCCGCGCTCCGACCTCGGTCGACGCCCGGCGCAGCTGGCGGTCGAGCGGATCGTCACGCTGTTCGTAGTGGCTCGCGAGGGCGAGCACTTCAACGGGCCGAACCTGGTGGTGGCCGCCGAAAAGGCCGGTCTCGAATTCGGCGACATGGGCATCTATCACCGCCTGCTGGAGGGCAAGCGCGAACTCGGCCCGATCTTCAGCGTCGCCAATATGCTCAAGCCGGGCAATTTCGATCTGGTGCGCCTCGACGCGCTGCGCACGCCGGGCGTCAGCTTCTTCATGACCTTGCCGGGCCCGCTCTCCGCACTCGACGCCTGGGACGCGATGCTGCCCACCGCGCAGCGCCTGGCCGAGCTCCTGGATGGTCATGTGCTGGACGAAGAGCGCAACGCCCTCGGTCGCCAGCGCATCGCCCATATCCGCGACCAGCTGCGCGGTTGGGATCGCGATCACGAGGGTAAGGAAATTATCTTCGGGCGCTGACTCAGGTCGCCAGACGCAGTCCGTCGATCGCCTGCAGCAACGCCTCGACGCCATAAGGCTTGAGTATCGATGCGGTGCGCGCATCTTTGGGAATGTCGCCGGTGTCGAGTTGACCGGTGGCGAACAGCACGGGAAGGTCGGGGGAGAGGGTTCGCAGTGCTTGAACGAGTTCGATGCCGGACGCGTCGGGCAGGCCGATGTCTGTCAGCAGAAGATCGACGTGCTGTTTGCCGTGGATTTGCACCGCGCGCGCGGCGCTGTCGGCTTCGAGCACGAGGTGGCCGCGAGATTCGAGCATTTCTGCCACGCTCATGCGAATCAGATCGTCGTCTTCGCACAGCAGAATATGCAGCGGCCGCGCGGCTTGCGCGGGCAGTCGGCGGTTGCTTGTGCGCTGCGCCGGGGCGGGCGCAGCGCTGCCCGCTGTGTTGCGCGGCTGCCGTCCATCAAGCACCTGACGCAGCCGCCGCGCCAGCGCCTCATGCGTATAGGGTTTGCTCAGCAGCTCCACGCCTTCGTCGAGGCGGCCACCGTGGACGATGGAGTTTTCCGCATAGCCAGACGTAAAGAGAATCGCCAGCTGCGGCAGGCGCTCGCGCAGCCGGCTGGCCAGTTCGGGGCTTTTCAGATCGCCGGGCATCACCACATCGGTAAACAGCAGGTCGATGGCGATGCCGCTTTCGATGATGGTGAGTGCGCCTTGCGCGTCCTTGGCCTTGAGTACCCGATAGCCGAGCTCGGCGAGCAGGGCGACGACGGTATCGCGCACCGCGTCGTCATCCTCGGCCACGAGAATCGTTTCGTCGCCGCCGACGATCGGGCCGGATTCCGTATCGAGCAAGGGATCTTCGGCCTGCGTCGAACGCGGGAGATACATCCGGATCGTCGTGCCGTGACCGGGCTCGCTGTAGATCTTGACGTGACCGCCAGACTGCTTGACGAAGCCGTACACCATCGACAGGCCGAGGCCGGTGCCGCGGCCCTCGGGTTTGGTGGTAAAGAATGGCTCGAAGACTTTCTCGATAATGTCCGGCGTCATGCCGCAGCCGGTGTCGCTGACTGCGATCATCACATACTGGCCGGGCGTCGTTTCCGGATACCGATAGGCGTAATCCTGATCGAGTGTCGCGTTGCCCGCTTCGATCGTCAGCCGACCCTGGCCGTCCATAGCGTCGCGTGCGTTAAGCGCCAGATTGAGCAGCGCGTTCTCGACATTGCCCGGATCGATCAGCGTGTTCCAGAGGCCGCCGGCGATCACCGTTTCCAGCTCGATCCCTTCGCCCAGCGAGCGGCGCAGCAGTTCGTCGAGATCGCGAATGAGGCGCGCCACGTTGACCACTTTCGGTGCCAGCGGCTGACGTCGGCCGAACGCCAGCAGCTGCGAAGCCAGCTTCGATCCCCGCGTGACGCCGGCCATCGCATTCTGTACGCGGCGCTCGGCGCGCTCGTTGCCGGCCACGTCATTGCCCAGCAGCTGCAGGTTGCCGCTGACCACCTGCAGCAGATTATTGAAGTCATGCGCGATGCCCCCCGTGAGGTTGCCGATCGATTCCATTTTCTGGCTCTGGCGCAGCGCGTCCTGCGTCTTGATCAGTTCGGCTGTGCGCTCGCTGACGCGCTCTTCAAGCGTGGCGGCCAGATTGCTCAGCGCGGCCTCGGCCGCTTTTTGGTCGTCGATATCGGTGCTGGTACCCAGCCACCGTATGGGTTCGCCGTCGCGACCGGCGATGGGAACGGCGCGCGCCAAGTGCCAGCGGTACTCGCCGTCATGCCGGCGCAGGCGCAGTTCAGTCTGGTAGTTATCGCCCGTTTCCTGCGCCTTGCGCATGGCTTTGACGGTCGGCTGTACGTCGTCCGGGTGCACGAGGGCGAACCACTTGTCGCCTTCCATCGAGCCGGGCTCGACGCCAGCATAGGCATAGAGGCGATCGTTGAACCACTCGATATTGCCCTCGCCGTCGGTGGTCCAGACGTGGTTCGGCAACGACTGCGCCAGGGTGCGGAAATGTGCCTCGCTCTCGCGCATGGCATCTTCGATCGCCTTGCGTTCGGAGATATCCATGAACAGTACGGCGAAGCGCTCTTTGTCGATCTTTCGTGCGCGCGCCTCGAACCAGCGATTTTCCAGCGTGGGAATATGCACTTCCATCTGCGAGGCTTCGCCCGAATCGAGCACCAGCGCATAGGCATCGATGACCGATAGCGGTACATCGGGCACCAAGGTGCGAATGGAGCGACCCATCGACGCGCGCACATTCAGGCCAGTCTGCTTGCCGAACGCCGGATTGAGCTCGGTGATGAGAAAATCGACCATGCGTCCGGCGTCGTCGCGCACAGCGCGGCCGATGAAAAAGCCCTCCTGCATATCCGCGAACAGGTTGCGCCAGCGGGCTTCACTCTCGATCACGGCCTCTTCGGCTTTTTTGCGATCGGTAATGTCCATCGCGATGCCGATGTAGCGGGGCGCACGGCCCGATCCATCGAGTGCCAGCGTTTCACCCCGTCGCGCAATCCAGCGGATTTCGCCGGTCTTCGGATGGACCAGGCGAAATTCGGAATAGCTGATTGGATTGGACGAGCTCAAGCGATTGGGCCCGACCAGATGCCGATCGTCCGGATGCACCATGTCGACCAGCAGCGCGTCGTTGATCGGTTCGTTCGGTGCGAGCCCCCACACCCGCCGGTACTGGTCGGACACTTCCATTCGGCCCTCGTCCGGATACCACTCGAATGTGCCTACGCCACCCGCTTCCTGGGCTACGCGCAAGCGCTGCTCGACCTGGAACTGTTGGGTGGTATCGCGCACCAGGGCCAGCACGCCTCGCGCGACGCCGTCGAGGTCGACCAGCGGGCTGTAGAGGAGATCGAGCCATACATCTTCCGGCTTGCCCGTTTGCAGCAGCACCATATGCCGGTCGCGGTAGACCAGGCTGTTGCCGGCAAGCACCTGTTCGATCACGTGGCTATTGAAATCGGCGGCTTCGGGCCAGCCTTCGCGCACCCCCATACCCAATAGAGCAGGGTGACGGGCCGCGGCAAGCCTGGCATAGCCGTCGTTGTAGATCAGATAACCCGGTTCGCCCCACAGAATGGTCATCGGCGCGTCGCAGCGCAGAATCAGCGCCGTCGCCGTCTTCAGCGTGTCCGGCCAGCCGTCGATATCGCCCAACGGGGTGCGGCTCCAGTCGAAGGCGCGAATCGTCGCGGCCATCTCGGAGCCACCGCCAATAAACGGGAATCGATCAACAGAGGTGGTGTCAGTCATGTGGCAGACCACGGCGGAGAGTCGAAACGGCGATGGAGGGAATGCTAAGTGCCACACCGCCCTGGCAGCCTGGCAGAAGCGGCAACCCGCGCATGATCGCAGAGAAACACGCATCGGTGAGGGCCGCAGGAATTTTCGGGGCGGCCGCCTTTGGCTTGAGCGGGATGCGCGAGGTATGTCAGGCTCGGCGCGCGGTCTTTAGGTTCGTGTGACGCGGCCGGGAGCAGATTCTGAAAACGTCGATCCAGGCACTTGTTCGCACGCTGAAAGGTCATGGGAAGGACGCGGCCGCGCGCCCCGAAGAAACCGTCGGGGTGGCGATGCTGCTCAGTGGCGCAGGCGGATTTCTGGACGCGTTTACCTGGCTCGGCCACGGCGGCGTGTTTGCCAACGCGCAAACCGGCAATGTCGTACTGCTGGGCATCTACGCAGCGTCGGGGCAGTGGGAAAAGTCGCTGCGTCACGTGCCGCCGATCCTGGCGTTTTTCATCGGCGTGTTTGTGGCCTTTCGACTTCGCCTGCACGAGTCGCGACGGTCGATGCAGCGCACGGCCTTGCTCAGCCTCGCGATTGAAATCGCTTTTCTGCTTGTCGTAGCGGTACTGCCGCGCGATTTTCCGGATCTGCCGATCGTGCTGGGCGTGGCGTTTCTCGCGGCGCTGCAGAGCACCAGCTTTGCCAAGGTCGAGGGCTCGCCCTACAGCTCGGTGATGACCACCGGCAACCTGCGGCGCACCGCCGAGCTGCTGTTCACCGGGCTTTTCCCGCCCGGTGACGCCTTGGCACTGCACAAGGCGCGGCTGTTCGTGATGGTGTGCTGCAGCTTCGCCATCGGCGCCTGCGCTGGCGGATTCGCCACGGCGAAAGTCGGCAACCCCGGCGTGCTGGTACCGGCGCTGGCGCTGCTGTTGGCGCTGGTTCGATGCGTGCGCGATCGCCAGCGCCGCTCGACTGAATCGGAGACGACGAGCCAGCCCGTCAACGACTAAATGCTGCGCTTGCCGTTTTTAAAGCGTATCGATCTGATACGCGGTGCTTTGGCGATACACGGTACCCGGTCGAAGCACGACGCGTTCGGCGGTGGCGCTGTTGATCTGATCCGGGAAGGCTTGCGCCTCCAGACATAAGCCGTCGAACGCTTTGTAGAAGCCCGCACTGCGTTTGGGTGACTCGCCCAGATACTGCCCGGTGTAGAGCTGCAGGCCTGGCTGATCGGTGATGACGGTAAGTCGACGCCCGCTGGCTGGATCGATCACCTGGGCGACCTTGCGCGGCTGGCCGTGCGGTTCACGCAGGCAGTAGCAGTGATCGAAACCTTTGGCGACAGCCAGCTGCGGATGCGGCCAGGTAAGACGCGAGCCCAGCGGTGCGGCGTGACGAAAATCGAAGGCGCTGCCGGCGACGCTTTCCTTGCCGGCGGGAATCATGCCGGCATCGACGGCGAGGAAATCTTCGGCGTCGATCCACAGCAGGTGATCGCGAATATCCCCGCGCGCACCGCCGAGGTTGAAGTAAGGATGTGCGGTGAGATTGATCGGCGTAGCTTGGTCGGTGCGCGCCTGATAGTCCAGGCGTAGCGTGCCGTCGTCTTGCAATTCGTAGCGCACCTGCACGTCGAGATTGCCCGGAAACCCGCCTTCGCCGTCGGGCGAGTGCAGGGTCAGCAGCAGTCCGTTGCCATCGCGGTCGACGTTCCAGACCGCCTGGTGGAAACCTTCGTGGCCGCCGTGCAGGTGGTGACCATTGTTGTTGCGGTCGAGCCGATAGCTCACGCCGTCCAGTTCGAAACGTCCGTTGCGAATACGGTTGCCCCAGCGCCCGACGAGCGCGCCCAGATAGCCTAGGGCGTTGGCGTAGGCGATGGGGTCGGCATGACCGAGCACCACGCCTTCGATACGGCCATGACGATCGGGTGTGTGCCAACTCAGCAGGCTTCCACCCAGATCGCTGATGTCCACGCGCATGTCCTGCGCGTTGCGCATCGTCCAGCGGTGCACTTTGCGGCCATCGGCCAGCGTTCCCCAGCGAACGGCGTGAGGTACGTGGGCGGCATTGGGATACGTGAGGGAGTTCATGATGCGGAGCTGTCGGTGGATTCGGTGATGTCGATGCCGCGCTGCTGCGCCTGAAACTGTTTGGGCGTGAGGTTGTATTCGCGGCGGAACACGGCGTACATGTATTGCAAGGAGGTAAAGCCGCAGCGCACCGCGATATCGGCCAGCGGCAGCGACGAACTGGTCAGCAGTTCGCCGGCGTGCTCCAGCTTGTGCTGCAGCAAAGCCTGATGCACGGTTTGCTTCAGTTCGCGACGGAAGTGTTCTTCCAGTGCGGTGCGCGACACGCCGACGTAATCGGCCACTTGTTCGGTCTTGACGCCGAGGCAGCCGTACTGGCGAATATAGTGACGCGCGCGCATCACCAGCGGACTGCGCAGCGGCTGATGCTTGCTCGACGACTGCACGTTGATACCGACCGGCGGCACCACGATGCGCGTCTGCGTATGGTCGGCACCGCGCAGCATTTGATGCAGTAGATGCGCTGCGGTGCGGCCCATTTCCTCGGTGCCCTGAATCACCGACGTCAGCGGAATGCGCGTGAGCATCTGGGTCAGTGAATCGTTGTCGATACCGACCACGGCAATCTGTTCGGGCACGGATATGCGGGCCAGCTGACACGCCTGCACCAGCTGCCGCGCGCGCGCGTCGGTGACGCACAGAATGCCGACCGGTTTGGGCAGCTCCTGCAGCCATTCGACCAGCTGTTCCGAGGCGTGATCCCAGCCGCCGGCGCTGGTGGGCTGGCCGCGGAAAATGGTGACCGGCAGTTCGTCCGCCTGCAGAAGCTGCGCGTAAGCGACCTCGCGTTCGGCCGCCCACGCGTTGCCTGGCGCCGGCGGCAAACTGTAGAAGGCGAAATGCGACAGACCCTGATCGATCAGGTGCCGGTAGCCCAACTGCACCAGCTTGGCATTGTCGGTCGCGATATACGGAATACGCTCGGGATACAGCGACGCATCGGCATACGAACCGCCCACGGCCACCACCGGCAGGGCGGACTGACTCAATGCAGCCACCACTTCCGGGTCGTCGAAATCGGCAATGATGCCGTCGCCGTGCCAGCGTTCGATGCCCTGAATGCGGCTGCGGAAATCCTCTTCCAGATACAGATCCCATTCGACGCGGGTCGAATTGAGATACTGACCGATGCCCGCGATCACCTCACGGTCATAGCCTTTGTTGGCGTTGAACAGCAGCGCGATGCGGTGCGGCGGCGGGGAGAGTCCCATGGGCGTTTCGTTAATCCGGTATGGCGGGATCACCAGAGTACCGCGCGGAACCCACCCTACATGAGCAGGCGGCTTGCGCGCAGGACGATGATCACTCGGCAGAGTGCAGACGCTATCACGCGCCAGCCCTGCTGGCATGCGGCATCGCCACAGGGAAAATGATCAGTCCCGCACCAGATTTCGCAATTGCCCCCTTGGGTCGGGAATGGGCAGCATTCGAGGATTGCGGTGGTCGCGTGTGCGGCCATCGCTGGCCCTTTCTTTAGGTCAAGCAGCTGCCGATCGGCGCTGACATCTTTTTCAATGCCATCATCCGTGGAGTTCACCATGTCTTATTTCGACGCCATCGCCCCGATCCGCTACGAGGGGGCTTCTGGTGATAATCCGCTGGCTTTTCACCACTACGACGCCAAGCGCCAGATTCTGGGCAAAAGCATGGCCGAGCACCTGCGTCTGGCCGCCTGCTACTGGCATACGTTTGTCTGGCCGGGTAGCGACGTTTTCGGTGCCGGCACGTTCGAACGGCCGTGGCATGCGCCGGGTGAGCCGATGCAGCAAGCCAAGGCCAAGGCCGATGCGGCGTTCGATTTTTTCAGCCGCCTGGGCGTGCCGTTCTACACCTTCCACGACACCGACGTGGCGCCGGAAGGCAATAGCCTGAAAGAGTACGCCAACAATTTTTCCGCCATGGTCGACGTGCTGGAAGCCAAGCAGGCGCAAACCGGCATGAAGCTGCTGTGGGGCACGGCCAACGTGTTCAGCCACCCGCGCTATGCCGCCGGTGCAGCGAGCAACCCGCAGCCGGAAGTATTCGCTTACGCCGCCACGCAGGTGTTCCACGCGATGGGCGCGACCAAGCGCCTGGGCGGCGCCAACTACGTGCTGTGGGGTGGCCGCGAAGGTTACGACACGCTGCTCAATACCGATCTGAAACGCGAGCGCGCGCAGCTGGGCCGGTTTTTCCAGATGGTGGTCGAGCACAAGCACAAGATCGGCTTCGACGGCACCATCCTGATCGAGCCCAAGCCGCAGGAGCCGACCAAGCATCAGTACGATTACGACACGGCGACCGTGTACGGCTTCCTGAAAGACTTCGGCCTGGAGCACGAGGTCAAGGTCAACCTCGAGGCCAACCACGCCACGCTGGCCGGACATTCGTTCCAGCACGAGGTGGCCACGTCGATCGCGCTGGGTTTATTCGGCAGCATCGACGCCAACCGCGGCGACATGCAGAACGGCTGGGATACCGACCAGTTCCCCAATAGCGTCGAAGAGATGACCTTGGTCGTCTACGAGATTCTGCGTGCGGGCGGCTTCGTCAACGGCGGCTTCAATTTCGATACCAAGGTGCGTCGTCAGAGCAGCGATCCGGCCGATCTTTTCCACGGCCATATCGGCGCGATCGACGTGTTGGCGCTGGCGCTGGAGCGTGCGGCCAAGATGATCGAACGCGACACGCTGGCCAAGATGAAGTCAGCGCGCTACGCGGGCTGGGATGGCGAGTTCGGCCAGCAGGTGCTGACCGGCAACTTCACCCTCGAGGCCCTGGCCGCCGAGGCAGCGAAACGCGATCTGCAGCCGAAGCATGTGTCCGGCCAGCAGGAAGCGCTGGAGAACCTGGTCAATCGCTATGTCTACGGTTGATCGTCGGTCGATGTCCGCACGGTCGCCGGGGTAAGCCGACGCATGTTTATCGGAATCGATCTGGGGACATCGTCGGTCAAGGCCGTGCTGGTCGACCGCAATGGCGAGGTGCGTGCCAGCGCCTCGGCCGCGCTGACCCTTTCGCAGCCGCAGCCGCGCTGGTCCGAGCAGGACCCTGCAGCCTGGTGGCAGGCCACGCTGGATTCGGTCGACGCTTTGCTCGGCGAGGCCAAGAAACTCGGCCTTGCCGCGAGCGCTATTGCCGGCATCGGGCTGTCCGGTCAGATGCATGGCGCGACCTTGCTCGACGCCGACGACAACGTGCTGCGGCCGGCGATTCTGTGGAACGACGGCCGCTGCGATATCGAGTGCGCCGAACTCGAACAGGTGCCGAACTTCCGCGCCATCACCGGCAATCTGGCGATGCCGGGTTTTACGGCGCCCAAATTGCTGTGGGTGCGCAAGCACGAGCCGCGCATTTTCGAGCGTATCGCCAAGGTATTGCTGCCGAAGGATTACCTGCGGCTGAAGCTCACCGGCGATTATGCCAGCGACATGTCCGATGCCGCCGGCACGCTGTGGCTCGATGTCGGCAAGCGGGCGTGGAGCGACGAGATGCTGCACGCGTGCGGGCTGAACCGCGAGCAGATGCCGTCGTTGCATGAAGGCAATCAGATCACGGGCCGATTGCGCGGCGAACTGGCCGAACGCTGGGGCATCGCACGCGTGCCGGTGGCAGCCGGCGGCGGCGATAATGCGGCCGGCGCGGTCGGTGTCGGCATCGTCAAGCCTGGGCAGGCGATGTTGTCGCTCGGTACGTCGGGTGTGTTCTTCGCCGTTTCCGACGGTTTTCTGTCGCGGCCCGCACAGGCCGTACACAGCTTCTGCCATGCGCTGCCGAATACCTGGCATTTGATGAGCGTGATGCTCAACGCCGCCAGCTGCCTGGACTTCACCGCGCGGCTGACCGCGTACGAGAACGTACCGGCCCTGCTTGGCGACGCGCAAGCATCGAACGCTATCCATGGCAGCAGCCCGTTCTTTTTGCCGTATCTGAGCGGCGAACGCACGCCGCACAACGACAGTCACGCCCGCGGCGCGTTTGTCGGATTGAGCGGCAGCACGCAGCGCGCCGACCTGGCCAATGCCACGCTGGAGGGCGTCGGCTTCGGGCTGCTCGATGGTCTGCTGGCGGTGGAGGCGGCGGGTCTGGTTTCCGACGAGATCACCGTGATCGGCGGCGGCTCGCGCAGCGCGTACTGGATCCAGATGCTCGCCGACATTCTCGGCAAGCCGCTGCAGCAGCGCTCCGGCGGTGACGTGGGACCCGCGCTGGGCGCGGCACGGCTTGCTCATCTGGCCGTGGAGCAGGGCGCCATGCTCGACGAGGTTTGTCCCGCGCCGTCGCTGGTCGCGAACTTCATTCCTGTTGCGTCGCGACGTGCGTTTTATCGCGAACAAAGGTATCCGTTGTTCCAGAAGTTGTATCCGCAGTTGCACCCGCTTTTCGCTGGCGCTGAAACCGGCGCTGATTCTGTCAACTAACGTTGTACGTCACACAGGATGGGGACTCATGAAAACCAAAACAATGAAAAGCAAGACGCTCCGCACGCTTACGCTCTCTGCAGCGATGGCGCTGGCCGGCACGTTCGCCGCCATGCCGGCACACGCCAGCAAGGAAAAGCCGGTCATCGGTTTTTCGATCGACGATTTGCGCGTCGAGCGCTGGACCAAGGATCGCGACTATTTCAAGGCTGCTGCCGAAGCCAAGGGCGCGACGGTCTCGGTGCAGTCGGCTGACGCGAACGAACAGAAGCAGATTCAGCAGATCGAAAACCTGATCTCGCGCAAGGTCGACGTGATCGTGATCGTGCCGTTCAACGCCAAGACGCTCACCACCGTGGTGGCCGAAGCGAAGAAGGCCGGCATCAAGGTCATCTCGTACGACCGCTTGATCCTCAACGCCGATGTCGACGCGTATATCTCGTTCGACAACGACAAGGTCGGCCAGATGCAGGCACAGGGCGTGGTCAACGCGGCACCGAAGGGCAACTACTTCCTGCTCGGCGGCGCTCCGACCGACAACAACGCGAAGATTCTTCGCGAAGGCCAGTACAAGGTGCTGAAGCCGCTGGTGGCCAAGGGCGACATCAAGATCGTCGGCCAGCAATGGACCAACGAGTGGCTGGCCTCCAATGCGCAGTCGATCATCGAGAACGCGTTGACCGCCAACAAGAACAATATCCAGGGCATCGTGGCGTCGAACGACGGTACCGCCGGTGGCGCCATCGCCGCACTGACCGGCCAGAAGCTGGCCGGCAAGGTGGCCGTGTCCGGTCAGGACGCCGATCTGGCCGCCATCAAGCGCATCGAGGCCGGCACCCAGACCATGACGGTGTACAAGCCGATCAAGACGATCGCCACCGATGCGGCCAACCTCGCCGTCGATCTGGCGCAGGGCAAAACGCCTAGCTTCACCTCGAAGATGAACAACGGCAAGGCCGACATCCCCACCATCCTGCTGACCCCGACCCTGCTGACCAAGCAGAACGTCGATCTCGTGGTGAAGGACGGTTTCTACACCCAGGCCCAGGTCGGCCAGTAAGCCGCGTTACGCGTAAGATAACGGCGCCCTGCATCCGCGGGGCGCCGTTCCGCGATTGAAGGAATACCGTGAGCGAATACCTGTTCGAGATGCGCCAGATCGTCAAGGAATTTTCCGGCGTGCGCGCGCTCAATGGCATCGACCTGGCCGTGCGGCCCGGCGAATGCGTCGGCCTGTGCGGCGAGAATGGCGCAGGCAAGTCTACCCTTATGAAAGTCCTTTCCGGCGTGTACCCGTATGGCACGTGGGAAGGTGAAATCCTGTTCGACGGCAAGCCGCTGCGCGCGCACTCGGTGCGCGACAGCGAAGACGCCGGCATCGTCATCATTCATCAGGAGCTGATGCTGGTGCCGCAGCTGTCGGTCGCCGAAAACATCTTCCTCGGCAACGAGATCCGCAAGTTCGGCGGCGTGATGGATTACGACGCCATGTACGCCAAGGCCGAGGCGCTGCTGGCCCGCCTGAAGTTGAAAGACGTGAATGTCGCCGCGCGCGTTTCCAATTACGGTGGCGGCTATCAGCAGCTGTTCGAGATCGCCAAGGCGCTGGCCAAGAATGCGCGTCTGCTGATTCTCGACGAGCCGTCGTCGTCGCTGACCTCGTCCGAAACCGACACCTTGCTGTCGATCATCGAGGATCTGAAAAAGGACGGCGTGGCCTGCGTCTACATCTCGCACAAGCTCGAAGAAGTCGCTCGGGTGTGCGATACGGTCACCGTCATTCGCGACGGCAAGCACATCGTCACCAAGCCGATGAGCGAGATGACCACGCACAGCATCATTACCGCGATGGTCGGCCGCGAAATCGAAAACCTGTTCCCGAAGATGGAGCACGACGTCGGCGAGGTGATCTTCGAAGCCAGGCACGTCACCTGCTGGGATGTGTCCAATCCCAACCGCAAGCGCGTGGACGATATTTCGTTCGAGGTGCGCCGCGGCGAGATCGTCGGCATCGCCGGCCTGGTCGGCGCCGGGCGTACCGAACTGGTCTCGGCCATCTTCGGCGCCTACCCGGGCCGCTACGAAGCGGAAGTCGTTCTCGAAGGCAAGCTGATGAAAATCCGCTCGCCCGAGCAGGCGATCAAGGCCGGGCTGTCGCTGGTGCCGGAAGATCGCAAGCGCCAGGGCATCGTGCCGATGCTCGGCGTGGGCGACAACATCACGCTCGCCACGCTCGCGCAGTATGCGCATGCGGGGCAGATCGATCGTCAGGCCGAACTGCAGACCGTCGACGCCGAGATCAAGCGCCTGCGCGTGAAAACGGCCGGCCCGGAATTGGCCATCGCCGGTTTGTCCGGCGGCAACCAGCAGAAGGCCGTGCTGATCAAGATGCTGCTGCCGCAGCCGAAGGTGCTGATTCTCGACGAGCCGACCCGAGGCGTCGACGTCGGCTCCAAGTACGACATCTACAAGCTGATGTTCGAGCTGGCCGCCAAGGGCGTCGCCATCATCATGGTGTCCTCGGAAATGCCCGAGGTGCTGGGCGTCAGCGATCGCGTCCTCGTCGTGGGCGAGGGCAAGTTGCAGGGCAACTTCCCCAATGTCGGCCTCACTCAGGAGCAGGTGCTCGCCGCGGCGATCTCGCATGCGGCCGAGAGTCCCGCGCACGCGGCCTGATCCGTTTATCCTCCACGTCCACGTTATTACGGAAGTTTTCCATGCAGTCGCAGCAAATCCAGCAACTGTTCGTGCGCTACAAGATTCTCGCGCTGCTTATCGCGGTGGCGATCATCTGGATCTTTTTCCACATCAAGACGGATTCGGCGTTCATCACGCCGGGCAACCTGTCCAACCTGTTCCGGCAAATGTCGATCACCGGCATGCTCGCTTGCGGCATGGTGTTCGTCATCATTGCGGGCGAGATCGATCTATCGGTCGGGTCGCAGCTCGGCCTGCTCGGCGGCGTGGTTGCCCTGCTTACCGTGAACCACGGCTGGGGCACCTGGCCGGCCATCGGTGCGGTGCTGGTGCTGGGCTTGCTGATCGGTGCGTTCAACGGTTTCGTGGTCACCAAGATGCGCGTGCCGTCGTTTATCGTCGGTCTGGGCGGCATGCTGGCATTTCGCGGTGTGGTGCTCTACATCACCGGCAGCTCGACCATCGCGCCGGCGCCGGATGATCTGATCTCGCTGGGACAGGGCTTCGTGCCACCGTCGATTTCGCGATGGATCGGTGCGCTGATCTTCCTGGGCATGGCCGTGCTGACGGCCCGTCGCCGCGTGCGTCGGGCGAAGTTGGGGCTGCAGCAGGGTGCGCTATGGATCGATATCGCGCGCGTGCTGGCGATCGGCCTGCTGATCTTCGGTTTCGTACGCATTCTCAACGATGCCAACGGCATTCCCATTCCGGTGATGATTCTGCTCGGCCTGCTCGCGGTGTTCACCTACGTATCGACGCAGACGGTGTTCGGCCGCCATATCTACGCCGTCGGCGGCAATATGGAAGCCACGCGCCTGTCGGGCGTCAACGTGGCGCGCGTCAAGCTGGTGGTGTTTGCGCTGATGGGGTTGATGTGCGCGTTCGCCGGCATCATCACCGTGGCGCGTACCGGTTCGGGTTCGCCCTCGGCGGGCACCGGCGGTGAGCTCGATGCGATCTCGGCCTGCTTCATCGGCGGTACGTCCATGCGCGGCGGTTCGGGCACGGTCTACGGCGCGCTGATCGGCGCGCTGGTCATGGCCAGCCTGGACAGCGGCATGCAGCTGATGGATGTCGACAACTCGTGGCAGATGATCATCAAGGGCGTGATTCTTGCGCTGGCCGTGTGGGTCGATGTGCTGTCGGGTTCGAATCGGGGCTGAGCCTGAGCCAAGGCGACGCTCGGCTCCGATGCCGATGTTTCCGAGCTTTCGTGGCGCACGAACGAGGGGACAAAGCGGCTCTCAACCGGTGGTGGTTCAGCCTGTTGCCCTGGTCAGAAGTCGTGGTTATCCCAGAGACAAAAAACGGCAGGCTTTTGGGCCTGCCGTTTTTATTTCACAAGCCCATCAGCTGAAACTTACTGCGCGTTGTCCTTGGTCACCAGCTTCAGCGGCACGGCGATTTTGGCTTCCACTTTCTCGCCGTCGATCACGCTCTTGGCATTCTTGACGCCGAGCTGGCCGATCATGTCAGGCTGCTGCGCGACGATGGCGGCGATCTTGCCGTCCTTCACCGCCTGGATGCCATCGGGCGTGCCGTCGAAGCCGACCACGAGCACGTTGGCGCGCTTGGCGCCGTCGAGCGCGCGCACGGCGCCAAGCGCCATTTCGTCGTTCTGCGCGAAGATAGCCTGCACGTCGGGGTGAGCCTGCAGCAGATTTTCGGTGACGCTGAGGCCCTGGGCGCGGTCGAAGTTGGCCGGCTGCTGGGCGATGATTTTCAGGCCCGAGGTCTTGATCTCGTCATCGAAGCCCTGGCCGCGGTCGCGCGCGGCGGAGGTGCCCGGCACGCCCTGCAGTTCGATCACGTTGCCCTTGTTGTTGAGCGCCTTGATCAGGAACTTGGCCGCCTCGCTGCCGCCGACCACATTGTCGGACGCGATATGAGCGACCACCTGGGCGCCGTCGACCGAGCGATCGAGGGTGATCACCGGAATGTGCGCGTCATTGGCTTCTTTCACAGCGCCGGCAAGCGCCGACGAGTCGGTGGGGTTGAGCAGGATCACCGAGACCTTTTTCTGGATCAGGTCTTCGACGCTGGAGATCTGCTTGGCCGGATCGTCCTGGGCGTCGACCACGGTCAGGGTGTAGCCATCTGCCGCCGCCTCTTTCTGCGCACCGTTTTTCAGCGCGACGAAGAACGGATTGTTCTGCGTCGACAGCGCCAGGCCGATGGTTTTGTTGCTGGCAGCCGGCGCGGGGCTCGTGGACGCGGCGGCAGGCGTCGACGCTGCATCGGTCGGGCCCTGGTTGCTGCAGGCGGCGGCGAGCAGAGTGAGGGTGGATACAGCAAGAAATCCGAGTTTATTCATGGGAGGTGCTCCGAGGGTGGTCAGAAAAAGCGGGATGGAACTTCAGCGGTCGCGACAGGCGCGCCGTTGACGAAACGAGGGGCCAGTACGATTACTTACGGCGATCCAGCAGCACGGCGATCAGAATCACCGCGCCCTTGACCACCTGCTGATAAAACGATGAGACGCCGAGCAGGTTGAGGCCGTTGTTCAAAAATCCGATCAGCAGCGCGCCGACCAGGGTGCCGAACAGCCAGCCGCGGCCACCGGCCAGACTGGTGCCGCCTAGCACCACCGCTGCAATGGCGTCGAGTTCGTAGCCGCTGCCGGCGGTGGCTTGGGCGGAATACAGGCGTGAGGTGAGCACGATGCCGGCAAACGCCGACAGCAGGCCCGATAAACCGTAGACGCCCAGCTTCATCGCGTTGATGCGCACGCCCGACAGTCGCGCCGCTTCCTCGTTGCCGCCCAGCGCGAACACGTGGCGACCGAACACGGTGCCACGCAGCAGAAATGCGCAGATGACAAACACGAGGAACATCCACACCACCGGATTGGGAATCAGGTGCGCGATGTAGCCGTCGCCGAGCAGGGCGAAGCTGCTGTTGCTGACGCCGATCGGCTGGCCCTGCGTGTACGACAGGGTGAGTCCGCGTAGCAGTGTCATGGTGCCGAGCGTGGCGATGAACGGGGCGACGCGACCCCACGACACCAGCACGCCGTTGATCACGCCAAGCAGCAGACCAAGCCCGAGGCCCACGCCGATCGCCAACGCCATGCCGTGGCCTGCCGCCATCACGCCTGCGGTGATCGCGCCGGTGAAGGCGAGTATCGCGCCCACCGACAGATCGATGCCGCCGGCCAGTATCACGAAGGTCATGCCGAAGGCGATCAACGCGTTGATCGACACCTGGCGCAGCACGGTGAGCAGGTTGCCCGCATTGAGAAAGTCGGGGCTCAGCACGCTCAGGGCGATGATCAGCAGCAGCAGTCCGATCACCGAGCCCAGCCGCTGCAGCAGCGCGGCGCCGTTGCCAAAAGAAAATCTGCTCGTCATTGCATTCGTACTCGTCATGGTCAGTGGCCGCCGGTAGCGGCAAGCATTACGGTTTCCTGGGTCGCCGTGGCGGCATCCAGCAGGGCGCTGGCGCGCCCTTCGTGCATCACCAGGATGCGATCGCTCATCGCCAGCACTTCGGG
Organism: Rhodanobacter sp. K2T2; assembly: GCF_013408815.1. NCBI lineage: Bacteria > Pseudomonadati > Pseudomonadota > Gammaproteobacteria > Lysobacterales > Rhodanobacteraceae > Rhodanobacter > Rhodanobacter sp. K2T2. The sequence continues at coordinate 66,308 of NZ_JACCCA010000014.1, read as the reverse complement.
CAGTTCGGAGGAAATCATCAGAATCGCCACGCCGCTGGCCACCAGCTGGTTGATGATCTGATAGATCTCGGCCTTGCCGCCGACGTCCACCCCGCGAGTGGGCTCATCCAGAATCAGCACGCGCGGCTTCAGCGCCAGCCATTTCGCCAGCACCACCTTCTGCTGGTTGCCGCCGGACAGCGCGCGGGCCGGCAGTTCCATGTCGCGCGTACGGATTTTCAACTGCTCGATCAAGCCCTTGGTCTGGCGCTTTTCCGCGGCGCGATCGATGACACCCGCATGCGCGGGCACGCGCGGCAGACTGATGTTCTCGCGCAGGCTCAGATCCAGCACCAGGCCCTGCGCCTTGCGGTCTTCGGTGACAAAGCCGAGCCCGGCCTTGATCGCCTGCACTGGCGTGCGGGTATGGATGGGCTCGTCGTCGAGCAGCACACGGCCTTCGCTGGCCTTGTCCAGTCCGAACAGCAGGCGCGCCAGCTCGGTGCGACCGGCACCCATCAGACCGGCCACGCCCAGCACCTCGCCGGCGCGCAGTTCGAAGCTGATGTCGTGCACGTGCTTGTCGCCGAGATGTTCGACCTTGAGCAGCACCTTGCCCGGTGTCACGTCGCGGGTGGGGAAGCGCGCCTCCAGGCTGCGCCCCACCATCATCTGCACGACCTCGTCCAGGCTGAGCCCGGGAATCGGGCGCGTGCCGACGAAATGACCGTCGCGCAGTACGGAAATGCGATCGCACAGTACGAAGATTTCTTCCATGCGATGAGACACGTAGACGATGCCCGTGCCTTTCTGACGCAGTTCGCGGATGAGCGCGAACAGCGTGTCCGTCTCGCGCTCGCTCAGCGCCGCGGTGGGTTCGTCCATGATCAGCACGCGGGCGTTCTGGCCCAAGGCCTTGGCGATCTCGACCATCTGCTGCTGGCCTACCGACAGGCGTGCCACCGGCATATCCGGATCGATCGACTGCATGCCGACCTGGGCCAGCCATTCGCGCGCGCGTTTGCGCATGGCGCGCCGATGCAGTACACCGAGCGTGCTCAATTCGCGACCGAGAAAAAGATTCTCCGTCACGCTCAGATGGGGAATCAGGTTGAGTTCCTGATGGATGATGGCGATGCCGTGCTTTTCGGCATCGGTCGTGGAATGAATCGATACCGTTTGGCCGTCCACCTTGATATCGCCGGCGTCGGCCTTGTGTACGCCGGTCAGCACTTTCATCAGAGTGGATTTGCCCGCGCCGTTTTCGCCCATCAGCGCATGGACTTCGCCCGGCCGCAGTTCGAAATCCACGCCTTCCAGCACCTTTACCGGGCCGAACGCCTTCTGGATACCGTGCATGCTGACTAGTGGCATGGCGGTGGCTGGGTCATACGGTACAGCTTGCAGCGGCGCGCTCAAAACGTCACCCCCGCGTGCAGGATCACGTTGGCGTAGGGCGAGGTTTCGCCGGTGCGCACGATGGCGACTGCATGAGCGCATTGCTGCTTGAAATTCGCGTGGCTGATTTCGTCCACTGGCATACCGCTATGCTTCAGTCGATCGGCCAGCGCCACCAGAGCGGGATTCTTTTGGTGGATTTCTTCGGCAAAGGTGGCCGACTCCACGGCGAGTTCGTCGCAGATGGCGTCGAATACCTGCGCGAACGAGGGCAGTCCGGGTAGCAGGGCCAGATCGATGCACGGCACGCCGCGCGGCACGGGCAGGCCGACGTCGGCAATCACCAGCGTGTCGGTATGCCCCATCGCGGCGATCACGCGGCTGAGTTCGGCGTGCAGGAGTCCGGCGCGCCTCACGACTGCCGCTCCAGCAGCGCCTTGACTTCGGACAGGCGCGGCATGCCGCCCTGTGCCCCGAGGCGCGAGACGGAAAGTGCTGCCGCCGCGCAGGCCTTTTTTACTGCGATCGGCAGGCCTTCGTGCAGAAACACGGCAAGCGCGGCATTGAAGGTATCGCCGGCACCGGTCGTGTCGACGACATCCACATGAAAACCGGACTGATGTATGGGGCTGCCGTCTTCGCGATACCACGCGCCTTCCTCGCCGCGCGTCAGCACGACGGGGCAGGGTGCGCGCTGCATCAGCGCATGAAAATCGTCGTTCCCGTCGGCATCGAGCAGGATCGCCAGCTCGTGCTGGTTGGGCGTGACGTAACGCACGAGCTTGAGCCAATCGGTCGGCAGCGGCTGCGCAGGCGCGGGATTCAGAATCACCGGCACACCCAGCCTGTGCGCCAGTCGCACCGTGGCTTCGACCGTTGCCAGCGGAATCTCCATCTGCACGAGTACGGCGTCGGCGCGTTCGATCAGATCTTTGGCGAGTTCGACCTGCTCGGACGTGACGCGCGCATTCGCGGCGGGCACGACGAGGATGTGATTGTCGCCCTGCGCCACGGTGATGGACGCGGTACCGCTGGCGCAATCATCGAGGCTCTGCACGTGGGTGATATCGACGCCTTCGTCGATCAGCCCCTGGCGCAGCTGCCTGCCGAATATGTCGTTGCCGAGCGCTCCGATCAGGGACACCTCGGCGCCCAGACGCGCGGCAGCTACGGCCTGATTGGCGCCTTTGCCACCGGGAATGGTGTGAAAACTTTCGGCCATCAGGGTTTCACCGGGCGCGGGAAAGCGCGGCGCCAGAGTAACCAGATCCATATTGATGCTGCCGACAACAACGATGCGCGTCATGAAAATTCGCGGCCTTGGGGGAGGGGAAGTGCAAGCATAAGGGATGCGATGTGATGCGAGAGGAATCGAACGTCTCTAGGTGCGAGCGTGGAAGAAAATCACTCGTTCCATGCTCCAAAATGCTGGATAAGAATTCTTCATGTACGAATCGACCATCATAAAAAAACATCCCGGCACAAGGGCCGGGATGTTTGATGTGTTGCTGTTGTTAGCGCAGCAACTCGGCACCGCTATTAGAACGTGAAGCCCATCTTCAGGCCGGCCACGAACGCGTTGCTGTTCTGGCTGGTGCCACCCGGATGCAGGATGTACTGCAGGTTCGGGCGCAAGTAGATCGACGGAATCGGCGACCAGCTGTAGAACACTTCGGTCACGTACTCGCTGCCGTCGCCAACGATGACGTTTTCACCGGTGCGCGCGTTGTTCTGCTTGACGAAATCGGCATAGCGGCTGTTGGAGTTCGTTTCGCCGACGGCGAAACCGATCATGTCGTTCGGACGGGCGAACGGACCGTTGTATTCCAGACCCAGTGCGACCTGTCCATCGGTGGCCGCGGTGTTGCGATCGGCCTGCGATGCGTTCAGGAAAATCGATAATCCTTTGCCGCCGGCGTCACCGGTTACCTGCTGGATGAAATTGATGTACGCACCGTACTGGCCGTCGCGGTTCAGCGCTGCCAGGCCGGTTTCACCTGCCGGATCGTGGTTGATGTCGTAGTACAGATCCTTGCCCTTGGAGGTGTTGTACCAAACACCGAACTTATACGCACCGGGCAGGCCGTTGGCGGTAGGAGTCCAGCCGAATTCCAACGGAATCAGCGCACCGGTGGTGCCACCCGGGAAGTCCGGAATCAGGCCTTTGTGCGCCGCGTAGCTGTCGTTGACGTAGTTCGGATTGACCTGGTAGGCGCCCAACATCACGTAGGTTTCCTTCGTGGTGTTGAGTTTGATGTTGGCCGCCCACTGGCTGGTCGGCCAGTTGACCCAGTAACCGCCGACGATATTGCCCGGCTGCGAGCCGCAGAAGGTCAGGTTCTGGAAGTCGCAGGAGAACGCCGCGAAATCTGAACCGACGGGCAAACGACCGGCTTTGACCACCAACGCGCCGTCGAAGAATTTCTGTTCGAGCGAGAATTCGGTGAGATGCCAGGTCTGGCCGCGACCGTAGACTTCCTGGATCAGCTGGTTGTTGCCGATGTGGGCATCGGCGCCGAGATTGCGACCGTTACGATCGGTGATCATCATGCGGAAGGTGGCGCCGTGCCAGCCCCACAGTTTGTCCAGATCCAGCGCTACGCCACCTTTCCACTGATCGGTGTAGCGAGTCAGGTGCGATGTGCCGCCGGTAAAGTTATGCGCCGCTTCACCACCGTAACCGAAATCGAATTTGATGCCCTCGTCGGCCAGACGGGTGCGCTCACCGTTCCAGTCGCCGAAGAGATAAGGGCTGGTGGTCAGGTCATCCGCTGCGTGCGCCTGCGGTGCCGCCAGGCCCATGCCGAAACCGAGACCTGCGATAGTCAGCGCGCAAGCGAGTGATTTTTTCCGAAATGTTGAAGCCATGATTCCCTCTCTCCCAATGGTGAAGCGACTGGTGCGTTCGTTAAACGTTCAGCATTTTTCAAGCGAAAAATGAATACGAGTTCTTTTCGTATCTTTTATGTTTTTTTTATTACTCGGCATTTTCGGACGGATGCTCATCACGCTCAATTGACTAACACCCGAGGCCTATTGTGTTTTTTCGTGTTGCGCTGCGGGGCAAAAAACGTGCTGCTATGAAGTAAAAACAATCTATTGCGGCGAAGCAAACGTCTTTCAGTGCGTGGGCATGGCGAATTCGGCGCCAGCACTTTCTTTATCTGCCAACCAGCGCTGAGTTACGGCCTTCTGACGCGTGTAGAAGCGCACTGCCTCGGGACCGTGTGCGTGGTGATCGCCCATCAGACTTTTTTTCCAACCGCCGAAACTGTGGAACGCCATCGGTACAGGAATGGGCACGTTGATGCCGATCATGCCGACTTGCACGCGATGCGCGAACTCGCGCGCCACGTGGCCGTCGCGCGTGAAGATCGCCGTGCCGTTGCCGTATTCATGCGAATCGACCAGCGCGAGCGCACTGGCGAAATCCGGCACGCGCACCACGCACAGCACGGGTCCGAAGATTTCTTCCTTGTAGATGCGCATCGAAGGCGTAACGCGATCGAACAGTGTGCCGCCGAGAAAGAAACCCTGCTCGCAGCCGGCGACCTGATGGCCGCGGCCATCGACGATGAGTTCGGCGCCGGCGGCTTCGCCGTCGTCGATATAGCCGGTGATCTTGTCGCGATGCTGGCTGGTGACGACCGGGCCCATCTCGATGGTGTCGTCCATGCCGTCACCGATGCGCAGGGCGCGCACTTTCGGTGCAAGCTTTTCCACCAGCGTGTTGGCGGTCGCTTCGCCCACGGCAACGACGACAGAGATCGCCATGCAGCGTTCGCCGGCAGCGCCGTAGCCCGCGCCCATCAGCGCGTCGACGGTTTTGTCCATATCCGCATCGGGCATCACGATCATATGGTTCTTCGCGCCGCCCAGCGCTTGCACGCGCTTGCCCTGCGAGGTGCCGCGCGCGTAGATGTATTCGGCGATCGGCGTGGAGCCGACAAAGCTGATGGCGCGAACGTCCTTATGATCGAGCAATGCGTCGACCGCGCCTTTGTCGCCCTGCACGACATTGAATACGCCGTCGGGCAGGCCCGCTTCGGTCAGCAACTCGGCGAGCAGCAGCGCGGTGGAGGGATCGCGCTCGGAAGGCTTCAGTACGAAGGTATTGCCGCAGGCGATCGCCATCGGAAACATCCACATCGGCACCATCGCGGGGAAATTGAACGGCGTGATCCCCGCGCAAACGCCCAGCGCCTGGCGCATGGTCCAGGCGTCGATGCCGTTGGCAATCTGTTCGGTGTAGTCGCCCTTGAGCAGTTCGGGAATACCGCAGGCGTATTCCACCACTTCCAGGCCGCGCACCAGTTCGCCCTTGGCATCGGATACGACCTTGCCGTGCTCGCGCGTGATGGCGGCGGCGAGCTTGTCCATGTCGCGCTCGAGCAGCTCCTTGAAACGGAACATCACGCGTGCGCGCTTCAGCGGCGGCGTCTGTGACCAGGCAGGAAATGCCGCCAGTGCCGACTGCACGGCGAGGTCGACTTCTTTCGCGTCGGCCAGCGCCACGGCGCCGATCACGTCACCCGTGGCCGGGTTGTAGCTGGGCGCGGAGGAACCTTTGCCGGCCTGATGGCGGCCGCCGATGTAGTGGCCGATATTGACGGGAGCAGGGGAGCGAGAGAGTTGTGCAGACATGGTCGGTGGTTCCGTATCAATCGAAAAGTTGGATCGGGGCTGGCGTCGACGCGCGAATGGCTCAGCGCGGCATCAGCCAGTCGTGTGCCGGATCGTTCTTGAAATGCCATTCGCGATGCGGGCCGGCCATCACGTTGAGGTAGTAGCCGCGGTAGCCGTGCGGCATCACCACCGGGTGATAGCCGCGCGGCACCATCACCACGTCGTGGTCGCCTACGGCCATCGATTCATCGAGGTCGCGCTCGTCGGTGTACACGCGCTGGAAGGCAAAGCCCTGCGGCGGATCGATGCGGTGGTAATAGGTTTCTTCCAGCGAGCTCTCGACCGGCAGGTTGTTGGTGTCGTGCTTGTGCGGCGGATAGCTGGAGGAGTTGGCCGCCGGCGTGACCACTTCGACCACGAGCAGCGACTCGGCGTTTTCCGTCTCTGGCAACACGTCGCAGACGTAGCGCGTGTTGCTGCCCTGGCCGCGGACCATGCGCTTCATGCTGGCGGCGGGTATCAGCCGCGCGGGATATTTTCCGGTGGCCGGTGCGCTGGCCAGCGCGAGCTCTGCCTCATCATGCGCGTGGATGACGAACGTCGATCCCGGCGGTGCGTACACCGCGTCGGTCGAGCGATCCTCGAACACGCTGGCGCGGCCGCCGAGGCTTTTCCAGGATTCGTCACCGACGCTGACGTCGACGTTGCCGGTCAGCACCACCAGACAGCCTTCGCGATCGGACGGCAGGTCGAGATGCAGCGACTCGCCGGCGCCGACCCGCACGCCTTCAAAACCGACGTGCTTCCAGCCGGCCGACTCCGGCGTCACTTTGACGATGGCGCGTCCCTTAGGGGCAGCTTTGACTAGCAGGCTCATGCGGCCTCCTTCGTACGCACGTTGTCGACCAGTCCGCGCAAGGTGCGGTAGCCGAGGCTGGCGTAGGCATAGCTGGGCGCGACGGCCGGATCCTGCTCGGCTTCGACGATCAGCCAGCCCTTGTAATGGTTCTCACGGAGCAGTTCGACGATGCCAGCAAAATCGATCGCACCGTCGCCGGGCACCGTGAACACGCCGTTCAAGACCGAATCCAGAAAACTCCACTGGCGATTGCGCGCGTGGCGAATGATCGACGGCCTGACATCTTTGCAGTGCACGTGGCAGACGCGGCCGATGTGCTTGCCGAGAATCGTCAGCGGGTCGCCGCCGCCGAAATACGCATGGCCGGAATCGAACAGCAACCCCACATCCTCGCCGGTGTAGGCCATCACGCGGTCGATATCGTCCGGCGATTCCACATAGGCGCCCATGTGGTGGTGGTAGGCCAGCCGCACGCCGCGCGTCAGCAGATGTTTGCCGAAAGCGGTCAGCCGTTCGCCGTAGCGCTTGAACGACTCGTCGTCGAAGCGTGGACGTTTGTACAGCGGCACGCTGCGTTCGCCCTGGATGGCGTTGGCGACTTCGCCGTAGACCATCACCTTGCAGCCGTTCTTTGCCAGCAGATCGAGGTGCGATTCCACCGACGCGATTTCCTCTTCCACCGATCGCGTGGCCAGTCGGCCGGAATACCAGCCCGACACCACGTCGAGCTGGTAGCCGGCCATCAGGTCGCGCAGCGCGGCGGGGTCCTTGGGAAACTTGTTGCCCAGCTCGAAACCCTGATAGCCGATTTCGCGGCCTTCGTTCAAGGCGGTCGACAAGGGAGTTTCGCCGCCCAGCGAGGGCAGGTCGTCGTTGCTCCAGCTGATCGGATTGATGCCGATCTTTACTTCCAGACGGTTAGACATCGGATTTCACCTGCGTTGAATGGTCGGGCGCGGTGGTCGACCGCTGCCGCTGTTTGGCTGTTTCGTAATCGCGTCGAGAGTCAAGCACGCTAGCGCGAGTCGAGACTTCGGGCACCGCGACTTCCCACCAGGTGCCGCCCTGCTCGGTGGTGCGGCGATGATCGGTATCTATCGAAATCAGGTACGTGCGCTTCGCCGCGCGTGCGCGCGTCAGCGCCTGCTCCAGCTCGGCGATGCTGCCGACGTGCTCCGCTTCGGCACCCATCGCACGCGCGTGCGCGGCGAAGTCGATGGCCGGTGCGCCATCGGCACCTTGCAGGCAGTCGTCCCACATATTGTTGAACGGGGCGCCGCCGCAGGCCTGCTGCAATCGGTTGATGCACCCGTAGCCGCGATTGTCCAGCACTACGATGATCAGCTTCAGGCCCAGCATCACCGACGTGGCAATCTCGGCGTTGAGCATCAGATAGCTGCCGTCGCCCAGCATCACGATCACGTCGCGATCGGGTTTGGCCATCTTGACGCCCAAACCGCCGGCAATCTCGTAACCCATGCAGGAGTAGCCGTATTCCATGTGGTAGCCGCCCGGCGTAGACGTGCGCCAGAGTTTTTCCAGCTCGGCAGGCAGTGTGCCGGCGGCGCAGACCACAATATCGTTCTGCATCGACTGCGGATCGGAGCGCTGCACCGCGCCGATGATTTCGCCATCGTAGGGCAGGGTGCCGCTGGGCAACTCGCGTTGCCCGGTGACTTGGCTGACGATGTCGCGCCATTCGTTCGCCTGGCGCTTGGCGTTTTCCTGCCAATCGCGGCCAGCGCTCCAGTCCTGCAATGCGAGGGACAGCGCATCCAGCCCAAGGCTGGCGTCAGCAAGAATGTCGAGGCCGCCGCCTTTCAGCGTGTCGTAGCCGTTGACGTTCAGGGCGATCATCTGGGCATCGTTGAACAGCGCATTGGAGCCGGTGGTGAAATCCTGCAGGCGCGTGCCGACGGCAAGTACGACATCGGCCTCGGCCAGCAGCGCATTGGCCGCGGTGGAGCCGCAGACGCCAGCCGGTCCCAGCTGCAGCGGATGATCCCAGGCCAGCGCGCCCTTGCCGGCCTGCGTCTCGGCCACGGGTATGCCGTGGGCTTCCGCGAAGCGCCGCAGCGCCGCGCTGGCCTTGCTGTAAAGCACGCCGCCGCCGGCAATGACGACGGGACGCTTTGCTGCACGCAGTGCGGTGGCTGCCGCAGCAATGTCGTCCTCCGCAGCGGGCAGCGCGCGGAAGCTGTGGGTGCGCGGCGCAAAAAAACGTTCCGGCCAGTCGTAGGCCTCGGTTTGTACATCCTGCGGAAGCGCCAGCGTCACTGGGCCGCACAGGGCGGGATCGGTCAGCACGCGCAGCGCCCGCGGCAGGGCACTCAGCAACTGCTCGGGTTTCACGATGCGATCGAAATAGCGCGATACCGGACGCAGGCAATCGTTGACGCTGGCCGTGCCGTCGGAAAAATCCTCCAGCTGCTGCAGCACCGGATCGGGCGCGCGCGAGACGAAGATATCGCCAGGCAGCAAAAGTACCGGAAGCCGATTCACGTGGGCCAGCGCGGCGGAGGTCACCAGGTTGGTCGCACCCGGTCCGATCGAGCTGGTCACGGCCATCATGCGCCGACGCATATGCGCCTTGGCATAGGCGACCGCCGCATTGGCCATGCCCTGTTCGCTGTGCGCGCGATAGGTCGGCAGGCTGTCGCGTTGCGCGTACAGCGCTTCGCCCAGGCCAGCGACGTTGCCGTGACCGAAAATCGCGAACACGCCGCCGAACAGCGGAACGGTTCGGCCATCGTCATCGAGAACCTGCTGTGCCGCGAGATAGCGCACCAGCGCCTGCGCCATCGTCAGTCGAACGGTGTTGCTCATGCGGTGGCCTCCACCCCATGCGTTTTTTCGACGGCAGGTGGACTCGTGACGCGCTCACCGCGAGCCTGTCGCCACAGCGCGGCCAGTTCGGCGAAGTGGTGGCTGGCTCGTTCGACCAGAGTCGCATCGTCGATGTCGCCGCGAAGCCACGCGCGCGCCGGCTCGACAAAAATGCTGCGGCCGACGGCGAAGCCGCGGCAGCTGTGGCTGTGCGCGGCGGCGGCGAAGCCCGCGGCCAGTTCGGCAAACGGCGCGTTGAGGCCGAGCAGCAGCACGCCGCGGCAATGCGGATCACGTTCGGCGATCAGCGCGTCGAGTGCGGTCCAGTCCTGCGCCGGCAGCGGCGCAAGCTTCCACCACTCGGGTCGGATGCCGAGGTTGTAGATACGCTTGAGCGAACGCAGCACGCGCTCGCCCTGGCTCGCCTGCACCGACGGGTTGGCCGGCGGAATCACCTCCAGCAGCAGCTCGTGTCCGCTGGCGCGGGTCGCGGTATACAGGGCATGCAGCTGGGTTTCCTGCTCCAGCCGCTGCTCCGGCGTGCCGTCGGGATCGAACGGCACCAGGCATTTGACTACCTGTTCGAGCGGCCACTGGATCAGCTCGCTGCCCAGGGCGCGGCCGGCTTCGAATTCCAGCGGCAGCGAGCCGGGCAGTTCGACCGGACGTCCCACCCACCAGCCGCGGCCGGTGGCATCGTTGAGCGCATCCTGGCCGTATCGGCCGTCGCACAGCATGCCGATGCGCTGCGTCAGCCCGAGATTTTTTTCGGTACGCGCCACCGCCTGCACCAGCAGCTGCTTCAAGCGCGGAATGCGCGACTCGTCGGCGCCGGCCTCGCGCGCCAGCTCGAACAGCTGGCTGCGATGGTCGAACGCGAAGATATGCAAATCGTCCCAGTGCGTGCGCGCCACGCTGACGCGATGCAGATGGGCCAGCTGCTCGTCGCGATCCGGGCGCTGCAGCCGCTCGGCGTGGGCGAGAAAATAGTCGAGTTCGGCGCGACTCGGCATCGCTGGCGCACAGCCGTGGCGGGACACCACGATGGCACCGCAGGCGTTGGCATAGGCGCAGCAGCGCTCGATCGGCTCGTCGCGCAGCCAGCCGGAGAGAAAGCCCGCGATAAACGCATCACCGGCGCCCAGCACGTTGAGCACCTCGACCCGCGTGCCCAGAAAGGTCGGTGCGTCGTCGATCGCCGTGGGAATGGCGGCCTCGATCACGCTGCAGCCCTGCGCGCCGCGCTTCACCACCAGCGTGGCGTTGCTCACCGCGCGAACGGCCTTCATTGCCGCGATCAAATCCTTGCTGCCGCCGGCGATATGGAATTCTTCCTCGGTACCGACGATCAGGTCGAACTGGCCCAGCTCGCGCTGGAGGTGGGCCGTGACGCTGTCGTCGGCGATGAAGCGCGTTTCGCCGTCGCCGCGATTCGTCAGTCCCCACAGCACGGGGCGGTAGTCGATATCGAGCACGGTGCGTACGCCATGCTGCCGCGCGAACGCCAGCGCTTTGCGGCTGGCGGCCAGCGTGCCGGGTGTGGACAGATGCGTGCCGGTAATCGCCAGGGCCTTGCTCGAGGCGATGAAAGTCTCATCGATATCGTCTTCGCACAGCGCCATGTCGGCGCAGTTTTCGCGATAGAAAATCAGCGGAAAGGTTTCGCGATCCTTGATGCCGAGCAGCACCATGCCGGTGAGACGCGCCGGGTCGACGACGATGTGGCTGACATCGCAGCCTTCCTTGCTCAGGGTTTCGGTGAGGAACCGGCCCATATGGTCGTTGCCCACGCGCGTCAGCATGGCCGAACGCAGGCCCAGTCGCGCCGCGCCAAACGCGGCATTGCCGGAGGAGCCGCCGAGGTATTTGGCGAAGCTGGACGCATCTTCCAGCCGTGCGCCGTGCTGCTGGGCATAGAGGTCGACAGCGAGTCGGCCCAGGCAAATCAGATCGTAGCGATGTTCGGTCATGGTGCAAAAACTCGGGGTGGCGATAGGGGAGGGCAGTACGACGCTGGCTCAGGCGGCCTGACGGCCTTCGAGCTCGTCGACGAGACTCTGGATCTCGGTGCCGCCGGCCATCATGTCGAGCACTTCCTCCTTGCTGATGTCGCTCTTGGCGAAGGTGCCCATCGACTGACCGCGATTGAGCACGGTGAAGCTGTCGGCGATGGGATAGGCGTGATGCACGTTATGGGTGATGAAGATCACCGAGATGCCGCGCTCGCGCGCCTTGTGCACTAGCTTGAGCACGTTGCAGCTCTGCTTGACGCCGAGCGCGGCGGTCGGCTCATCGAGAATCAGCACCTTCGCGCCGAAATGGATCGCGCGCGCAATCGCCAGGCACTGGCGTTCGCCGCCGGACATCGTGCCGACCGGCTGATGCGGCGAGCGCACGTGGATGCCCATCTCGGCCAGCTTGTCCACCGCCGTGCTGGCCGCCAGCTGCATGTCGAGTACGGGAATCATGCCGAACAATTTTTTGGTCGGCTCGCGCCCGGCAAAGAAATTGCGCGCCACACTCATCAGCGGCACCAGGGCCAGATCCTGATAGACGGTGGCGATGCCGCAATCGAGCGCCTCGCGCGGCGACTTGAAGCTGACCTCTTCGCCTTCGATCAGATAACGGCCTTCGCTGGGCTTGTGCACGCCGGCGAGCGTCTTGATCAACGTGGACTTGCCGGCACCGTTGTCGCCGAGCAGGCAGTGCACCTCGCCACGGCGCAGGCGCAGCGTGACGTCCTTCAGCGAAATTACGGTGCCGAAGAATTTGCTGACGCCTTCGAGCTGCAGGATGTAATCGTCGCTGCCGCTAGGGTTTTTGATTGGGGTATCCATCAGTCGATCCTCACTTGCCGGTCGTTGCGCGCGAGCGGATGTAATGGTTGAACAGCACCGCGAGCAGCAGCATCGCGCCCAGCACCACGCGGTACCAATCGGAATTGACGTTGGTGTAGGAAATGCCGATTTGCACCACGCCGAAGATCAGTGCGCCGAAGCAGGCGCCGAGCACCGAGCCATAACCGCCGGTGAGCAGGGCGCCACCGATGACCGCAGCGATGATCGCCTCGAACTCTTTCTGCAGGCCGCGATCGGAAGCCGCCGAGCCCACATCGGATACCTGCAGCACCGCGAACAGGCAGGCACAGAACGCGGTGAGCACGAACAGGCTGATCTTGACCCGGCGCACCGGCACGCCGACGTTCTTCGCCGCGTTGGCGTCGCCGCCGACGGTGAAGATCCAATTGCCGAAACGCGTTTTGGACAGCACGAAGCCGGCGCCGCAGGCCACCAGCGCCCACCACAGCAGCACCTTCGGCAGGCCGGCAACCACCGGCTCGCCGCTAGGCAGTTTGTCGATGATGCCGGCGTGCGCCATCCAGGTGAACAGACCCTGCAGCGCGGTGCCTTGGAACAAGGCGTGCGTGATCGGATCCTGCGCAATCTTGTCGCCCACGCCGCTGACGATGGTGCTGCCCGCGAACTGCGTCGACAGCACGATGGTGAGACCGCGCAGGATGAACATGAAAGCCAGCGTGACGATAAAGCTGGGCAGCTTGGTGCGCATCACCAGATAGCCGTTCAACCAGCCCAGCGCCATGCAGCCGCCGAACGCGAAGAGCACGGCCAGCCACATCGGCCAGCCGAAAAACATCGAGGGCACCGCCATCATCATGCCGGCGAAGCCAATCATGGAGCCCAGCGAAAGGTCGAATTCGCCGGCAATCATCAGCAGGCAGGCGCCGACGGCGATGATGCCCAGATACGCGGCAACCTGCGACCAGTTCATGATGCCGTCGAGATTGAACATGCCCGAGTCGCCGGCGAAAACGCCGAAAAATATGAACACCAGAACGGTGGCGGCGATGGAGCCCAGCTCGGGTCGATTCAACAAGGCTCGCCAGGGCGAGATGCGGCGCACGCGCTCATCGCTGGGCGCGGACTGATCGGCGCCAGGCGGCTTCATGCTGGCGTTCGAGGGAATGGGTTTGGCGAGGGTCATGGCCATATCGGAAGTCGTGGTGCTCATGAAGTCTCCGGCGCTTGCGCGAGGGATGATGTGTGCGGCTATTGACCGACCGATCGCCGCAAGACGATCGGCCGGTCGAAGCGCTTTAGCGGTACTGGCCGGCGTATTTCTCGACGGTGGCCACGTTGTCCTTGGTCACGAAAGCCGGGCCTGAGCTGACGCCGTCGGCGTTATAGACCGGCGACAGGCCATACATCTTCAGGCGCATCTGAAACTTCGGATTAGCCTTCAGCGTGGCGATGATCTTGTCCTTGTCGGTAGTCTTGTCTTCGTGCGCGATGACCACGGCGGCGATCGACATATAACCCTGCAGGTACGGCTGCTGATCGATGGCGAAATTGATCGTGCCGTCCTTGATCGCATTGATGATGCCCGGCGACAGATCGAAGGTGCCGAAGTAGATCTTGCCGTTCAAATGCATCGCCTTGAGGGCCTGCACGGTCGGCTCGGCGGCGTTGGGACCGAGTGCGAGAATGGCCTGGGTCTTCGGATGATTGCGCAGGTAGGCGGTGACCTTGCTGTTGACCACGGTCGGGTCCATGCCGCTGTCGATCATCGAGCTTTTGAAGTCCGCACCGATCGCATCGGCGAAACCCTTGCAACGCTGGAACGAGGCCTGGTTGGTCGCGTAGTGGTTCACGCAGACGAAGGACTTGATGCCTAGCGCCTTGGCGCGCTCGCCTGCGGCCTTGCCCGCGGCATACTCGGGCTGGCCGATATGCATGATGGCGCCGAGCTTCTTGCTCTCCTCGATGGTGCCGGAGTTGAACGTAACGGTCGGAATGCCTTTGGCGGTGATTCGCGCCGCGGGCTTGGCCAGCACGTCGTAGTCGGCGATGTCGTAGGCGACGCCGTCGTAGTTGCGCGCGGCGGCCTGTTCCAGCAGGCGGGCCATATCGGCCAGGTCGCCGTTCGGCGGGTTGCGGTAGTCGACCTGCACGCCGAAATCGTCGCCGGCCTGTTTCACGGAATTCTTGATCGTGTTCCACCAGGAATCGGAATCGGCGCCGTGGCTGACCATCACGTAGCGCTCGTTGGCGTGCGGGCCGTCCGCTGCCATCAGCGCCGGCGCCAGAGTGATGCCGGCCAGCAGGGTTGCCAAGCAGAGGGAAATTTTCCGAAGTTGCATACCACTCTCCAGTCGCGTGGGCCGGGTTAGCCGGCTCGGTTCAGATCGGGCCATGCCTGTTGACAGGCGAGGCGGTGCGAAGCTGGGGCGAGGATGGACCCCCTTTTTTCAATTTGCAATTTGCATTGCACAATAAAAAAAAGTGGAATAAATATTCCATTCGATGCATAACAGGCACCTTGCCGCGACGCGACGCGGTGGCTCTTGGGTAAGGACACATGACAAAAACCAGCGGTGTGGAACAACTGATGCAGCGCATTGCCGAGCAGTTCGATGCGCTGCCGCGGCAGCAGCAGAACGTGGCGCGCTATGTCGAGGAGCAGCGTGCCAACATCATGCTCCAGCGCGTCAACGAGGTGGCTGAGGGCGCCGGCGTGCATGCCTCTGCAGTGGTGCGCTTTGCGCAACGCTTCGATTTTTCCGGCTACAGCGAGATGCAGGCGGTGTTCCGCAGCGAACACACCGCACACGTAACACCCGCGCGCAGTTACCAGCAGCGCATTCGCCGGGTAATCGAAGATGGGCCCGAACAAATGCAGCCCGCGCAGATGGCGCTGCGTTTCATTGACGCCAGCCGGGCAGGGCTCGATGAGCTGGCCAACGAATTCGATGCGAAAAGCTTCGAGGATGCGGTCGATCTGCTGGTCAAGGCCGACACGATTTACGTGGTCGCCGTGCGTCGCGCGTTTTCCATTGCCAGCTATATCGCCTACGCCCTGCAGCACACGCACAAGCGCGTGCTGCTGGTGAACGGTCTCGGCGGCATGTACCGCGAGCAGATGCGCAGCATCGGCAAGAACGACGTGCTGATCGCGATCAGCTTTCCCCCGTACGGAAAAGAAACTCTCTACTGCGCGCGCATCGCCAGCCAGCACAAGGCCAAGGTGCTGGCGATTACCGAAAGCGGCATGGGCCCGCTGGCCCGCCATGCGAGTGTCCTGCTGAAAGTGCGCGAGGGCAGCGCGTTCGCCTTTCGTGCGCTGACCAGCACCATCTGCCTGTGCCAGGCGCTGTTCGTTGCGCTGGCCTACAAGCTCGAACTGACCGTTGAAGAAACCACCCCCCCTGGAGAATACGATGATTGAAGTAGCCGTTTTTGGCGCCGGCCGTATCGGCAAGATCCACGCCGCCAACGTGGCGCGTCACCCGCAGGCCAAGCTGAAATACGTGGTCGACACGCATGCGCCATCGGCCGAAGCGCTGGCCGCCGAGCTCGGCGGCACGGTCGTGTCGGTGGAAGAGGCCTTGAACGATCCGGCCATTGGCGCCGTGGTGATCGGCTCCAGTACCGACACGCATGCCGATCTGATTCTGCGTTCGGCCGCTGCCGGCAAGGCGATCTTCTGCGAGAAGCCGGTCGATCTGGATGTGCAGCGCGCGCGCGAGTGCGAGGCGGCAGTGCAAAAAGCCGGCGTGGTCTGCATGGTCGGCTTTCAGCGCCGCTTCGATCCGACCTTTGCTGCGTTGAAGGCGCGGCTCGAGGCTGGCGAGATCGGCGAGGCCGAGATGCTGGTCATCACCAGCCGTGATCCGTCGCCGCCGCCGGTGTCGTACATCGAGCGCTCCGGCGGCGTGTTCAAGGACATGCTGATCCACGACTTCGACATCTTTCGCTGGATTCTCGGCGGTGAGGCGGTGAGCGTGTACGCCACCGGCGGCAGCCTCGGCTTTCCGGAAGTGGCCGCCGCGGGCGATATCACCCAGGCCGTAGTCACCATTCGCACCAAGAGCGGCGGGCTGTGCCAGATCAATACCTCGCGCCGCGCCGCCTACGGCTACGACCAGCGTTTCGAAGTGCTGGGAAGCAAGGGTCTGCTGCAGGCCGGCAATGTGCGTCCGACCCAAGTGGTGGCTTGGGGCGAGCAGTCCATCAGCACCGACAAGCCTGAGCATTTTTTCCTCGAGCGCTACCGCGATGCCTACGCGTTGGAAATCGCGCATTTCTTCGATGCCTTGAATGACGGTACGCCCGTACGCACCACGATCGCCGACGGCATCAAATCGCTGGAATTGGCCGAGCTGGCCACGCGCTCGTTCAAGGAGGGCAAGGCGCTGGAGTGCTCTATCTAAGAGCTCTGGAACAGGGAACGGGAAACGGAGATGTCTGGTTTCCCGTGAACTGTCCGCTTGCCGCGTGTTGCTAGCTCGGTGGCGCGGCTCGCGCGCCACTTCACCGAATGAATTTATCGAGTGCATGCATGAATCAGAAAACTCTCAACATCGGCCTGGCAGGACTGGGTCGCTTGGGCCGTCGCTATGCGGAAAACCTGGCGCGTAACGTGCCGCGTGCGCGTCTGGCAGCCGTCTGCAGTCCGGTGCAGGAAGAAATCGATTGGGCGCGCGACGCGCTCGGTATCGAAAAAAGTTACAGCGACTACGCGCAGATGCTGGCCGATCCCGCGCTCGACGCCGTGTTCCTGGTCACGCCGACCTCGCTGCACGCCAACCAGATCGAGCTGGCGCTCGATGCCGGCAAGCACGTGTTCTGCGAAAAGCCGCTGTCGCTGGAGCTGGAGGCCTGCCAGCGCACGGTGGCGCACGCGGCGCGCTATCCGCAGCTGCGTGCGATGGTCGGCTTCGTGCGCCACTTCGATGCCAGCTACCGCGATGCCAAGGCGCAGATCGAGGAGGGCGCCATCGGCAAGCCTTTCATGGTGTATTCGCAGACCGCCGACCTGCTCGATCCCAGCGGCGCCTTCGTCAAGTTCGCGCCCACCAGCGGCGGCCTGTTCCTCGACTGCAGCGTGCACGACGTCGATCTGGCGCGCTGGCTGTTGGGTCGTCCCAAGGCGGTTCGTGCATATGCCGCCGGCACGGTCGCGGTCTATGACGAGTTGAAGGCGCTAGGCGATATCGACAACGGCGTGGCCATCTGCGAATTCGAAAACGGCTGCGTGGCGATGTTCCACGCCTCGCGCACGCAGGCCCACGGCCACGACACCCACACCGACATTATCGGCACCGGCGGCAAGCTCAGCGTGGGCCGCAATCCGCGCATGGACCGCGTGGAAATTTCCGACGCCTACGGCGTTCGCGCGCTCTCCGCACCGAGCTTCTTCGAACGCTTTGGCGATGCGTTTCATGCGCAGTGCGTGCATTTCGTCGATGCCGTGTTGGACGACACGCCATTCGATCTCACCCTGGAGGACGCGGCCGAGGCGACGCGCATTGCCATTGCGCTGCGGCAGTCGATGCAGACGCATCAACCGGTGGAGCTTTAACGACGTCGTTACCTCTCAGGCGACTTTCCGCACGCGCCGCGGCGGCGGAATCTCGCCGAGATTCGACAGCTGGATCAACACGCCGGCCAGGCTCTTCAAATCCTGTGCGTTGTGATGCGCAACGCGGCGCAGGTTGGCGGCCGAGCCGCCTTTCAGGTAGGTGAGCCAAGCGGCGGGGGCTTCGGCGCCAGGCAGATCGTCTTCGCGCACCACGCCGATCAGCTGCCGTTCGGCGGTGGCCAGCCGGCAGTTTTCCCACACGCCTTTCCAGCGTCGTCGTACCGGATGCAGCAGGTCGAGATGGGCGAGCCCGTGCAAGGGATTGGGCAGCCGCGCCAGCCGATAGCGCGTCGCCAGCAGCGGGGCGTCGTAGCATTTGCCGTTGTAGCTCACGAGCACGGTGTCGTCGCTGAGCCAGCCGGCGAAGGTACGCAGCATGGCCGTCTCCGCCGCCATGCTGGTGATGGTGAGCTGGCGGATGCGAAAGCGACCGTCGATCCAGTCGGCTGCGCCGATCATGAAGGCGCGTGTGCCGGTGCCGCCGGCGAGCCCGGTGGTTTCGGTGTCGAAATGCAGCAGCCTGTCGTGATGCATCGGCTCCATCCGTGCGAACGCGGCATCGATAAGCGTCGGCGGCTGCAGCCAGTCCATCCGCGCCTCGGTGTAGCGCAGGCCCGGCGCGATCTCGTCGCCGGCCACGTCGCGATCGCGCGAGGCCAGTCGTGCTGGCCCCTGCTGTTTTATCTGCGCATGGCGAAGCAGCAGGTTGCGCACGTTGGCGGGCATGGCCGGCCTTGCCGCCACGGGTGACGCCGTTACCTGGCCACTCTGCGCGCGCAGCTGGCGCAGTTTGCCTGCGAGTGCGCTCATAGCGCGACCAGCAGCGCCAGCACGCGCAGCGCCAGCGCTTTCGGCGTGGTCGCGGTCTCTTCATCCGCGGCCAGCACCGGCCCGACGCAGCCCGGGCAACCCGCGCGGCAGTCGCAGCGTTCGATCAGCGTGACCGACTGCGCGATCAGATCCTCGCGTCGATCGAACAGCGGCTCGCTCTGGCCGATGCCGCCCGGGAACGCGTCGTAGAGATACACCGTCGGCGTAAACGGCGCATCGGCCGCCAGCGTCGTGGGCTGGCCGTCGACGCCGCGCAGCTGGCCACGACCGTTGATATCGGCGCTGACGAACCACGCACCGTCGCCGCTGCCAACGGACTTCTGCAGATCGCGCGCTTCGGCCATCACCGCGACGGTGGCCACGATATGCAGGGCGTACGCGGCGCCGAGAAAGCCATCCAGCGCCTGCTGGCGATCCTCGAACGCTGCACCCAGCACGTCCTGCGCCAGCTGCCACCACACTGCCGTGGTGTGCAGCTCCTGGTCGGGCAGGTTGACCGAGCCGTAGCCGATGTTTTCGTGCGAGTAGAAGCGGATCTTCTTGTAGCCCGGCACGCGGCGCACCACGTGCACCTCGCCATGGTGCGCCTGCCCGCAGCCCGCGTGCGAGGTGTCGAAACAATCGAGTACCTTGAGCTTGGTGTAGTCGATCGCGTCGGTGTAGTAGTCGACGTGCGTGCGCGTGACATAGGCCTTGCGGCCATCCCAGTCCAGCCGCTCGACCTGATACGGCACCGACTGGATCATGTGGATGGCGCCTTCGTACAAGGTCACCGGCACGGCGCTGAAATCCACCTCGGCAATAATCGTCTGGCGGCCGTTGGTGCGGTCGACCACGACGAAATTGCCGTCGGCGACGGAGCGCAGCGATACCGCAATCGCCGGATAGCTGTCGGCAATCCATTCCCAGCGATCGCCTTCGCGATGCAGCACGCCTTCCTCGGCCAGCACGTCCAGCCACGGTGCGGCCACTTCGGTGCCGAACATCTCCTCGCCGATGAAGGGCAGTTCGAAGGCCGCGCAGCGGATGTGGTCGAGCAGGATCAGCGGTTGATCCGACTGGATGCGCGCGTGCTCCGGCGACGCGCCCTGAAAAAATTCCGGGTGCCGCACCAGGTATTGATCGAGCGGATCACTGCTGGCCACCAGCACGCCCAGCGCCGACTGCTGCCGTCGGCCGGCGCGGCCAAAGCGCTGCCAGGTCGACGCCACCGATCCCGGATAGCCGTTGAGCACCACCACATCCAGGCTGCCGATATCCACGCCCAGCTCCAGCGCCGACGTGCTGACGATGCCGTCTATCGAGCCTGCGCGCATCTCGCGTTCGGCGGCGCGGCGCTCCTTTGGCAGATAGCCGCCGCGATAGGCGCGGATGCGCGCCGGCTTGCGCGGATCGTTGTCGAACACGTCTTTCAGGTACTTGGTCAGCACTTCGACCATCGTGCGCGACTGCGCGAACACCAGCGTCTTCATGCCGGACTTGATCGCCAGCCGCGCAATGCGGTTGGTCTGCGAGCGCGCCGAGGCGCGCAGGCCCAGGTCGGGGTTCACCACCGGCGGATTCCACAGCAGCACGTGCTTGTCGCCGGTCGGCGCGCCGCTGTCGGTGATCGCAGTGACGACATCTTCGATCAGCGCCTCGGCATGCTCCTTCGGATTGCCGATGGTGGCGGAGCAGAGAACGAACTGCGGACGCACGCCGTAGAACGCGCACACGCGCTTCAGCCGGCGGATCACGTTGGCCACGTGCGAGCCGAACACGCCGCGGTACGTATGCACTTCGTCGATCACCACATAGCGCAGGTTCTCGAAGAACTGGGCCCACTTCGTGTGGTGCGGCAGAATCGCCTGGTGCAGCATGTCCGGATTGCTGACCACGATATCGCCGTGCAGCCGGATCGCCTGGCGCGCGTCGCCCGGCGTATCGCCATCGAAGGTGAATGCCTTGACGCCAAGCTCGCCGGCCTGGTTCAGCTCCAGCAGCTCGGCGACCTGGTCCTGCGCCAGCGCCTTGGTCGGAAACAGGTACAGCGCCTTGGCGTGCTGGGTCATGGCGGCGGTGATGACGGGCAGGGTGTAGCACAGGGATTTGCCCGAAGCGGTCGGCGTCACCACCGCCACGTGATCGCCCGCCTGTGTCGCCGCCCACGCCTGCGCCTGGTGGCTGTAGAGCCGATCGATGCCGCGCGATCGAAGTGCCTCGGCCAGCGCCACGGGCAGATCGTCCGGCAGCGGCGCGTAGGAGCCCTCGCAACCGGGCACGACAAACGCGCCGGTGATTCTCGCCGCATAGCGTTTGGTCAGCCGCTGCGCCAGCGTGCGCCCGTCGCTGGGACCTCGGAGCACAAGTGAGTCGGCGGCATGGTAACGATCGAGCTGGGCGTTCATGGGCAAGTCCTGGCGGCGTGCCTCATTGAACGGATACGTCGTCTCACAGCGTGAGATAGTTGCCGGGTTCGGCGGTCATTCGCGGCGGCGATCGTCGCGGCGCCGTGATCGCGTCCAGCTGCTGTTCTGCGTCCGCGTCACTGGTCGTAGCCCGGGTTGCACCGATCCAGCTTGCGCAGCAGGCCCGGCCAGACCAGGGCGCCACCAAGGCCACGGGTCACCTGTGCCGCCTGCGCCTGGATGCCGGCGAGAATCGGCGCCGCGATGGAAATCAGCTCGCGATGGCCACTCAAGGCCTTCACCTGGATGGCGCACGCCGTTTCAAAGATGTACATCGCCAGAAAAGCGTCGGCCACAGTGGCGCTCGCGGTAAGCAGGCCGTGGTTTCGCAGCATCAGAAAAACGCGGTTGCCCAGATCGGCGACCAGACGCGGCTTTTCTTCGGCGTTCAGCGCCACGCCTTCGTAGCCGTGGTAGCCCAGCGATGCAAGGACGAACAGCGACTGCTGGGAGATCGGCAGCAGACCGTCTTTCTGTGCCGACACGGCAATGCCGTTGAGCGAATGGATATGCATGACGCACTGCGCATCCTCGCGCGCAGCATGAACGGCGCTGTGGATCGTGAAGCCGGCCGGGTTGATCTCATACGGCGATTCGGAAACCTTGTTGCCGGCCAGGTCGATCTTCACCAGCGACGACGCGGTGATCTCGTCGAACAACATGCCGTAGGGATTGATCAGAAAGTGGTGCTCCGGCCCGGGCAGGCGCACGGTCAGGTGCGTAAAAATCAGGTCGTCCCATCCGTGCAGGGCGACGAGCCGGTAGGCGGCGGCCAAGTCGACACGCAGCCGCCACTCCTGTGCCGATACGTCGATCTTCGCACTGGATGTGTTTTGTGGCGGCAATGCAGACATGACGTTTCCCTATTCGATTTCGACCGTTCGCATACTAGACCCGCGGTAATCGCCTGCGGCGGGCTTGCCGCGTTTTGGCCGAAACGGTTCCTTCGCAAAGGCCTATGCTCGGCATGGCGAAAAAGCGGAAGGGGAATGCATGCAGTCCAGGGTTCGAAAGGTGGTGCTCATTACGGGTGCCGGCAGCGGCATCGGCGCGGCCACCGCACGCAGGCTCGCCGATGAGGGGCACCAGATCGTTCTTGCCGACATCGACGCTGAGCGCGTGCGAAACGTAGCGGCGGACGTCGGTCATGAGGCGCTGGCCGTCCCACTGGATATTCGCTCGGTCGAGCAATGGAACACCACGCTCGACCTGGTGTGGTCCCGCTTTGGCCGTCTGGATGTGCTGATCAACAATGCCGGCATCATCCATACCGGGTATGTCCGCGACGTTTCCATCGACGAGCATCGCCGTACGCTGGAGGTGAACTATCTGGGCCCATTGATCGGCATGAAGCAGACGTTGCCGCGCTTTCAGGCTCAGGGCAGCGGGCACTTTGTCACGGTGTGCAGCATGACCGCCTTTCTGCCGATGCCGGGGATGGCCAGCTACGCCGGTACCAAGCATGCGCTGCGCGCGTTCCATCACACGCTGGCGCTGGAGGAGCGCAAGGGGCCGCTGAAGTTTTCCATCGTTCATCCGCCCTCGACCGAGACGGGCATGCTCGAGCAGGAATTGAGCGACGACTCCACCGCACTGGCTTTTTCCGAAAAATCGGTGAGCGCGGATTTCGTCGCGTCGAAGATCACGCAGGCCGTACACGATCAACCGAGCGAAGTCGTGATGCCCGCCGGCTTCGGGCAGTTTCTGCGCCTGTTCGGTGCCACCACCGGCATCATGCGGCTGATGGTCGACCACGCCGAAGCGAAGGGGCGACGCGTGCAGGCCGCGCTGAGGAAAAAGCGTCATGGCTAAGGGACAGCCGGTGAGGCCGGTCGCGTGGCATTGTCCGCCAGCGCCATCGCTCGACCGGGGACCGTATGCGATCAACCGGCGGCTGCAGCGGCTGCAGCGCTTTTATCCGATCGAGGGCAGCGGCCCGGAGGGCGTGGCGGTAGATGGCGTCGGGCGGATCGTGGTCGGTTATGGGGACGGTCGGGTGGTTCGCTCGCGTCTGCGCGACGATACATTTGAAACGCTGGCCAATACGCGCGGCCGTCCGCTCGGCATGGCACCGCGGGACGACGGCACGGTCTTCGTGGCCGACGCGCTGCGCGGGCTGCTGCGTATCGACCCCGACGGTTCGATAGACGTACTCAGCACGCAGGCCGAGGGCTTGCCGTACCGCTTTACCAACGACCTCGCTGTGGACGCCGCCGGCGCGCATGTGTATTTCACCGACTCCTCCAGCAAGTGGGGTGTCGGATACGATACGGTCGACATCATCGAACACGGCGGTCATGGCCGCCTGCTTCACTACAACTGCGCCACAGGCACAACCAGCGTGCTGATGAAGGGGCTGCAGTTCGCCAACGGCGTGGCACTCGGCCCGGACGATGCGTATGTGCTCGTGGCAGAGAGCGGGCAGTACCGCGTGCAGCGCTACTTGCTGAAAGGCCCCAAGGCCGGAACGGCCGACGTGTTTGTCGACAATCTGCCCGGGTTTCCGGACAACATCAGCTTCAACGGTCGCGATCGTTTCTGGCTGGCCATCGCCGCGCCGCGCAATGCGCTGCTGGATTCGCTATCGCAGCGACCGTTGATTCGTAGAATCATCGCCAACTTGCCGGCCGCGATTCAGCCCAAACCCGCGCGCCACGGGATCGTGCTGGCGTTCGGCCTGGAGGGCAAGCTGGTGGCCAACGTGCAGCATCGCGGCCAGAGTGCCTTCTGGAAAATCACCAGCGCGTGCGAGGTAGGCGAATGGCTGATCTGTGGCTCGGTCGACGAGGACGCGCTGGCACGCATGCCGTTGCACGATGTCTTTGCCGAGGATTGATCCGATGTCGATAGCGACGAAGGTTCCCGCCGCGGTGGGTTCGCACAACGCCTGGTCGGTGATCGGCGCCTACGCGCTGGCGGCGTCGGCGGCGATGAGTCTGCAACTTGTCTTTGCGCCGGTCACGACGACCGCGGCCGCGCATTACGGCACCTCGGTGGAAGCCATCGGCTGGCTCAGTGAAGTGTTTCCGCTGATGTATGTGCTGTTCGCGATACCGGCCGGATTTCTGCTGGATCGCCGCTTTCGATCGGGGCTGCTGCTGGGCGCCGCGCTGATCGCGGGCGGAGCCGCGCTGCGGATGGTCGACGACACGTACGCCTGGGCACTGGCCGGCCAGCTGATCTGCGCGATCGGGCAGCCGCTGATTCTCAACGGCGTCACCCTGGTGGCCAGCGACTATCTGGAAGAGCGTCGCCGCCAGCTCGGGCTGGCTGTGGCGATGGCCAGTGTCTACGTCGGCCAGCTGGCGGCGATCATGATGGGCGCGATGCTTTCCGAGCCGACGCAAACATCGCTGCTGGTTCGCTACAGCACGCTGTATGCGGTGATTGCCGCGGTGGCGCTGGCGGCAAGCCTGCGCAAGCCCGGCGCGTTCCGTTCGACCGAGCAGTCGCTGCCGGCGTGGGCTTCGCTCACATCGCTGTGGGCCGACGGTTTCATACGCACGATCACCCTGCTGTCGTTTATCGGCATCGGCGTTTTCACCGCGCTGCTGACCTGGCTTGAGGCCATTCTCGAACCGGCGGGCGTGAGCCCTGCCGCTGCCGGAGCCATGCTCATCGGACTGATCGTGGCGGGCATCGTCGGCGTGTCGTTTTTACCGGCACTGGCGTCCCGGAAAAAGCGCGAGTTTCAGCTGCTGCTCTTGTCCGGTGCGGTCGGGGTGATCGCCATGCTGGCGCTGGTCGTGGCGCCAGGCACTTTGGTCGGGCTCGTCGCGATGCCGACCTACGGCCTGTTTCTGCTGGCGGGAATGCCGGTGATTCTGGATCTGACCGAGCGCCGCGCCGGTCCTCGCGTGGGCACCGCCACCGCCCTGGTGTGGATGGCGGGCAATGCCGGCAGCCTGATCATCGCGATGGGCGTGCAGGCATTGATCGACCGTCCAGCATATGCGCTGATGCTGATGATCGCGTTCTCCGCCGCGACGATTCCGCTGACGTGGCGCCTACGCCGTCAGTCGCTCGTGATGTGACGGGCGACGATTCGGCAAGCGAGATGCTTCGGTGATGGCGATCACTCGGTGAACGGCGACCACGCGTCGACGATGCGGCTGTCTTCGAATACCTGCAGCGGCCCCATCTGCAGCAGGGTGCCTTCCGACTGGTGCGGGCGCAAAAACAGAAAATCGTCGACGGCCAGCCGCTCGTCACTCGGACCGGAAAACATCGCCTGGTTGTAACTGACGCCGAAGTATTTGTTTTCCGCGACGTGAGGCGGAGACTCGATCCTGGCGCGCCAGTCGCCGCCGTAGGTGAAATACGTTTGCTGACGCTGCTTGCGTCCGGCAAACAGCAGGGTGGAGAGCCAGGGCGGGCCTGCCAACCGCGAGCCTTCGATGGCTTTCAGTATGGGCGAGGCGATGAACACCGCCGGCTCGAAATCGCGTAGCAGCGGAAGGTCGAACATTGTGCCTTTGAGAAGGCACGACCCCGCGCTGATATCGTTGAGCGGCGATCGGTTTTGTCGATGCAAAGCCACCGTGGGGCTGCCGGCACCGTTCCAGCAGACACTCGGCGGCAGCTCGCGATACACCGAACGGGCCGCTTCCTGAAACGCGCGATAGGTGCTGTTGGCGTGTTCGAAGCTGGTCGCGCTGGACTCCACCACGGCGGGCAGTTTGCCGACGAAGGCGTCGTAACCCATCAGCCCGGCAAACTCGACCTGATCGGGATGCTCGTGGATCGTCGTGAGCATGCTTGCCAGTTCGCTCGGCGTGGCGCAGCCACCGCGATGCAGGCCCACGTCGATTTCTACATTGATGCGCAGGCGCACGCCAAGTCCGCGCGCCAAGTCGAGATACTGCGCCAGCCGCTGCGGCGTGTCGATCAGCCACTGCAGCTGCCGCGCCGGGTCGAACGTCGTCGCACCGAGATGCGCATAGAAGTGCGCGGCGGCGGCAACCGGCATGGGCTTGCCGAGGAGCAGGTCGCTGTGCGGGAATCGTACCGCGGTCTGGCGCAGCTGCGGCTCGTGAAAAACCATCAACGCAGACGTCTGCGTGGCCTGCATCAGCCGATCCAGCATGCTCGGTACCGGCAAGGATTTTTCCACCAGTCGCAGCGTTTTATCCGGCGCGATCCATGCCTTGAGACGCGCAGCGTTTCGCATCATGCGTGCGCGGTCCAGCACGATCACCGGCCATGCGATGCCCGCGTCCTTCAACGCGCGCTGCAAGCCGGAAAAGTAGACGTCGTGCGCCGTCGTCACGCGTGCACCAGCCCGAAAATCTTTTGCAGGTACGGGTTCAGAAATTTGGCCGTCGGATCCAGTTCGGCGCGCAGCTTTAGAAACCGGCCGAAATCCGGATACATATGGAGCAGGTCCCGATGCGTCGCCGTATGCAGCTTGCCCCAGTGCGGCCGTCCGCCGTAACGCCTGAGAATCGGTTCCACGGCGGCGAACAGCGGGCGGTAATCCTGTTTGTAATACTGATGTACGGCGATCGAGGCGCGGCCGCCTCCCTGAAAGGGACTGAGCCAGTGCGAGTCGCCCGCCACGAAACGAAATTCGATCGGGAAAAAGCCTGCGGTTCGGCTGTTCACGGACACATGGCAGGCTTCATCCAGTGCCTCGGCACTGACGTCTGCCGGCACGTGATATTCCATTTCGTTGAACGGCACATGCCGTTCGCTGGGGTAGATGCGCCAGGAATCCCCGATGCGCAAGGTCGGACTGACGAATCGGCCGACCAGCTTCTGCAGCGGTGCCGTCAGCGATGGCCACATGCGCGTCAGCTCGCTGCACAGGCGCAGCAGTCCATCGGCAGCATCGCCGCCTTTTTTTTGCATCTGCGGCGGCTCGTCGGTGATGTCGAGCGTCTTGACGATGGCTTGACGGCTATACGGAAAAGCCCAGAGTTCAAAGCTGCGATGTTCATGCTTCCAGCGTTGCAGATCGCCAAGAACGGTATCGAGCGGCACCACGTCCACGCGCTCGCGCAGACGAAAGGGCGCGACGTTCTGCAGGGTAACTTGCGAGATCACGCCCAGCGCGCCGAGCGATACGGCTGCCGCATGAAACACGTCGGCGTCGCGCTGCGGACTCGTGCTGAGCACGCTTCCATCGGCAGTCACAAGACGCAGTTCGGTGACACCCGCGGCAATGCAGGGCAGGCCCATTCCCGTTCCGTGCGTCGCCGTGGAGATCACGCCACCAAGGCTTTGTCGATCGATATCGCCCATGTTGGGCAACGCCTGACCGACGGACTGCAGCAGCGGACCACAGTCGAACAGCCGCGTGCCGGCCCACAGTTTGGCCTGGTGCGATACCGTGTCGTGCGCCACCAGTCCGGACAACCGGTCCAGCGAGATCATGCAGTCGTCGGTGGCGGCCAGCGGTGTAAAGGAGTGGCCCGCACCGACCACACGGACACGAGCCTGCTGCTGCACGAGCAGCGAGAGTTCGGCTTCCGACGACGGCATCGCGCGCAGCGATGGATGCGCGACCTGCGAGCCCGACCAGTTTTTCCACGGCGTCCCGAGGCTTCGCGTGTCCCGCGCCGATGTTTTGATGGTAGTCAACAAGAGCCTTATTCCCGAGCCTCGACGTTGGCTTTAGTCTCACCGTCGGCGCGGATCAGGCATAGGGTCCGGCGAGGCCAAATCTAAGAGCCTGTTCACGCTCTCCCCGTACCTCGCAACCCTGCGGGCCGGGTCTGTTTGCCCGCATTCCTGCGTCATCACTCGGTCGTGGACCGACGTCAACTCACTCGTTCTTCCCTGGCCTGCGCGCAAACAGCTCCCGGCGCGGGGCGCGGAGAGAGCGTGAACAGGCTCTAACGCGTAGTGCCGGCGCGGTGGCGCAGCATGCCTGGAACCTGACCCTGCCAGCGCTTGAATGCGCGGCGAAAGGCGCGCGCGTCGCTGAAGCCCAGCCGCTGGCTGATGGCCGCCACGGACAAGGTTTGCGAGTTCAACAATTCCAGCGCCACGCGCGCGCGCGCGCGATCGCTCAGCTCGCGAAACGATGTGCCTGCTTCTTCCAGGCGACGTCGCAGAGTCCGCACGCTCAGGTCCAGCACCTGGGCTGTCTTGGTGATGCTGAAGGCGACACGATCCTCCCGGATCAGCAGCGCCTCCACGGTTTTGGCAATGTCGGCAGGGACGGCGTCGGCGTCGGCACGTCGCTTGATCAAATCCGCCAGTTCGGCGGCCATCACCGAGGAGGCGCCTGGAAGCGTCGCATCGAGCCACCGTCGGTCGATGAATACGCGGTTCTGTCGGCAGTTGAAGGACATCGGGCAGGCGAACAGCGCCTGATAGCGCTCGACGTAAGCGGGAGGCGGGTAGGCGAACTCGATGCGGGCCACGGAAAAATCCGCGCCCAGCAGTGCACGCGCCACCATCAGGGCGCTGGCAAACATTTCTTCCACCAGAAACGGCTGCAGACTGGCATCCAGAATGCGCGGCTCGCCGATCAGCACGGCGAAACCGTCCTTGTTGTTCAAGACCAGATGCTGCGTGACCAGACTGCCGTTCTGGTTTTGATCGAGCATGGCCAGCGCAGCCGCCTCGCCAAAGGTACGCTGGACGGGTATGGCCACCCCGGTCAGACCGAAGTCGCTGAGCTTTTGCGACTGTCCCAGTTCCAGTCCAAGGTCCGGCCGCCCGGTGAGGCGTATGGCGCGGCGTATCATTCGCCATGCCTGCCGATTGGAGGCCAGCATGCCCATCGTGAGGTCGTGGCTGTTGAAGGGCATGCCTTCGCACAGTCGCTCGGGCTCGACGCCCAGCGTGGCCACGAGGCCCATCAGTGCAACCAGCGTGTAAGGCGATATTTCAGGGACAAGCTGCCGAACTTCCAGCTTTCTGCGCGGCATCTTCGAATCCGTATTGGCCGAATTAGTCCCCACCATAGAACAGCGCTTCGCGTCAGTCTATGGCGGTGGATGTGGATGGGCCGAATGTACAACGAAGGATTGGGGAGTTGTGCCATCGGCGTTGGCGCTTCATTCGATGGGGATCGAACTAATGTCAGAGTCTAATAATCGTCTTGCTGCATGCCTTCGTTTTGCACTGAGTGGTGGCGTCGTTCTTTACGGCGCCATCGGCACATGCGCATTGGCGCAGACGACGCCCGTTGAAACCGCGTCGGATAGCCCGCCAAATGCCAAGGCATCGCCGGTGCCCAAGGTCGCGGACGCGAAATCGCTGGGCAACGTCACTGTCACGGCGCAAAGCCGTACGCAGGAAGTACAGGACGTGCCGATCGCGATGCAGATCGTCACCAGCAAGCAGATCAACGCGATCGAGGCGACCGATCTGAGCAAGATGAACGGCTATATTCCCGGGCTGTACATCAATGCCGAGCAGCCCACACAGCCGGAATATTCGCTGCGCGGCATCGCCGTGACCGACGTCGGCATCGGCACGGATTCACCCATCGGCATTTACGAGGACGGCGTCTACACCGGTAAAACCGGTGGCGCTCTGCTGGTCTTCAACGATGTGCAACGCGTCGAAGTGCTGAAGGGGCCACAAGGCACACTGCTAGGTCGCAACAGCGCCGCTGGCGCCATTTCCGTGGTGACCAACGAACCCACCGATACCTTCGGCGGCCAGATACGCGAGCGCTTGGGCAGTGACGGGCTGCACTACACCGACGGCTTTTTGAACCTGCCGATCTCCAAGGATGTGGCCGGTCGAATCACCTTCGTCGATAACCAGAGCAACGGCTGGCTGCGCGACGCGGCGACCGGTCAGCACTATGAAAAGAACGACGACTGGGGCATACGCGGGCAGCTGCGCTGGAACGTGCCCGACGGCACCGAAGTGCGGCTGGTCTACGAGCACGAAAAATTGAATCAGCCGGCGCGACCGGCCATCGGCATTGTGCCGATACCCGCATCGCCCGGGCTGCCGACGTTTCCGCCGGACCCGAATACCTACCTCGATCCGCGCAAGACACCCTTGTACAACGACGTCGTCGGCGGCGCGCTGGAGAAGCGCAGCTTCGACGGCACCAGCCTTTTCGTGAATCACGATTTTGCGTTCGGTTCGCTCAGTGCCATCACGGCTTATCGGCATTTCTCCACGTTCAACCGCGAGGATGGTGACGGCACCAATCAGCCGGAGCTCTACGTCGACGACGTCAATATCGAGAAGAACACCAGCTGGGAGCAGGAGCTGAAACTCTCCGGTCAAACCAGTGTGGCCGACTGGGTGGCGGGGATCAGCTACTACCACGACAACGCCAGCCAGGCGACGCCACTGGACTTCACCACCACCAGCATCGACACGCTGATCAAGCACGTATCGCCGGTGCAGGGTTCGCCGGACGGATCGCTGTACGGTT
Source organism: Rhodanobacter sp. K2T2 (assembly GCF_013408815.1). NCBI lineage: Bacteria > Pseudomonadati > Pseudomonadota > Gammaproteobacteria > Lysobacterales > Rhodanobacteraceae > Rhodanobacter > Rhodanobacter sp. K2T2. Next base: position 35,548 of record NZ_JACCCA010000014.1, on the reverse strand, counting down.
TTCTGAGCCAGGTGCTTCCGGCCTTCGGCATACCCGCCAACTTTCTCGGCGACCCGTGGCAGGAGACCATGTACAACAAGGGCACGTCGACCGCTCGAGCGGCCTACGGCGACGTCATCTGGCACCTCACCGATACGCTCAACCTCACCACCGGCGTGCGCTTCACGCGGGACCAGAAAGACTTCAGCTGGTACAACCCCACGCGCACGGCGACCGCGCTCGATGCCACGCTCAACGAGCCGGCTGTTGCCGCATTTCTCAACGCGGTGGGCGTGCCCTTGTCGACCTTCCAGCAGAACCTCGAATTCAACAGTCCCGCCGCGACGCAGGCGCCGCTGAGAGTGAGCAACAGCTGGACCGATACCAGCCCGCGTGTGCTGCTCGATTACAAGATCAGCCCCGACATCATGGTCTACGGGTCCGTCTCCAAGGGTTACGAGGCCGGTGGTTACAACGGTCAGCTGCCCGCATCCCACTATGAGCCGGAAACAGTGTGGAACTACGAGACCGGCATCAAAGCGTATTTCCCGGCGTCGCGCCTGCTGTTGGATGCGTCGGTGTACCACTACCGCTACGACAACCTGCAGTCGTTGACACTGGAGGCGAACGGCAACGGCGCGCTGCCGCTCTATGTGGTGACCACGAGCAATCAGGTGGCGACCGGCCTGGATGCCGAGGTGCACTGGCAGGCCACGGACGCGCTGCAGCTCAATTTCACGTCGGCGTATATCGACTCGACTTACCAGCACTACATCGCACCCGATGGCACCAATATTTCCAACCAGCCCACGGGCGAACCGCTGTGGACGGTGGCCGGTGGCTTCGACTACACCTGGCACGACATCTACGGCGGCAATGTCGTGGCTACCGTGCAGGATGCCTATCGCGGAAAAACCCGCTGCAACAGCGACTCGGTGGCGCAGGCGCAGTGTCTGGTCACGCCGGCGTTCAAGTTAGGTACCGCGCAGAACCGCACCGACGTGCGGGTGGCCTGGTCGGCGCCGAAGCAGCCGTGGGCTTTTGCCGCTTTCGCGACGAATATTTTCGACAAGCGCTACGTGAGCCAGATCAACAACCTCACGGCAACCACGCTGGGAACGCCGTTCGCTTCGATCACGCCGCCACGCATGTTCGGTGTCGAGGCGAGCTACAGCTTTTGAACGTGGCCGCCTCGTCGTTTTTCATGGAACGTCAATGAACCTTCGAGCAGATACGGACGCCCTGGCGCTGGACCAGACCTTTCAGTCGTTGCGTCGCGCATGGATGGCTCATCGTCCTTCGCATGAGCAACGAAGAGTCGATTTGAACCGACTGCGATCGGCTCTCAAGGCACGACTCGAATCGATGGCCCAGGCGGTGTCGGCGGACTTCGGCCATCGCTCGCGTCACGAGACCTTGCTTGGCGAAGGCATGACCGTGCTGGCCGAGATCGATCACATGCTGGCGCACCTTGGTCGCTGGATGCGCCCGCAGCGTCGATCGGTGGGCTGGCGGCTGTGGCCGGCCAGAGCGCAGGTGCGCTACGTGGCGCTCGGCGTGGTCGGCGTTATCGCACCGTGGAACTATCCGATCAGTCTTGCGCTGATTCCGCTGGCCACTGCCATCGCCGCGGGCAACCATGTCTTTCTCAAGCCGTCCGAACATACGCCGCACGCCAGCGATTTTCTTCGCGAACTGCTCACTGCCGTTTTTCCTGCCGATCGCGTGGCGCTGGCGTTGGGCGGGGCGGAGGTCGGAAACGCCTTTGCCAAGCTGCCCTTCGACCATCTGCTGTTTACCGGGTCGACGGCGGTGGGACGCAAGGTGATGCTGGCTGCGGCGGCGAATCTTACCCCGGTGACCCTCGAACTCGGTGGAAAATCTCCGGTCATCGTCGGCCGCGACGTGGATGTGTCCAGGGCCGCCAGCCGGCTGGTGACCGGCAAGTTCTACAACGCCGGACAGACCTGCGTCGCGCCAGATTACGTGCTGGTGCATGAGAGCAGGCGCGATGATTTGCTGGAAGCGATCGCGGACGAAGTCGCAAAGCGCTATCGCGTCATCGATGACAATGTCGACTACACGCGGGTGATCAATGCCGGCCAGTTCGAGCGTTTGTGCGGCTATCTGGCCGATGCAAGGCAAAGGGGTTTGACGGTTCGGACGCTGGTCGAACCGTGTGATTCTGATCGGGCGGCCCGCGATCGCGTGTTGCCGCCGACGCTGGTACTCGACCCCGACGACGATGCGCTGATCATGCGAGAGGAAATCTTCGGTCCGATTCTCGCCATCAAAACCTATCGAGACATCGAGCAGGCGATCGACTACATCAACCGGCACGATCGTCCTCTGGCGCTGTATATCTTCAGCCGCGACAAAGCGGAAATAGAGCGCGTGCTGGAAAATATCGTGGCCGGTGGGGTAAGCGTCAATGAAACGCTGTTGCACAACGTGGTTAGCGATCTTCCCTTCGGTGGCGTGGGTGCAAGCGGCATAGGGCATTATCACGGGTTGGAAGGATTCAAAACCTTCAGCAAGGCCATGCCGGTTCTTACACAGGCCGCGTGGCCGATCAGCGACCGCATCAAGCCGCCTTACGGGAAATTGGCCGACTTCGTCGTCAAGGCGCTGGTTCGCTAGCAAGGCCATCGCCATGAAGCTGCGAGGCAAGACCATTTTCATCACTGGCGCATCCGCGGGTATCGGGCGCTGCGTGGCGGAACTGCTGGCTACGGCCGACACGAAACTTGTCATTACCGCGCGGCGACTCGTTGAGCTGGAGCAGGTGGCTGACGAGGTCAGGTCGCTGGGCAGCCGCTGCCTGGTCGTCGCTGCCGATGCACTCGACGAAAAGGCGGCACAGGAAGCCGTCAGGCGCGCCATCGCCGAGTTCGGCAAGATCGACGCCGCTCTGCTGAACATCGGTGAAGGGCCAGCCTGCAACATGGCCACCGCTTCTGCCGCGGCCATCAAGAGCTGCATGCGCATCAACTACGATGTCACCGTCAATTATCTTGTTCCTCTGATCGCCCACATGAAGAACTCGGGAGGCGGCTTGATCGCCCACACCAATTCTCTGGCGGGGTTTTTGGGCGTGCCGATGCAGGGGCCGTATTCGGCCGCGAAATCCGCATGCCGGCTCCTGCTCGATACCTGCCGAGCGGAGCTGAAAAGTCACAACGTGCGATTTACCTCGATCTATCCCGGTTTCATCGCGACCGAGCGCACCGCCAACGACGGCATTCCCGCACCGTTCGAAATATCGGCGCAGGTCTGCGCACGTCATATCGTCAAAGCCATGGAGCGGGAGACGCTGGACGCTCCTTTCCCATGGCAGACCGCCTGGATGACTCGCACTCTGCAGTGGTTGCCGAAGACCTGGGCGGCGCACTCGATGCTCAAGTTGACGCCTGCCGACTATTGATGCGGATACGATATCGCTGCAGGCCGACAATCTGCCAGGCGGTGGTTTGCAGGTGGTGGGGATTCTGCCAGCACCTGTCGCCGATCCAGCTTGAATGCTCGGCGAGCGGCAGATGGATGACGCGTCTTCCACATCGGAGCATGCTCCGAGTCGGCCGAGGCTTGAACGTCACCGGCATCTTCTTGCGATCTTGGAAGCCATACACGGGCTGCCGTACGGTATTCCAGGATAGACCGAACCGGTGTCGCCGGTTTGGCTGGCTCTCGTGTCGCCGGCACGGAAGGCCACTCGCTGCGGCGGCAAATCCATTCAATCAAATCGGAGCTGGTTGATCCGACCCTTGCAGCAGTTCGCTGTGAATTCCTCGGGGGTTCGCATGTGCATACCGCAAAGTTGAAAGCCGCGCACAGGCATACATCACAATTCCACATGGCAGCTAAAGTTTTTTCGGGCCGCGTCGATAAATCCCTAGGCTCAGCGCGCGGGCAATGCGCGGCAGGATGCTAGCGGAGATGCCAAAGCAGCAAAAAAGCTGACTGGCTATAGCCTGTCCGCTTGGCCCCGTTTATTGAAAGCGGACGAACAGGTATTGGTTCCCTTGACTGTGCGAAAGACCCTTTCCCAAGAGTCTCTCATCGGCAAGCTCTCTGCCAGGTTTGGCCGTTCCCTCGCATACTGACCAAGGGGCAAAACCATGGGTAACGAAGCAACCAACCTGCAAATAACCAACCTCCAAGAACTGCAGGGGATGAGCAGCGCACTGAACCGCGTTCAAGCCATCATCGAATTCGACCTGAAGGGAAAGGTTCTCGGTGCTAACGAGAATTTTCTCGGCTTGCTCGGCTACAAGCTCGAGCAGGTGATCGGGCAGCATCACCGTATATTCTGCGACCCCGCCCATGTAGCCAGTCCCGACTACGAGAAATTCTGGGAGCGGCTGGCCAGCGGCAAGTTCGAGACGGGCGAATTCAAGCGTATCGGTGCAGACAAACGCGAGGTGTGGCTCAACGCTTCCTACAACCCGGTCCTCGATAGCGAGGGCAAGCCCTACAAGATCATCAAGTTTGCCACCGACATCACCTCCTCGCGTAACCAAGGAGCCGAGTTGCAAGGCAAGATGACGGCACTGGAAAAATCGCAGGCGGTGATCGAATTCGACCTCGATGGCTGTGTGCTGACAGCCAACGCCAACTTCCTTGCGGTCGTCGGTTACAGCCTGGACGAAATTGCCGGCAAGCATCATCGCGTGCTGTGCGAGGAAGCATATACGGCGAGCCCGGAGTACGCAGCGTTCTGGGAAAGGTTGCGCAGAGGCGAGTTCGACTCCGGCCGCTATCGCCGCGTCGCTAAAGGCGGCCGTACGATTTGGCTGCAAGCCAGCTACAACCCGATTTACGACGGCAATGGACGTCTGCAGAAGATCGTCAAGTTCGCCTCCGACATCACGTCGCAGGGAGAGCTCGAGGAACTGGTCAAACGTCGTGCCGAGCACTTCTCTCTCGCCTCCACGCAGATTGCCGAGCAGTCCAATTCCATGGCCAGCGGCGCGCAGCTGTTGGGGGCCACGGTGGAGGAGATGAACGCCACTATCGAAGAGCTCACTGCCTCGATCAACTCCATAGCCAGCAATGCGCAAGGTGCAGACAAGCTGGCCAAGGACACGCAACAGGAGGCTGAGCGCGGCGCCAAGGCGCTCGACAAATCGATCGAAGCGATGGACCTGATCAACAAGTCCTCGGAGGATATCGGCGAGATCAGCAAGGTGATCGGCGAGATCGCCAGCCAGACCAACCTGCTTGCCTTCAACGCCGCTATCGAGGCGGCTCGCGCCGGTGAGCATGGCTTGGGCTTCTCGGTGGTCGCCGATGAAGTGCGCAAGCTGGCGGAGCGCTCGTCGCAGGCCGCCAAGGAGATCTCCAAGCTGATCAATGAGTCGACCAAGCGCATCGCGCAGGGCAGCGATATCTCCAAGGAGGCGTCGGAGGCTTTCGACAAGATCGTCTTCGGCGTGGCTCGTACCACCCAGGCGATGTCGGAAATCTCATGCGGCGCCGAAGAGCAGGCGGTGGCGGCGCGCGAAGTGGCCACGGCCGTGCAGCACATTGCCGAGGAAACGGAGAAGACGGCCGCTACCTGCGACAACATCGCTCGCGCCTGTGGCGATCTGATGGAGGGTGCCGGTGAACTGAGTGCTACCGTCAAAAACTTCGCGGTCTGACGGAGTCATCCATGTTCGATGCCGAAGCTATCGTGGACCAAGCCACCCGGAAGGCGTTGTTTGCTCGAGTACGCCGGCACACTGGCATCGATATGGCGGATCGCAAGTGGACCCTGCTGCATGGGCGCTTGCGGCGACGATTGCAGGCCTTGTCCCTGTCCAGCTACGGCGATTACCTCGCCGTGCTGGACAGTTCGACGGTGGAGGTGGGGCATTTCATCGACATGGTCACCACGAATGAGACCTCGTTCTTCCGTACGCCGCGGATCTGGGATTACCTCTGGAACGATTTTCTACCCGCGTGGTATGCGGGCAACGCGGGCAGCACGCTGCAGATGTGGTCGGCCGCCGCATCTACCGGCGAGGAGGCCTACTCGGCAGCGATGCTGTTCGAAGAGTTCCACCAGAAGCATACGGATTTTAACTACCGCATCCTCGGCACCGACATCGCACAGCGCGTGCTCGACGTCGGCGGCGTCGGAACATACTTCGGCCGCAACGTCGAGGGCTTGCAAAAGGCACGACCGGCGATGTTGGAAAAGTACTTCCAACCCGATGGGGTAACGCACGCCGTTGCACCGTCGTTGCGCGCCCATGTCACCTTCCGCACACACAACCTGTATCAGCGCCTCAAGGATCCCACTCGCTTCGACCTGGTGATGCTGCGCAACGTGCTCATCTACTTCGACGAGGCCGGACAGGAAACGGTACTGGAAAATGTCCGGCAATCGATGGCATCGAAGGCCGTACTGCTAGTCGGCGAATCCGAGTCGCTCAACCGCATCCGCACCGGTTTCACCTATCAGCAGCCGCTCATTTACCGAAATGCGGACGCAGCGGCATGATCGGGGAAGATGTCCACGTGAAGATGTGCGAGGTGAGATCCGGCAGCGCACCGCAAGTCTTGCGCAGCACGCTTGGCTCGTGCGTCGGTATTGGCCTTTTATGGCGTGAGCGTGACCTGTGCGCTTTGGCACACTGCCTATTGCCGGAATCGGCCGTGCGTGCCGAACAACTATCGGCCAAGTACGTCACCGACGCTATTCCTTCGCTACTGCGATTGATCGGTGCGGAGCCTTCGCATTATCACCAGCTCGAGGCGGTCATCGCGGGAGGCGCTTACATGATGCATCACCTCCGACCGGCCCTCTACGGGATGATCGGCGAACTGAACACTCGAATGGCTCAACGACTGCTGGCCGAGGCGGGTATTCGCGTGGTGCACACGGATATCGGCGGCACGAGTGGCCGCCAGCTGAGCATCCATTGCGAAACACGACAGTATGTCGTGCGTACCTTCGAACGCATCAACTAAAGGACCGCCCTATGGATCGTCCGTCTTCCCCTGCTGCACCTGCCGCTCAGAACCCCGTGCAGCTATACGGTTCATTCCATCTGGGCGAATTCGAGCTGGCACTGCCGATCGATGCGCTGCAGGAGGTGGTGACCTTCCCCGATGCGATCGCCAAGATGCCGCTGGCACCGGCGCACCTGCTGGGAATGTTCATTCTGCGCGGCCTGCTGATTCCGATCGTGCACCTGGGCAGCTTCCTCGGCCTGCCCAATGGCACTGATCACAGCGAAGCCCGGATCGCGGTGATCGCCTCCGGCGACATGCGCCTGGGCGTTTTGTTTGATCGCACCGGTGAGATCCTGCGAGTGTCGACTGGCCAGATCGTGCCATTGCGTCACGGCAGCGAATCGCTCGGTTTGATCGAAAGCGCATTCCATCTCGGTCAGCGTATTCTGCAGGTGCTCTCGGCCGACGTACTGTCGCGCCTGCCGGGCCTGCCTCATATACTCAATCCGGACCTTGCACAGCAGGCGAGCCAGCGTCGCATGGCCCAGGGGAGCCGCCATCAGGCGATATCGTTCCAGGTGGGGGGACGACCCATGGCACTGCCGATGGAAGCCATACATGAAATCGTCCGGTTCCCCGTACTGGAGCATTCGGTGCTCGCCGACTCTAGCTGCCGCGGTTGGCTGCAGTTGCGCGGTCGCCCCGTACCGGTAGTCGATTTCGCCAGTTTCCTTGGACTGGAGAGCTGCAGTACGGAAGCAGCCGATGGCTCGGACAGCGAAGACCTGCGCCGCGTGATGGTGCTGCGGCGGGACGACTCCTACCTCGGGCTGCTGGTGGACGAGGTCGACAGCATAGTCGCCTACCTCGGTGCGCAGTTGCTTCCGATGCCGGCTATCCGCGGCCAGGCAGGCTTGTTCGCTGGCTGCATCAGCCGCTGTGACACCGGTGCCCACGACCTGATCTTGGTCAGCGCGCCCGCACTGCTGGCCGAACCCTATATGGCAGAGCTGGCGAAAGGCCATCACGATCTGTATTTGGTGGCCGATGATGAGCTACGCGACGTGGAAACCACTCGCCAGCGAGCACGCGAGACATGGGTGACGTTCCATCTCGATCGACTGATGGGCCTGCGAATCGAACAGCTATGCGAAGTGATCGACTACGACCCCACGCTGGTTCGACCGCCTGGCGCACCGTCCCATGTGCGCGGCGTGCTCAACTTGCGGCAGACGCTGATCACGGTTATCGACCTGCGCAGTCTTTACAGTATGAAAGAGGCAGAGGACCTTGCTGCGAGCAAGATCCTCATTGTCGAACATGGCGGGTACAAGTACGGCCTTGTGGTGGATGCCGTGCAGAACATTGTGAATATCGAACGCGCCGAAAAGCTGCGCGTTCCCGCTATGGTCGCGAACCAGCTCGACACCGAGTTGCGCCAGGATCTGCGCGAGATCGTCGACTTGCCCGACCAGACCACCATCATGCTGCTGGACTCCGTGCCGCTCATGCAGCGCCTCACCGGTAACGGCAGCGGGTCGACGGTTGTTGCGGCATTGCCCGAACGTGTTGTGGGTCAAGCGTGACGGTCCGCTAGCGGTGGCTATCCTTTCCTCCACGTCGAAGCATGCTCCGAGTCGATCGCGAGGCGAACCCTGCCGGCCTCTCCTTACGATTTTGGAAACCAAGTAAACCGGATCGCCGTGATCACGGGCGCCGACAAGGCGAACCACGCGAGCGCCTTCCAGCCGCTTTGCTCGCCCAGCAAAGCGCAGAGCAGTCCTGCCGCCGTGGTCAGCGCAAGCAGGACAGGAGCGGACCAGGTGCGCCCGTGGCGTGGGCTGGACGATGCGCGGCTCATGGCAAATGCTGCGCAGACCCGGTCGCGTCGCCGAGATGTTTGGCGACGATGCGGTCCAGTCGGGTCGATCGCGTGTTGCGTCGAGTGATCCATAGATACAGCCCGCTGATAAGGATGCCGATGGCGATCAGATCGAGCAAAGCCCAGATAATCTTCAGCGGTAGCCCGCCGTAGTCGCCGAAATGCAGTGGCCGCGACACCTCCAGGGCGCGCAGATACCAAGGCATCCCAACAACCGCACTGAGTTTGCCCGAGCGGGCATCCACCAGGATCGGAGTAAGCAGACGCGACGTGAGCGTGCTGCTCCCCTTGGCCCAAAACAGATAGTGATAGGGGCTGCCATAAGGGTTGCCCGGATAAACCATGGCGGTTACCGTCATGCCCGGCACAGCGCGACTGGCGGTTTCCTTTGCCGTCTGTACGGATGGCAAGGCGAGCTGCGGCGGTACGGCCGTACCTTGATACGACCCGAGCAAATTTTTCACATCGGTCTGCTGCCATAGAGCGAACAACGGCGTGGAGAGTTCGTTCATCGCACCCGTCGCGCCAACGACCAGTGTCCATGCCATGACGGTGATGCCAAGCATGTTGTGCAGATCCAGCCACTTTAGACGCGACGAACGGTCTGCTCGTACCGTACCGAATGCCAGCTTCTTCATGAAAGGGGCATACAGCACGATGCCGGACACGATCGCCAGGACAAACATCAGCGCCATCGCGCCGAGAAAAAGTTCACCCGGCAAGCCGGCGAACAGATCGGTGTGCAGCGCCAGCATGATGTCGATGAAGGTCCTGGGCTGCTCAGCAGCGGACTTCGATGTCTCCAGAACCTCGCCGGTGCGTGCGTCGAAACGAATAAAATGCATGCTCTTGGGTTGCGCGCGCATCTGCGTGAACGAAGGCGCCATCCAGACATAGATCTGCGGTTCGTCATCGTCGGCGAACATCGAGGCGATGACCTCGTCGGGATATAGCCGGTGACTCGCTGTCGCCAGGCTATCCAGGCTGACTGCCGGGGTGTCGGCAGGCAGGCGGACATAGTGATGGGGCTGCAGCCAGCCATCGATCTCGTCGCGAAAGATCAAGGGCAGGCCGGTGAGGCAGATCAGCAACAGGAACGCCGTGCAAATCAGGCTGCTCCACTTGTGGATGAGATACCAGCGTTTGAGCGAATGCTTGGCGAGCATGGCGGCTTACCAGTCGTAGGTGGCGCTGGCGTAGATGGTGCGACGTACGCCAAAGTTGCAGGTAGCGCTGCTTGTGCAGGCCGAGACATACGTTTTGTCGAGCAGATTGGAGAGGTTGAGCTGCAGCTTGAGTCCCTGCAGCGCTGGGTCGACGGTGCCCATGTCGTAGCGAAGGGCCGCATCGAGCAACGTGAAAGCGGGCACCTTGAACGAATTCACATCGTCGCCGTAGGACGATCCCACATAGCGCAGGCCTGCGGACATGCCCAGGCCCTGCAGCAGCGACCCGTGCGCGGTGTAATCGAGCCATAGCGAGGCGGTCTGCCTGGGCACCGCGTATTGGTAATGTCCCTGCACTGGCGCGGCAACACCGTCGTAGCCGGTGTCGATCGTCGGTGTTCGGGTGTAGCGCGAATCGGTATACGCGTAGCTTGCAATCAGGTTCAGGTCGTTGCCGAGCGCGGTACGATCGGACAGTTCCACTCCGCGCGAGCGAATCTCTCCCACCTGGGTCACGAAGCCGGGATCGAGGGGGGCGGCCTCGGGCACGTTCTGCTCGGTCAGGTTGTAGATGGCCGCCGTCAGCAGGCTGTTGCTTCCGGCCGGCTGAAACTTCAGTCCCGCTTCGTATTGCTGGCCGGTGGTCGGCAATGCCGGTTTACCGCTCGTCGTGATGGATCCGAACTGCGGTTGAAACGACGTGGCGTAGCTCACGTACGGCGCCAGTCCGTTGTCGAACACATAAACCAGACCCGTCCGCCAGGTGAACTTGTTGTCCGACTGGTTGGGGATGGCCAGACTGGCATCGTTGCTGGTCTGATCCGTCTTGATCCAATCCTGGCGAACGCCGAGCAGCAAGCGCCAATGATCCAGGCTCAGCTGATCTTGCCAATACACACCGGTCTGACGGCTGTGGTCGACGTAGGCACTGAGCGAAGCCGGATCGGGGCCGTGTACCGATACGCCGTAGACCGGGGCGAAAATATTGATCGGCGGTACGTCGAAGTTGGAGCCGTAATTCCAGTTTTCATGGAGGCGCGAATACGATGCGCCAAGGAGCATCGTATTTTTGATGGCGCCCAGATCGAACTGCGCCGTCAGACGGTTATCGATCAGGAAGGACCTGGCACTCATATGGCGCACGAACGCGTAGCGATCCAGTGTTTCGCCATCGGCTTCCAAACCGGAAGGCCAGATCATGTTCGCTTCATTGCGGTTGTCGGTGAAACGCGCGTTCTGCTGAAACGTCCAGATGTCGTTGAAGTGATGTTCGAACTGATAGCCGATCATGGCCAGGCGCTGTTCGGCCTTGTTGAAACTCGGATCGCCCGGGTTGAAGTCGGCGGAGACTTTGCCCAGCGGGCTGGGCAGTACCGATCCGACGGCGGGAACGTTGGAGTAATCGCCCATGTCGGGGCTGTAGGTGAAGTTCGACAGCACGGTCAGCGAGGTGTTTTCGTCGGGGTGCCACGTGAGCGCCGGCGCAATGCCGTAACGCTTGTGCTTGATCCACGACGTTTGGGTGCTCTGCGTCAGCCCGACGCCGGTCAATCGGTACAGCCAATGACCGTCCTGGTCGAGCGGACCGCTGAAGTCGAAGCCGGCCTGATAACGATCATAGTTGCCCAGGCCAAAGGTGATTTCGTGCAGGGGCGTGGCGGTGGGCTGTTTGCTGACGACATCGACGATACCGCCGGGACTTGCTTGCCCATACAACACCGACGGCGGTCCGCTGAGCACTTCGATGCGCTGATAAAAATACGGATCGACCATGTCGTTGGCCGAGCTGTCGTCCTGCAGACCGTCCAGAAACACGCCCGGCGTAAAGCCGCGCAGCTGCAGGCTGTTGGCACCCCAGAAATTGGACGCGGTGCCTTCCGTTTCAGGCACGACGCCGGGGGAATAGCGCAGCGCTTCATTGAGACTTTGCGGCTGCTGATCGTCGATCTGCTGCCGGGTGACGATCGAGATGGACTGGGGTGTTTCGGTGATCGGCGTATCGGTTTTTGTCGCCGCGCTGCCATCGCTGGCGACGTACCCCGTGGCGCCTTGCGCGGTCACCGTGACTTTGGAAAGCGTCTTTGCGTGCGTACTCGGGCTGGTTTTTGTTTCCATGGGCACTGCATCGCCACCCGTCTGTGACGTCGCATCGCCGGCATAGCTGGACGATGCCGCGATGGCCACGGCCAAGGCTGTCGCCCACGTACGCTTGCGCAGTCCATGAAGCGGCACGGGGAAGATTAGGCGGGAAGGGCTGGAGCAAACGAACGGCGCAACGCGCCGCTTAGGCAAAGCGTTTTTCACGAAAGGAAGTCCCAGTCAGGTCAGCGAAGTTGCTCGTCGGACCGACGGGACGGCCACACAAGCAAGGCGATGAGGCTGCTGGCGTGGGCTGGCTACCTTTAATGAGAACAATTATCGTTTATATGTATTCAGGTGACAAGTCAGAGGGGCGCTACGATCGTGAGCTTGGCCGACTGTGCAGAACCCCAAGCGCATGTGAAATTCACTCCGACGTATCGATGCCAAGCGAGCGATACGAATAACCGGATCGCGAATGTTCCGAGCACCAAGAGATACGCATGCGATGCCCGCATGAGGGCCGGGGTTATCGTTACCGTCCCGGCCAATCGGGTCGGTCAATAACTGCCGACGGTGACGCGAAGCAGCGTCGGCCTGCTGCCGAAATTGAGCCCGTAATCGGTTTCGTCGCCGTTCCACAGGCGCTGCATGTGCCATTGGCCGTCGATGAAGCTGCCTTGTTCGACACGCAGCAGCTGGCCATGACGGTGATCGTCGTTGTGTCTCTCGAATTCCACCCGCGCATCGACGCCGGACACCAGAAACTCGGTGTCGTTTTGCCGGACGATCAGCAGGTGGCCGTCGGCCGAGGGATTGCCCGGAAGCTCGGCTGGCGCGTCGCCCCACATCGGCGCACCGAAGGACACCTTGGCCTGCCAGCGGCCAAGATCGAGCGTCTTCTTCGGCTGGCCGCGCAGCTCTATCGCCGCCAGCAGCCGGCCATCGAAGGCGGCCTTCGCCACCTGACGTTGCATGGCACCGACCAGCTGGAAGTTGCGCGCATGCGCGGCGGTAGCAGCCTGCAGCGCCGGCGTGTCGTCTGCGTTGTCGACACCGAAGATCGAGAAGCCGATGCCGCCCTTCGCCAGCACGTAGAAAAAATACGGCGCATTGCCCGCTTCGTCGCCCGTCTCGGAAATCCACGCGGGATTGTCCGGGCGCGCATACTGGTCGACCACCTTGGTAAATTCGCCGTAGTCGGTGGTGTACAGATCCGTGCCGATCAGGTCGATGTGCGGCGCGCTGGCTTTCCACAGATCCAGCACGTTCCAGGTGGCGCCGCCGCTGGGGTAATCGTCGCCGGGCAGGTGTTTGCCCTTGTAGCGCAGCCAGGTGTTGACGTACATCGGCAGCGGGTACACCGCCTTGCCGGCGGCCGCTACCTGATCGATATAGCGGGATATGCCATAGGCGTTGAACATCTCGTCGGCATCGTTGCCGAAGACGTCGCTCCAGCTGCCGTCGGGTCGATGCAGGGCGGCGGCGAGCGACGATGGCAGCCTGCTATGGAAAGCCGCGTTGGCGGCAGTGCTGTGATCGCGGATGCCGCCGATCATGCCGGGCTCGTTTTCCACCTGAACCATGATCACGGTGTGCTGCTCGCCGTCTTTCTGCTTGAGGTAACGCATCAGGGCGGCAAAGGCTTTTTCGTCGGCCTGCAGGTTGCTGGCGGCATACGGGGACAGATCCTCGACCGGCTCGCCGTGTGCGTCGAGTGCGCGCGGGTAATGCGCGGGATCGCTCTTGATCCAGCCGGGGGCGTAATGCATCTGGCCGTTTTTCCAGCTGCCGAACCAGAGCAGGATCAGGTGCACGCCGTGCTGGCGCGACTGATCGATCAACGCATCGATATTGGTGGTGTCCAAGTGACCGGGCTCGGGCTCGAACTGCTCCCAGTAGACCGGCGCTTCCACGGTGTTGGCGTGCAGTGCTTCCACGCTGCGCCAGGTGTCGGGTAGGGTGTCGGGCCATGCGCTGGAGTTGTGCAGCTGTGCGGCCATCACCGTATAGGGTGCGCCATCCACGAACAGCGCAAAGCGCCCGTGTTGTTGCACCAGCCTGGGCAGCTCGGCAGCGAACGATGGCGATGCAAACAAGGCGCACAGGCATCCTGCCCATAACCGGTAGCGAAAACGCGCAAGAGAAAACATGGACAGTCCTCGATGGCCGGCGCGAGCGCCGGCCATCTTTTGCAAAGTCAGAACGTGACGGTGGCTCGCACCCAGTAGTAACGTCCGATCTGGTCGTACGTATAGGCATCCGTATTGGAATTGCTGCCCCACTGGTAGAACAGCGGCGGTGTCTTGTCGGCGATATTGTCGATGCCGAGCGACACGGTGGTGTGATATTTGGCGAAGTCGTAGCTCGCCGACACGTTGTTGTAGGTATACGCGCCGATCTTGTGCTCGACACCGGGAATGCTTTCATCGGCCGAATAGCCTTCGGAAAGCACGTCGCTGCCTACGCGGGTGCGGCCGATATAGCGCATCGTCCAGCTGGCGCCCCAGTTGCCGAGTTTCCAGTTCAGCGTGCCCAGGCCGCGCCAGCGCGGAAACTCGCCGTAGACCGAGCAGTACGAGCCGGCGCAGTGCGTGACCGGCACGCTGGCATCGCCCGGGGCGGTATCGACTTCGTAGCGCGCGGTATAGGTGCCGTTGAGGCTGACCGCAAACTTGCCGTAAGTGTCGGTGGCGAACGTGTATTGAACGGTGGAGTCCACGCCCTTGGCGGCGGTCTGCCCCAGATTCACCGTCGGCAGGCTGATATAGCTGATCTGTCCGTTGCCCGAACGATGAATCAGGCTGCACAGTTTTTCGCTGTAGTAGCACTCGTTGAGGATCGTGCTGGGATCGAGGCCGTCGACGATGGTGTCGTTGAGATTGATGCGCCACACGTCCGCGCTGAACGACAGCCCGGGGAGCCAATGCGGATCGTAGACCAGGCCGAAGTCGAAGGACTTGCCGTACTCGGGCCGCAGATCGTAGCCGGCGGCGACCGAGCCGGAGCTCTTGACCCCGAGCTGCGCGTTGTTCTGCTGAAAGCTGCCGTCGGTAGGCACGTTGACGCATGCCGCCGCGTGACCGCCCGTGTAGCCATCGCAAATGTCGGTGGCGGCATACGCACCGCCCGATGTGCCGGCGTACAGCTCGCTGATGTTCGGCGCGCGGAACACCTGCGAAACCGTGCCGCGCAGCAGCAGGTCGGCAATCGGACGCCACTCGAGCGCGACCTTGCTGTTGGTGGTCGAGCCGGATGCGCTGTAGTCGGAGTAGCGCGAACCGATATCCAGGTTCAGGGAATAGAACAACGGCTTCTGCGACAGCAGTGGAATCAGCGTTTCGACATAGGCCTCTTTCACGTTGTAGCTGCCGCTGAGCACGGTGCCGCAATCTTCCACCACGCCGCACAGGCCGGCGTAGTCACCGTCGCTGATGGCGGTGGCGATCGGCGTGTCGGTGGTGTCGGATTGCGATTCCTTGCGGTACGACAGGCCGGCCGCCAGGCTGACCGGACCGGCGGGCAGATCGAACAACTCACCGTTGGCGCTGACCTCGGCCTGCTTCATGGTGTAGGTGTATTCGGTTACCGGATTGACGATCAGCTTTTTCAGCGCGGCGATCGTGGTGGGATCATTGACATTGAAAATGTTGATCGGCGTGCAGCCGGCGATGACGTTGCCGGCCGAGCCGCACTTGACCACACCGTCGGTGTCCTTGAACGACGCACCCAGCGCTTCCTCGAGACCCGAATAGTTGATGAAGCCCTCGTTCTCGGTTTTCTGCTTGACCTTGGCGTAGTTGATGTCCGCATTCCACTGCCAGCTGCTGTCGCCGAAATTCCCTTTGATTCCAGGCGTGAACTGCAGGTTGTAGGTCTGGCTGGCAAAGTCGCGGTTGCCCAGCGAGGTCAGGCGGGTATTGAAGTCGTTGTAGCTTTGGCCGGTGCTGCGGTCGGTGCCGAAATTGACGCCGAACGGGTTGTAGTAGCTGTTCTTGGAAATGAAGAAGTCGTCGGAGTTGGCGAAGATCGGCACCGGCGCGATGATCGAGGACGACGAGGTCTTGTTGTAGAACAGGTTGGCGTAGGCGTCGACGTTGGGCGTGATCTTGAAATCGCCGACCAGCGACAGGTTGGTGCGCTCCTGCGGAGTCTCCACCAGGTTGTAGGGTTGGTAGTTGTATGAATCGGCCGAGGTATATGTGTGGTAATCCGCGAGTGTCGTCGTACCGGCGACGCCCTTGTTGAGCGTGACATAGGTACCGTCGGCGTTCTCGACCAAGCCGGTCGGCGTGGCCGACGAACCCAGACGAACCACGCTGCCGTTTTTCAAGGCCAGCGCATACTCCGCAAAGCTGCGCTGGCTGGATGAAATAGCGTTCTGACTCTGCTGGCTGGCGCCGACAAGCAGGTTCCACCGATCGCCGGAGATGCCGCCCATCGCGCTGAAGTTGCGCCGGTTGCCGTCGCCGTGCGAGCTGATGCCGTAGTCGCTGGTCAGCTGCACGCCCGTGTAGCGGTCCTTCAGAATAAAATTGACGACGCCGCCGATGGCGTCGGAGCCGTACACGGACGAAGCGCCATCGCTGAGCACCTCGATGCGCTCGATCATGTACGAGGGAATGATGTTGACATCGTCGTAGGCCAGGCGGTGGCCGTTGACCAGGATCAGCGTACGGTTGGAGCCGAGACCGCGCAACGATACCGTCGACGCGCCCGTGCCGCCGCCGTTGTCGATGCCGGGATTGGTGGCATTGCCGGCGATCGCCGGCAGCTGCTGGATCAGATCGCCGACGGTCGGCTTGCCGCTGGCGGCGATTTGCGCGCTGTCGATGGTGACCACCGGGTTGGACGTTTCGGTATCGACGCGGCGTATCAGCGAACCGGTCACCGTCACGGCGTCGAGATTCTTGGTGCCTTTCGCCGGCGTGTTGGTGTCCGTGCCGGTATTCGCGTCCTGGGCATGCACAACGACGCTACCCAGCAAACCGACGGCGAGGGCAACCCTCACCGCATGCGTGAGAAGCGGATGACGTCGACAGGGCGGATGGTCGGATAGAACCTGAGATAGATTGAGCATGATGTCCTCGCTTGAATAGGCTGACGGTGGATGCGGCTTGGGGACGCATGCCTGGGTGGTGGATTGGCACTAACGGTCTGGCATCCATGCGCGCCTCGCCGTTGCGCTCCGGAAGCTCCGGAACGGCGGGGCAAACGCTCTCTAAATTTTTCGTCAGACGCGGCGACCCTACGCCAGCGCTGCGAAGCGATATGTGTGGTGCGATGCGAAGCGCTTGTGAGCGATCCGACAAATTTTTATTTAGACGTCTTTACGGCGAAAACGTTCTAGCTATTTTCCGACGTGACGTCGGATTTCCAGTAAACCGCATAGCGCTCGGCATGAATTTGATTCAGCGGCGCAACGGCGATCTTGCCTTGTCGAGTTGTCGCTTCGAAACTCAGTTCGGATGCCAGGTGGACGCGCATCCAGCTGCTGACGTCCTGCGCGGCGTTGGCGAGAATCGTCGGCGATGGCTGCGGCTTGGGTTCGGGGTTGGGCGCGGCGTCGTAACCGCAGTACTGCATGGACTGCGTCAGTCCCGCACTGCCCAGTCGCGCCGCAAGCACCAGCGGTCCGTAAAGCACGGCACGCTGCTCGTCATCGCCGGGCAGGGCTTCGGTATACAGCTGCATCGGCAAATCCAGCTCGATGCGGTCGCCGTCACGCCACTCGCGGCGCAGAGTCAGATAGCTGCCGGGCGAGGCAAATACGTCCAGCGTTTCACCGTTCACGCGTACGGCGGCATCCGGACCTATCCACTGCGGAATACGCAAATGGATGGCGCGATGTTCCGGTGCCTTGAGACCGAGCACCAGACGCGTCAGCGGCTCGCGCGGGAACGCCGTCTCCTGACGCAGCGTCAGCTGCTCTTCCGGCCAGCTCAATTCGGAGGGAATAAACAGGTTGACGTAGAGGTCTTTGCCTTCGCGGAAATAGATGCTGTCGTTGAAGCGGGCAAACTCTTCGGCGCCGGAGCCGGTGCAGCACCAGAAGGAATCGGTGGGCGAGTTGTAGAACTTGTTGCCGCCCGGCTGCAGCGGGTAGTAGTAGAGCTTCAGGCCGTTGGCATCTTGCGTACCCAGCCGCGCGTTGTAGAGCGTGCGCTCGTAGTAGTCGAATGCGCGGGGATCGCCGTTCCAGGCGTAAATGTGTCTGGTGAGTTTGAGCAGGTTGTAGGCCACGCAGCACTCGGCGGCGTAAAGACCCAGTTGGCCTTTCAGATCGCCAGGCCCGGTGTTCCAGAACTCGCCGTTGCTGGAGCCGCCGGTCGCGTAGGTGCGCTCGGTGGTCACGGTTTCCCAGAAAAACTCGGCAATGCGCCGATAGCGCGGATCGCCGGTCAGTTCGTAGCGTCGCGCCGCACCGATGATCTTGGGAATCTGGGTATTGCTGTGCAAGCCCTGCAACTCGTCGCGATGCGCAGCGAGCGGATCGAACAGGGACACCTGATCGAAGCGGTGTGCGGCGTCCATGTAGCGACCGTTGCCGGTGGTGGCATACAGCTCGTACATCGACTCGTTCATGCCGCCGTATTCGGTCTTCAGAATGTGCGCGAGTTGGGCATCGGAGAAACCGTTGAGCCAGCGCACCGTCCAGTTGCCGATGCCGGTGGCAACCGTCAGAGCCTGTCGATTGCCGGCATACCGGTACATATCGAGCATGCCGGCCTGAATCTTGTGGATCGTGTAGAACGGCGCCCACACTTTCTGGCCGCTGCTCAGGCGATCGAAGAAGCTTTCCGGAAAGGCGCTCAGATAACCGTTGGGCTGCTGGCACGCTGCCAGCTGCGTCACCAGTTCGTCGGCACGCGCCTTGAGTATTTCATCGCCCTGGCTGGCATACGCGAACGCCGCCGCCGACAGATAGTGCCCTCCGCTGAAATGGCCGCGCAATTCGCAATCGGGCTTTTCCCAGCCTCCCAGGGGGGCTGCACTCGATGCGAGGCCAGCCTGCACGCGAAAACTTCGTGCCAGCCGATCGACCGGAATGCTCTGCAGATAGCGACGGTTGATCGCTGCGCCGGTCGCAAAATCGCTGTCCAGCAAGCGGACCTGATTCAGCGCGAACGCATGCATGCTTTGCACCGGCTTTTCGCGCGATGCCGCATCGATCAGCGTGGCGTCGGAAACCGCGGCCTTCGGATCGGCAACGTCGGGAGCGAATGCGCGCACGGCGGGCGTCACGGCAGCGGAGGCGAGCAGAGCGGCTGCGCCTTTGATGAACCGTCTGCGATGGACGTCGCCGCTGTGCATCCCGATCCCCGTATATGCATCGCGCCTTTGGCGAGATGCGCTGATAGTTCCACCTTCGCTTTCATCGTGCCGTCACATAGACCTGTCGTCTTGTGTCATTTGCGGCTATTGCATGCGGAATACGGCATAGTTTTATGCGTCGCGTTGTTCTTTTCGCGCAGACGCAGCGCGCCTAGCGATCCGCTGCGTGTATCGCTGCAAGGCCGTATGTAACGTCCCGTGCGTGCGAGATACGTCGCACGTGGTGATCGTGTGCAGGACCGCGTCGTTGATACGTTGGCGGGCAAATTACCGAGGTGGCAATGCAGCGACGGGTGCATCGATACGCAGCAGCATCACGTCATGCCGCTGCATGGCGATGGGCATTCCTTCCACGAGAGTGACAACTTGGTTGCTCCACAGATCATGCGCGGGTTGTCCACTTTTCAACCCCAGGCGCGACAGCGACAGATGCATCGGATGGCTTCCGGCGTGACGATCGCTGCCTACGTTGAATATCGCCAGCGCCAGCGCGCCGCCCTGCAACGGTCTAGTCCACACTTCGATTTCTCCATCGGCATACGCACGCGTGGCCTGTTGACCGAGCGGATCCTGATCGATGGCGATCACCACGCGCTGCGTGAGGATGGCCCTGGTCGCCGGCGTCATATGCGCCAGATCGTTGCCCGCCAGCAGCGGCGCGGCAAGCATCGCCCACCAGCTGAAGTGGGCACGATTTTCCGCAGGCGTCAGCTTGCCGTTGCCCACTTCCAGCATGTCCGGATCGTTCCAGTGGCCGGGGCCGGCATAAGCGGCGAGTCCGGCCTGCTGCGTGGCGATGGCATAAATGCGATCCCATTCCGGCGTGATGTCGCCGGTCGTGCGCCACAGGTTGCCGCCGATATCCGTGCCGGTAGCCCACTCCCAAGGCGCGTCCCAGCCATACTGGCACAGCGAAAAAACGATGGGTCGGTCGGTCGCCTTCAGCGCTGCATGCATGCGCCGATAGGCACCGATCATCAGCTGCATCTGCCGATCGGGATCGCGCGGCGCCTGCGCCTGCATCACGTCCTGGATATAGCTGCACAAATCGTATTTGAGATAGTCGACGCCCCAATCGGCATAGCGGTGTGCGTCCTGTGTCTCGTGGCCAAGCGAGCCGGTATAACCACCGCAGGTCTTGCTGCCGGGCGAAGAATAAAGCCCGAGCTTGAGACCGCGCGCATGGATGTAGTCGGCCAGCGCCTTCATGTCCGGAAAATGTGCGTTGGGCTGGATCACTCCGTTCGCATCGCGCACGCCCTGCCAGCCATCGTCGATATTGACGTAGACGTAGCCGGCATCGCGCATGCCGCTGGATACCAGCGCGTCGGCCGCGGCGCGCACGTCCGCATCGCTGACCTTGTCGGCGAAAAAATTCCAGCTGTTCCAGCCCATCGGCGGGGTGGCGGCGACCGGCGTTGCGGCGAATGCCCGTGCGCCGAATAACAGCGCGGCGCTGAAAATAACGGCAGTGATCAGACGCATGCGATGACCTCAATGGCGGGTTTTCAAATGAATCGTGCGGCAACCTCAATACGCTGCCCCGACTTGCCCCGAACGCGAACGGCGTCGTCGCGCCGATCGGCGGCATCGATCGCCACGCCATCCAGCCGCGCCTCGGCCAAACGTTTGCCGGTCGGCGCGCGTAGGCTCAGCCACGTGTCCTTGGGGCTGCCGCGATCGGGCAAGGTCAGCTCGCCTTCGACATCGCCGTTGCTGCTTGTTTGCAAGCGGAAGCTCACGTATCCCCAACGCGTCGGCGCGCGTTCGATGCCTACCGGTTGACCGCTGGCCATCCATGCGCGGGGAATCGCGCGTCCCATGTAAAGCGTTTCGCCCGCGCTGTCGTCGAATACCAGCGCCCAGCGCAGCAGCAGCGGTATCGTCATCTGTGCCGGGATGCAGAACAGCGGCATGCCGCCGCTGATATCGGACACTTCACCGGCGGTCCAACTGCCCGGCGTGTGCGCGTGATGGCGGTGGGCGTAGAGAAACAGCAGGTACTCGTCGATGCGTCCCAGGCGCAGCAGCTGCTGCGCGTAGCCGTAGGAAATGAAACCGAGGATATCGCGGCCGTCCTTGCTGACCGGACCGATATTGGCAACCACGCCGATGCTGGTCGCGCCGTGCCCGCGCATGCAGTCGATCACCAGATGGGCCAGTTCGTCGGGCAGTATGTCGGCCTGCAACAGCTCGGCGTAGGCGCGGTGCGGCCACTGTTGCTCGCTGGGTGTCTCTTTGGCCAGCGACTCGCGGAAGGTGAGCTTCGCGCCCGGCAGCGGGCCGATATAGGGCGGCTTTAGATCATGTCGGATATTGGCGCGCAGCGTGCGCACGGTTTGCTCGCGCAGCATGTCGGCGCGCCTACGCCAGTCGTGTGAGCGCGCGGTGTCACCCGGCGCGATGTTCGGCCAGACAGCGGCGAGGTCATAGAGCCCACGAGCCGCCATGGCGCTATTGGCGTAATACGGTTTCCACCACAGCGTGGGATCGGGAAACAGGCAGGCGTCCGATTCGTTCCAGCCGTGGATCAGACCGTAGCCGGGATCGGAGCTGGCCAGCTTCAGGCTCTCGTCGTGCAGTTCCAGCAGCACCTGCGCGGTGGCTTCGATCTTGGGCCGATGTTTGCGCAGCAGAGCAAGATCGCCGGCATAGACGGCATAGCGCGCCAGCAGCGAGAGCGTCAGACCGAACTGCGCAGTTTCGGCGCCGCGCATGTTGATCAGGCCGTTGTCCTGCACGAAATCAGTGAAGTATTCGTCCAGTACCGCGGCCGCCTGAGCGAAGCGGCCCCATTCGAGGTTGGCGTACAGCGAGCTGGTGAAGGTGTCCTGGAAGCCGTCGTATTCGTTGCCGTAGTAATCGCGATCCACCGCGCCGTATTTCGGATAGGTGCCGTCGGGACGCACCACCAGTTCGCGGGCGAACGCATAGCGCGCCATGTCGCTCCAGCCCGGTGCGGGAATCGACGCCACGCTGATGCCGCTCAGTTCGGCCTGCCAGTCATCATGAAAGCGCAGCAGGGCGGCATAGAACGCGGCCGGTTCCGGCGGCAGCCGTCGCGGCGGATAGCTGGGATAGCTGTGGCCATACGCCACCTTGCTGATGCTGCCATGCTCGATCAGCGCGGTGCGATGCCAGGTCTGCACCACGAATCGATCGGTGGCATCGACGTCGGCAAACACCAGCACGTCGTACCAGCGGTCGTCGTCGATCGGTACGACCTTGTGCACGGCCGGCATCCATCCGCCCAGCAGGCCCTCGCGCCGACGCGCCACGCGCTTTGGATCGTGCAGCTCGGCGAAGATCTGATCGGAGTGATAGGTGCGGGTGCTGCCCGAGGTATATACCGGCATGGTATCGGCGCACTGGCGCGTGCCGACGAAGGTCGTCCACGGCAGCCGGCCGTAGTAGTTTTCGGGATTGAGCTGCGACGCGACGGGCGGTGCGGCCAGGCGCACCTGCGCCTCGTCGGGTTCGCCGTGCGCAAGCAGGTAATCGGCCAGCAGGTCCGCTTCGGCAAGAGCGATGTCGGCCAGCTGCATGCCGAAGTAGGGCGCGCCGTCGGCGGCGAACGAGGGCTCGGTGCGCTTGCTCAGTACGCAGGCGACACCGCCGCTGACCAGGATCAGTTCGCCGTCGGGCTGGGTGAGATCTTCGAACACCTGCCAGTCAAGCGTGGCCTGTTTGAACGAGCCGAGCAGTTGATGGCCCTGAGTGGATATTTTTGAAAGCGCTACTCGCACCGGTGGCGCTGTGGTCTTTGGCGTTGCCGTGAATGACGTCGACGCCGCGGCGACCGGATCGCTTCCCGCCGCGTAAAGTCCGACGGCGGCGCCAGTCGTTGCCAGGCCTTGAAGAAAGCGTCGACGATGCATGGATTCCATACTCCCCCGAAACGGGCGGGATCATTCGGTGGTGGCAGAAAGAGGCCCGCGTATCGGGGAGTCGCGCCTCGCGGAGGGAAGGGCGCAGGCGCGAAAATACGCAGGCCTAGTATTCATCATGCGATGCGCGAGGTACGACATCTTGTCGAATTCGTTCATCGCGCATGCGGATTCATGCACAGATCAATCGTCGTCTTCACTGCCCATATCGAGCTGCGACGCCGGCAGGCCGGTGTAGCTGCCCAAGTAGTAGATCAGCAGGGCGATGAGGCAGACGGTCACCGAATCCCACGGGTGCGGGATAAGGCGCTTTCCGCCGAAGGTCCCCAGATAGGAGGCGGCCATCATCAGCGCGTAAAAGCCGATGAGCCACGTCGACGAAAACACTTCTGTCCGTAGTACCGCACGGTTCGCACGTGTGCCGAGTTTGTAGGCTACGTAGATAACGAACATCGCGATCTGCAGGCCGAGCAGCCACGACACGGTCGTCCATCCCGACCAGTAGACGATCAGTGCGGCGACGATAAAAGACAGCGGCCCGAGCACGGCGAAGCCATGCACGTAAAAAGGCCGCGCCAGCTGCGGCGCGCTTCGGCGCAATGCCGCGACCGTGATCGGTGCGACCGCATAGCTGAGCACCAGTGCGGCGGATACCACGCCGATCATGGCCTCCCACGAGGGGAACGGCAGCGTCCAGAAAACCGATAGCGCAAAGGTCAGCCACAGCGCCGGTCTGGGTATGCCGGACTTATCGTCGATGCGAGTAAACACCTTGAAAAACGCACCGCTGCGCGCCCAGCCGTAGACGATGCGCGGCGTGGCATTCATGTAGATATTGCCGGTGCCGCTGGGCGAGATCATCGCGTCCGACACTACCAGCACCGCCAGCCAGCCGACGCCCAGGGCCAGCGCGATATCGTGATACGGCAGCGAAAACTCTGTGCCGATGGCCGTCCAGCCGTGGCTGAGCATGGCGGCCGGGATGCTGCCGAGGAACGCGATCTGCAGCAGCAGATAGATCACCGTGGAGAGCAGCACCGATAGAATCAGCGCGATGGGAATTGTGCGCTGCGGATCGCGCACTTCGCTGGCCACCGAGATGATCGGCGTCAGCCCGAGGTAGGCGAAGATGATGCCGCCGGCCGACACCGCGCCTTCCACACCGGCAAAGCCGAACGGCGCAAAGCCTTGCACCTGCATATTGTGCGGCTGAAAATGCGTCAACAGCACCACGATCACCAGCAGCGGCACGACGAATTTGAAGATGCTGATGATGTTGTTGGCCTTGGCGAAGGTCTTCACGCTGAAATAGTTCAGCAGAAAAAACACCGTCAACAGCAGCAGCTGGACGATCCAGCCCAGCGCCGTCGGATCGCCGCTGCCGCTTTTGCTGAGCGACGGAAACCACGCGGCGGCGTACTGGCGGCAGGCCACCGTTTCGATCGCGATCAGGCTGGAAAAAGCGATCAGCGTGATGAAACCCATCAGCGATCCGAGCAGCGCACCGTGCGAGTAGCCGGGATAACGCACCACGCCGCCGGCACGCGGCAGGGCGGCGCCGAGTTCGCAGTAGACCAGGCCCAGCAGCAGCACCGCCGCACCGCCGATCAGCCACGACAGGATCCCGGCCGGCCCGGCGATGGCCGCGACGTGGCTGGCCGAAAACAGCCAGCCCGATCCGAAGATGGCGCCCAGGCCGATCATGGTCAGGTCGACCAGGCTCAGCTGCTTCTGAAATTTTCCCTGGTGCGCCATGGGACCTCCGGATTGGTCGATGCCACCCTTACGGCGAAGGCGTGGCGTAGGGCGACTGGCCACCGCTGGCGATGAACTGATCGATGCGTGCGTTGAGCACCGGCAGCGGTACCGAACCGGTCGACAGCACGGCGTCGTGGAACGCGCGGATGTCGAACTTCTCGCCCAACGCTTTTTCGGCCCGTGCGCGGTCGTCGCGTATGGCCATTTCGCCCAGGTAATAGGACAGCGCCTGCGCCGGCCACGCAATATAGCGATCCACTTCGGTATCGATCTCGTGCTCGGCCAGCGCGGTGTTCTCGCGTAGATAATCGCGCGCCTGCTGGCGCGTCCAGTGCAGGTGATGCAGGCCGGTATCGACGACCAGCCGCGCCGCCCGCCAGGCCTGATAACTGAGATAACCGAACTGCTCGTAGGGCGTGTGATAGATGCCCATCTCCTGCCCGAGGTATTCGCAGTAAAGCGCCCATCCTTCGCCGTAGGCCGAGATATAGCTGTAGCGGCGAAAGTCGGGCAGGCCGGTGGTTTCGGCCGCCAGCGGCATCTGCAGCGCGTGACCCGGCGACGACTCGTGCAGGGTCAGCGCCGGCAGCGAATACAGCGGGCGGGCGGGCAGGTTGTAGGTGTTGACCAGATAGATACCCGGGCCACCGCGGCCGCCGGTATAGATCGGCGCGAGGTCGGCGGGAACCGATTCGATCGCGAAGCGTCGTCGCGGCAGGCGGCCGATATAGTCGCCGACCTTGCCGTCGACCTGCTTGGCGATCCACGCCGCATCCTTGAGCAGTTCGTCCGGCGTCTTGGCATAGAAC
This sequence comes from Rhodanobacter sp. K2T2, assembly GCF_013408815.1. Classification (NCBI taxonomy): domain Bacteria; kingdom Pseudomonadati; phylum Pseudomonadota; class Gammaproteobacteria; order Lysobacterales; family Rhodanobacteraceae; genus Rhodanobacter; species Rhodanobacter sp. K2T2. Next base: position 9,711 of record NZ_JACCCA010000014.1, on the reverse strand, counting down.
TGCGGGTCGATGCGCAGAAACTGCAGGAAGTCCGCGAAACTGCCCTTGAAGCCGGTCTGCTTGATCGTGTCCAGCATCTGCCGGTGGATGACGGCCATCTGCTGCAGGCCCAGTGCGTGAATCGCGTCGGGGCTCATGTCCAGCGTGGTGTATTCGAGAATCTGCGCCCGATAGAACGCCTTGCCGTCCGGCAGATCCTCGGCCGCGATATCGCTGCGTGCCTGCGGGATGTACTCCTTCTGCATGAAGCTCAGCAACTGGGCATAGGCGGGAATTACCTGACCGTCGATTGTCGCCAGCGCCTCGGCGCGCAGCGCGGCCTGTTCGGTGGCGGGAATGGTGGTGGGCATCCGCAGGAATGGCGTGTAGAAAAGATTCTTTTCGCCGGTCGCGGCGATGATTTCGCCGATCGACGGCGTGCGGCCTTGCGGAATGATTTTCGGCTGGCTGAAGCCGCGCGCCAGACCGAGCCGCATATTGGCGGTCTGCTCGGCAAAGTAGCGCGGTATGTCGCGCAGTTTGCCCAGGTAATCGCGATAGCTTTTGCTGTCGGCGTAAGTGGCTCGAGCGGTAAAACCCAGATCGCTCCAGAAGCCCGAGTCGCTGTTGAACGGCATCTGCCAGGTCTTGAAGCGTTGATCGCTCAGCAGCACCTGAACCTGCTGCCTGTAGACGTCGTAGTCGACCTGATCCTCGCCCGAGAGCTGGGCGCGTGGAATCGCGTCGAGCGTCATCAGCACATCGGCCCAGTAGGCCTCGCGCATCGCCTGTGTGGCGGCATCGACCTTGGGCAGATGGCCGGCATCCTGCGCCGGGCCATTCTCGTCGTCGGCACCGGCAAACTGCAGCTGACGCCAGTGCCACTCGCGCGTATACAGGTCGTGGAAGCGCTTGTCCGCGGTATCGGCGTGGCCGGTTGCGCCAGCGGTATCGGCGAGCGCACTCATCGGCAGGGGCGATGCGTGCGCCATCGAGGCCATGAGTATGCCGCTGGCAATCAGCCAAGGCAGACCGAGGCTGCAACACATCCGTTTCAACGGCATCAGGACACCCCGGCAGTCATGACGTGGCGACGGGCAGCGGGTTCGCCTCATCGGGTAAGACCCTCATACTCATCGCTGGCCGACACGGTGTATAGAAAGCATTGTGCCTGCACCGTGCGGAATTGGGCACAGTCGCGACGCAGCTGAAAAGCGGTGGCGATGCCGTTATCAAGCGCTTGCGAAAGGCATGTCGATGGCCGGCGACGGCTCGGTAAACCATTGCGCGCCGTCCTCGGTGACGTGGAAGTGGTCCTCCAGCCGGATACCGAATTCTCCCGGCACGACGATCATCGGCTCATCGCTGCAGCACATGCCCGGCGCCAGCGCCGTCTCGTTGCTGCGGACCAGATACGGCGTTTCGTGGATACTCAGCCCGCAGCCGTGGCCAGTGCGATGCGGCAGCCCGGGCAGCCGGTAGTCCGGGCCCAGGCCCGCGGCTTCGAGTATCCGACGCGCGGCGGCGTCGACCTCGGCGCACGCGACGCCAGGCCTTACGGTATCGAACGCCGCGCGCTGCGCCGCCTGTTCCAGCGACCAGATCCGCGCCTGCACGACGCTGGGCTCGCCAAAGACGTACGTGCGTGTGATGTCCGACTGGTAGCCTTCGACGCTGCACCCTGTGTCGATCAGCACCAGCTCGTTCGGTCGCAGCTGCTGTTCGCCGGGAATGCCGTGCGGGTAGGCCGTCGCGTGGCCGAATTGCACGATGCAAAATGTCGAGCCGCCGTCGGCCCCGAGGGCGCGGTGAGCGCGATCGATAAAGCGGCGCACCTCGCCGGTGCCGATCCCTTCATGCATCAACCCGGCGGCCAGGCGATGCACCTGCAAGGTCATCGCCGTGGCCTGACGCATCAGCGCCAGTTCGGCTGCCGATTTCTGCATACGACAGCCGTCCACGATCGGACTGCCGTCCGCCAGTTCGCAGGCACCGAGCACCGTGCGCAGGCGCTCGTAAATCAGGAACGTGGCCGCCGGGTCGAGCGCCAGTCGACGAACGCGATGGGCCGCCACGAGATCGGCGACCTGCTGCTGCGGATCTTCGTGTTCTTCCCACAGCCGTGTTATCGCAGAAATCTTCAGCGCATGCTGCAGCGAGCCCTCTTCGAAAGCGGGGCAGAGCACGAACGGATCGCCTTCCAGCGTCAGCAGCATCGCAACCAGTCGCTCGCTGGCACCCCACGAGATGCCGGTGAAATAACGCAAGGATGCGCCGGCGGTGATCAGCAGAGCTTCATCGCCGCGCTCGCGCATCAGCCGTCGCGCTTGCTCCAGCCGATGCTGATATTCCTCGGTGCCGATCGGCGCTGCCCGCTCTTTCCACGGTGTGAGGGCAGCCTCTGCTTGCTCGAAGGAGAGACCGCCGATCTGGCCGCTCATGCGCCGTCACCGACATCGCGCTCAGTCCAGTGCCCGTCCACGCGCCGCTGGATACCCGCCACGTTACGGTCGCGCAGCTCGATCGGCAGCAGTGCATCGGGAACGTTGTCGTAACTGTGCAGGGCGGTGAAGCGATGGATCGCGGCCGGCATGCCTACCGACGTAAAGCCCGGATGGCCCGTGCTCGGATACGGCCCGCCGTGATTCATCGCCGGGCTGACGGCCACGCCGGTGGGCATCTTGTCGGCAATCAGGCGGCCCACCTTGTGGCGCAGGATGGGGGCGATAGCCGACCAGGCGTCGTCGTCGCGGCCATTGCCCGCACGGTAGATCGTGCCGGTGAGATTGCCTTCCAGCACCGCGGCGATCTGCGCCATCGCGCAGGCGTCGGCAGCGCGCACCAGCAGGCTGACCGGTCCGAAGGCTTCCGTCTGCAGCGCGTCGGCGTTCGCGAGAAAGGCTTGGGCGTCGACGCAAAGCAGGGTCGGCTGATGGCGGTAGCCTTCGCCCTCGCCGGCGTTTCCTCCGGCGAGCAACTCGGCACCGGCCGTCATAAGCACAGCGATCGCACTGCGCAACGAATCCTGGACGCCGCGCGAGAACAGCGGCTTGGGCGTCGCTCCGGCGAAGTGCGCCACCGCAGCGTCGATGAACGCATCGCCATCGTGTTGCGCCGGTACCACCACCACGCCGGGGTTGGTGCAGAACTGGCCGCTGCCCATCACGCATGAAGCGAAAAATTCCTGCGCTAACGCCTCGCCCCGTTCGGCCAGCGCGCCGGGCAGCAGGAACACCGGATTGATGCTCGACAGCTCGGCGTAGATCGGTACGCCGGTTTTGTCCGCCGCTGCCTTCAATGCCAGGCCGCCGGCGCGGCTGCCGGTAAAGCCGATCGCGCCCAATCGCGCATCGCCGGCCAGCGCCAGGCCGAGCGCGTTGTCGAAGTGATAAAGCATCTGTACGGTGGCGGCCGGCAAGCCGGTATCGAGCAACGCCTGATGCGCCAGCTGCGCTAGCCGCTGGCTTGTCGCCGGATGCGATGGATGCGCCTTGGCAATGACCGGATTGCGCGCAGCGATAGCCGAGGCGAAATCGCTGCCGGCGATGGCGTTGAAGGCGAACGGAAAATTGTTCGGCCCGAATACCAGCACCGGCTTGCCGAGCGGCGCACGGTGCGCGCGCAGTCCGGTCTGCGTATCGATGATCGGATCGGTCCATCCATACTGACGTGCGGCCCTGGCCGCCTGCCGCAGCTGGCCGCTGGCACGAGGCAGTTCGACCGAGCGCAGCCGCGGTTCGACCGGCAATGCCGTTTCGGCGTGCGCTAGCGCCACCAGCGTATCGGCGTCCGCCTCGATGGCCGCCGCGTAGGCATCGAGAAAATCGGCGATGCGAGCCGCCGGCGTGGCGGCCAGTTCGTCGGCGACCGCCACGGCAGCGCTAACGGCCGATTCGATATCCGCCGCGCCGCTGATCGGAAAGAGCGGCCCGATCGGCGCACCGCGCGTGGGATCTTCGGCCTGAAAACGCCCCAGCCGATTCACCGGTTCACGCCACTGGCCGCCGACCAATACGGGTTCCGACGCGGTCATTTCAAAAGCTCGGCTTGGTGGCGATGGCGTGCTCGATGACCTTGAGTGCGGCCTCGCGTTCGGCGCCGGCCACGGGCAGTCGCGGCGCGCGCACCGTTTCGCTGCCGGTGCCGGTTTTTTCCTGCACCAGCTTGATCAGCTGTACGAAGGTCGGCACGGTATCCAGACGCAGCAGCGGCAAGAACCACGCGTACAGCGATTCGGCCGCCTTGGCGCCGCCGCTCTTGGCCAGTTCGAACAGCTTCACCGATTCGAATGGATATGCGTTGACCAGGCCCGCGACCCAGCCGACCGCGCCCATGCTCACGCCTTCGACGATCGCGTCGTCCATGCCGACCAGCAGCTGCAGGCGATCGCCGAGCAGCGCGCGAATCGCGGCAAAACGGCGAACGTCGCCGGACGATTCCTTGACCGCCTGCAGGTTCGGAAATTCGGCAGCCAGCTCGGCCATCTGCGACGGCGTGAAGTCGGTCTTGTACGCGACCGGGTTGTTGTAAAGCATGCAGGGCAGGTCGGTGGCGGCGATCACTGCCTTGACGTGCGCACCCATCTCGCGCCAGTCCGTCGAATACACGTACGGCGGCAGCACCATCAGGCCACGGCAGCCGATCGACTTGGCTTCGCGGGCGAGCCTGACCGCTTCATCGGTCGACAGCGAGGCAATACCCGGAATCACCGGCGCACTGTCGCCGAGCACCTTGACCAGAGTTTTCAGGACGGCCAGCTTTTCTTCGAAGCTCAGCGTCGCCGCTTCACCCAGCGAGCCGAGCGGCACGATGCCCTTGCAGCCGGCGTCGATCAGTTGCCTGGCGTGGGCGGCAAGAAACGCATGGTCGACGCTGCCGTCGGCGTGGAAGGGTGTGGTGATGGCCGGCAGCACGCCGTGCCAGAGGGAATGGCTCATGGGTAAATCCTCAGGGTTCATGAAGGTGAGAAAGCTCGACGCCGGCGAGGGTGGAAAGCCGGGTCGGAAAAAGCGGCGGGCGTGCACCGCTGCGAGGAAAACGACCGATCTCGGCCAGCGCGCTGCCGCAGATCCGGCCCTGACAGGCGCCCATGCCGCAACGCGTGGCGAGCTTGGCGCTGCGTGCATCGGTATGGCTGTCCAAAGCGGCAAGCGGTACATCCTCGCAGCGACAGATCAAGGTGTCCGGCTGGGCCAGCGCATGCACGCGCGCATCGAGCGCGAAGCAGCGATCCAGCGCGTCGGAAAAATGTCGCGCGCGCCGACGCGCGGGCAGCAGGCGGTCGGCCGCGGCGCCTTCGCCGCAAGCGGCGTGGCCGGCGATGGCACCCTCGACACGTGCAGTGTCGCGTCCGCCGATGCCGCAGAGTTCTCCGGCGGCGTAGACGTGGGCCACGCTGGTCTGCTGGTAACGATCGGTCTCGACGACGGCGTGTGCGCCCTGGTATCGCAGCGTGCAGCCGAGCAGTTGGGCGAGCTCTACGTTGGCGAGCAGGCCGTAGCCCACCGCCAGCACATCGCAGTCGATGCGTTCGAGGCCGCCCGGTCCGTCCACCTCGATGGACTGAAGCTGATGTTCGCCGGTGGCGCGGCGCACGACGCTGCCACAGCGATACGGCACGCCGAGCAGCTTCGCCTTCAGTGCGGCCGCCTGCAGCGCCTTGCCCGGCCAGCGCCAGAGCCCGGTCGCAAAATGCTGCATCTGTTCGCGGGAGGATTGCTCGTAAATAGCCGCGACATGGGCACCGTGAGCGCGAGCGGTGGCTGCCGCGGCCAGCAACAGCGGACCGCTGCCGGCAATGACGACCCGACGCCCGGCCAGCGGCCAGCCCTGCTTGGCCAACGCCTGCAGTCCGCCGGCGCCGGTGACGCCGGGCAAGGTCCAGCCGGGAAACGGCAGCAGCAGTTCGCGCGCGCCGGTGGCGAGCACGAGCGCGCGGTAGTGCAGTAGGCGGGCGCTTTTCGGGTCTTCCACCAGCAAGCCGCCGTCTTCGCCGGCGACCACGCGCGTTTGCGCCAGCCAATCGACCGTCGCATGATCCAACGCATTGCGCATGCTTTGCCTTGCCAGTGCAGGCAAGGCACGCCGCACATCGTGACGCCAGACCTGACCACCGGCCGTCGCCTGTTGATCGATCAGGCCCACGCGTGCGCCGTGGCTGGCGGCGGCATGAGCGGCTGCCAGTCCGGCAGGTCCTGCGCCGACGATCAGCACGTCGTAGCGATCATTCATCGCAGATCACCTGCATGCCTTCGCGCACCGGCACCATGCAGGCACGCTGCTGGCCCGTGCCATCGATACGCACGCGGCATTCGAAACACGCGCCCATACCGCAGAAAGCCGCGCGCGGTTGTCCTGTGGTCGATCGGCGAAACACCGCCGGTGATTGAGCGGCCGCGATCGCGGCCGCCACGCTGCTGCCGGCGACGACTTCGACCGTGCGATGGTTGATCTGCAAGCGGATCAGCGCCGGCTTCATGCCGCCACCCGCATCGGATCGTAGGGACGCGGATCGATCGCCGGAACGTTTCCGAGCATTTGATCGATCACCACCCGCGCGCTGCCCAGCGCCGTAGTGACGCCCAGGCCTTCGTGACCGGCGGCGACCCACAGATTGGCGCGTTGCGGCACTTTTCCCAGGTACGGCAGTCCATCCACGCTGACCGGGCGAAAGCCGGTCCAGATACGCAGGGCGTCGAGCCCGTTCAAGCCAGGAAGAAACTGCAGCGTACGTGCCAGCATCCGGCGCACCATCGCCATGGAGATATCCGAGGTCTGGCTGCCGTATTCGCGCGACGACCCGATCAGAATCTGTCCGGTCGGCCGCGGCTGCACGTTGAAGGCGACGCTGCTGTCGGCATCGCCGTGTGCACTGTCGGCGTAACCCAGCTCAAGCAGCTGGTGATGGACCAGGCCGGGGTGACGATCGGTGATGACCAGATGCCCCTTGCGACCGCGCACCGGCAATTCGGGAAGCAGCTGCGGCAGAGCGCAGCCGGTGGCGATCAGCACGTTGCCGTCGAGCTTGGTGCCGTCGTTCAAGCGCACGCCGCTGCCGGTCAACTGATGCGCACGCTGTGGATACCAGGCGGCGCCGCGCGCGATCGCACGATCCACCAGATAGCGCGCCACGCCGGGCGGATACACGACGGCCTCGTTCGGTACCCGCATGCCTCCCGCCAGACCGGGGGCGAGCGCGGGTTCCAGTCGATAGAGCTGCTCGGCGTCGACTTGCTCGGCCACGACGCCCACTGCCGCGAGTCGCGCCAGCTTGGCCGGGATCGAGGCATATTCATCGGCGTTGCTGGCTACCCACAAGGTGCCGCAGCGGCTGAATTCGGCCTGCGGCAGATCGACGAACTCGTCCCATAGGCCCAGCGAGTAGTGCGCCAGCGCCAGTTCGGCCGGATCGTCGTCCATCGCCACCAGATGACCCATCGCCGCCGCGGTGGCCACGCCGCCGACGGGGCCCGGTTCGACCATGGCCACGCGCAGACCCTGGGCGCTGGCATAGTCGGCGCAAGCGGCACCGACGATGCCTGCGCCCACTACGACCAGGTCATAACTTTTCACGAGGCGCCGATGCCCCAGACCAGCGGATCGCGCTCGTCGAGCAACAGCTGGCCTTGTGCCGTCACGTGGGCGGTACCGGTGATGCGCGGCAGAACGCCGTGCGCGCCGGACCGATACTGCGCTTCGAAGACGCTGCCCAGAATACCGGCCTGGCGCCAGACGCGTCCCGGCTCCAGCTTGCCATCCGCCGCCAGACAAGCCACCTTGGCACTGGTGCCGGTGCCGCACGGCGAACGGTCGTAGGCCATGCCCGGGCACAGTACGAAATTGCACGCGTCGGCGTCGTCCTGGGTCGACCCGGCATTGATCTCGATATGGTCGATCTCGGCATCCTGCGCGCCGGTGATGCCGGCGGCCGCCAGCGCCGCGCGAACCGCCTCGGTATACGTGGTCAAACCGCGCTGGTTCGCCAGCGTCAGCGGCAGTGGCGTATCGTTGGTGATGAAAAACCAGTTGCCACCCCACGCGACATCGCCATGGATCTTGCCGTAGCCCGGCACGTCCAGTTCGATATTTTTGGCATGGCGATAGCTTTCGACGTTGTCGACGGCCACGCGGCCGTCGGCATGCAGCTCCACGCCGACCATGCCCACCGGGGTTTCCAGCCGATGCTTGCCCGGCGCAATGCGACCCAGATGCAGCAGCGTGGTGATCAGGCCGATCGTACCGTGACCGCACATGCCCAGATAACCGACGTTGTTGAAGAAGATCACCCCCGCGCAGGCGGTGGGGTCCTGTGGCGGCAGGAGCAGGGCGCCCACCATGGTGTCCGAACCGCGCGGTTCACATGCAATCGCCTGGCGCCACAGGTCGTAATGGCTGCGAAACAGGTTGCGCCGCTCGGCCAGCGTGCCGTTGCCCAGATCGGGAAAGCCGGCCAGCACCACACGCGTGGGTTCGCCGCCGGTATGTGAATCGATAAAGTCGATAGTCTGCATGCACTCATGCTCGCCTTCGCCGGCCCGGCGCGTCTAGAAAGCCTTGCGGGCATTGAGTGCGGAATTCGGCACAGTGGTCGCGGGCGGTTCTTTTCGGGAACCGGATGGAAAAGCTTGCCGCCCAGGTGTCAACGCCGTCTATGATTAGGTGTGCCGAGAGCCAACCCTTCGTCGCATCCGTTCTGGCAAGGTTGTGGAGCCGTCGACTCGTATGAAGATTTCTGCCGATGAAATAGAGGCGCTGTTCGATGCGCTGCCCGACGCGGTGTTCTTCGTCAAGGACACCGCGGGGCGTTATACGCATGCCAACCTGACCCTGGTGCGGCGGCTGGGTTTGAAACAGCGCCATCAGGTCATCGGCAAAAGCGTCACCGAGCTGTTCCCGTCCACCATGGGCGGCTCCTACGCCGCTCAGGATCGGCGCGTGCTCACCGGCGAAATCATCGAAAACCAGCTGGAAGTGCATATTTTCAACAACCGCGCGCCGGGCTGGTGCCTTACCTGCAAGCGACCGCTGATCGTGCGCGATGAAATTCGCGGCGTCATCGGCATCTCGCGCGACCTGGGCCAGCCTGACGGTCGACACCCTACCTACGATCGCCTGCGTCGCGTGCTCAATTACATGAACGAGCACTACGCCGAAAGCCTTCGCGTGCAGGCGCTGGCCGGACTGGCCGCGCTGTCGATCGCGCAGCTGGAGCGTCACTTTCGACGTGTATTCCAACTGACCCCGCAGCAGGTGCTCACCAAAATCCGCATCGAAGCCGCGATGCGCGCGCTGCAGGGGAGCGACACCGTCGCCTCCATCGGGCTTTCCTGCGGCTTCGTCGACCAGAGCGCGTTCGCCCGGCAATTCAAGGCTACGGTCGGCATGACTCCGCGCGACTATCGGACGATGGCATCGGCACCGTCGGAGAAAGAGGCCAAAGCCTCCACCGGCTCGTGACGCGGGATAAACCGGGCGCCGGAAAATAGGTCGCGAACGCATTGGCCAAGAGGCTTGCAGCCGGCGCCGTCCAGCGCGAGTCGTGTCCGCTCACCTGACGCACGGCCTCCGGCCGCAAGCCTCTTGGTCATCACGTGCAGCCGAACAAGTATCCCCGCATCGACGTAAACCCCGGATAACAGCGTAATGCTGTTCACTTAAGCATTGCATCGTAGCCAAGGCGTCCCAAGAATCCGGCCTTCACCTGTTGAAGGCCGGATTTTTTTGTGTCCCTGC